>NZ_SMKL01000026.1 GCF_004348545.1 Jiangella ureilytica | reverse complement strand
GGGCGGGAGTCTGCGAGCCGGTCCCGAGAGCGGCCGCTGGCGGCTGGACGTGCGGCTGCCGCTGGACGGTCCGTCGGCGGCACGGGGTGGGTCGTGAGTACGCGCGTGCTCATCGCCGACGATCAGGAGGCGATCCGTAGTGCGTTCCGGATGGTCATCGACGCGCAGCCGGACATGCATGTCATCGCCGAGGCCGCCGACGGCGACCAGGCGCTGCGGCTGGCCCGGGAGCTGCGCCCGGACGTCGTGCTGGCCGACATCAGGATGCCTGGCATGGACGGGCTCGAGCTGACCCGGCGGCTGGCGGGTCCGGCGAACCCGGATCCGCTGCGCGTCGTCGTGGTGACGACGTTCGACCTCGACACCTACGTGGACGCGGCGCTGGTCGGCGGCGCGTGCGGGTTCCTGCTCAAGCGCTCCGGGCCCGCGCTGCTGGTCGAGGCGGTCCGCGCGGCCATGGCCGGTGACACGCTGATCAGCCCGCAGGTGACCGTGCGACTGCTCAGGCACCTGCGCCGACCCGCCCCGGCGACCGCCACCGGCGACGCCCTGACCGACCGCGAACGCGACATCGCGCGTCTCGTGGCCCGCGGGCTCAGCAACGCCGAGATCGGCGCCGAGCTGTTCATCAGCGCCGGCACGGCGAAGAACCACCTCGCGAACATCCAGCAGAAGCTCGGCGTGCGCAACCGGGTCGCCGTCGCCGGCTGGGCCTGGGCGAGCGGGCTCGTCACGGCCGACGGCGACACCTGACGCCACGACGGTCACCGCCATCGATGCCGTCGGGAGGGACTTCACCCTGCCGGAGCGAGGACAACTCCCTCCCGACGCGCGCGAGAATCACGCCGGCACACCGCGGCCGCATACCGGACCGGGCGACTACTCGAACGGCGCCGGGTCGAGCAGTTCCGGCGGCCGGCCGCCGCGCAGCACGAGGACGCGGCCGGCCAGGTCGACGTCCTCGGCCAGGGCGACGACGGAGTCGGCGACGAGTTCAGGCGGGACGAACGGCGGCACCTGGGCACGTTCCTCGGGCGGCATGGCGGCGAGCTGTGCGTGGGCGCGGCCGAGGCCGATCCAACCCGGGACGACGCAGGTGACCCGGACGCCGTGGCTGTCGCGCAGCCCGGCGACCGCGGCGGTGAAGCGGATGAGCCCGGCCTTGGCGGCCCCGTACTCCGGCGACCCGTACGGCGACAGGTCCAGCCCCGCGCCCGACGCCACGTTGACCACCGCACCCCCGCCGGCCGCCCGCAACGGCGCCAGCACGGCCTGGGTGAGGAGCATGGGCGCGCGCAGGTTGAGGTCGAGCACCCGGCCCCACTCGCCGGGCACCGCGTCGGGGAACCGCCGCGCGGCGCTGCCCCAGCCCCCGGCGTTGTTCACCAGCACGCCGAGCGGGCCGAGCCGCGACGCCGCCGCGACCAGCACCTCCGCGGCGTCGTCGGCGCACACGTCGACGACGACCGGGTCCGCCCGTCCGCCGTCGCGCTGGATCGCCGCCACGGCCTCCGCGCAGCGCTCACCGTCGGCGTCGGCCACCAGCACGACGGCCCCGCGAGCGGCCAGCGCCGACCCGACGACCCGGCCGGCTCCGGCCGCGCCGCCGGTGACGACGGCCACCCGGTCACGAAGATCCATACCGGCGACGCTAGCCGCCGCCTCCGACAACGTCCCGGCCGAGCCCGCCCCCGTCCGCCGCCGCCCGTCGCGAGCCGGCCGGCCATCACGTGGGAAGGGCGGTCCGGCGCCGTTGGTAGTGGCGGCGCTGGCGCGAGCGGTTGCCGCAGTCGGCGGGGTCGCACCAGCGCCGGCTGTGGTTGCGGGTGGTGTCGAGGAAGACCCAGCGGCACTCGTCGCAGGCGGTGACGCGGCGGAGGGTCTGCGCCGAGGTGAGCAGCTCCGCCGCGTCCCGGGCGAGCGCCACCGGCAGCGACCGAACCGGGCCGGCCCAGCGGGCGGCCGGCTCGCCGGGCTCGAACACCAGGCGGCGCCCGGCCCCGGCGGAACCCGCCAGCGCCCCGATCCGCGCGACGTCGGCGGCCGCCGGTGTCGTCGCGTCCGCGACCGCCAGGAACACCCGGGCGAGCACCTCGCGCAACCCCGCGACGTCGTCGACGGCCTCGAGATCGACCTCGAGACCCACCGCTGCCACCCACGCCGCGAGGTTCGACGGCGGCAGCAGCCAGTCGTGCTCGCGGGACGTGCCCCGGTAACTGACGAGGTTGGCGAAGTCGAGCGCGGGCGCGCCGCCGACGAGCTTGTACGTCCCGCCGTACGCGCCCGGATCGAGCGCGACCGCCTCCGCCACGGCCTACCTCCATACCTAACGGTCTAAACTACATTGACACGTTAGCAGGACCCGTGGTGAGGTGGCCGCATGCCACGGGTCCGCCCGGAGCTCTACTTCATCGGCTCAGCGATCTTCCACTACCTGGGCCCGGCGTTCGCCGTGCTCCTGTTCGCCCGGGTCGAGCCGCTGGGCGTCGCCTGGTTGCGGATCGTCTCGGCCGGGCTGATCTTCGCCCTCTGGCGGCGGCCCTGGCGGGCCTGGGCCGGAGCGCCACGGACGGAACGAGCCACCGTCCTCGCCTGGGGTGCGGTGCTCGCGCTGATGAACGCCTGCTTCTACCTCGCCATCGACGAGCTGGCGCTCGGCACCGTCGCCGCCATCGAGTTCGCCGGCCCCATCGCGCTGGCGGCGGTGGCCGCCCGGAGCCACCGCGCCGTGCTGGCGCTCGTGCTCGCCGTCGCCGGGGTGGCGGCGCTGGCCGAGGTCAGCGCGTCCGGATCGCCGGCCGGATTCGCCTTCGCGATCGCCAACATGGTGCTCTTCACCGGCTACATCGTCGTCGCGCACCGGGTGTCGCGGCAGGAGCGGCTGGCCGGCATCGACGGGCTGGCGATGGCCATGCTGATCGCCGCGGTGCTGGCCGCGCCGATCGGCGTCGCCGACGCCCTCCCCGCCGTCACCGACCCCGTACTCCTGGGAGCCGCCGCCGGCGTGGGCGTGACGTCGTCGGTGATCCCCTACGTCTTCGACCAGCTGGCGATGCGCCGCCTCTCTCGTGGCACGTACGCGCTGATGGTCGCGCTGCTCCCGGCGACGGCGACCGTCATCGGCGTGGTGGTGCTCACGCAGATCCCCACCGTGACCGAGGGCGTCGGCGTCGCGCTGGTGATCGCCGCGGTCCTCCTGAGCCCGTGATCAGGGCAGGGCACCGAGCGCGGCCCCGCTCGCCTCGTCGGCCCAGACCGATCCGGGGTCGACGTACGGGCGCAGCAGCACGGCCAGCTCGGGGTCGAGGTCGCCGGCGAGCGCGTCCTCGGCGATCCGCCGGGCGACGCCGACGAGGAAGTCGGCGACCTGCACGCGCGGCTCGACGATCGAGTCGGCGAAGCGCACACCGGCCAGCCGCCCCTTCAGCGTGCCGAGCGCCGCGAGCCGCTCCGGCGTCAGCATCCGCTGCTCGTCGTGGAGCACGCGGACCAGTCGGCCGCCGCCGCTCCAGTGCTCGACCGTGCGCGCGAACGACGGCACGAGCGGGTCCAGCGACGCGACGCCGCCCGGCGCGCGGTCGAGCTCGTCGCGCACCTCGACGGCTCGGTCCCGGCCCCTGCGCAGTTCATCGACGACGGCGTCCGCCGCGGTCCCGCTGCGCGACGGCGCGAGCCCGGAGACGGCACGGGCGAACGCCGCCGCGGCGTCGTCCGGCGCAGGCCACCGGCCACCGGCCCGCAGCAGGTCGTTCGACGCCGTCAGGAACGCCGTCCAGCGGTGCGCCCCGAAGGCCCCCGGCCCGGCGCGGTACAGCGCGGCCGCGTCTGCCGCCGTCCCGCCGGAGATCTCCGACACCACCCGCGTGACCAGCAGGAACGGCTTGTCGATGAGGTACACGCAGGCCCGCCCCGCCACCGGGCCGTCGGTGCCGAGGAACCAGGCCAGTGCCGCGCGGTGCTTGCGCCGCAGCAGGTGGTTGGCCTTGTACTCCAGGGCGGGCGAGCGGATGCGCAGCCGCAGCTCGGCCACGCAGGCGGCCGCGGCGTCGCCGTCGATGAGCACGCTGCCGTAGCCGAACACGTCGGTGTTGCCGCCGGCCAGCCGCTCGCCCTCGGACCCGGACTCGTCGCAGGCGATCTCGATCGCCGTCGAAAGCCCGGGGTCGCCGTTCATGCGTACCGATCCTCCGCGCCTCGGCGGCCGAACGCAACGACGTTCCGCGGTGAAGCGGACGTGAAGGCGTCGTGAAAGGCGCGCTGTCTAACGTGCTCGCCATGCGCCTGCGATCCCTGCTCACCGCCGTCGTCCTGACGGTGGCGGCCCTGGTCCCGTCGACGGCGGCGACGGCAGGCGCACTGCCCACCGAGTCCCGGCCCGGCGAGGTGGCCTACAACACCCGTCAACTGCTGCTGCGCTTCCCGGCCCCGCCGGGGGCGATGTCCTGCAAGGTCCGGGCCATCGAGCTGAGGGCGGGCGACTACCTCTGGCAGAGCGCCAACACCCACGGCGGCAACCAGCGGCGCGAGATCCGTCTCGACTCGGGCGAGTACACGTGGTCCGACTGCGTGACCTACTGGGATCGGGGCGACGGTTTCGCCGTCTACCTGCACCGGTCCTACCTCACCCGGCACTCGGCGGGCGTCGACGCCGAACTGGCGGCGAGCACGATCCACAACGGCGGCCGGCCCGGCCTCGTCCTCTCGGTCTACGGCAGCACCCTGCAGCTTCTCGACTGCGTGGTCTGCTGACGGCCACCGCGACCGCGCACATCGGCCAGCTGGCAGATGTTCGCGGCCACGAACGGGGACATGATCGGTCCGTCGGCGCCGTCCCGGGCGCCACGGACACCCGAAGGACACCTGATCATGACCGAGAACAGCACCCGCAAGGTCGTCGCCAACCTCTCCCTCTCGCTCGACGGCCGCTACTACGGCCCGGGCGGCGAGGCCGACATGAGCTGGGTCGGCCCGCACGCGATGACCGACGCCGCCCGCGAGCACATGAGCCGCCAGACGAGCACCGCCACCACGCTGCTGCTGGGCCGCAAGAACTACGAGGGCTTCGGCGGCTTCTGGCCGACCGTCGTCGACAACGAGCAGTTCGACCCGCGCGATCGCGCCTACGCGGCCTGGCTGAACGAGGTCGAGAAGGTCGTCTTCTCGAGGACGCTCACCGAGACACCGTGGCAGAACGCCCGCCTCGCCGACGGCGATCCCGTCTCCGTCGCGAAGCGGCTTCGTGAGGAGCCGGGCGGCGACATCGTGGTGCAGAACAGCGTGAGCCTCATCCGCACGCTGCTCGAGGCCGACGAGATCGACCGGCTCACGCTCAACCTCTGCCCCGAGCTGGTCGGCGGCGGCGCCCGGCTGTTCGAGGACGGCATCCCGGTGACCTCGTGGTCGCTGGCCGACCTGTCGACCTCGGAGTCCGGCGCGATCTACCTCACCTACGACCGCCGCCGCTGACCCGCCGCCCTCTGCTGCCAGCAGATTGTCTTGGAGTCGTTCTCCCGCGCGACGAATGATCGGTCTCAGAACACCTCTGAACAGCAGGGAGAACACCGTGACGAATGCGGGACCAATCGCCGGGACGCTCGACGACCAGCTGGCCACCCGGCTCCTCCACCAGCGCATCATCGTCCTGGGCACCGAGGTCGACGACCAGGTCGCGAACCGGCTCTGCGCGCAGCTGCTGCTGCTGTCCGCCGAGGACCCGCGCAGCGACATCAGCCTCTACATCAACTCGCCCGGCGGCTCGGTCAGCGCCGGCCTCGCGATCTACGACACCATGCGGCTCATCCCCAACGACGTCAGCACGCTCGCCATGGGGCTGGCGGCGAGCATGGGCCAGTTCCTGCTCACCGCCGGCACGCCCGGGAAGCGGTTCAGCCTGCCGCACGCGCAGGTGCTGATGCACCAGGGCTCGGCCGGGTTCGGCGGGACGGCGGCCGACATCGAGATCTACTCCGAGCAATTGGCCCGCACGTCGGCGCTGATGACGAAGCTGACGGCGGAGCACACCGGCCAGTCCCCCGAGCGGATCGAGCTCGACAGCGCGCGCGACCGCTGGTACACCGCCGACGAGGCGCTGGCCTACGGCTTCATCGACCACATCGTCGAGCACATGAACGACGTCCGGCCGAAGTCGGGCCGCCCGATGGTGGGGGTGGGCGCGTGAGCCAGTACACGATCCCCACGGTCATCGAGAAGACGCCGTCGGGCGAGCGCGCCTTCGACATCTACTCGCGGCTGCTCAACGAGCGCATCGTCTTCATCGGCACCCCCATCGACGACGGCGTCGCGAACGTCGTGATGGCGCAGCTGCTGCATCTCGAGTCGGCCAGTGCCGACCTCGAGATCGGCCTTTACATCAACTCCCCCGGCGGCACGTACAGCGCGCTCACCGCCATCTACGACACCATGCAGTACGTGACGCCGCCGGTGTCGACCACCTGCATGGGCCAGGCCGGCGAGACGGCGGCCGTGCTGCTGGCCGCCGGCGCGCCGGGACGGCGGTTCGTCCTGCCGCACGCGAAGGTCATGCTGCACCAGCCGTCCAGCCAGGCCCGCGGCACGCTGCCCGACCTCGCCGTCCAGGCCAAGGAGGTGGCGAAGATGCGGGCCGAGATGGACGAGGTCCTCAGCCGGCACACCGGCCACTCGGTCGACAAGATCCGTGCCGACACCGACCGCCACAAGACGTTCTCCGCCCAGGAGGCCGTCGACTACGGCCTCGCCGACCAGATCATCGCCAGCCGGAAGGCCATCCCCTCCGGCGCCGTCTACGGCTGACGTTCACCAGGCGCGCCCCGGCCCGCCGCTACGCGCCCGGCTGCCGGAGCAGCCGGGCGCGTCGTCACGCCGCGAGCAGGAGGACGTCGCCGTTGCGGCCGGAGGACGGACGGCGGCCCGGCACCTTGCGGGGGGCGACGACCGGGAGCGGCTCGCGCCGGCGCAGGGCTCGGACGGTGTCGAGGCGGATGACCGTCGCACGGTGCTCGACCAGGTCGCGGCGGACCTCGCCCAGCAGGTCCGACAGCTCCAGCCCGAGCGCGTCGCAGACCGCGGCGAGCACCTCGGACGAGGCCTCCTTGCGGCCGCGCTCGACCTCGGACAGGTACGGCATGGAGACCTTCGCGTCGTCGGCGACGTCGGCCAGCGTGCGGCCCTGCTCCTGCCGGGTACGTCGCAACACGTCGCCGAGCATCGTGCGTAGCAGCGGGGTCGACCGTTGAACATCCCCGCTTCGCGTGACCTCCCGGTCGGCCGTCACCTCTTCGCGTTCCTCAGGGCCGCTCATGGGCCCACGCTAGCGGCGCCGGTCCCGGTTCCGGGAGGCCGGTTCGCCGCCGGCGAACCCCCGGCGGGCGTCCGGCGCGCATCCCGCCCACTCGACTGGGTATTGCAGGAGAGCCGGACGGACGGAACGAGGGGGACGGATGCGGGTACCGAAGGCACGGGGCGAGCTCAGCGAGGCGCTGACGGCTGCGATGCAGGCCGAGACGACCGGGACGACGGACGCGGCGGCGGCGTGGTCGCGGGCGCACACCGCCGAGGCCACGGACGACGCCGACCGGCACCTTGCGCTGTGGACCATGTACGAGCTCGCCTACCGGGGCTTCGACGACGTCGACGAGGCGCTGGAGTGGCACCCCGAGCTGCTGGCGCTGCGCCGCTCGCTGGAGCAGGGATTCGAGCGCGAGCTGCGCGAATGGTTCTCACCACCGGAGCTCGACGAGCCCTTCGGCGACGCGCTGTTCGCGCTGATCGAGGGGGTCGACGGCGTCTCGCTCGCCTCGTTCGTGCAGCGCGAGGCGACCGTCGAGCAGACCATGGAGCTGCTGCGCTACCGCACCATCTACCACCTCAAGGAGGCCGACCCGACGGCGTGGGTGGTGCCGCGGCTCACCACCGGGCCCAAGGCGGCGCTCATGGAGCTGCAGTACGACGAGTACGGCTGCGGCGACCCGAACCGGCTGCACTCGCACCTGTTCGTCCGCGGGCTCGACGCGGCCGGGCTGCGCTCGGACTACGGCGCGTACGTCGACGACGTCCCCGTCGAGGTCCTCGTGCAGAACAACGCGATGTCACTGTTCGGGCTGCACCGGCGGCTGCGCGGTGCGGCGCTCGGCCACCTGGCGGCGTTCGAGGCCACGAGCTCGATGCCGTCGCGGCGAATGGCGCAGGGGCTGGACCGGCTCGGGCTGCCGGCCGAGATGATCGCCTACTACGACGAGCACGTCGAGGCCGACGCCGTCCACGAACAGCTCGCCGTCCGGACCATCTGCGCAGCCCTGGTCGAGGAGGAGCCGGCCCAGGCCGCGGAGGTCGCGTTCGGCGCGCTGACCTGCCTCGGCCTCGAGGACCGGTTCGCCCGCCGCATGCTGGCCGAGTGGGGTGCGGAGTGACCGCCGAGCGGTTCGACCATCCCGACGTCGTCATCTGCCCCGGCGGGCCGCTGCTGCTGCGCGGCGAGCACCTCGTCGCCGACGCCGACGGCCGGATGCATCGGACCACGCGTCCGGTCAGCGCGGTCTGCCGGTGCGGCAAGTCCGCCGACCAGCCCTGGTGCGACGGCACCCACAAGGTGCTCCCGGACAAGCAGAAGCCGTGACCGGTCAGGCGTGCCGCAGCAGCGCCAGCACGCCGCGGTCGCCGTAGGAGCGCTGCGCGACCACACGCAGCGCCGCGGCCGGATCACCGGCCCCGCGCGCCGGCCGCGCCAGCCGCTGCGCCACGCGGTCCAGTTGCGCCGGCGTGCCCAGCTGCACGACGGCCGACCCGCCCGGCAGCAGGTGCCGGGCGATGACGTCGATGCAGGACCACGCGACCTGCAGGCCGTCGGGCCCGCCGTCGATCGCGGTCGCCGGGTCCTCCGGGAACCGCCCGATCGACGCCGTCGGGACCCAGGGCGGGTCGGCGATGACCAGCGCGAACCGCTCGTGCGGGGCCAGCGCGGTCTCCAGCGGTGAGAACCGGACGTCGACGGCGCCGGCCGGCCGCGCCCGCTCCGCGTTGACCCGGGCGAACCCGCAGGCGGCGTCGTCGCGGTCGACGAGGACGAGGTCGCGTCCGCAGCCGGCGAGCGCGATCGCCAGCAGCCCGATCTGACCGGCGCCCGCGCACAGCTCCAGCACCGGCCCCGGCGGCGCGTCGTGCAACAGCTCGGCCGCCCAGACCGACTGCGCTGCCGTCCAGGCGCGCGGTCGCAGGACGCGGGGGTCGTAGTCGATCCGGAGCCGGCCGAAGACGGCCGTCCGGGGCGAGAGATCCGTGGTCACGTCCCCGCTCTACCCATCGTTGCCGCACACATGTGCGGGTACGGTGATCCGATGACGCTGCGCTCCGCGATCTGGCTGCCGCTCTTCGACGAGCTCGCCGACCCCGCCGCCGTGGCGCGGCTGGCCGCCGAGGCCGAGGAGGCCGGCTGGCACGGCCTGTTCGTCTGGGACCAGCTGCGCTGGCGCGCGCCGGTGCGCGCGGTCGCCGATCCGTGGATCACCCTGGCCGCGGTCGCGACGGTGACCGAGCGGCTGGCGCTGGGCCCGATGGTCACCCCGATCCCCCGCCGCCGGCCGGCGAAGCTGGCCCGCGAGACGGCGACGCTGGACCTGCTGTCCGGCGGCCGGCTGATCTTCGGTGCCGGCCTCGGCAGCGACCGGTTCGCCGAGGAGTTCTCCCGCACCGGTGAGGAGCTCGACGACCGCGTCCGCGCCCGCATGCTCGACGAGGGGCTGGCCGTCCTCGCCGCCGCCTGGACCGGCGAGACGGTCGAGCACCGCGGCGAGCACTACGTGGTCGACGGCATCAGTTTCCTGCCGGCGCCCGCGCGGCCCGGCGGCGTCCCGGTGTGGATCGCGGGCATGCCCGGCAAGGTCGCGCCGATGCGCCGGGCCGCCCGGCACGACGGGTTCTTCCCGGTGAACCTCGACCACGCGGACCAGCTCGCCGAGTCGCTCGCCACCATTCAGGGGCTGCGGGCCGAAGCTGGCTCGGACGGGCCGTTCGACGTCGCCGTCGGGCTCGAGCTGGGCACCGATCCGGCGCCCTACGTCGCCGCCGGCGCGACCTGGTGGCTGCCCGAGTTCGAGCCCGGCGTCGTCACCGTCGACCAGGTCCGCGGCGTGATCCACGACGGCCCGGCCGCGGGCTGACGCCGTCGCCGACCGGTGCGCCCGCACCCGCTGCGCGAGATGGGATGCCCGCGATGACGACGCCGCGGATGCACGACGGCCAGCTCGAGATCGACGTGGCGCTCGTGCGCCGGCTGCTGGCCGCGCAGTTCCCCCGCTGGGCCGGGCTGCCCTTGCGGCCGGTGCGCTCGGCCGGGACGGTGAACGCGATCTACCGGCTCGGCGACGAGCTCTCGGTACGCCTGCCGCTGGTGCCTGGGTGGGCCGGCGACCTCGAGCGCGAGCTCGAGTGGCTGCCCCGGCTCGGCGGTGCGGGGGCGGACCGGCTGCCGCTGGCGATCCCGGAGCCGGTCGCGGCCGGCGAGCCGGGCGAGGGGTATCCGATGCGGTGGGCGGTCTATCGCTGGCTCGACGGCGCCACGCCGCGGCCGGGCGCTCTCGACGACCCTGGCGCGGCCGCCCGGCTGGCCGGGTTCGTCCGCGCCCTGCGCGACCTCGACCCCGTCGGCGCCCCGCACGGCAAGGGGTACCACACGCTCACCGACGACGACGAGACGGCGCGGCGGGCGATCGCGGCGCTCGCCGGCACCGTCGACCCCGTCGCGGCCACCGCCGTCTGGACCGACGCGCTGGCCGCCGACACGTGGGACGGCGAGCAGGTGTGGGTGCACGGCGACCTGCTGCACGTCAACCTGCTCGTCCGCGACGGTGGGCTGACCGCCGTCCTCGACTTCGGCTCGGCGGGGGCGGGCGACGGCGCCTTCGACCTGCTGCCCGCGTGGAGCCTGTTCACCGGCGCCGCACGTCGCGCCTTCCGCGCCGAGCTGGGGGCCGACGACGCCGCCTGGGCGCGCGGACGCGGCTACGCGCTGCTCAAAGGCCTGACCGGGCTGCCGTACTACCGCGAGACGAATCCGCGGTTCGCGGTGCTCGCCCGGTCGCTGATCGATGCGACCACGGCCTGACCACTCGTGCGCCGCGCGCCGCGGTGGTATTTTGCCCTCGTGGCGCCGTCCCGCGCCCAACCCTCGGTTCCGGTGCTCACGCCACCGGCGTCAGCGGGGGCAAAGGGGGCCCGAGCCCTCGGGATGCCGGTTCGGTGTGTCCTTTCCGGCGGACGTCGTGAGCGTGAGTCGCGTCGCGCCGCCGACGAGAGGAACACCACATGACCAGGCATCGATCCTTCAAGCACCTCGTCCGTACCCGCATGGCCAAGACCGGCGAGAGCTACACCGCCGCACGCGCCGTGCTGCTCGCCGCGCAGGACGTTCCGGCCGGGGCGACGTCGCCCATCCTCGCGACCTCCGACGACACCATCCGCGAGCGCACCGGCCGCGGCTGGGAGGAGTGGTTCGACCTCCTCGACGAGTGGGGCGGGGCCGACAAGTCGCACCGCGAGAACGCGCGCTGGGTCGCCGACCAGCTCGGCGTCGTGCCGCTGGCGTGGGACGCACAGGCCGTCGTCGGGTCGTACGAGCGGGCGCGCCTCGGCCGCGCCGTCGGCGAGAAGGACGACGGCTTCACCGTCGGAGTCTCGCGGACCGTCGCGGTGAGCGTCGAGCGGCTCTTCGACGCCGTCGTCGACGAGTCGGAGCGGGTTGGGTGGCTGCCGGACGGGAAGCTCGTCGAGCGGACGGCGACCCGGGCGAAGTCGGCGCGGTTCGACTTCAACGGCGGCGCGAGCCGCGTCCACCTGACGTTCGACGCCAAGGGCGCGGACCGGGCGACGGTCACCCTGTCGCACGTCCGCCTGGCCGACGTCGACGCGGCGACGGCGATGAAGGCGTTCTGGCGCGAGCGGCTCGACGTGCTCAAGGCGCGGCTGGAGGGCGGTTCCGATGCCTGACGTCTCGTGGCCGGCCGTCGCCGTCGGCGCCGTCGCGGCGTTCCTCATCGGGTTCGTGTACTACGGGGTGGTCGGCGTCCCCGGTGGTGACCGCGGCGAGGCCCCGGCGCGGCCCGTGTGGCTGCTGCCGATCGTCGAGCTGGCCCGCAACCTCGTCCTCGCCGCGGTGGTCGTCGCGGTGGCCGCCGCGGCGGACGTGTCCTCGGCCGGCGGCGGGCTGCTGCTCGGCCTGGTGCTGTGGGTCGGTCTCCCGCTGGTGCTGTGGACCGGCGCGATCTTCCACGAGGGCGTGCCGCCGCGGACGGCGCTCGTCCACGGCGGCGACTGGCTGCTGAAGCTGGTGGCGATCGGGCTGGTGGCCGGGCTGCTCGGCTGAGGCTCGGTCTCCGTCTCGCCGGTGAGCTCGCCGGCGCCGGCACCGGCGACGAGCGCGGGTCTGCTCGTCGCCGGTGCCCTCGCCGCGGAAGGCGTCCAGCTGCGGTCATGACTCCGGCCGGTACGGGTACGGGCCGGGCATCCGACCGCATCGATCGAGGAGAGACCATGAATCGCTGCGACGTCTGCGGCAACGAGTACCAGGACGCCTTCACTCTGCGCACCGCCGGCGGCCAGGAGTACCACTTCGACAGCTTCGAGTGCGCCATCCACCGCGTCGCTCCCGAGTGCGCCCACTGCGGGTGCAAGGTGATCGGTCACGGCGTCCAGGCCGGTGACCGGATCTTCTGCTGTGCCCACTGTGCCCAGGAGAGCGGTGTCGGGACCGTCAGCGACAACGCCGCCCATCCCACGATGGCCTGACCCGTTCAGCCGGTCGGGTCGTCGTCTCGACGTGCGACAGGTCGCGGGCGAGCAGCACCCAGCCGAGCCTGACGCCGCCGCCATGGCTCCACGATCGACTTCGGTCGGAGTCCCGTGATCCGGTGACGATCGGCCGCGCCGTCGGCGAGGCCTTCGCGCACGCCCGGCGAAGTCGGCCCGGCGACGCTGAGGTCGCCCTGCCCGAACCGGTCGCAGCGTGGGGCGAGCGACGGCATACTTCGATCCAGATTCGCGACGTAGCAGCAGCCGCGCCGCCGGACTTCGGACCGAGAGGCATCACCCATGGACATCGACGACCTGCTGTCCCGGCTTCCGATCGACCAGATCGCGGCCTCCCTCGGAGTCGACGAGAAGACCGCCGAGCAGGCGACCCGGCAGGCGCTGCCGGCACTCATCGGCGGCATGCAGGCCAACGCGCAGGATCCGGACGGTGCGCGGTCGCTGGCCGGCGCGCTCGACGACCACGACGACGATCTCGTCAAGGGCGGCGTGAACCTCGACGACGTCGACACCGACGACGGCGACAAGATCGTCAGCAACGTGTTCGGCAACAACCGCGACCAGGTGGTCAACCAGCTCGCCGGGTTCAACAGCGAGGGCGGCGGGTCGGGCCTCGTCAGCAAGCTGCTGCCCATGCTCGCGCCCATCGTCCTGTCCTACCTCGCCGGGCAGCTCAAGGGCGGCGACAAGGCGGCGCCGTCGCAGCAGGCGCAGTCCGGCGGCGGGCTGGCCGACATCCTCGGCGGGCTCCTCGGCGGCGGCAGTGGCGGGGGCCAGGGCTCCGGCGGCCTGGGCGGGCTCGGCGACCTGCTCGGCGGCCTCCTCGGCGGCGGCAAGCGCTGACCCACCGCTCCGGCTGAACGGCGGAGGGATCGGTGCCGCCCGGGCGACACCGATCCCCACCAGGTGAGGGCGATGTTGCGCCGAGCACACGTCGCGGTGACGGCGCCGACATCGGGCCGGCGCACGCTGGCGGGGTGACTCTCGCACGCCGGCACATCGCCCTCGTGGCGCACGACAACAAGAAGGCCGAGCTGCTCGGCTGGGCCGCCTTCAACCGCGACACCCTGGCCCGGCACCAGCTCTATGCGACCGGCACCACCGGCACCATGGTCGAGTACGAGCTCGGCCTGCCGGTGATCCGGTTCCTGTCCGGCCCGGTCGGCGGCGACCAGCAGATCGGCGCGAAGATCGCCGAAGGCGTCATCGACCTGCTGATCTTCTTCTGGGACCCGCTCGAACCGCAGCCGCACGACCCCGACGTCCGCGCACTGCTGCGCCTGGCCGCCGTCTGGAACATCGGCGTCGCCTGCAACGTGACGAGCGCCGACCTGATGATCTCCTCGCCGCTGCTCGCCGGCTTCTACCAGCGGATCCGGCCCGACTTCGGCGATCGCGACTGGCAGCGCGCCGCCGCCGGCTGACGGGCCGGCCGCACGCGCCGCGCCGTCAGCTGTTCGGCGGCGCCGCGCTGATGTCGGCGAGTGCCGAGCGGGAGTCGTCGGTGATGGCGAGGTCGCCGATCGAGATCATGCCGACCGGCCGGCCCCCCTCGTCGACCACGGGCATGCGGCGCACGGCCGCCTCGCGCAGCTTCCCGACCGCCTCGTCGACGCTGGTGTCGGGGCGGACGGTGACGACGTCGCCGGTGCAGGCCTCGCCGACGGTCGCGTCGTCGGGGTCGCGGTCCGCGGCGACCACCCGGACGACGATGTCGCGGTCGGTCAGCACTCCGCGCACGCCGCCGCCGCCGTCGCCGCCGCCGTCGACCACGACGACGTCGCCGATGTCGTACTCGCGCATCCGCACCGCCGCCTCGCGCACGGTCGCGTCGGGCGGCAGGGTCACCACGTGCGGCGTCATCACGTCACCGATGGATCGCGTCGTCGTCATCGCCCGCCCTTACCCGCGACCGCCGGGGTTGACACCGTCGGGCCGCGATGATGTAGTTAGCCAGATCGTTAATTAACAAGTGAGGTAATTACATGATCGACGACGATCTCAGCCTCACCTTCGCGGCCCTCGCCGACCCCACCCGGCGATCGATCCTCGCCCAGCTCACCCGTGGCGAGGCGACGGTGAAGGAGCTGGCCGCGCCGCATGCGATGAGCCTGCCCGCGGTGTCGCGGCACCTGAAGGTGCTGGAGCGGGCCGGGCTCGTGGTCAAGGGCCGCGAGGCGCAGTGGCGGCCGTGCCGGCTCGAGACCGCTCCCCTGCGCGACGTCGACGCCTGGATGGCGCCCTACCGGCAGTTCTTCGAGGACCGGTTCGACCGGCTCGAGCAGCACCTGCGCTCACTGATGACCGACAGCACCGACGAGGAGTCCCGATGAGCACCCTGACCCGCGGTTTCGTCATCGTCCGCCGCTTCGCCGCCCCACGCGAGCTGGTCTACCGCGCGTGGACCGACCCCGACCAGCTGCAGTGGTTCGGCGACACCGGCGTGCCCGCCCACCGGCACCGGACGACGGTCGACCTGCAGGTGGGCGGCGCCTGGCGCATCGACATGGTCGAGAGCCCCGGCCGCCGCTACACCACCGGCGGCGTCTACCGCGAGATCGTCCCGCCGGAGCGGCTGGTGTTCACCTGGGGCGCCGCCGGCGGCTGGCCCGACCTCGACCCCGCCCGGCCCGACGACAACCCCGTCGTCACCGTCACCCTCGAGCCCGTCGACGGCGGCACCGAGATGACCGTCCACTTCGGCTTCCCCGGCCACCTGACCGACGCCGAGGTCCAGGCCTGGCTGGACCTCGGCGTCGAGCCGGGGATGCGCGAGACGATCGCCCGCCTGACGGTCTGAGCCGCCGCACCTCGTAGTCGGCCCTGTTCGGCGACCCGGTGACGACAGGAGCTCACGCACCACGACGACCGAGGGCTCAGCGGTCTGCCGGCGCGCCAGCAACGCGCCGGCGTCGGTGTCCGTGATCGAAGATCTCCTGGTCTGTACCTCCGGCACCGAGAACATCCTGGATGTGCGCGACCTCGCCCAGTGGCGCGAGGTGACGCCGCGGCTGCCCGTCCCTCCGGGAGCTCAGCGCCGGGTCGACCGGCGCCTCGAGCCGGCGGCGGGTGGTTCAGTGGCGCTCTGGCGCCGCTGAACCACCCGCCACGGCCGCGCTGCACGAGGGTTACCGTCCCGGTGACGTCACCACCAGCTGGCCGGTCGCGGTCAGGCCGGTGCCGGCACCGACTCCGGTGAGCACGAGGAAGCGGCCGCCGACGACGGCGGGGACAGCGACGGTGTGAGCGACGGCGCCGCTCGCGTCGGCCACGACGTCGACCGGCGGCAGGTCGCCGACGGTGACGGTCACCGTCTCACCCGGCCGGAAGCCGGCCGCCGTCACGGCCGCGGCGGAGCCCGGCCGGACCGCGCCGCGGGCGCCGATCCGCACGCCCGCCTGCACGCGGGCCAGCTCCGTGCAGGCCGATCCGGGCGTCCCGTACGACGGCAGTTCCACCGCCTCCTCCAGCACGCCGTCGTCCTCGCGCAACCAGGTGAAGCCGATGGACCGGCTGCCCATCACCGCGCCGGAGGTGTTGATCACGCTGGCCTTGACCTGCGTCCCGGCGCTGGCGCTCGCCGCGTCGTCGCCCTGCCGGCCGGCGGAGACGACCTTGCAGGTCTCGCCCGGCGCGAAGGTCACCGCCTGCATCGTCGCGCCGAACCGGCTGGTCGCCGACCCGAGCACGGACACGTAGCCGGTCACCGGCGTCGTCGACGGCCGGTCGAGGTACACCGCGACGTCCGTGGCGCCCGGACCGTCGCCCTCGTCGGTGTTGGGTGCGAAGACGTCGATCGTCCGCCAGGTGCGCGCCCGCGCCGTCCCGACGGCCGACGACTCGAACGCCAGGTCGGACACGTACGCCGCGCCCGAACCGCCCGCTCCCACCAGCCGCACCGACGCCACGTCGGTGACGTCCAGGCCGGCCGCCGCCAGCGCTGTCACCGGCACGTCGGCCTGCTGCAGCACGATCTTCTTCAGCGTGCTCGCGGCGGCGTCAGAGTCGGACGTGGGCAGCCGGACCAGCGCGTACGGGTTCAGCTCCGAGATCGGCGCCGACCACACGACGCCCGCACCGTCGGTCACCGACAGCACCAGGTCGGTCGCCACATCCACGGTCTCGTCGGCGGCCAGTTTCACCGAGAGCCGGTCGAACCCGCTCGCGTCGCGCTGCCCGGCCGGCACCGACACCGCGAGCCCGTCACCCGGCGCGGTCCAGGTCAGCCGCGTCAGCGGCGTCGCCGGCACGTTGCCGCCGTTCGACGCCGGGGTCCAGTGCGGCGCCACGGCGCTCGGCACCGACGCGCACGGTGGCAGCGCCTGCGGCACCGTCCGGCCGCTGAGGCTGGCACACACGACGGCCGACGCCGCGCCCACCGTCGTCACGGCCGGCGACGGCGACTCGAACGACGCCAGCGTCGAGCGCGACCCGGCCGGCGCCGTCGACACGCTGCGCACGTCGGCACCGCCGAGCGACGACGGCACCGCGCCCGATCCGTCGAACAGCGGCAGGAACTCCTCCTCGCCGCCCAGCGTCAGCCGGAACCAGGCCGACATGTAGGCGGTGCCGACGTCGTACTGCTCGGCCGGCGTCAGCCGGATCGAGGTCGCCGCCACGGACGGATCGGTGCCGCAGGTGGGCTCGACCCGCCGGGCCGCGCTCCCCCAGTCGTCGCTGACGCTGAAGGAGAACAGTCCCGGCGTCCAGACGGTGTTGAAGAAGTTGTGGTTGGCGCCCATGACCCAGACGCCGCTGCGCAGCACGTCGTCGTCGAAGGCGTAGCGGGAGTCGTCGAGCATGTGTTGGCCCTGCTGGTTGGACACGTCTCCGTCGCAGTAGGGCAGGATCACGTTCATCGGGACGTCCGGCACGGTCATGCGGCCGAAGTCCACCGGTGCGAGGGGCAGGATCGACTCGATCGCCCACGGCCGCTCCAGCGCCTGGTTGAGCACCGTCGCCGACGTCACGCCCTCGCCGCCGCGCGAGTGGCCCATCATGCCGATGTGACGCAGGTCGAAGCGGCCGCGCAGGTCGGCGGCCCGCACGGTGTCGAGCGCGTCGACACCGCCGGGGAAGGCGTCGGCCCGCGCGGCGAGGGCTGCGGACCCTGCCGCGAGGGCCTGGTTCAGGGTGACCTCACGGTCGGTCCAGGCGTCGTGGTAGGCGACCCGGCGGCCGTTCGTGGCGTCGTCCAGCATGGTCAGGGTGTCGAGAAGGAGCCGGCCGCGGGCCTGGGCGCCTTGGTCGGCGGCGAGCTGGTTGTCGTTCGCGTTGACGGCGTTGGCCGAGATCGACACGACGGCGTAGCCGTGGCTGGCCAGGGCGCGCGCGGTGCCGTCGTAGCCCAGGTAACTCGGGATCGAGAGCCGGGCCGGGTCGGCGTCCGGCGACGGCGCGCACGGCCACCGGTTCGGGTTCGCCTCGCCCGCGCCGTAGCAGGAGCCGTGCCGGCCGTGCAGCAGGATCACCGTCGGCCGGGCGCCGCCGGTCGTGGGCAGGTAGAGCTTGCCCTCGAGCTCGCCGCGGATGCCGCCGATCGCGGCCAGCGGGACGGCCTGGTCGCCGAACGCGTAGATCGACTCGGTCCAGTCGTAGGAGCCCGGCACGAGCGGGTCGGCGGCGATCTCGGCGATGGCCGCGTCAGGCACCGCGGCGACCCCGGCAGTGGCGGCGGGCGGAGTCGCCGCCGGAGCCTCGCTCGACCATCCGGGAACGACGGTGTCAGCCGCGGCGACCGCGGGGTCGGCCGTGACGACCGTCAGCGACCGGCCGTCGCCGGACTCGGTGGCCAGGCCGATCGGCTCGCCGTCGACGACGATCGTCGGGGCGTCGCCGCGGATCGGCAGCGGCCGGTCGAGCTCGACGGTGACCTGGTAGCCGCCGGGCGCGCGCTCGACGGACCAGTTCGGGCCGGCTGCGACCTCGGTGGCGGGCTCCTCGGGCGGCGCCGGTGCCGCACCGGCGGGAGACGGAACGATCAGCGCGGCGAGCAGCGCGGACGACAGCACGGCTGTCGCGGCCGGGACGATGCCCCGGCGAGCGGACGTGCCCACAGATGGCTCCTCAGGGGTAGGGGAGCCACAGTCTGTCCGGCGTTCCTTTCCGCACTATTTCATTGACTTGGCGCGGGTATTTCGTATTCAACCCACCCGGGCCAGCAGGTCCTCGGTGACCTCGTGCCGCAGCGGCTCGCCGGAGAGGAACCGGGCCAGCTCGTCGACGACGATCCCGCCGCCGCGCGCCCGCGCCTGCACCGTCCCGCCCGCCTCGTGCGGCGTCAACAGCACGTTCGGCAGCGACCGCAGCGGGTGGTCCACCGGCAGCGGCTGCTCGTCGTACACGTCGATGGCCGCGTCGATGCGCCCGGTGCGCAGCTCGGCCAGTAGCGCGTCTGCGTCGATCAGGGCCGCACGCGCGGTGTTGACCAGCACCGCCTCGTCGGGCAGGAGGGCCAGCTCGCGGGCGCCGATCATCCGCCGGGTCTCCGGCAGCACCGGCGCGTGCAGCGCCACCACCCGCGACGTCCGCAGGACGGTGTCGAGGCCGGCCACCGTCACGCCCAGGTCGAACGCCTCGGCCTCCGACAGGTACGGGTCGGCGACGGTGACCACCCCGCCCAGTGCGCGCACCAGCTCGATGTAGGCCCGGCCGGTCCGCGACGCCCCGACGACGCCGACGGGGCAGCCGAGCAGCTCGTGCCGGGGCGGCGCCGACGCCTTCGCGTCGGCCCACGGCACACCGGTGCGCAGGGCAAGGTCGAACCGGTGCACGCGGTGCAGCAGGGCAAGTGTCAGGGCGAACGCCTGCTCCCCCACGGCGCGGCCCATGGCGGCGCCGGCCTGGGTCACCCGGACGCCGCGGGCGAACGCGTCGTGACCGACGTAGGGCTTCACCGACGCCCCGGTGTGGGCGACGAGGCGCAGCCGCGGCGCCGCGTCCAGCACCGGCCCGGTGAGGGATGCGCACGGCCAGCTCGTCACCAGCACGTCCGCAGGACCGGCGAGCTCGGCGAGCACCCTGGGCTCGCCGAGCCTGCCGCCGTCGCCGTCGGCCACCACCCGCAGCTCACCCAGCTCGGCGAGCGACGACCACACCGGCGAAGGGAAGAACAGCGCCCGCAGGTCCGCGGGCACCGCCACCGCGATGACAGCGCTCACCCCTTCACCCCGGTCATGGTGACGCCCTCGGTGAAGTACCGCTGCCCGACGAGGTAGGCCATGAAGATCGGCACGAACGCCACCACCGACCCCGCCAGCACGACGTTGAGCGGCGCGTTCTCGGCGTTCAGCGACGCCAGGCCGGTGGTCAGCGTGCGCATGTCGCTGCTCTGCCCGACGATCAGCGGCCAGAGGAAGTCGTTCCAGTGCCACAGGAACACGAACACGCCCAGCGTCGCCAGGATCGGCTTGATCAGCGGCAGCACCATGGACACGTACATGCGCCACTCGGAGCAGCCGTCCAGCATGGCCGCCTCGAACAGCTCGTCGGGCAGCGACTTGATGAACTGGCGCATCAGGAAGACCGCCTGCGCGTTCGCCAGGGTCGGCAGGATGAGGCCCCAGTACGTGTTCACGCCGCCCGCCTCGGAGATGACGATGAAGCTCGGCACCAGCGTGACGTGGTACGGGACCATGATCATCGCGATGAAGGACCAGAACATCACCTCCTTGCCCGGGAACCGCTTGCGGGCGAACGCGTAGCCGGCCAGCGACGCCAGGAACAGCACCGCGACCACCGACACGACGGAGTAGACCAGGGTGTTCAGCGTCCAGCGCAGGACCGACTCCGCGCCGAGGACGTGCTCGTAGGCCTCCGTCGACAGCGGCCACGGCAGCAGCGCCTCGGGCATGACGACCGCGCCGGTCGGTTTGAACGACAGGACGACCATCGCGTAGAAGGGGAACAGCGTCACGAGCGCGGCCAGGAACAGCAGCACCGCCCGCACCGTCCTGCCGGTGCGGCTGGGCTCCAGCGCCCGGTAGGCCCGGCCGTGCCGCGACGAACCGCCGTCGCCGGCCGCGCCCGCGCCCACGTCGGCGTCCAGCGCGGCCGGGGTGCTCAGCGCGGTCATCGGTCCCTCCCCAGGGTCAGCCGCTGGATCAGCGCGACCACCAGCGTCATCACGAACAGCGCCAGTCCGATCGCGCTCGCGTACCCGAAGTCGAAGTACCGGAACGCCTGGTCGTAGAGCTGGAAGACGAGCATGTAGCTGGACTGCGCCGGCCCGCCGCCGGTCATCACGTAGACGGTGTCGAAGACCTGGAACGACACCGTCGTCTCGATGACGGCGAGGAAGAACAGCGCCGGCTTCAGCTCCGGCAGCACGATGTGGCGGAACCGGTGCCAGGCGTTGGCGCCGTCGGTCAGCGCCGCCTCCTCCAGCTCGCGCGGGATGTCCTGCAGCCGCGCCAGCAGGATCAGCATGCCGAAGCCGAACCGCGTCCACACCGCGACGATCACCAGCGCCGGCACCACCAGCGTGGTGTCGGACAGCCACGAACCCTCGGGCAGCCCGACGGCGCCCAGCAGCGACGACCACGGGCCACCGGCCGAGAAGATCCAGGTGAACACGATGCCGGCCAGCACGAGGCTGGTCACGACCGGCAGGAAGAAGATCGACCGGAACAGCTTGACCCCGCGGAACGAGCGCCGCACCAGCAGCGCCATGCCCAGGGCGGCCAGGATCGACAGCGGCACCGCGAGCACCGAGTAGATCAGCGTCGTGCGCAGCGCCCGCCAGAACAGCGGGTCGTCGACCATGCGGCGCAGGTTGTCCAGGCCGGTCCAGCTGGTCTCCGCGCCGATCGTGTAGTCGGTGAACGCGAGCACGCCGCCCGCGATCGCCGGCCCGAACCGGAACGCCAGGAACAGCAGCAGGACCGGCAGGACGAACAGCAGCCCGATGCGGGCCTCCCGCCGGCGCATCGCCCGGCGGGAGGCCGGACGAGGCGCCGTGCGGGAGGCCGTCGCGGTTCCGCTCACGGTCATCCGAGGAGCGGGTTCGCCGCTTCTGCGGCGTCGTCGAGCGCCTGCTGCGGTTCCTTGTCGCCGACGAGGACCGCCTGGATCTCCGGCGCCAGCACGCCCATGACCTCGCGGGCGTGCTCGTTGAGCGGGCCGACGGTCGTCATGCCGGCGAACTGCTCGAGCTCACCGAGGATCGGGTCGCCCTCGTAGAGCGCGCCGACGGACTCCTTGGTGGAGAAGAACCGGCCGGCGACGTCGTACTCGGCGGACCGCTCGGCCGACGTCGCGAAGTCGATCCAGGCGCCGGCGGCCTCCTTGTCCTCGGCGCTGCTCAGCATGGACAGCGAGCCGACGGTGCCGTAATGGATCTGCTCGGCGTCCTTCAGCGGCGGGCGCACGATGACGTTCTCCTCGCCCCAGAAGTCGACGAGGTACTGCGGCTCCATGTGCCAGACGCAGGCGACCTTGTTCTGCGCGATGCGGGTCTGCTCGAGCGGCGGCTCGGTGGTGAGCTGGGCCGGGTCGACGAAGCCGCCCTCGACCAGCTGCTGCACGAACTCCAGCGCTCTGACGCCCGCGTCGCTGTTGAACGCGACCTCGGTGCCGTCCTCGTTGAAGACGTCGCCGCCGGCCTGCCAGAGCAGCGGATAGAACGAGAGGTTCAGCGAGTTGGCGACGTCGCCGCCGTAGGCCGTCATGTCGAAGCCGGCGTCCTTGAAGGTGGGCGCCATCTCGAGCAGGTCGTCCCAGGTCTCCGGGTACTCCGTCTGCCCGACGGCGTCGAAGACCTGCTTGTTGCAGACCAGCGCCAGGACGCTCTGCAGGATCGGCGCGCCCATCATCTGGCCGTCGATGCTGACGGAGTCGACGACGTTGGGCCGGTAGTCGGCCTTCTCGTCCTCGCTCAGGTAGTCGTCGATCGGCTCGATGTTGCGCGCGTAGGCCGGCAGCTGGTCCGGGATCAGGTACACGACGTCGGGGGCGCTGTTGCCGGCGATGGCCGTGGTCAGCGCCTGGTCGCGGTCGGCCCAGGGGAAGATCTCGACCGTCACGTCGACGTCCGGATACTCCTGGTTGAACGCCGCGACGGTGTCGTCCCAGAACCCCCGGTGGGTGGCCTCGTCGGCGATGGCGGGGTAGATCCACATCGTCACCTCGCCGGAGACGGCGGCGTTGTCGCCGCCGCCCTCGCCGCCCGTGGTGTCCGTGTCGTCGTCGCCGCCGCCACAGGCGGTGGCCAGCAGGCCGATGCTCAGGGCGAGCACCGCTGCGGTCGGAGCAGTGCGGGTTCGCATCTCCGGTCTCCTTCTCTCTTGCCGATCAGTCGTAGGTGTGGTTCGTCAGAGCACGGCCGCGTCGGTGGCCAGCCGCTCGCGTAGGACCGTCGCGTCGAGATCGCCGACGGCGCCGCCGCCGGACAGTGCCGCGGCGGTGCCGGCCGCCTGGCCCAGCGCCATGCACTGGGCCATCGAGCGCACCGAGGCGTGCGCGTCGTGCGTGGCGGACAGGCACCGGCCGGCGACGGCGACGTTGTCCAGTTCGGCAGGGAGCAGGCAGCGGTACGGGACGCCGTAGGTGCGTCCGGACCGGTGCCCGCCGACGTACTCCCAGATGGTCGACTCGCCGCCGCCGTGGTCCTCGACGGGGGCGCCGCAGCGGGCGACGGCGTCCGGGAAGTCGCGGGCCTCGAGCACGTCGTCGCGGGTGAGCACGTACCGCCCGATCAGCCGGCGGGTCTCGCGCACGCCGATCCGGACCGAGGTGGAGAGCAGGTAGGCGTCCTCGTACCCCGGCACCTCCTCCGTGAGGAAGCGGACGTACTCGGCCACCTGGGCCCGTCCCTCGGCCTCCGCCGCCGAGAGCTGCCACGGGTCGGTCGGGTCCAGCCCGCTCACCCGTGTCAGGTTCGTGTGCACGACGCCGGGCAGCACCGTCCGGTGCACCGAGCCCTCGCGGCGCGGCAGCCGGTAGCGCCCGGACTCGGCCGCCTTGGCCAGCCGTTCGTGCAGGTCCTTCGTGGTGATGACGCCGGTGTCGACGCCGCCGAGCCGGAACGTCGCGGTGAGCGGCTGCAGCTTCTGGTCCGTGGACGGGCGCTCGAGGGCCGCGCCGGCCCGCCACGCGACCTCGGCGTCGCCGCTCGCGTCGACGACGGCGTCCGCGCGGACCGTGCGGGTGCCGGCCTTCGTGGCGACGGTGAGCGCGGTGACCCGCCTGGTCGCCGGGTCGGTCTCGACGCCGACGACGCTCGCGTGCAGCAGGGTGTCGACGGCGGCGGCCCGGGTCAGGCGGTCCCAGGTCAGCTTCAGCGCCTCGGGCTCGTAGGTGACCCCGGTGCCGGCGCCGTAGCTGTTGGGCCGCTCGAACGCCTGGCCGCCGTCGAGAAGGGCCGAGGCGACCTCCCAGCCGATGCCGCCGACGACCCTGCTCTCGGGCGTGTCGTCGCCCCCGGGGGCGTAGAAGCCGTAGAAGGTGTCGAGGACGGCCGTGCCGGTGCCGCCGAGGAAGCCGGCCGGCTCGACCAGCAGCGTCCGGGCGCCCGTGCGGGCCGCGGCGACCGCCGCCGCACAGCCCGCGGACCCGCCGCCGGCCACGACGACGTCGCCCTCCCACAGCAGCGGCGCCGCGGTCATCGCAGGCTCCAGCCGCCGTCGGCGGGCAGGACCGCGCCGGTGACCTGGCTCGAGGCAGGCGAGAGCAGCCACTCGACGGCGGCGGCGACGGTGTCCGGGGCGCTGGC
Organism: Jiangella ureilytica; assembly: GCF_004348545.1. Classification (GTDB taxonomy): domain Bacteria; phylum Actinomycetota; class Actinomycetes; order Jiangellales; family Jiangellaceae; genus Jiangella; species Jiangella ureilytica. The sequence goes on along the minus strand of NZ_SMKL01000026.1, from coordinate 53,746 downwards.
GCCGCCGCGTCCGAGCGGCATGAGCTCGGGCAGCCGGCCGCTGATGACCGGGTCGGTCAGGGCGCGGGCCGCCATGGGGGTGTCGACCAGCCCCGGCGCCACGACGTTGACGCGGACGCCGCCGGGCGCCCCCTCGAAGGCGGCCGCCCGCACCAGCGTCTCGACCGCGCTCTTGCTGGTGAGGTACGCGGCGGTGAGGAAGTCGCGGTCCAGCGTGCGGGCCAGCGCCGAGCCGACCACGACGACCGAGCCGCCGCCGTTGTCGCGCAGCACCGGGAGCGCCGCGCGCAGCAGCCAGAACACCGAGTCGAGGTTGACCCGGTGCACGTCGCGCCAGGCCTCGTCGCTGCAGGTGCTGACCGGACCGTCGCCCAGCCGGCGGCCGGAGCGGCCGATGGCGTGCACGACGCCGTCGAGACGGCCCTCGAACGCCTCGACGGCCCGGTCGATCGCCTTGTCGGCGCCGCCCGGAGCGGTGATGTCGAGGGCTACGGGGCCGGCGCCCGGCCCCGAGGTGACAGCGTCGCGGTCGACGGCGAGGACGTCGTGGCCGGCGGTCGTCAGGGCGGCGACGCACGCCGACCCGATGCCGCCGGACCCGCCGCAGACCAGGATCTTCATGGTGTGCCCCGCAGGACCTCGGCGGCGCGGCGGCCGTGCTCGAGGTAGGCCGCCTCGAACCGGGCGGCGGACTCCTCGGCGCCGATGAGCGCCTTGCTGGTGAGCACGGGCGGCATGGTGCCGTCGGCCGTCAGCAGCTCCGCGACCCGCACCTTGATCTCGTTGACGATCGCGACGGCGGCCAGCGTGCTGCCCGGCCCGACCGGCACGTCGAGTCCGTCGACGCTGCACAGGGCGTCGCCGGGCGGCGTGCAGAGGTCGATGACGACGTCGGCGTGGTCGGCGAGACGCGTGCCCGAGCTGTGCCGGACCGGCGCCGAGCGCGACTCCGCGAGCGCCGTCACCGCGATGACGTTGAGGCCGGACTTGCGGGCCTGCTGGGCGATCTCGATGGGGACGGCGTTGAGGCCGCTCGCGCTGAACACGATCATCGCGTCGGTCCCGCGCAGGGTGAAGTTCGCCAGGATCTGCTCGGCGAGGCCCTCGACCCGCTCGATGAACATCGCCTGCCGCTGCCCGTTGGCGCCCACGACCTGCGTGTGGAACGTCATCGACAGCTCGACGATGGGGTGGAAGCCGGGATACGAGCCGTAGCGCGGGAAGAGCTCCTCCACCGGGATCCGCGAGTGGCCGGTGCCGAAGGTGTGCACCACGCCGCCTCCGCCGATCGACTCCGCGCAGAACCGGCTGGCCTTCTCGATGGCCTCACCCTGCGTCCGCGCGATCGTGTCGAGCACCTCATGCGCTCGCCCGATCCAGCTCACGTCCACCTCCGTACGTCGTCAGCGATCAGCTCGGTTGCCGGGTCAGGCAACGCGAACGAGCGCTCATGTGCCGGCGCGGCGCCGACCCCGACCGCCGGCCGACGGGTCGTGGGGACCTCGGGCCCCCAGTCGCCGGTCGGTGTCGCCTGACCGTCGAGGTCGTTGAGGGCGGCCAGGGCGGCGCCGACGGCTCCCGCGTCGGCCCCCAGCCTGGCCGCGACGACGTCGACCGCGCCGATGAAGTCGCGTCGCTCGGCGAGTGCGTGCTCGATGTGCGGGCGCAGCCGCGGCAGTCCCGCCCCCACGCCGCCGCCGATGACCAGCAGGTCCGCCGGCAGGACGGCGCACAGGCTGGCGATGGTCTCGCCGATGGCCCGGCCGGCCGCCTCGACGGCCGCGTTCGCCTGGAGGTCGTGCAGCGCCAGGAACACGTCCTCGGCGGTGGGCCGGCCGGCGGCGCGGGCGATGGCCGTCGCGCTGGCGTAGGTCTCGAGGCAGCCGCGGTGGCCGCAGCCGCAGGTCGGCCCGGCGCGGTCGTGGACCAGGTGGCCGATCTCGCCCAGCCGGTCGTCCGGGCCGGTCAGCAGCGCGCCGCCGCTGACGACACCGCCGCCGACCCCCGTCCCCAGCGTCAGGAACAGCACGTCGTCGTGGCCGCGGGCCGCGCCGAGCAGCCACTCCGCCAGGCAGAACGCCCGGGCGTCGTTGAGGACGGTGACCGGGCGGCCGGTCGCCGCGCGCAGCGTCGCCGCGAGCGGGAAGCCGAGCCAGTCGCCACGCAGGTTGGGCAGGAACCGGATGACGCCCGTGCTCCGGTCGACGTGGCCCGGGACGCCGACGCCGATGGCCGCGGTGTCGCCCGCGGCGGGGGTCGCGGCGACGGCGGCGAGGTCCGCGGCGACGGTGTGGGGGTCGCCCGCGGTGGGAATGCTGCCGCGCGCCACGACGGTGGCGTCCCGCGTTTCGAGGACGGCCCACTTCACCGTGGTGCCGCCCACATCGATGCCCAGGACCCGCTCGCGCACTCCGGCACCCCCTCCGATCAGCCTGACTGGCTGTCTAGATGGGTAGAGTATCTATACTGCTAGTGAGTTCGTCAACCATCGCGACGTCGGGGGCCAGATGAAGAGCACCACACCGCCCGCGTACGTGATCATCGAGCGTGAGCTGCGCAAGATGATCGCGAAGGCACAGCCCGGCGACCCGTTGCCGTCCGACGCCGAGCTCTGCCGGCGCTTCGGCGTGAGCCGCATGACGGCGCGCCAGGCGGTGCAGCGGCTGGCCTCCGACGGCCTGCTGTACCGCGTGTCGGGCCGCGGCACGTTCGTCGCGCAGACGCCCGTGCACCGGCGCATCAACACGCTGCTGTCGTTCACCGAGGAGATGCGCCGGCGCGGCCTGAAGGCCGGCTCGCGCATGCTGCAGTCCGGGGTGCGTGCCGGCACCGACCAAGAGGTCGTGGCGCTGCAGCTGCCGGTCGGCGGGCTGGTGGTCGCCATCCAGCGGCTCCGCCTCGCCGACGGCGTCCCCATGGCGGTCGAGAACGTGCGGCTGCCCGCCGTCTGCGCCGGCGTGCTCGAGGCGAACCTCGAGGAGACGTCGCTGTTCGTGGCGCTCGAGGCGATCGGGCGCACCCCGACCCAGGCGTACGGCACGCTCACCGCCGCCGCTGCCGACGTCCAGGAGGCGCAGTGGCTGAACGTGCCGACGGGAGCGCCGCTGCTGATCGAGCAGCGCACCATCCACGACCAGGCCGACGTGCCGGTCGAGTTCACCGAGTCCCGCTACGTCGGCGGTCGCTACCTCTTCGACATCGAGCTGCTCCGCCAGCCCGGCTGACCCCGCTTCGGAATGACCACGTTCACCACCCGATTCCCTGCTTCACCAGGCCTGCAGGCCGGGTGATGCGCATGAACGCCTGGTGATGGCTGCGCCTCGTGGCCGGAAAGCGGTTGCCGTGCGCGTCACGAGGCGATTCCCCGCATCGCCAGGCCCGCAGGCCTCGTTCGGCAGGGGATTCCGTGGTGGACGTGGTCATTCAGCAACCATGGACCAGGTGAGGGCGGTCCAGGCGTTCGTGCGCAGGATGGCCGACGTCGCGTCGTCGCCGACCGACGACCGCAGGCGCGGGACGAACGTCTCCCCCAGCACCGCCATGCCCGGCCCGCCTCCGTACGCGCGCAGCTGCGATCGCCGCCCGACGTCGGTGCCGAGCAGCACCTTGTCGCCGTGGCCGGCGGCCACCATGCGCTCGATCAGCTCCAGCAGCACGGAGTCGGGCCGGTACTTGATGCGCCCGACGGTGTCGTACAGCAGGTAGGCGCCGCGCGCGGCCAGCTCGGCGTGCAACCCGGGGTCGGGATTGCGGTCGAGGTGCGCCAGCAGCACCCGGCCGGCCGGCACGCCGTCGGCGGCCAGCAGGTCGAGCAGCTCCGGCGCCATCGTCCCGACCTCGCAGTGGACGGCGACCGGCGCGCCCGTGCGCCGGGCCGCCGACGCCCCCACCGTCAGCCGCAGCCGCTCGGACGCCGACGCCCGCTGGTAGGACGCGCCGAGTTTGATGATCCCCGCACGGTGCGGCGACGGCACGGGCGTCGGTCCCTGCCAGTCACGTTCGTCGATGCCGCTGGTCAGATCCGCCAGCAGCACCTCCTCGAGCACTTCCGCCGGCTCGCGGTACACCCAGTGCCCGGCCGGGTAGTGCGCGTCGCGGTGGTAGCCGGTCGCGGCGACGACGTGCACGCCGGTCCGCCGGCTCACCGACGCCAGCCCGGTGACCGAGCGGCCCAGCCCGACCGGGGTCAGCTCGACGATCGTGTCGATGCCGCCGGCCCGGACGGTCTCGGCCTCCGACGCCATCGCATCGACGGAGCCGAAGTCCTCGCCCGGCAGCGCCGCCGAGTGCAGGAACAGGTGCTCGTGGGCGTCGACGGCGCCCAGCCCGGCGGGATCGACCGGGCCGAGCACCGTCATGACGAGTCCGTTCACGGCACCAGCGTGTGCAGAACGGCGCCCTTGGACAGGTACAACGCGCCGTCGTCGCCCAGGACGACGGCGGACACGCCGTTTGTCACCGGCTCGACGGCCCCGCTCGACACGTCGGCACGCAAGAGCTGCCCGCCGACGACGGCGTACAGGGTGCCGTCGGGCAGCACCACCAGCCGCTGCCCTTCGGACCACACGTGGTCGACGGTGTCCCAGTTCTCGGCGGGCACGGCGATCTCGCGCAGCAGCTCCCCCGTGGCGGCGGAGAGCTCGAACAGCCGGCCCCGCGTCAGGCCCCACAGGGTGCCCGACGGCGACACCGCCAGCTCCGTGACCGCGGGCGTCCCCGGGTACGGCACGACCTCCCAGAGCTTGGTCCGGGTGACGGGGTCGTAGGCGAACACCTTGCCGTCGTCGTCCGGCGGCACGATGCCGAGTCCGGCCCACTTCGACGTGCTCGCGTAGACGACGTCGCCGATCGCCACGGCGGACACGACGCTGCCGGTCCCGGCCACCCCGCGGTCCACCGCGACCGAACCCGTCGCCGGGTCGTAGATGCTGATCGCGCCGGTGAGCTGGCCGTAGTTCGGCACCGTCCCGATGACCACCCGGCCGGCCGCGTACGCCAGCGCGAGCGGCCGGTCCTGGCCCTGACCGGCGAGGTTCGCGACGGGGCCCGGGTTGCTGCCCCAGACGAACGGCTCGGCCGGCCGGTACCGCAGCACCGTTCCCGCGGGATACGTGCCGAGGTAGAGGTCGGCGCCGACGCGGAGCATCTCGTCGGTCTGCCCGACGGTCCCCCGTGGCACCTGCGCCATGTCCCCCGTCGCCGGGTCGTACCACGAGAGCCCGCCGGAGCCGAGCCCGCCGGCCCAGATGCGCCCGTCCGGCCCGACGCCGAGCGACCGGATGTGCACCGGCTCGCCGGTGATCGTCAACTGGTCGACGCGCGACCGCCCGGTGCGCGGGTTGTGCACCCAGAGCCGGCCGATGTAGTCGGTCATCACCAGCGACTCGCCCGGGTAGCCGTCCTCCTGCATGTCGATCCAGGCGAACCCCCGCGAGGTGAACATCGACGGGAACGCGCCGGTCTCGCGGGTCCGGCCGGTCAGCGTGCTGAACGCGCGCAGCCGCCCGTTGGTCCCGACGAAGTAGACCTCCTTGCGCATCGGCGACACCGGCGACACGTCCAGCCCGCCGGCCGGGCCGAGCGGCGAGAGCCACTCCTGCGCGCGCAGGTCGTAGCGCAGCATCGTGCGCGACGAGGTCAGGTGCACGTACGCGACGTCGCTGCGGACGCTGACCTGGTTGACCTCGTGCTCGGCGTCGTACGGTGCCGGCAACGGGATCGGCGTGACGGCGCCCGAGGCGATGTCGACCCGGACCAGCCGAGCCTTCTGCGTCCCCAGCCCGGCGTAGACCGAGTCGCCCCAGACGACGACGCTGCGCAGGTACTGCGAGTCCGGCGACAGGGTGCCGTAGTCGCGGAACGCCCCGGTGTCCGGGTCGTAGCCGAACAGCTGCCCCGTCGGGTAGCCGCCGAAGAACACCGTCCCGTCGGCGTGGATGCCCAGCCCATACAGGTAGCTGACCGCCGTCGACGGCCGGCCCAGGTCGGTCAGCGTGTCGGACGCGTAGTCGTAGGAGTACAGCCGGCCCTGCTGGAACGTGGCGATGTAGAGCGTGCCGTCGGGCGCGACGGCGAGGTCGCGGGACCCGATGGCGCCGGGGAGCCGGACCGACCGGATCGACTCGCGGCTGCGCACGTCGATGACGTGCAGGCTGGTCGTGCCGGAGCCGAGCAGCACCGTGTAGATGACTGGCCGGCCATCGGGCAGCGTGGCGTAGGTGACCTTGTCGATCGCGACGTTGGTGATCGGCGTGCCGACCTCGGTCACCTCGGCGATCGCGGGATCGGCGGCCGGGGCGCTCGCAGCGCCGGCGACCACGAGGGCACCGGCGACGGCGAGCGTCGCGACTCGTGTGGCGAGACGTGGCATGGAAGCGGTTCTCCCGTCGGGGATCAACTGAAGATGAAGTGGCGGCCGTCGAGCGACTCGGTCACCGCGACCTGGCTGACCACGTCGCCGTTGGCGACCGCCTCGGCGGTGGTCTTGAGGATGATCGGCTGCGTGGTGACCTGGATCGTCGTCCCGGTAGCGACCCGGGCCACGGTCGGAGCACCGGCCCCGGCGCTGTCGCATTCCAGCAGCTTGACGGTGTATTTCAGCTCGCCGCCGACGACGGGGACCGCGATGACCACGAGCTGGACCTCCCAGCCGCCGGCCTGGCCGGGCGTCAGCGGCGCGGTCAGCACCAGCGTCGTGCCGACATAGACGCGCAGAGTCTTCGCGTTGGCGTTGTTCGCGGTGGTGCCGGTGAACGTCGAGCGCACCGCGCTGCCGAGCCGGTGCAGGTTGTAGGCCGGAATCGCCTGGATCTGCAGGTTGTCCTCGCCGGTGCCGCCGTTGCCGACGGGGCCCGTGGTGAGCAGCGGGCGCAGCAGCTGGCCCTGGTTCTGGTACACGGCGACGTTGGAGGCGCCGGACCGGACGGAGACGGTGCCGGCGGGCGCACGGTTGTTGGTCGCGATCCCGGTGGCGCCGCCGTTGGTGATGTCGATGAACACGCCGTGGGTGTCGTTGACGACCGTGCCGGGCACCCGGATCAGCGTGTTGTCGTAGACCTCGACGTTGGTGTAGTTGTCGATCCGGCTGCACCGCGTCGCCATCGCCCCCGGCGTGCGGGTCAGCACCTTGTTGCCGCTGACCTCGAGGAAGTCCTTCGCGGTCGAGCTGCCGGCCTGCAGCCAGAAGATCTGCGGGTCGTCGATGGTGTTGCCGACGACGCGGTTGCGGTTGCCCTGCACGACGACGGAGCGCGAGAAGCCCTTGATGACGCTGTCGCGGATCTCGCTGTCGTTGTCCTGCGGGATCGCGAAGAAGCCCATGGTCTGGATCTCGGAGTACGCGTGCGGCGGCTCCGGGTTGTTCCGCTTGGCCAGCCGGCGGCCGCCGACGATGGTGCAGTTCTCGACGATGACCCGGCCGAGCGGGCCGAACGTGTGCGAGACGCCGACGACGTACCCCGTCGCGTCGACGTAGCTGTCCGACAGCCGCAGCGTGCCCTCGACCGAACCGGCCCAGTCGATGCAGTTGAGGTTCTGCTCGCCGATGTCGGTCTCGGCGGACACCGCCTCGAAGTCCGCGGCCGGGTAGCAGTGGACGTCGCGGACGTCCCAGTTGCCGCCCTGGAACTTCATGCAGCGGCGGGTCTGCCCGTTGTAGTAGAGGTGGCAGCTCTCGATGGTGCCGTGCATGGTCGGGACCGGACGCAGGTCGAGCAGGTGGAAGAAGTCGTTGTCCTCGCCCCGGCCTCCGGAGATGGTGACGTTGCGGATCGCGACCCGCTCGCACTCGTACATCATCAGGTGGTTGACCTTGCCGGCCTGGTTCGCGTAGACGTCGTCCTTGCGGCCCCAGAACTCGCTGCCCGCGTAGCCGTCGATGATCACCTCTTCGACGCTCTTGCACAGGATCCCGAGCGTGCCCAGCGACGTGGAGTTGCCGACGAGGTCCTCGAACCCCATGTTCAGCATGGTCGTGTCGTACGCGCGAAACTCGCCGCCGTCGGAGCGCCAGCAGTCCTCGGGGAGATGCTGCCCGTCGGCGGTCAGCCCGTACAGGCGGGTGTCGCAGTTCGTGGCGTGGAACCAGCGACCGGCCGGGCCGACGGCGTGCAGGCTCGCGTCGGGCAGCAGCAGGGTGCCCGGCATGAACCGGACGTTGACGACCTGGTCGGTGAGGATCACCTGGGCGACGGTGTACGTGCCCGGCGCGACGACGACCTGCCGTCCGTCGGCCGCCGCGACGTCGGCCACGAACGCGGCCGCGTTGTCGGCGCCCGAGGCGGCGGGGTCCATCGTGCTCTCGAACTCCCCGGCGGAGAAGAGCCGCCGTGGGCTGGGTCGGGCAGTGCCGATCGGGGTCGCGGCGGCCGCTGGCGCGGTCGCGACGACGCCGGCCGCGGCGCCGGCGGTGGCGGCGGTGACCAGTGCGCGGCGGGTGAAGGTGCTCATCGTGCCTCCCGAAGTCGTCTAGCGGTATAGACAGATAGACACTTGTGGCGGCACCCTAGCGGCATGCCATGAATACGGTCAATGCCGGATTCGCCCGGGGAGCACCCGGGGTGACGGCGTCAGCGTGCGGCGAGGAGCGCCGCGACCGCCCGGACGACGACCGCCCGGCGGCGCTCGCGGCCGACGTCGTCGACGGCGGCGTCGAACTCCGGGGTGTTCGAGCTCCAGAAGCCGGACAGGTGCAGCACCAGACCGAGCAGCTCGACCGGGGTGAAGGCCGACGGCAGCGCGCCCGCGTCCTGCGCGTCGGCGATCACCCTCACCTTCGCCGCGTTGCTCTCGAGCACGATGTCGAGCGGGCGCGCGCCGGCCCGTTCGAGCCGGTACCAGGTGGCCAGCCGCTGCACCCAGGGCCGCTCCTCGTAGGAGTCGAACAGCCGCCCGGCGTACTCCGGCAGGTCGTGCGCGTCCATGGGGACGGCGTCGAGCGTGGCCCGGCACAGGTCGTCGAAGACGGCGTCGAACAGGCCGTCCTTGCTGCCGAAATAGTGGTAGATCTGCGCCTTGTTGCTGGCCGCGGCGGCCGCGATGCGGTCGACCCGGGCCCCGGCGATGCCCACCGCCGCGAACTCGTCGCGCGCGGCGTCGAGCAGCCGGCGGCGGGTCCGCTCGGCGTCTCGGGGCATCGGGGACGTCACGGTGACGGAGCTTACCAACGAGTTAGTTGACAAACCGGGCAGCGCGGTCCACTGTTATCAACTAATCAGTTAGTTAGGAGCTTGCCATGTCCTCGTTCCTCGTCACCGGCGCCTCCCGAGGCCTGGGCCGCGCCGTCGTCGTCGCCGCGCTCGCCGCCGGCCACCAAGTGGTCGCGGGTGTCCGCGACCCGCACGCCCTCGACGACCTGCTCGCCGCCGCTTCCGGGCCCGGCGGCGACCGCCCCCGGCTCGTCGTGGTCCCGCTCGACGTCACCGACCCGGCCGCGGCGGAACGGGCCGTTCACACCGTCGTCGCCGAGTTCGGGCGGCTGGACGTGCTGGTGAACAACGCCGGCTACGCGAACCTCGCCAGCATCGAGGACGCCGACCCGGCGGACTTCCGCGCCCAGGTCGAGACCAACCTGTTCGGCGTCGTCACCATGACCCGGGCGGCGCTCCCGGTGCTGCGCGAGCAGCGCGGCGGGCACGTCGTGCAGGTGTCGTCGGTCGGCGGGCGCATGGCGTCGGCGGGGCTGGGCGCGTACCAGACCGCGAAGTGGGCGGTCGGCGGGTTCTCGTCGGTCCTGGCCGCCGAGGTGGCGCCACTGGGTGTCAAGGTCACCGTCCTCGAGCCCGGCGGCATGCGCACCGACTGGGCCGGCTCGTCGATGCGCGTCGACCCCGTGCGCCCGGAGTACGCCGGCACCGTCGGCGCCAACGCGGAACGGATGGGCGAGAGCGCCCTCACCATGGCGAGCGACCCCGCCAAGGTCGCCGAGTTGCTGCTGCGCATCGTGGCGATGGACGAGCCGCCACTGCGGCTGCTGGTCGGCCCCGACGCCTACCGCTACGGCACCGCCGCCGGCCGCGACCTGCTCGCCTCGGACGAGCGGAACCGCGAGCTCAGCCTGTCGACCGCCGCCGACGACGCGACGCCCGAGCAGCTCGATCCGCTGGGTGCCGGACGGCGGTAGTACCCGGTTATACTCGGGGCATGAAGACCGCGATCTCGCTGCCCGACGAGACGTTCGAGCGGGCCACGCAGCGTGCCGCCGAGCTCGGCATGAGCCGCTCGGAGTTCTTCGCGCGCGCCGCCGAGCAGTACCTGCGCCAGCTCGACGACGCCTCCCTCACGGCCCGCATCGACGAGATCCTCGACCGCACCGGCGACGACGACTCCGCGGCGGCCGCCGCCACCGCCGGCCGCCGCGCCCTCGCCGCCGCCACCTGGGACGAGCCCGACTGGTGATCTCGCGGGGTGACCTCTACTGGGTCGACCTCGGTCCCGCCCGCGGCAGCCGGCCGGCGAAGCGGCGCCCGGTGCTGATCGTCCAGGCCGACCCGTACAACGCCAGCCGCCTCTCCACCGCGCTCGCGGCCGTCGTCACCTCGAACACCGCCCGGGCCGAGCTCCCCGGCAACGTCTTCCTCCCGGCATCGGCGACCGGCCTGCCGCGCGACTCCGTCGTCACCGTCGCCGCCCTGGTCACCGTCGACAAGCGCGACCTGCGCGAGCGCGCGGGCCGGGTCCCCGCCCACGTCATGCTCGCCGTCGACGACGGGCTCCATCGAGTCCTCGGCCTCTGAGCGGGTGTCGCGGCGAACTCCCCGAACGAGTGCGATCCTTCACCGACGCGAGATCGAGGCCGACGGCGTCGGCCGCTCCGCGGCCCGGATCCGGCGATCCTGACCACGCCCGCGCAGGCGACGGGCTTCGCCGGCGAGGAGGTCCTTCCGCGGGTGTGGTCGGGCACCTCCCAGGCCCCGGCCGGACCGCCAGGAGCGAACTAGACTCCCGGCATGACGGCGACGAGGTCCGTCGTGACGACCGCGGCGGCCGTGCTGCTCGCGGCCGGCTGCTCGACGCCGGAGCACGGGCCCGGTCACCCGGCTGCGACCTCGCCCGTGCCGCCGTCCGCCGTGTCGGAGATCCCGGAGCCGGAGTCCGCCGCGACGCTGCTGCCGGGAATCCCCGACTCCGCGGAGCTGTCCGAGCCGGTGGTCGCCCGGGGCCGCGTGGTGCGCGCCGACGGCGCGGTGGTGCCGGATGCGCTCGTCACGCTCACCACCCGTCTGAACCCGGTCGCGGCGGCCCGTTCGGGTCCGGACGGGCAGTACGAGCTGCGGATCGCGGCACACCTGCGCGCGGAGCTGGCGACGAACGAGAACGGGCAGGTGGAGTTCGCGGTGTCCGCCGAGTCCGCCGAGGGCGACGGCCGGCTGCCCGTCTGGACCGCGCCGGCCGAGCCGACCCATCCGTACACCGCCGACATCGAGGTCACCGAATGACCTTGATCATCGGCGATCCACCACGTCATACCGGGGTCGATCGCCGATCATGATGGACGAGCGGCCGGTGTAGGGAACCGCGTCTCCCGTTCGACGAGAGAGCGGGAGAATGACGGCGTTCGCCGTCGACCTGGGAGGAGCCGGCCATGCGGTTCGTGTCGTTCATCCGGTCCGAGGAGCCGAATCCGGCCGGGCTGCCGCCGCCGGAGCTGGTCCAGGCGGTCGCCGACCTCGCGCAGGAGATGAGCGTGTCCGGCACCCTCGTCGACATGGGCGGGCTGCTGCCCAGCTCGGCCGGGGCCGTGGTGTCACTGGTCGACGGACGCATCAGCGCGGTCGACGGGCCGTTCACCGAGGCCAAGGAGCTGATCGGCGGGTTCGCGATCCTCGACGTGCGGTCGCGCGAGGAGGCGGTCGAGCTGGCCCGGCGGATGCTCCGGCTGCACCAGCAGCACTGGCCCGGCTGGGAGGGATCCTGCGAGGTGCGCCAGCTCGCGGACGCCGACCACCCGCACCCCGGCATCCCGCGTCCCCTGGCCTCCGAACCCTGACACGGGTTTGCCCCGCCCGCGGCCGGGTGGTCTCATCGACGTGTGACCGAGGAGACCACCCGCGCCGCCGTCGAGGCCGTCTGGCGGCTGGAGTCGACGCGGCTGATCGCCGGGCTCGTGCGCATCGTGCGCGACGTCGGCCTGGCCGAGGACCTCGCCCAAGACGCGCTGGTCGCCGCCCTCGGCAGCTGGCCGCGGACGGGGATCCCGGACCGGCCCGCGGCCTGGCTCATGACCATCGCCAAGCGCCGCGCCGTCGACCTCTTCCGCCGCAACGAGCGGCGCGACGTCCTCTACACGTCCATCGGGCGCGACCAGGGGTCCGACGTCGTCGAGCCCGACTTCGCGGCCGCCGTCGACCACGTCGAGGACGACGTGCTGCGGCTGATGTTCGTCTGCTGCCATCCGTCGCTGACGGCGGACGCCCGGACGACGCTGACGCTGAAGCTGGTCGGCGGGCTGAGCAGCCGCGAGATCGCCCGCGCCTACCTGACGTCGGAGGCGACGATCACGCAGCGGGTCGGCCGGGCGAAGCGGACGCTCGCCGAGGCGGGCGCGGCGTTGGAGGAGCCGGTCGGCGCCGAGCGCGCGGCCCGGCTCGCGGCGGTCCTCGGCGTGGTGTACCTGCTGTTCAACGAGGGCTACTCGGCCACCGAGGGCAGCGACTGGACCCGGCCCGACCGGTGCGCCGAGGCGGTCCGGCTCGGCCGCATCCTGGTGACGCTGGTGCCGGACGAGCCCGAGGTGCACGGCCTGTCCGCACTGATGGAGCTGCAGTCGTCGCGGCTGCGGGCACGGGTCGGGCCCGACGGCGAGCCGGTGCTGCTGGCCGACCAGGACCGCGGCCGCTGGGACCACGCCCGCATTCGCCGCGGGCTGGCAGCCCTCGAGCGGGCCGGCGCCCTGACACAGAGGCCAGGCCCCTACGCGCTGCAGGCCGCCATCGCCGCCTGCCACGCCCGCGCGGCCCGGCCCGAGGACACCGACTGGGCCGCCGTCGCCGCGCTGTACGAGCGGCTCGGCCGGCTCGGCGGCACCCCCGTCACCGAGCTCAACCGGGCCGTCGCGCTGGGCATGGCCTACGGCCCCGCGACGGGGCTCGCCCTGGTCGACCAGATCGCCGCCGAGCCGGCGCTGCGCGGCTACCACCTGCTGCCCAGCGTCCGAGGCGACCTGCTGGAACGGCTCGGCCGGCACGACGAGGCGCGCACCGAGTTCCAGCGCGCGGCGGAGCTCACCCGCAACGACCGCGAGCGCCGGCTCCTGCTCGCGCGGGCCGCGCGGGCCGGCGCGCCCTGATCAGCTTCCGGCCGGGCGGGCGACGGCGTCGAGCTCGTCGCGCGTGGGCGGGTTGGCCCCGGCGCGCGAGACGGTGACGGCAGCGGCCATGGTGGCGCGGCGGACGACCCGCTCGACGACGTCGGCCGGGACCGCCCGCAGCCGCGAGCGGGCCGCACCACCGAGCAGGTCTTCGTGCCAGAGCCCGTCGAGCAGGCCCGCGGTGAAGGAGTCGCCGGCGCCGACGGTGTCGGCGACGGTGACCGGCGCGGCCGGCACGTGCACCTCTCCCCCACGGCTCACGGCGACGGCGCCCGCTCCGCCCAGCGTGACGACGACGAGCGCCGGCCCCAGCCGCAGCCAGGCGCGGGCGACGTCGAGCGGGTCGCGGCCCGGCGCCAGCCACTGGGTGTCCTGGTCGCTGGCCTTGACGACGTCGCTGCCGGCCACCAGGTGCTCGACCCGCGCGCGCAGGTCGCCGGCGGGGCCCATGAGCGCTGGCCGGATGTTGGGGTCGTAGCTGACGGTGCTGCCGGGGCGCACGGCGCGCACCAGCCGCTCGACCGACGCCGCGCCGGGCGGCACCGTCGTGGCCAGCGAGCCGGTGTGCAGCACCAGCGGGCGCTCGGCGCCCAGCGCCACCGGCCCGAGGCCCCAGGTCAGGTCGAATCGGTAGTCGGCCGACCCGTCGGACCCGAGGCTCGCCACCGCCGTCGACGTCCGCCCCGCACTCCCCTGCGTCCGCACCTCGACGCCCGCGGAGGCCAGGTGCGCCCGGATCGCGTCGCCGTCGGCGTCGGCGCCCAGCTCGGTGACCAGCGCCGTCGGCCGGCCCAGCCGCCCCAGGCCGTAGGCGACGTTGGCCGGGCTGCCGCCCGGATGCCGCGTCTCGCCACCGGAACGGTCGACGATGACGTCGGTGAGCGCCTCGCCGACGACGACGGCGGCGGCCGCGGCCCCGGCGACCCCGCTCACGGGACCGCCGGCGGGATCTCGCCGGAGCCGCGCAGCACCGTCGTCGTCGGCAGCAGGATGCGCTGGGGCCGGCCGCGGTCGCCGTCGAGCCGCTGGAACAGCAGCTCCGCGGCCACCCGGCCCATCTCGGACGGGTTCTGCGCGATGACGCTGACCCGCGGCTTCAGCAGGTCGGCCAGCGGGAAGTCGTCGAAGCCGATGAGCGCAACGGAGTCCTCGAGCCCGAGGTCCTGCAGCGCCGTGATGGCGCCGATGGTGACGAGGTTCTGGCTGGCGAAGATCGCTGTCGGGCCGTTGCCGTCGCCCAGGCCCCGCAGCAGCGCCGTCGTCGCCCGGGCGGCGTCGTCGACGGTGTGCAGGTCGTGGACGACGTGGGCGGGATCGAGCGGCAGCCCGCGCTCCAGCAGCGCCCGCTGGTAGCCGGCGAAGCGTTGCTCCGCCGTGGGGATCAGCGCGAGGTCGCCGAGGTAGGCGATGCGGCGGTGGCCGACGTCGGCGAGCCGGTGCACCGCCTGCCGGGCGCCGGACTCGTTGTCGGACAGCACGCAGTCGGCGAGCAGGCCCTGCGGCTGGCGGTCGACGAACACCAGCGGCGTGCCGGCCTCCATCTCGGCCCGCAGGTAGCCCTGGTCCTCGCCGACCGGCGCGACGATGAGGCCGTCGACCCGGCGTTCGGTGAACGCCCGGACGAGGGCGCGTTCGCGCTGCTGATCCTCGTCGACGCTGCCGGCGAGGATGAGCACCCGCTTCTCGTTGGCGACGTCCTCGACGGCGCGCAGCAGCGCGCTGGAGAACGGGTTGGCGAGGTCCTCGAGGACGGTGCCGATGGCGGCGGTGCGGCCGCTGGACCGGCGCAGCGCGCTGGCCGACAGGTTGGGGCGGTAGTCGAGCCGGCTGATCGCCTGCCGGACCGCGTCGACCTTCTGCGGCGTGACGCCGTTCTCGCCGTTGACCACCCGCGAGACGGTCTTCATGCTGACGCCCGCCATGGCGGCGACGTCGCGCAGCGTCGCCCGCGGCCGGTACGGCATGGTCGCCGGATCGGCGTGTTCGGTCATGGGCCCCTCCCTTCGACACAGTATCCGGCACGGGTGGGACGGACGGGCGAGAAGCACGCCACCGCAGAGCGGCCGCCGTTGACAACATTGTCAAGCTGCGTCCTGGGCCGGAATCATCGCCCCGAAACACCGCAGAAAGCAAGTATTGACACGCACGTCACGAACCTCCAGACTCCCCTGACAAGGTTGTCAGACGTGGCCAACGATCACTGGCAAGGGAGCTGTGACGTATGCGCAGGAGAATGCGGTCCGCTGTGGCGACGCTCGCCGCAGCCGCCGGCATCGCGGGTGTGATGGTGCAGACCGGGTCGGCCGGGACGGTGCAGGACTACCCGGAGTTCCCCTACCCCGTCACCAACTACCAGGAGGACAACCGCGGCCAGTACCACTTCAGTGCGCGCGGCGGCTGGATCAACGACGTCAACGCGCCGCTGTACTACGACGGCGAGTACCACCTGTACTACCAGCACAACCCGCACGGCCTGCAGTGGGACACCATGCACTGGGGGCACGCCACGAGCACCGACCTCGTGCACTGGAAGCAGCAGCCGATCGCGCTGGAGCCCGGCGTCCACCCGGGCGACCTGTTCTCCGGCGGCGGCGTGGTCGACACCGCGAACGTCAGCGGCCTCAAGGACGGCGACGACGACCCGATCATCGTCTACTCCGGCACCAACGGCGTGCAGGTCTTCTACTCCACCGACGGCGGGTTCACGTTCCACACCTATGACGGCGGCCGGAAGGTCGTCGTCCCGCAGGGCACCAGCCGCGACCCGAAGGTCTTCTGGGACGAGGCCGCCGAGACGTGGGGGCTGGTCGTCTGGTCCGACGCGCCGGGCGGCAACGGCGTCGACTTCTACACGTCCGACGACCTGCTGAACTGGACGCACGCCTCGCGCTACAACGCCGGCTGGCTGTTCGAGTGCCCCGACTTCGTGCCGATGCCGCTCGACGGCGACCCCGAGAACGTGAAATGGGTGCTGAGCGACGCGAGTGGCGAGTACGTCGTCGGCGCCTTCGACGGCACCACGTTCACTACCGAGCAGACCACGCCGCAACGCTTCAACCAGGGCAACAACCAGTTCGGCGGCTCCTACTACGCCGGGCTGACCTTCATGAACCTGCCCGACGACCGCATCGTCTCGATGGCCTGGCAGCCAGGCAACTCCGGCACCATCTGGACCGGCAACATCACGTTCCCCGTCGAGATGCGGCTGGAGACGGTGGACGGCGCGCCCATGGTCCTGAGCACGCCGGTCGACGAGATCGACGGCCTGCGCACCGGCACGCAGACCTGGAAGGCGCGCATGCTCGACGATGACCGCGCGGCCGCGCTGCTCGACGGCGTCGAGATGGACACCACCGAGATCGAGGCCGAGTTCGAGGTCATCGGGCGGACGGAGCCGCGGTTCGGCTTCCGCCTGGGCACCGGTGAGGACGGCTGGTACGACCACGAGGTCGTCTACGACGCCAAGACCCAGACGCTCGACGGCGTCCCGCTGCCGCTCGAGGACGGCAAGGTCGAGCTCCGGCTGCTCGTCGACCGCGGCCAGCTGGAGATCTTCGGCAACGACGGCCGGCTGTACCGCAGCTTGAACGTCAACTTCGACAGCATGCCCGGCGACGACGCCATGGAGCTGTTCGTCGACGGCAACGTCCGGCTGACCGGCATGACGGTGCACCAGCTCGGTTCCGTCTGGGGCGGCGAGTCCACCCTGGAGTCCAACGTCGGCGGCGAGTGGTACACCGACTCCGGCGTCTGGTCCGACGCCTCCGGCGGCAAGAAGGGCACCAGCGGCGGCGACGCGTTCTACCTGAACACGACCACCGGCACCGACTTCAGCTACGAGGCCGACGTGCGGCTGGACTCCGGCGTCGCCGCGGCCCTCACGTTCCGCTCCAACCGCGACGCGAGCCGGCACTACACCGCCAACGTCGACGCGCACGCCAACGTGATCAAGCTCTGGCGGCCGGGCCGCGACATCGCCACGTACCCGCTCGACGTCGAGTACGGGCGCACCTATCACCTGAAAGTGGTGGCCGAGGGCTCCCGGATCCGGGTATACCTCGACGGCGGCGCGGAGCCCGTCATCGATGCCGTGGACGACACGATCCCGAGCGGCCAGTTCGGCCTCAACGTCTACAACGGCACCGCGGTCATCCAGAACGTCCAGGTCGGGCCGGTGCCCTGACCAGTGACGCCCTCGACCCCCGACACGTGTCAGTCCACCAGCAGAAGGAACCGACCATGACGCTCCCCCACCCACGACGCCGGCTCGCCGCGACCGCGGCCCTCGCCGCCGCCACCGTCCTCACCGTCACCGCCTGCGGCTCCGACGACGACGGCGGCACCACCGCGGCGGGCGAGGGCGACGCCGTCGCCGTCACCCTCATCACCAAGGACTCCATCAACCCGTTCTTCGTCGCCATGCAGGAGGGCGCGAAGGAGGTCGCCGAGGAGGAGAACGTCGACCTCACCATCGCCGCCGGCGCCGAGGACGGCGACGAGGAGGGCCAGATCCAGGCCATCGAGAACGCCATCGCCGCCGGTGAGCAGGGCATCCTCATCGTGCCCAACGGCCCCGGCGTCAACCCGGCCATCGAGCGGGCCCGCGACGCCGGCCTGTTCGTCATCGCGCTGGACACCCCGCCCGACCCCGCCGACATCGTCGACATCACCTTCGCCACGGACAACTTCGAGGCCGGCGAGCTGATCGGCCGGTGGGCGGCGGCGCAGCTGGGCGGGCAGCCGGCCACCATCGCGCTGCTCGACCTGTTCAACGACAAGATCGTCTCGGTCGACTACAACCGCGACCAGGGGTTCCTGTCCGGCATGGGCATCGAGCTCGGCGACGACAAGCGCAACGGCGACGAGGCGCCGACCGGCAACTACTCCGGCGGCACGTACGAGATCGTCTGCAACGAGCCGACCGGCGGCGCCGAGGACGGCGGCCGCACGGCCATGGAGAACTGCCTGACCCGCAACCCCGACATCAACGTCGTCTACACGATCAACGAGCCGTCGGCCGCGGGTGCGTACGCCGCGCTCGAGGCGGCCGGCGTCGCCGGGAACGTCATCATCGTCTCCGTCGACGGCGGCTGCGACGGCGTGCAGGCGGTCAAGGACGGCCGCATCGGCGCCACGTCGCAGCAGTACCCGCTGCTCATGGCATCCGAGGGCGTCAAGGCGATCGCCGACATCGCGCGCGGGGGCGAGCCGCCGCAGCCCAGCGACGGCCTCGACTTCTTCAACACCGGCGTCGCGCTGGTGACCGACACGCCGGCCGACGGCGTGGAGAGCATCGACACGACCGAGGGCGCCGACAAGTGCTGGGGCTGACCACCGACGAACCGGGCGGTGCGGCGGCGGAGCTGGAGCGCCGCCGCCGCGCCCCCGCGCAACGCGCGCAACACCTGCTGCACTCGCACCCGGCGCTCAGCCCGGCGATCATCCTGCTGCTGACGTGCGTTGCGTTCACACTGCTCAACGACCGGTTCGCCGCGCCCGCCGCGCTGTCGCTGCTGATCCAGCAGACTGCCATCGTGGCGGCGCTGGCGATCGGGCAGACACTGATCATCCTGACCGCCGGCATCGACCTGTCCGTCGGCGCCATCGCGGTGGGCTCGTCCATGCTGGCCGCGATGCTCGCCGCCGAGCAGGGCGTGCCGGCACCGATCGCGCTGGTCATCGGCGTCGCGGCGGGCCTGGCGGCGGGCGGTCTCAACGGGCTGCTGGTCACCCGGGTCGGGCTGCCGCCGTTCATCGTCACGCTCGGCACGCTCAGCGTCTTCACCGCCGTGGTCCTCATCTACACCGGCGGGCAGAGCGTGCCCGGCGCCGACCTGCCGGACCTGCTGAGCTGGACCGGGACGACGTTCCCGATCGGCGACTTCCGGCTGACCTACGGCGTGGTCATCGTCGCCCTGATGTACGTGGTCGTCGGGTGGGCGCTGAGCCGGACCGCCTGGGGACGGCACGTGTACGCCGTCGGCGACGACTCCGACGCGGCGCGGCTGGCCGGCATCCGGGTCAACCGGGTGCTGTTCAGCGTGTACGCCGTCGCCGGCCTCATCTACGGGCTGGCCGCGTGGGTGCTGATCGGGCGGGCGGGGGCGGCCAGCCCCAACGCGATCGCCGATGCCAACCTCGAGTCGATCACGGCGGTCGTCATCGGCGGGACGAGCCTGTTCGGGGGCCGCGGCGGCATTCTCGGGACGCTGCTCGGCGCGCTCATCGTGCAGTCGTTCGCGGTCGGGCTGTCGCTGGCCGGCGTCGACGACCAGTACCGCCTGCTCGCCGTCGGCGTCCTCGTCATCGCCGCGGTGTCGGTCGACCAGTGGATCAGGAGGGTGCGGGCATGACGACGACGCGGATCCCGGTGCTCGCCGCGCGCGGGCTGGTGAAGACGTTCGGCCGGGTCGTCGGCCTCGACGGCGTCGACGTCGACGTGTACGCGGGCGAAGTGCTCGCCGTCATCGGAGACAACGGCGCCGGCAAGTCGACGCTGATCAAGTGCCTCACGGGCGCGCTGGTGCCGGACGCGGGGACCATCACCGCCGACGGCGCCGAGGTCGCCTTCCGCCGCCCGCAGGACGCGCGCGACGCCGGCATCGAGACGGTGTACCAGACGCTGGCCGTGGCACCGGCGCTGGACGTCGCCAGCAATCTCTACCTCGGCCGCGAGGAACGCCGTCCGGGCATCCTCGGCTCGGTGTTCCGCATGCTCGACACGCCGGGCATGCGGTCGCGCGCCGAGAAGGCGGTGCGCGACCTCGGCATCGACACGATCCAGAACATCACCCAGCCGGTCGAGTCGCTGTCCGGCGGGCAGCGGCAGGCGGTCGCGGTCGCCCGCGCGGCGGCGTTCGGCAGCCGCATCGTCGTGCTCGACGAGCCCACGGCCGCCCTGGGCGTGAAGGAGTCCAACCAGGTGCTCGCGCTGATCGAGCGGCTGCGCGAGAACGGTCTGGGCGTGATCCTGGTCAGCCACAACATGCCGCACGTGTGGCAGGTGGCGAACCGGATCCACATCCAGCGGCTGGGCCGGTCGGCGGGGGTCATCACGCCGTCATCGCACACCATGGCCGAGGGCGTGGCGATCATGACCGGCGCGGCCGCCGCCTGAGCGCGCGGCCCGCCGGACGAGCGGCGGGCGTCGCGCCCGGTCGGGCCCTACACTCTGGTCCCGTGATGGCGGACTCGGGGGGTCGGCTGCGGCGCCTGGCCCAGGGAACCTCGCGTCAGCACCTGACGCTGGCCGGCAGTGCGGCGGGCGCCGCGGTGCTCGCCGTGCTCGTCGCCGGCGGATTCGACCCGTCCGAGACGACGGCCGCCGAGGAGCTCGCGCCGCTGGCCGCGGGCGACACCGTCGACGTCGGCCCCTTCGTCGTCACCATCGACCGCATGCGGGTGGTCGACGAGCTGCCCGGCGTCTCCGAGGGCGACGACGAGACCCGGGTGCTGGCCGTCGTGGCGACGGTCGAGGCGACCGGCACCAAGACGCAGCACGGCTACCTGCTGAACGAGAGCCTCGCGCTGGCCGGGGTGCCGGGCGTGCCGTCGTACGAGAGCCCCGGCCGCACGCGCGACCCCGACGAGCCGGTGCCGGCCGAGGGCGCCTACGTCATGGCCGACGGCACCGTGCTCGACGCCGTCCAGCCCGGCCTCGAGTACGAGGTCGCGCTCGTGTGGGAGCAGGACGCCCGCGCCGACGTGCCGGCCGCGGCGCGGCTCGTGCTGGTCGGGCACACGCTGCGGCAGAGCTCCATCGACCACACCGACGAGTGGCTCGACCCGCTGCCCGTGGCCGCCGGCGACCTCGAGGTCACCGCGCCCGAGCCGGACGAGCCGGCGGAGTCGCCGTCCGGGGGTGGGTCCTGATGGGCGGCCGGCGCGTCTCGCGGCCCCCGGTGACGCCGTTCAGCCGGCTGTCGCGGCAGGCCGCATTCGCCGTGCTGCTGGTCGCGGCGCTGGCGACCGGCCGCGCCGTCGAAGGCCTGATGCCGGCCGAGACGGAGGCGTCCGCACCGTTCGAGCGGGCCGGCTCCCTCGGCGAGCCGGTCGAGACCCGCTGGGGCACCGTCGAGGTCACCGCGGTCCAGGGGTCCACCCGCATTGTCGACTCGCTGGGCACGGGCCGCATCAGCGCCGGCGTGTACGTCGTCGTCGACTGGACCTACACCGCGGCGGGCGAGCCGCAGATCCCGTCGTACGTGGCGATTCGCGACGGCGACGGGCGGGTGTTCCGCACCAGCTCCGAGCGCAACCCGTACGACTCCGGCGGCGAGGCGCAGCCGGGCATCCCGCGCCGGCTGGCCGTCGCGGTCGAGCTGCCGGCCGACGCCGTCGCCGGGGCGCACCTGGTCGTCGCGCTGCCGGACAACGACGAGGACCACCGGCGCGACGACATCGCCGTCGTCGACCTCGGGCTCACCCAGGACGACGCCGGCGCCTGGGCGGCCTCCGAGGAGCCGGTCGAGGTGGCCGGGCCCGCCGACGGCCCGGACGCGGAGGCGCCGTGACGAGGGCCGGCTGGTGGCGGCGCAACCGCTGGGGCCTGGTCGCGCTGCCCGTGGCGGCGGCCGCGGCACTGGCGGCGGCCTCGTACCGGGTCGAGGCGCAGTGGTGGCTGGAGAAGCCGCGCGACCTGCAGCACGCGACACAGGGTGAGTGGGTGACGTTCTCGTCGAGCCAGTACGACCGCACCGGCGACGTGCCGTTCAGCGTGCGGGTGCGCCTCGACGGCGTCCGCCCGGCCGAGGAGCTGTTCGGCCCCGTCAGCGACGACTACGAGCTCGACCCGCCCGAGGGTGTGCAGGCGATTGCCGTCGACCTCGAGCTGGCGGCGCCGCCCGACGTGCCGCTGACCAGCTGCGATCTCGTCGTCCGCGACACCGACGGCGTGGAGTACGACTATCAGATCGCGTCGCCGTCGATCGAGAACCAGGCGACGTCGCCGTGCGTGCCGCCCGACGCGCGCGGGCCGGAGCTCGACCTCATCGAGGGCCTCGATCCCGACACCGGGCCGCGGCGTCCGGACGAGTGGCGGGTCAGCCCCGTGGTGCTGCTGCCCGAGGGCGTCGAGGTGGCCGAGGTGGTGCTCAGCTGGGGCCCGCCGGACGGGCTGCTGATCACCGTATCCTGACGGTCTGCCGGTCGGTGTGGCCGCCGCGGTCGAGCACGCGGTCGATGGCGGCGCCGAGCAGGCACACCACGGCCACGGTGCCGACGACGTGCGACACCATGCCGGTGTGCGGCACGAACGCGAGGTAGGCGTCCAGGGGCATCGGCCCGAGCACCTCGCGCCACAGCAGCTCGACGGCGTACTCCAGCCGCTGGGCGACGACGAACGCGAGCGCGAACAGCAGCATCGGCGCGAGGCCGGCGACGGCGAGCCGGCGCAGCCCGCGGGCCAGCGCGCCGAAGCGGTCGCCGAGGCCGCCGGTGAGCTCGTTGCCGACCTGCCGTGCCGGGGCGTGCATACGGCGGACCAGTCCGCTCCGCGGCCGCCGGTGCGACGTGGCGCGGCGTCGCTCGGGCTCGCGCAGCTGCTGCCCGTAGACGACGGCGCCCACCGTCAGCCAGGCGACCGGGACGACCAGCAGCGCGTCGGCGTCGCTGAGCAGCTCGAACAGCCACCTGCTGCCGGCGTCGACGGCGTTGCCGACCGGCCCGAAGAACGCCAGCACCGATTGCCAGCCGTCGGCGACGGCCTGCGCGACCGAGCGCTCCTGGATCCAGGTGATGGCGGCCTGCTGGTGGACGGCGAGCATGCGGGCCAGCGTGACCAGCCACAGCACCTCGACGTAGGCCGCCGCCCACGGGATCCAGCGCATCGGCTTCTGCCGGGCGAGGACGCCCAGCCCGTACCGCAGCACGATCGCGACGGCGACGAGCGCCATGGCCAGCCAGCCGGTGGCGAGCGCCGTCCGGTCCTCGTCGAAGTCCGCCGTGCCCAGCAGCAGGTCCGGGTTGTTGAACAGCTCGTCGGTGACGGCGGTGTTCACGAACCGGAACACGTCCTCGGAGAGGTACCCGTACGAGGCGTAGATGGCGAGGAACGGCACCATGACGCTGCCGAGGACGGTGACGATGCTCGGGTGCTGCTTCGGCGCCGCGGTGTTCTCGTCGCCCGTCGCCGCCGCCTCGTCGGCCGACGCCTGCAGCGACGGCAGCGAGTGGCGCAGCGCATAGAGCGCGGCTATCAGTGCGCACACCGCGGCGAGCGGGCCCAGCACCAGCACGAGGACGCCCAGCGTGCCGCTGAACGTGCTCAGCTCGACCGCCGCCCAGAGTGCGGCGTACCGGCCGGCCTCGCCGGCGAACAGGATGGCCAGCAGCACCGGCCAGTGCCGCACGAGCAGCTTCCCCGCCCGCAGCAGCACCGCGAACACGTCGACGCCCGCCGAGCGCAGCGTCGCCATGACGCGTGAGCGGCTGGGAGTCTCGGTCACGGCCATCGCACTGAGAATAGGGCTTGGCCCCGTCAGACGGGAGTTCTCCCTGCCCTGGCGAGGCCGACTCGCTGCTCACACATCGACCGTCGCCAGGAGCGGGAGGTGGTCGGAGCCGAGCCGGTCGAGGACCGCGGCGGACACCGTCAGCGCCGGAGCGGCGACCACGTAGTCGATCGCCTCGGCGGGTGCGCTCGCCGGGTAGGAGGGCTCCGGCACCGAGGGCCGGACGACCACGGAGCCGTCGGCCGGCACCCACGACGCCGCCGGAGTGTTGAAGTCGCCGCAGATCAGCCAGGGTGCGTCGAGCCCGCGGGCGAGGTCGAGCAGGCGGCCCACCCCGGCCGCCCGGGCGGCGGCCGACCGGCGGGGCAGGTGGGCGCTGCCGGCCCAGAGCCCGTCCGGGCCGATGTCGATCTTCACCAGCACCACGGTGCGCGGCTCCGAGGACTCCGAGCCGTCGTAGAGGCCGAGCGGCCAGCGCAGCTGCCACTGGTGCACGGCCAGGATCGGGGCCTTGACCAGCAGCGCGTTGCCGTACCCGCCGCGCGGGCCGTCGTCGTCGCCGTAGTGGACGGTGGGCGGGAAGACCCACGCGAACCCCAGCCGCCCCGCCACCGAGGCGAGCGTCGACGGGCCGCCCCAGGGCTCGTCGACCTCGGTGAGCGAGACGATCCGCGGGTCGGTCTCGGCGATGACGGCGGCGACGGCGTCGGCGTTCGGTCCGCCGGGCCGATCGCCGTCCTCGTCGCGCCAGGAGTGGATGTTCCAGTGCAGGACCCGGGTCGCCGGCATGGCCCGTCACGCTAGCCGACCCGCCGTAGATTGGCGGCGTGACGCACGACGGGCGGGTGATCGAGCCGGGTTCGCTCCGGCAGTGGTCCGGCGGCGGGTCCGGCGGCGGGTCCGGCGGCGGGTCCGGCGGCGGGTCCGGCGGCGGGTCCGGCGGACGGCGGCTGGTCGCGTTCGTCGGCGTCGACACCGGCGGGTCGCGCATCCACCGGGAGTTCCCGGCGTGGGCCGTCCGCCTCGGCCGGCCGGAGTGGATGGTGCGCGGCGTCGACCTCCCGCCGTCGGCGCCGCCCGAGGCCTACCGCGACCTCGTCGACGCCGTCGCCGCGAACCCGGACGTCGCGGGCGCCGTCGTCACCGGTCACAAGCTGCGGCTGTACCGGGCGGCGGCCGGCCGGTTGCGGCGCACCGACGCCCTCGTGGACCGCACGCTCGAGGTCAACGCGCTCGCCCGGACCTCTGGCGGCGGGGTCGACGGGTTCGCGCGCGACCCGCTCGCGCTGGCCGCCGTCCTGCCCGGGTTCGACGTCGCCGGGCGGGACGTCGTCGTCTACGGCGCGGGCGGGGCGGGGACGGCGCTCCTGCTCGCCCTGACGCTGGACGTCGGGGCCGGCCCGCCGCGTCGGCCGGGCTCGATCATCGTCGTCGACACCGACGAGGCCGCCCTGGCCGCGCTGCGGGCGACGGCGGACCGGTGCGGCCTCGCGGACCAGGTCGACCTGCGCTCCCCCGCGACGGCACCCGCTCGCGTCCCCGACGGCGCGCTCGTCGTCAACGCCACGGGGCTGGGCAAGGACCGGCCCGGCTCGCCGCTGCCGCCCGGCACCGTCCTCCCGCCCACCGCGACGGCGTGGGACTTCAACTACCGCGGCGATCTCGCGTTCCTCGCCGACGCCCGCGCGCAGGGCGCCACCGCCGTCGACGGCTGGGACTACTTCGTCGCGGGGTGGGGTGCGGCGCTCACGGCGATCGCCGGCGTCCCGTTCACCGACGCCGTGGTCGCCGACCTCACCCGCCTGAGCGGCACTCCACGCGCCTGAGGGCCGGATGACGAGCGGTGGCCGCCGCCATGCGGTCCCGCGGCGGGTGAGACGCTCCCTGGCACAAGTGACGTCGCGGCCGGTCAGCCCCGCGAGAGCTCTGCCGTCGGAACCGACCGCACACCGCCAACGCGCGCGCGAGAGCTCTGCGGTCGGAACCGACCGCACACCGCCAACGCGCGCGCGAGACCTCTGCGGTCGGAACCGACCGCACACCGCCAACGCGCGCGCGAGACCTCTGCGGTCGGAACCGACCGCACACCGCCAACGCGCGCGCGAGACCTCTGCGGTCGGAACCGACCGCACACCTCTAGCGGCACGCACAGGCATCTGGCCGGCGAACCCGGCCACCATGGGCGGGGACCGCAACCGCTCAAGGCAGGAAGGCGAGCAGCCCGAGCGGCGGCGAGCACGCGCGGCGCGTACCGAGCGGGCGGGGCGCCGGACAGCGGCGCCCGGCGGAAGGCGCCGATGACGAGGTCGACGCCTGCCTCCGTACGGTCACGCCCGCGGCGGCGTGCTGAGCGTCCGGGGGCCGGCCCCGGCTCTGACGTGGGGCATGGGGTGGAGGTATCCGGGAACTGCGACATCCCATCCCCGAGGTGCCAGCCACGCCGGCTCGATCATCTCGACGAAGGACTGTCATGTCCGTGTTCCGCCGCAACGGCAACGGCCCGGAGCCGTCGGTCGACTTCGAGGTTGCAGACCCGGCGCCCCCGCCGCCGGCCGCACCCGCTCGCGTCAGTGCCGCCTGGGCGGGCAGCTGCGTCGCCGCCCTCATCCTCGTGATCCTGATCGCGTTCATGCTGCAGAACACGAGCCGGGTCGACGTCGCCTTCCTCTGGCTCGAGGGCAGCGTTCCCCTGGCACTGGCGCTGCTCATCGCCGGAGTCGGCGCGGGCCTCGTGGTCGCGGTCGTCGGCGCCGCCCGGATCACGCAGCTGCGGCGGCGCCCGTCGAGCGGCCCCGGCTGACCGGGCCGGCCCTCAGACCCGGAACTGCGTGGTCAGCGGGCACCGGTACGGATCGCGGCCGCGCAACCCCACCTGGTTGAGGTAGCGGACGATCACGCGGTAGGCGCCGAAGAGGCTGGTCTCGGTGTAGCCGACCAGGTGCCGGGCGCAGTACTCCCGCACGATGGGCTGCGCCCGTCGAAGGCTCGGCCGCGGCATGCTCGGGAACAGGTGGTGCTCGACCTGGTAGTTCAGCCCGCCCATGGCGAAGTCGGTCAGGATGCCACCGCGGATGTTGCGCGACATCAGCACCTGACGCCGTAGGAAGTCGACCTTCTCGTCGGGCGCGACGATGGGCATGCCGATGTGGTTCGGAGCGAAGGACGCGCCGAGAAGCAGGCCGAACAGCGCCATCTGCACGCCGAAGAACGCCGCGGCCTTCCCCGGCGGCAGGACCAGCAGCAGCACGGTGATGTACCCGCCGAGCCGAACGGCGACGAACGCCGCCTCCCACCAGCGGTGCTTCAGCGGCTGCCGCCGCATGATCGTCTGGATGCTCGCGACGTGCAGCGAGAGCCCTTCCAGCAGCAGCAGCGGGAAGAAGAAGTAGCCCTGACGGGGCGTCAGGCGGGCGGCCAGGCCGTGCCGGGCCTGCGCGACCGCGGGGGTGAACGCCAGGACGCCTGGCCCCACGTCGGGGTCGGCGCCCTCCTTGTTCGGGTTGGCGTGGTGGCGGCTGTGCTTGGACTGCCACCAGCCATAGCTGAGTCCCGTGAACAGCCCGGAGAAGACCCGCGAGGTCCAGTCGTTCCACCGGTGCGAGGCGAAGATCTGCCGGTGGGCGCTGTCGTGCCCGAGGAAGCCGAACTGGACCAGCACGACGGCGAGCGCGGCGGCGAGGAACAGCTGGAACCAGGAGTCGCCGAGGAACGCGAACCCCACCCAGATCCCCGCGAACGCCGTGAGGGCCGCGATGATCCTGGACCAGTAGTAGGCGTAGCGACGTCGCAGCAGCCCGGCCTCACGGACCTGCCGGGCCAGTTCGGTGTACGCGCTGACGTGCCGGACGCGTACGGGGGCGCTTGCCTCTGCCGTGCCGGAGAGTCGTTCAGTGGTCATGTCGGCTCCCGGAGCCTCGAGTCGTCCGCCGCGGCGGCCAGGGTCGCGCTGGCGCCGTCGCGATCGTGGCCGTCGAGCACGAGCGCGAACGCGCGGCCGGCGAGTGCCTTGTCGTCGTCGGGCGGCACGACCAGCAGGTCGAGCCGGTCGCGGCCGTCCAGGCTCGTGACGCTCACCGAGTGCGGATCGATGGTCCGGAACCAGCCCAGGGCGATGACCCGCCCGGCGACCCGGGTCTTCCGGCCGGCGGGCTCCCAGGAGTCCGGGCCGTAGGCGACCCGCGCCACGACGACGTCTCGCTCCTGCAACGCCGTCAGCAGGGCGGGCAGTTCGGCGGCGAGCTCACGCGACCGTGGCCACCAGGCACCGTCGAGGACGCTGTCGCGGTCGACCGGCAAGGGCTTGAATGCGGTACGCGCAGTCTGCGGCGTGGATGTCTGAGATGATGCGGGCGATGCCATGATCGCGGCCCGTCTTCGGCCTTTGCGACCGAGATCTGTCGTGCCGGCGCCGCCGGAGCCTCGACTGAGCTCCGTACCGTGCGCCGATGGGTCCATTCTACCCGGTCCGCACCGGGCGACACGTCTCTCAGCCGCGGCCGGCGGAGAACCAGCCGGCGAGGAGCTCGGCCAGTGCGGCGTCGTCCACACCGTGCCAGTCGCCGGGGAGTTCGCGGTGCTCCCCCGCCGGGATCCGCGCGGCGACGTCGCGGGCGGCGCCGCGCAGGTAGTCGTCACTGCCGTCGCTGTTCAGCACGAGCGCGGGCTGCCGCACCGCCGCGAGCAGGTCCGATGTCATCGACGCCGTCACCGCGACGTCGTAGAGGAACGTGTGTGCCATGGCCTCGAGGCCGGGCCAGGCCGGGTGCTCGCGCAACTGGGCGACGAACTCGTCGGGGACGCCGATGCCGCGGTTGAAGAACTCGACGGCGGCGCCCCGCTCGCCGCGCTCGATCAGGCCGCGCAGCTCGTCGACGAAGGCGGTGTCGGCGGGCTCGTCCACGACGAACGGCGGCTCGAGCAGTGCGAGCCGCGGGATCGGCAGCCCCGCCGCCGCCGCGCGCAGCGCCACCGCACAGCCGGAGCTGAACCCGTAGACGTACGCCTCGCCCCCGGCCAGCTCGACGACCGCCGCCAAATCCTCGACCTCGCGCTCCGGCGCGTCGCCCGGCGCGGGGTCCGGCGCGTCGCCGCTGTCGCCGCGGCCGCGCCGGTCGTAGGTGTGGACGGTGAACCGCTGCGCCAGCGCCGACACCGCGCCGGCCATGGGCCGCAGCCCGTGGAACGCGCCCGCGGGGTCGACCATGACCAGGGCCGGGCCGTCGCCGGTGCGGCTGACGGCGATCGGCGTGCCGTCGGCGGATCGTGCCTGCATGTCGACCACTCCTCTGGATACTGAACTGTTCAGTACACTGTTGAAGTACTGTACAGTTCAGTTCATGGAACCGACAAGGGGTCGCGGGGCACCGAAGGAGCCACTCATCCTCGACGCCGCCCGCGACGTGTTCCTGCGCCGCGGATTCGGCCCGGCGGCCGTCGACGAGATCGCCGCCATCGCCGCCATCTCGAAGGTCACGCTCTACAAGTACTTCCCCAGCAAGGAGCTGCTGTTCGCCGCCGTCATCCGGCGCGACATCGAAGCGGCCGAGCGTCGCTCCGACGACCACCTCGACGCGCTCGCGGCGACGACGGACCTGCCCGGCGACCTGCGGGCGTTCGCGCGTGAGTTCGTCACCACGGTCACCGGCCCCGACCTGCTGCGGATGCGCCGGCTGGTCGCCAGCGAGGCGGAGCGCTTCCCCGACCTCGCCCGCACCTGGGACGAGCACGGCCGCCTGCGCGGGCTGCGGACGTTGCGGCGGCTCTTCGGCGCGCTGGCCGAGCGCGGCCTGCTGGCCGGCGACATGGACGTCGCGGCCGAGCAGTTCCTCTGGCTGCTGCTCGGCGCGCCGTTCAACGAGTCCCTCTTCACGCCCGCGGCGGAGCCGGCCGCACGAGACCTGGCGGCACACGCCGACGCCGCCGTCGCGACCTTCCTGGCGGCGTTCGGCGCCGACGGCGTTCGCCCGGTGTGAGCGCTTTCCGCCAATGTGCCGGAATCGGTGGCGTGGGGACGAACCCGTCACATACGGTCGAATCGACGCACTCCGTTTGACGATGGGACGACGATGTCCGACCGCCACGCGCTGGCGCCGTTGCGCCGCTGGCTCCTCCAGTCCGGCACCCCGGCCAAGCTCGCCGTCCTGCTGGTCGCGGCCGTCCTCATGATCGCCACCTCGGTCATGCTGCTCAGCAACGCCGGCGACGGCAGCCGTTCGGACCTCATCGAGATCGACGGCCCGGCCGCCACCACCCGCTGAGCCGATTGCCGCGCCTCCTCCTGGGTACTCGGTGGAGGACGACGACGTGCGTCGGGTAGGAGGCACCACCATGACCGGGCGAAGCGACCACCAGGGCGGCGGCTACGAGGATCCCGCCCAGCGGCCCCGCGACCAGGCGCCCGACGACCGGCCCAGCGCCTTCGACCAGACCGAGGGCCGTCAGGGCCGCTGGCCGGGCAGCACCGTGCTCCTCGCGGTCATCGTGGTGCTGTTCGCCGGGCTGATCGTGCTGGGCCTCATCGGCTGGCTGGCGTCGTAGGAGCGAATCGGCCGCCGTCACGCTCCGCCGGGCGCCGCTGATGAGGATCGATGCTCGTGCCGGCCGGCGACGAGCTCCACGCCGACACCGCCGGGCAGCTCCAGGACGCCGGTGGTGCCGAGCGGCAGCTCCGTCTCGACGACCACCTCGTTCCCCGAGCGCCGCCACTCGATCGAGACCTCGCCGTACGGCGAGCGGTGCCGGGCCCGGGCCCACGTCAGCCCGCCGCCCGGCCGCGGCCGGAACCGCACCCGCCGGTATCCGGGCGCGGCCGGCGCCAGCCCGGCCACCACCCGGTGGAGCCAGTCGGCCACGGCGCCGAGCGCGTAGTGGTTGAACGACGTCATCGTGCCCGGGTTCACCGAGCCGTCGGGCAGCAGGCTGTCCCAGCGCTCCCAGACCGTCGTCGCGCCCTGCGTCACCGGGTACAGCCACGACGGGCACTCGCGCTCGAGCAGCAGGTCGTAGGCGGTGTCCAGCTCGCCGGCGTCCGTCAGCGCGTCGCTGACCAGCGGCGTCCCGACGAACCCGGTGGCGATGCGGTTGCCGTCGGCGCGGACCAGCTCGCCGAGGCGCCGCCCGGCCGCCGCGCGCAGCTCTGACGGGATCAGGTCGAACCGCAGCCCCAGCGCATACGCCGTCTGCGCATCGCTGGTCATCCGGCCGTCCGGCAGCACGTACGCCGCGGCGAACGCGGACCGGACGGCGTCGGCCAGGGCGGCGTAGTGCGCGCGCTCATCCTCGCGGCCGAGCACCTCCGCGAGCCGGGCCACCCGGCGGGCCGACGCCGCGAAGTACGCCGTCGCGACCAGGTAGCGGTCGGTGCGCGCATCGGCCGGGTCCTGCGGCGGCGCGGCCGGGTCGAGCCAGTCGCCGAGCTGGAACCCGTCGTCCCACAGGTGATCGGGACCGGCCAGCCGCTCGATCAGGTCGACCCAGCGGCGGGCGCTCTCGAACTGGTCGGCGACGACGCCGGCGTCGCCGTAGCGCTCGTACAGCGTCCACGGCAGGAACGTGGCGACGTCGCCCCACGCCGCACCCGGCCGGATCGGCGTCCACCGATGTGTGGCCGGAATGACCGGCACGTACCACGGCACCGTCCCGTCGGGCAGCTGCTCGCGCTCGACGTCGCGGAGCCAGCCGGCCAGCATGCCGGACACGTCGTAGAGGAAGCTCGCCGTCGGCCCGAAGACCTGGATGTCGCCGGTCCAGCCGACCCGCTCGTCGCGCTGCGGGCAGTCGGTCGGGATGTCGACGACGTTGCCGCGCATGCTCCACACGATGTTCTCGTGCAGCCGGTTCACCAGCGGGTCGGAGCACTCGAACCAGCCGGTCCGCTCGAGGTCGGTGTGGTAGACGCGGGCCACGACGTCACCGGCGGCGACCGCGGCGTCGAGGTCGCCGGGCCAGCCGGTGACCTCGGCGTACCGGAAGCCGTGGAACGTGAACCGCGGCTCCCACTCCTCACCGCCGGGGCGGCCGGCCAGCGTGTACCCGTCCGTGGACCGCGCGTCGCGGAGCGGGCGGGTGTACAGCTCGCCGTCCTGCAGGACCTCGGCGGTGCGCAGCGTGACGGTGCTGCCGGCGGGGCCGGTGACCCGGACGCGGACGCGGCCGACGAGGTTCTGCCCGAAGTCGAGGACCCGTTTCCCGCTGGGCGTCGTCGGGACCGCGGCCGGGCGGAGCTCCTGGGTGCAGCGCACCGGCGGGCCGGTGGGCGCGCGCAGCGTCGCGGGGTCCCGCACCCCGACGGTGACCGGGGTCCAGGCGCCGTCGTCGAATCCCGGCGACGACCAGCCCGGCTGTTCCGCTCGGGCGTCGTAGTCCTCGCCGTCGTAGTTGCCGGTGCGGATGATCGGGCTGGGCGCCGCCCGCCACGCTTCGTCGGTCGCGACCGTCTCGACCCGGCCGTCGGCGAAGGTCAGCTCCAACTGCGCGAGGAAGGACAGGTCGCTGCCGTAGAGGTTGCGGAAGCCGCCGTTCCAGCCGAGCCGGCCACGGTACCAGCCGTCGCCGAGCCAGGCGCCGACGGTGTTCGCACCCGGCCGCACCAGGTCGGTGACGTCGTAGGTGTAGTAGCGCAGGTGCTGCGGGTACACCGTCCAGCCGGGCGACAGGGTGTCGTCGCCGACCCGGCGCCCGTTCAGCTCCGCCTCGTACAGCCCGTGCGCGGTCGCGTACAGCCGCGCCGCGACGACGGTGCCGTCGACGGTGAACTCGCGCCGCACCAGCGACGGCCGCCGGTCGTCGGACTCCGGGTCCTCGTCCCACGCGCCGCCCACCGGGACCGCCGACCAGTCGCCGGGCTCCAGCAGCCCGGCCTCCAGCCGGGTCGGCGCGCTCCACGCCGTCGTCGTGCCGTCGTCACCGTGCAGCCGGACCCGGACGCCCAGCCGCTCCCGGGACGTCAGCGGTTCGCCCGGCCACGGCACCAGCACCTGCTCCACCGACGCGACGGTGTGCACCTGCGGCGCGGAGCCGGGCCGGGTCAGCTCGACGTCGTAGCCGGTCTGGCGCCACGGCCCGTCGCCGGCCACTGTCCACGACAGCCGTGGCCTGGACTCGCCGATGCCCAGCGGATGGCGATGATGTTCCACCTGCGGAGCGGACGGCGTGACGGTCATCGGCACTCCCGGTTCCGGACGAGGGATGAGACGGTTCAGGACGCCCGGGCACCGACGATAGCCATGTCATTGACACGATTCAATGGTCCGGCCACGATGAGGCGATGCGCATCGCGGTCACCGGCAGCTCGGGCACCCTCGGGACGGCCACCGTCGCCCGGCTGCGGGACGGCGGACACGACGTCGTGGGGTTCGACCTCGCCGGGCCGGCCGGGCCGGGGTTCACCCGGGTCGACCTCGCCGACTACGGGCAGACGCTCGACGCCCTGCTCGGCGTGACGGCGCGGCACGACGGCGTGGACGCGCTGGTGCACCTGGCGGCGATCCCGGTCAACGGCCTGGTCCCCGACGTCACCACGTTCCACGCCAACCTGACCGCGTCGTTCAACACGCTCTTCGCCGCGCTGCGGGCCGGAGTGCGCACCGTCGTCCACGCGTCGAGCATCACCGCGATGGGCTTCCCGTTCGCCCAGCCGCCGCCGTACCTGCCGCTCGACGAGGACGTCACCGCGGCGAGCAACACCTACGGCCTGGTCAAGGTCCTGGAGGAGACGATGGCCGGCCAGTTCGCCCGCTGGGACGACGCGCTGTCGATCACCGCGCTGCGCTTCACCAACCTCGTCGCGCCCGGCGGCTACGACACGTTCGCCCGGGCCGGCGATCCGGCCTACCGGCGCGACCTGCTCGGCTCGTACGTCGACGTGCGCGACGCGGCCATGGCGGTCGCGTTGGCACTCGACGCGGCCCGGCCCGGCGCCGCCGTCTACAACGTGGCTGCGGCCGACACCGGCCTGAGCATCCCGTCGGCCGAGCTGGCCCGCCGCTGGTTCCCCGGCGTCACGGTCCGGAAGCCACTGGCCGGGTTCGAGTCGCTGGTCGCGATCGACCGCGCCCGCGAGCACCTCGGCTACGCGCCGGCGCACGACTGGCGCACGGAGTACGCCGCCGCTCAGGCGGTGCGCTGATGCGTCGCCGACCGGGTCGTGGTGCGAATCCGGTACAGGCTGGTGCTCGCGGTGACGAACAGGTCCGTGCCGTCGGCGCCGCCGAAGCAGACGTTCGAGACCAACTCCTGCACCGGCACGCGGGCGACCCGGACGCCGTCGGGCGTGAAGACCTGCACGGAGTCGCCGCTCGAGGACCACACCCGGCCCTCCTCGTCGACCCGGAGCCCGTCGGAGGCGCCCGGTCGCACCGTCGCGAACACCCGCCCGTTCTCGCACCGGCCGCCGACGACGTCGTAGGCACGGATCGAGCGATCCCCGGGGTCGCCCGGTCGCGCGCCGGTGTCGGCGACGTACAGCACCGACTCGTCCGGCGAGAAGGCCAGGCCGTTGGGGTGCACCATGTCGGTGACGACGGCGGTCAGCTCGCCGGTGGACTCGTCGTAGCGGAAGACGTAGCAGCCGCCGTACTCCTGCTCCCCCGGGTGACCCTCGCGGCCGCTCTCGTGGATGCCGTACGGCGGGTCGGTGAACCAGATCGAGCCGTCGGCGGCCACCACGACGTCGTTGGGCGAGTTGAACCGCCGCCCCTCGAAGGAGTCGACGATCGGGGTGACGACGCCGTCCACGTCGCGCTCGACCCGGCGCCGCCCGTGCGAGCACTGGACGACGTGGCCGTCGAGGTCGAGGGTTCGGCCGTTGGTGTATTCGACGGCGGTGCCGTAGACGGTGGTCTCGCCGGTGTCGGCGGACCACTCGAGGATGCGGTCGTTCGGGATGTCGCTCCAGCGCACCCGGCCCGTGCGGGGCAGCCAGACGGGGCCCTCGGCCCACACGGCTCCGGTGTACAGCTGCTCCAGGGCGGCGCCATCGGCGAGAGGGCTGGTCACGCGTACAGAATGCCAGGGCCATGACGGCGCCCCGGCGGAAGGTCGGCATCCGCGAGGTCGCCGCCCTGGCCGAGGTGGCCAGCGGCACCGTGTCGCACTACCTCAACCGCCCGGACCGCGTGTCGGCGGAGAAGGCGCAGCGGATCCGGCGCGCCATCGACACGCTCGGCTTCGTGCCGAACCATGCCGGCCGGCAGCTCCGGCTGGGCCGCAGCGACGCCGTCGCCTACCTCGCCCCGGACGTCAGCAACCCGTTCTTCGCCGCCGTCGCCGAGGGGGTCGAGCGGCGCGCCGCCGCGGCGGGCCTGTCGGTGTTCATCGCCAACACGCACGCCACCCGCGACCGCGAGGACGCCTACCTGCGGCAGTTCGAGCAGCACCGGGTGCGCGGCCTGCTGGTCGCGTCGCACGAGCCCATGGAGGAGCGGCTCGCCCACCTGCGCGAGCGCGGGACGCCGTCGGTGCTGCTCGGCCGGGCCGCCGCGGGGTCGGCGCAGCCCTCCGTGGCCGTCGACGAGGTCATGGGCGGCCGGCTCGCCGCCCGCCACCTGCTCGAGCTGGGCCGCCGCCGGCTCGCGTTCGTGGGCGGGCCGCTGCGCATCCGCCAGGCCGGCGACCGGCTTCAGGGCGCGGGCGACGCGGTCCGCGAGAGCGGAGCCGGCTCGCTCGAGGTGCTGACGACCACGGTACGGACGATCGCCGCGGGACGAGCGGTCGCGGCCGAGCTGCTGGCCCGGCCCGCGACCCGGCGCCCGGACGCCGTCGTCGCCGTCAACGACCTGGTGGCGCTCGGCCTGCTGCAGGCGCTCGTCGCCGCGGGCGTGCGGGTGCCGGAGGACGTCGCGGTGATCGGCTACGACGACATCGAGTTCGCCGCCGCGTCGCTGATCCCGCTCAGCTCGATCCGCGCACCGCAGGTGGACTTCGGCGCGGCCGCCGTCGACCTGCTGCTCGGCCTCCTCGACGGCACGGCCGACGACACGCAGCGCACCTACCCGCCGGAGCTCGTCGTCCGGGCGAGCACTCGACCCCAGGAGCAACCATGACCGAGAACCTCACCATCGCCGTCATCGGCGCCGGCGGCAAGATGGGCATGCGGGTGTCGGACAACCTGCAACGCACGCCGCACACCGTCTTCTACGCCGAGACGTCGCCGGCCGGCGTGGAGCGGGTGACGGCGGCCGGCCGGACGGTGACGCCCGCGGACGACGCCGTGCCCGGCGCCGACGTGGTGATCCTGGCCGTCCCCGACCTCGCGCTCGCCGCCGTCTCCGGCGCCGTCGTGCCGCGGCTGAAGGCGGGCGCGATCGTGTTGACGCTGGACCCGGCGGCGGCCTACGCCGGCCTGCTCGCCCGCCGCGACGACGTCGTCCAGGCGGTCGCGCATCCCTGCCACCCCTCGGTGTTCCTCGAGCGGCACACGCCCGAGGAGTACGCCGACACCTTCGGCGGCATCGCGGCGCCCCAGGACGTGGTGGCGGCCGTCGAGGCTCCGGACGGCGACGACGGGCTCGCGCGGACGCGGGCCGAGGCGGTGATCCGGGCCATGTACGCGCCGGTGCTCGACGTGCACTGGGTGACGGTGAAGCAGCTGGCCCAGCTGGAGCCGACGCTCGTCGAGACGGTCGCCTGCATGATCGGCGCACTGCTGAAGGAGGCGCTCGAGGAGGCGGTGTCGACCATGGGCGTGCCGGAGCCGGCCGCCCGGGCGATGCTGCTCGGTCACACCCAGGTCGCGCTGGCCAACACGCTGCGCGGGTCGAACCCGTTCTCCGACGCCTGCCTCATCGCGATGGACTACGGCCGCGAGTCGATCGTCCGCGACGACTGGAAGAAGATCTTCCGCGACGACGAGCTCGACCGCGTGCTGGCGCGCATGCTGCACCTGGAGCGGATCGAGCGTCAGTAGGCGCGGATCCGGGTGGGCGTGACCCGGATGACAGCGGAGTAGTCCGCCAGGACCTCGTCCGCGGTGACGCCGACCAGGTCCATCGTCGCGCGGGTACGTGGCGGCCGGCCGCCCCGGCGCCGGCGAGCGAACCGGCTCGACGGCCGCCGCACCGTCGTCAGCCGGATCTCCTCCTCCTCGCCCGGGCGGCGCTGCCCTGCGTCCGTCGTCGCCTCAACGTCGATCAGCAGCGCCGGCGCGGGCGGCCCTGTTCCGGGCCGATCCGGGGACGACGGCGAACGGGCGGCCGCCGCCGCTCGCGGCCAGCTCGAACCGTTCCAGCGCAGCGGGGCCGAGCGGCACCTCGTCGCCGAGGGTGCGGTGGAACGGGGTCGACGCGACGGTGCGGACGGCCCGGTCCCACGCCGGCGCCGAATAGGAGCGCACGCCGAGGATCCGCTGCTCGGCCATGATCAGCGGCATCAGCTCGGCGTCGACCCGGCCGGGCAGGTTCCCGATCAGCACCACCGGGCCGCGCTGCACCAGCGTGCCGGCCTGCTCGAGCACCGCCGCGCCCGCGCCGGCGGCATCGAACAGCGCTTCGGCCGACCGCGGCGCCAGCACGGACTCCGGGGCGGTCTCGCGCGGGTCGTACGCCGGGACGCCCAGCGCCCGCGCCTCGGCCACGCGCTCCGGGTTGAGGTCGAAGGCGGCGACGGCGGCCGCTCCGCACAGCGCCGCCGCCATGACGACGCCGAGCCCGACCGGACCGAGGCCCCAGACGGCGAAGGTCGCGCCGGGGGTCAGGCCCGCCTTGTCGACGGCGTGCGTGGCGATGGCGAACGGCTGCAGCGCGGCGGCCAGATGCAGGTCGAACCCGTCGTCGAGCACCGTGCAGTTGGCCGCCGGGACGACCGCGTACTCCGCGTAACCGCCGTCGGTGTGCACGCCGATGGTGCGCCGTCGCGTGCACGTGCTCGCGTAGCCGACGACGCAGGACCGGCACCGGCCGCAGCCCAGGATGTTGCGGATCGCGACGCGGGTGCCGGCCGGCAGGTCCGGCGGCGCGTCCGGCCCGACGTCGGCGATCGTCCCGGAGAACTCGTGGCCGAGGATCCGCGGCAGGTCGCGGGTCATGTCCTTGGCGGCGCCTGCCTCGTAGTTGCGGCTCCAGCGGTACCGCGCGACGTCGGACCCGCACACGGCGGCGACGGCGACCCGGACCAGCACCTCGCCGGGGCCGGGCCGCGGCACCGGGACGTCGGAGAGCTCCAGGCCGGGCCCGGGATGGGTCTTCACCAACGCCTGCATCACCGCAGCACCTCCCTGGCGTGAGCGCCCGCGAACCACTAATGTGTCCGTTGTATACGAAGCACACACTGAGTGTAGGGCAGGGTCCATGGGAACGGTGCGGGACGGTCACCTGGCAGCGGACGTCGTGGTCGTCGGCACGGGCAACGCGGCGTTGAACGCGGCCCTGTCGGCGGCGAAGGAGGGCCGGCGGACCGTCGTGCTCGAGAAGGCGCCGCGCGATCGCATGGGCGGCAACTCCTTCTACACCGCGGGCGCCTACCGCATCGCCGTCGACGACGTCGAGACGCTGGCCGGCATCCTCGGCGAGGACGGCATGCGCGAGCGGGTCCGCCCGGCCACCGACCTGCCGACGTACTCCGCGAAGGAGTTCGAGCGCGACCTCGACCGCATCACCGGCGGCCGCACCGACCCCGTCCTCGCGCAGCAGATCATCGACGGGTCGGCCGAGACCGCCCGCTGGCTGCGCGACCAGGGCGTGCCGTGGACGCTCATGTACGACCGCCAGTCGCACCACGTCGACGGGCGCTGGCAGTTCTGGGGCGGGCTGTTCCTCGGCGTCGAGGGCCAGGGCCCGGTGCTGGTCGACCGGCTGTACCAGGCCTGCCTCCGGGCCGGGGTGACGTTTCACTTCGAGACCCCCGTCGTCGACCTCGGCTTCGACGACCGGCTGCGCCACGTCGAGCACGTCGTCGCCTACGACCTGCGCGAGCAGCGTCCCGTGCGGATCGACGCGCACGCCGTCGTCCTCGGGTCCGGCGGGTTCGAGGCCAACCCGCGGCTGCGCGCCGCCTACCTCGGCCCCGGCTGGGACCTCGCGCACGTGCGCGGGACCCCGTTCAACACCGGCGAGCTGCTCGAGACCGCCGTCGGGTCGTGGGCCGGGTCGGCCGGCGAGTGGAGCGGCGCGCACGCCACCGCCTGGGACGCTTCGACCAACCCGCACGCCGGCGACCCCGAGCTGAGCAACCGGGCCACCAAGCAGGGCTACTGGCTGGGCATCGTCGTCAACCTGCACGGCGAGCGGTTCCTCGACGAGGGCGCCGACTTCCGCAACTTCACCTACGCCAAGTACGGCCGCGAGATCCTCGCCCAGCCGTCGCGCCGCGCGTTCCAGATCTTCGACAGCCAGACCATCGCGCTGGTCGACCCGGCCGAGTACGACCCCGACGTCGCGCCGCGCGTCATGGCCGACACCATCGAGGGACTCGCCGAGGGCGCCGGCATCGACGCACCGAGCCTGCGCCGCACGGTCGACCGTTTCAACGCCGCCGCGTCGGACGCCCCGTTCGACCCGACCTCGCGCGACGGCAAGGCCGCGGCCGACCTCTGGCCGCCGAAGAGCAACTGGGCCGTCCCGATCGAGCAGCCGCCGTTCTACGCGTTCGAGGTCACCTGCGGCATCACGTTCACGTTCGGCGGCCTGCGGGTCGACGGCGACGCGGGGGTCATCGGACGGACGGGGCAGCGGATCGCCGGACTGTACGCCGCCGGCGAGACGGTCGGCGGCATCTTCTACGGCAACTACCCGGGCGGCTCCGGACTCTCGGCGGGCGCCGTCCTCGGCCGTCGCGCCGGCCTGGCCGCCGCCGCCGAGTAGCGCTCAGGCGAGCAGCGCGTCGTCGTAGGGGTGCACCGTCAGGACCTCCGCGCCGGACGAGGTGACGGCGACGACGTCCTCCAAGCGCACGCCGGCGCCGCCGGGCACGCCCTCGACCAGCACCGTCGGCACGATCGCCAGCATCATGCCCTCTTCCAGCACCAGCTTCGGGGTGGGCCGGCCGGGCGGCGCGATGTACGGGGACTCCGCGTAGCCGACGCCGATGCCGTGCGCGATGATCATCTTCTGCAGGTTCCCGCCGAACCGGTGCCCGTCGAGCACCCCCGCGGCCACCGACTGCAGGTCCTCCCCCGTCGCCCCGGGCCGCACCGCGTCGATCAGAGCGGAATGCAGCGCGTGCACCAGCCGGTACACCTCGCGCTGCGTCTCATGAGGGGTGCCGACGACGACGGTGCGGGTCTCTTCGGAGAACATCCCGTTGAAGCAGGCGCCGATGTCCATGAACACGAGGTCGCCGTAGCGCACCAGCTGGTCGCCGGCGAAACGCTGCATCGGCGCGGTGTTGTCGCCCGTGCACACGATGAGGTTGCACTGCGGCACCTCGGCGTTGTGCGTGTAGAACTCGTGCATCACCTCGGCCAGCACGTCGCACTCGCGCACGCCTGGGGCCAGCATCGCCACCGCCCGCCGCATCGCCGAGTCCACGATGGCCGACGCATGCCGCATGAGCACCACCTCGCCGGGCGACTTCACCATGCGGGCCTGGTTGAGCAGCGCGTTGGCATCGACCAGCGTCGATCCGCCGAGCAGCGCGGCCAGGTTGCCCAGACTGGCCGGCGTCCCGATGTCGGTCCCGACCCGTCCGGACGTGAACCCGAGCTGCCGCAGCGCGTCGCCGAGGGGCGCCAGCGCCGACGCACCGCCGCCCTCCAGCACGACGCCGGTCGGGAACTCGCGGATATCGGCGGGGTCCAGCCAGTGCATGGTCTTGCGGCGGTGAGGGGTGTCGTCCTGGTGCACGAACACGACGGCGCCGGGGTCGTCCGCCGTCACGACGACGGCCTGCCTGACCTGGAAGTTCGGCGCATACAGCGGCCGCAGCCCGGCGGCGAACCGGACGTTCGCGTTCTCGAACAGGACCAGCGCGTCGACCCCGGCCCGCGCCATGGCGTCGGACAGCCGCGCCCGCCGCAGCCGGCGGATCTCGTCGTAGTCGACGTCGCGGCGCCAGTCGGCCACCAGGGGCATCGGTCCTCCTCGATCCGGTCAGTCGTCCAGGGTCGCGATGCGCACGTCGCGGGAGCGATTCATGTGCGCCCGGGCCAGCCGCGCGCTCGCCTCGGCGTCGCGCGAGCGCAGCGCCGTGAGCAGGGCGTCGTGCTCCTCGACGGCCTCGCGCCAGCGGTCGCCGTGCGCGAACGTCGTGCCCGGGAAGCGGCGGACGCGGTCGTGGACGGCGATGAGCATCTGCAGCAGGAAGGCGTTGCCCGACGCCGTCGCCAGCTGCTCGTGGAACTCGAGGTTGAGCCGGGCCATGGTGACGAAGTCGCCCTGCTCGCCGGCCTCGCGCATCTGCTGGTTGGTCCACTCGAGGCCGCTGAGCGCCGGCGGCTCGATGCGCGTGGCGGCCAGCTCGGCCGAGAGGCCGTCGATGGCGCCGCGGACCTCGTAGATCTCGACGATCTCGCGCGGGCTGATCTCGGTGACGTACGCCGTGCGGCCGGAACTGCGTTCGGCCAGCCCTTCGGCCTCGAGCCGGAGGATCGCCTCACGGACGGGGGTGCGGCTGATGCCGAAGCCGCCGGCGAGGTCCTCTTCGGCCAGCCTGGTCCCCGGGCCGAGGATCTGCTGGAGGATCGCCTCGCGCAGTGTCTTGTGGACGCTCTCGGACGTCGCCAGGGACCGGCCCTGCCGCCGCCACAGATCGGTGAGGGCGCGAGAGGCGAACGGCGACGCCGTCTCCGCCTGGCCGGTTCCGTCCTGCATGGTCATGTCCGCCACTCCGTCCCTGCCGGCGGCCCGGGCCGGCCGATCGACTCGAAGCATGCATCACACCACGCCCTCCGGACCAGAACCTCATCCATCGCCCGGGCCCCCCGCGTCGCCCGCCAGCGCGCACGCCGGCTGCTCCAGCACCGCGGGGTCGGCCAGGTGCCGCGGCGCCCGCCCGGCCAGCCCGTCGAGAACGGCGCGGACCACCTCGTCGCGCAGCTGCCGCCCGGACCGCCGGCCCTTCGCGGCGGTGTGCCCGGTGAGGACGATGCCCGGCTCCTTCAGCAGCGGGTCGCCCGCGGGCAGCGGCTCGCGCGCGGTGACATCCAGGGCGGCGACGGCGACCTGCCCGGTCCGCACCGCCTCGACCAGCGCGGCCTCGTCGACCAGCTCGCCACGGGCGGTGTTGACGACCACGGCGCCCGGCCGCAGCAGCGCAAGGCGTTCCGCGGAGACGAGCCCGCGGGTGGCGTCGATCAGCGGGGCGTGCA
Organism: Jiangella ureilytica; assembly: GCF_004348545.1. Taxonomy (GTDB): domain Bacteria; phylum Actinomycetota; class Actinomycetes; order Jiangellales; family Jiangellaceae; genus Jiangella; species Jiangella ureilytica. Next base: position 11,751 of record NZ_SMKL01000026.1, on the reverse strand, counting down.
GCGTGACGGCGTGGCTGACGGCGAACAGCTCGTCCAGCTCGACCAAGTCGACGCCCAGGGCAGCGGCGGCCGACGGCGATCCGTACGGGTCGGCCGCGACCACCCGGGCCACCAACGGGGCCAGCTTGCGCGCCGTCGCCTGCCCGATGCGGCCGAACCCGACGACGCCGACGACGAGGTCGGCGAAGCGGCGGGCGGCCCCGACGGCGACACCCGCGGCCGGGGTGTCGCCGTCGCGGACGGCGTCGGCGGCGGCCACCAGCCGGCGCTCGGCCGCGAGCAGCAACGCGACCGCGTGGTCGGACACCTCCTCGACGCTGGCATCGGGCACGTAGGCGACCGGGAGTCCGCGCCGGGTGGCCGCCGCCACGTCGACGTTGTCGACCCCGATGCCGCGCCGGACCAGCAGCGTCGTGCGCGTCAGCCCGTCGATGACCCGGGCCGTCACCGGCTCCACCGCACCCAGGACCAGCACGTCGGCCCGGCCGCCGGCGTCGATCAGCTGCTCCTCGGTCCACAGCGGCTCGACGGCGAGCTCCGCCCCGGTCTCGGCGGCGATCCGCCGCTCCGGCTCGCCGAGAGCGCCGAGCCGCTCGCTGAACACGACGACGGCGTTCATGCGCGGGCACCCGCCGCGACGGCCTGGCGCACGGGCAGGCGCAACGGCGGCAGCCCGCTGACGCTGACCGCCACCTCGTCGCCGTCGCGCAACGGCCCCACCCCGGCGGGCGTGCCGGTGAGGATGACGTCGCCCGGGCGCAGGTCGACGACGGCGGAGGCCATCGCGATCAGCTCGGGGACGTCGCAGATCAACTGGGCCAGCGTGCCGTGCTGGCGCGGCTCGCCGTTGAGGGTCAGCCCGACCGCCACGTCCGGCAGCGACACGACCTGCGACAACGGCAGCAGCGCCGGCCCCAGCGGGGTGAACGTGCGATACGACTTGCGCAGCGACCGCTCCTCCTTCTTGCCGGCCTCCAGCCGCAGCGTGATGTCGAGCGCGGCGGTCAGCCCGGCGACGTGGTCCAGCGCCCGCTCCGCCGGGATCGACCCGCCTCCGCGGCTGATGACGACGGCGACCTCGCCCTCGTAGTGGCTCTCGCGGCCGGGCAGCGCGGGCAGCTCGATGGCGTCGTCGGGCCCGCAGACGCTGCCGACGGCCTTGACGAACAGTCCGAGTTCACGCGTGGTGGCGTCGCCCGACGGGCTACGCGCGCCGAGCTCGCCCTGATGCGCGTGGTAGTTGACCGGGGCGCCGAACACCTGCACGGGGGTGGGCGACGGCGCCAGCCTGCGGCCGAGCTCGACCGGCGGCAGCGACCCCGCGCCGATCAGCGCCCGCAGTTCCTCGGCCTGCGCCGCGGCCGCGACCACCCGGGCGGTGAGGTCGCCGTCGCCGCCGGGGTCGAACCAGCCCAGCTGCTCGTTGCCGACGGCGACCCGGTCGCCGTCGTGCGCGACGACCAGCAGCGGCGACGGCACGACCGCCGTCATCGGAAGCGCCCCATCACGTCCTCGCCGAGCCGCCGCAGCGTTGCCCGGGTCAGCTCGAGGTCGTCGATGGGCACGACGGCCAGGCTGATGTGCTCGAGGCCCTGCTTCGCGTACTCCTGGATGGCGTCGGCGACGGTGCCGGCGCTGCCGGCCAGCGCGATGGCGCGGTCGCGGAAGTCGTCGACGGTGTAGTCGGCCCAGTCGGCGCGGCGGCGCAGGATGCTCAGCGCGGCCTCGACCCGAGCGGGGTCGTCGTCGACGACGGTGTAGAACAGCGCGCCACCGGTGACGTGGCGGCCGTCGGTGACCCGCGACCGGATGCCGCGCAGCGCGTCGCCGAACACCGCCGGCGTGATGCCCTTGCCCTGCGGTGCCGCCGGGCTCCAGCCGTCGGCCAGCTCGGCGACCAGGTCGAGGATGCGCGCCGACGCGCCGCCCAGCCAGATGGGCGGACGCGGCTGCACGGGCTTCGGATAGAACGGCACCTCGTCGAGCAGGTAATGCTCGCCGCGGTAGCTGGCCGGGCCGTCGGTCTCCCAGAGCGCGCGGATGACCTCGATGCCCTCGCGCAGCCGGGTGATGCGGTCGTCCAGCGTGGGGAACTCGAACCCGTAGGACGCGTACTCGATGCGCTGGTGGCCGGCGCCGAGCTGGAGCAGCAGCCGGCCGCCCGACACCTGGTCGAGCGTCGCGGCCGCGCGCGCGACCAGCGCCGGGTGCCGCAGCCCGATGGGCGTCACCTGCGGGCCGACCTTCACCCGGTGCGTCGCCTGCGCGATGGCCGCCAGCGCGACCCAGGCGTCGAGGAAGTAGGGCTGGTCGGCCGGGGCGTTGGTGTAGCCGGACAGCCGCGAGCCGGGCAGCAGCAGGTGGTCGATGACGTAGACGCCGTCGAACCCGACCTCTTCGGCGAACACCGCGAGGTCGACCAGATCGCGGAAGTCCGTCCCCGGATGCTGCCCGTGAATGCTGAGCTTGAACGCGAACTCCACCTGGTCTCCTCGGCTCCGCCGACGGGTGTGCACCTTGTATGCAGCGTATTCCCCGGTGCCTTCGCGGGTCAACGGAATGGCCGTCCTGGACGGATACCTGCTGGATACAGCCTGGTTACGAGTCCTTGACGCCCTCTGGGCTCGGGTCTATCGTGCACGTTGTATGCAGAGAATACGACTGCAAAGGCGCAGGTCTCATGCCCGTATTCACCGGACAGAGGCCGGGGAGGAAACTGGCATGCGACTCGCGAGCTGTGTGAGAGCCACCGCCCTGGCCGGCGCGGTGGCGCTGGCCCTGGCGGCCTGTGTGAGTGAGGGCGGCGGTGACGACGACACGGCCGCAGCGGGCGGCGACGCGTCCGAGGACGCCGACTGGGAACCCGAGTACGTCGACGGCGTCCTGCAGCCGCTGCCCAGCGGCTTCCCGGACGGCGATCTGACCATCCTGAACGCCGACGAGCCGGGCTCGGACGACGGGCTCTACGCCCGCACCATGCAGAGCCTGCTCGACGACATCTCGCCGGTGCCCGTACAGGTGCTGGACCGGCCGAGCCCAACGCACGGCACCTGGGAGGCCATCCAGTTCGTAGAGGGCCAGGCCGGGGGCGACGAGGGCCGCACCCTCGTCGTCGGCGCCATGACCGGCAGCGCGCTCGACCTGCTGACGGTGCCGATCACCGACGAGCTGGGCATGACGATCGACGACTGGAACCCGGTCATCGTCACCGAGACCTCGCCGTTCGTCCTGGCCACCCGGAAGGATGCGCCCTGGCAGGACTACGAGGGCTTCGTCGAGTGGGCGAAGGCCAACCCGGGCCAGGCGCGGTTCGCCTCGCGCGTCGGCAGCCAGCTGGAGATCGCCATGATGCGGCTCATCCAGGAGGGCGGCTACGAGGTCGAGGTGCTGCCGGTCGAGGACCTCGAGGTCGCGGCCACCACCGTCGGCGCCGGCGAGGCCGACATCACCATGCTGCTGCCCGGGACAGCGCAGAGCCACTTCCAGGCCGGGCGCATCGACGTCATGCTCACCATCGGCAACGAGCCGGCCGACGCGTTCCCGGAGGCCCAGACCACCGCCGACATCGGCCTCGCCGACGAGCCCTGGGGCTCCGTACGCGGGCTGCTGGTCCCGGCGTCGGTCCCCGACGAGCACCGCGACTGGCTGTACGAGCTGTTCAAGGCCGCGGCCGAGACCGACGGGTACGCCCAGCGGATCTCCGACCTGCCCGGCGCCATCGGCGTCACCTACACGCACGACGAGGTGATGGAGATCGTGACCAACACCCTCGAGTTCGCCGAACCGGTGGTGCGGGAGCTCGGGCTCCACTACGACCAGCAGTGACGATCTCCTCGGGAGAGTGACGATGGCAGAGCGGCCGACCGGCATCGACGTCCACGCCCACCTGTTCCCGCAGTCGGCGGTGAACGCCGCGGAAACCGGGCGGGACTGGTTCGGGGTCCCGATGTCCCTGAACGCGCAGGGCCGGCCGGTCGCCGAGCTGAACGGCAAGGCCATGGCGTTCGGGTCGCCCGTGCATCTCGAGCCGCCCGGGCGCCGGGTCGAGCGGATGACCGCGATGGGCGTGGCCCGCCAGCTCGTCTCGGTGCTGCCGCCGCTCTACCAGTACGGGCGCGACGGTGCGCAGCGGGTCGCCGCGCTGCGCACCGTCAACGACGAGATCGCCGAGATGATGACGGCGTTCCCGGACCGGTTCGGCGGGCTGGCCGCGCTGCCGCTGCCCGACGTCGACGCCTCGCTGGCGGAGCTGAAACGCACCCACGACCTCGGGTTCGCCGGCATCGCCATCGGCACGCACGTCAACGGGGTGAACTGGGACGCGGAGTCGCTGTTCCCGGTGCTCGAGGCGGCCGAGGCGCACCGCTCGCTGGTGCTGGTCCACCCGGTCTTCCCGCGCTGCGGCGACGCGACCAAGCGGCACTACTTGGGGAACCTCATCGGCAACCCGTACGAGACGACGGTGGCGGTGGCGTCGCTGGTGCTCGGCGGGGTGCTGGACCGGCTGCCCGGGCTGCGCCTGGTGCTGGCGCACGGCGGCGGCTACACGGCGTTCGGCATCGGCCGCATCGACCACGGCCGCGCGGTGCGCGACGAGATCACGGCACCGGCGGGCGTGCCGAGCGACTACCTGAAGTCGCTGCACTTCGACACGCTGACGCACTCGCCGGCCGCGCTGCGGTACCTGATCGACGAGGTCGGCGCCGGCCAGGTGGTGCTCGGGACCGACTACCCCTCCGACATGGGTGACGACGACCCCGTCCGGCGGCTGGAGTCGTACTCGTGGCTGTCCGACGAGGACCGCGCGCTCATCCTGGCCGGCAACGTCCAGCGCCTCCTGGGGGATGCATGAGCCCGGACGCGAGCCAGGCGGGAAGTGAGCTGACACCGTCGTCGATGGAGTCGCCTGAGGAGCCGCCGGAGCCGGAGCTGCCGCCGACGGTGGAGGATCCGGACCCGACGGTCGACCGGCGCATCGACATGGCGGTCGCGGCCGCCGGCAGCGCGATCGGCGTGCTGCTCATCGTGTCGTCGCGCGACATCCGCCAGGGCAGCGTCAGCGACCCGATCGGGTCGGACGGACTGGCGATCGTGCTCGGCGCGTGGCTGATCGTGGGCGGGCTGCTGCTGATCGGGCGGCGGCTGCTGGCGTGGCGGCGGTCCGGCAACCAGGTGCCGTCGGACGGCGCGGGCGACGAGTTCGGGCTGCCGGCGTCGCCGCTGCGCTCGTTCGTCATGTGGGCGGCCGGGTTCGGCTGGGTGTTCCTGCTCCCCCGCGTCGGCTTCATGGTGTCGTCGCTGCTGCTGTCGGTGTTCGGGCTGGTCGCCATGGGCGTGCGCTCGTGGGTGAAGCTCGGCGTCGTCCCGGTCGTGTTCACGATCGTGCTGTGGGTGCTGTTCAACCGGGTGTTCGGCGTCCAGTACCCGGCCGGCCCCGTCGACCTCTTCTTCGCCGACCTCATCCCGCGGATGAGCCTGTGACGGACCGGGAGCAGGCATGGATCTCGCACTGAACTCGCTCGGGCACGCGGTCGAGCTGCTCACGCACCCGGCCGTGATCTTCGCCATCGCGGTCGCCGTGGTGTGGGGCGCCTGCTGCGGCGTGCTGCCCGGCGTCGGGTCGGGCCTGGGCATCGGCGTCGTCGTGCCGCTGACCTTCAGCATGGACGCCGTCACGGCGGTCGCGTTCCTGGTGACGATCAGCGTCGCCGTCTCGTTCTCGAACAGCCTGCCGGCCGTGCTGCTGGGCGTGCCCGCGTCGCCGGCGGCGTTCCTCACCGCGATCGACGGCTACGCGCTGCACAAACAGGGCAAGAGTGGGCTGGCGCTGGGCAGCACGCTGTTCGGCGCCGTGCTGGGGCAGCTGGTGAGCATCCCGTTCTTCGTGCTGCTCGTGGTGCCGCTGTCGACGCTGACGTACACGTTCCTCTCCCCCGAGCTGTTCGCCCTGTACTGTCTCGGGCTGGTCGCCGTCGTGTCGCTGACCGGGAAGAACGTCATCAAGGGCTTGATGGCGGCGGCGCTGGGCGTGGCGATCTCGCTGGTCGGCCCGGACCCGGTCAACGCCGTCGCCCGGTTCAGCTTCGACGTCCCGGAGCTGCGCGGCGGCTTCCAGACGATTCCCGCCGTCCTGGGCCTGGTCACCATCAGCGAGATCATCCGCAGCATGCGGCAGAACTACAACTGGGAGGACATCCTCCCGACCTCGAAGTCGATGGCGCGGTTCCCCGGCTTCCGCAAGCTCAAGCCGATCTACCGGCCGGTCGCGATGGGAGCGCTCATCGGGACGCTGATCGGCGCCATCCCCGGCATGAGCGGCACGGCGTCCGCCGTCATGTCGTACCAGCAGGCGAAACTGACCTCGAAGACGCCGGAGCAGTTCGGCAAGGGCAGCATCGAGGGCGTCGCCGCCAACGAGTCCGCCGCCAACGCCTCGCAGGCCGGCGAGATGGTGCCGACGCTCGGTCTGGGCATCCCCGGCAGCGACTCGATGGTCCTGGTCCTGGGCGCGCTGATGCTGCAGGGCTTCGTGCCCGGCCCGATGCTCATGCAGGAGTCGCCGGAGCTGCTGCACGCGACGGTGGCCGGCCTGCTGGGCGGGTCGCTGCTGCTGCTCGCGTTCGGCTGGCCGCTGGCCCGGCTGCTGCTGCGGGTGATCCATCTGGACCGGCGGGTGATCATGCCGCTGGTCTTCGTGGTGACGCACGTAGGCATCTACTCGCTGCGGCAGTCGCTGTTCGACGTGATCGTGCTGCTGGGCTTCGGGATCATCGGCTACTTCATGATCCGGTACGGGTACTCGACGGCCGCGGCGGCGATCGGGCTGTTGCTGGGCGCCGGGTTCGAGTCGAACCTGCGACAGGGCATGCTGCTCGCCGACTCGTCGTTCTGGCAGTTCGTCACCCGTCCCTGGACGGCGTCGATCCTGCTCGCCGCGCTGGCGCTGCTGGCGTACGGCATCTACGGGACCGTGAAGACGACGCGGCGCGAGCGCGCCCTGCTCGCGGCTGCGCACCAGCCGCCGTCCGGCCACACTCCATGATGATCATGGCGATCCAGTGGCTGCACACGCGGCGACGACCAGCAAGCTCACCACGCCGAGCCTGTTCGAGAGTCGATCACCGCCGTTCCCTCTCGCCCGGCTACGAGCCACGTGGTCTCGCGGTGGGTCTCACATTGTGATCCTGATGCGTTCACGATGTGAGATCACACGCCACTTTGTTTGGAGACCACTGGTCCAATCGGGAAGATGGACGCATGTCTCGCGCTTCGTCCGACACCGCCCGCCTCATGACCACGGCCACCACCGGCCGCGGCATGCGCATGCGCCCGTGTCCGATGCGAATGCGCCGCTGCCACTGACGCCGTCCGCGCGTCACTGAGTCAGCACCCTGCACCACCCTCTTCACCCCGCACCCCCACCGGGACCGGCCGGCGACCCCCGTCGCGCCGTCCTGGGACCTTCCGCGCCCATCCCGCGCACCCGTCACCCTCACCAAGGAGCAGCACGCCATGAACCGCCGCATCACCCTGACCCTCGTCGCCGCCGGAGCCGCCGCCGTTCTGGCCGCGTGCGGCGGGGGCGACACCGAGACCGCGTCCGGCGAGTCCGGCGATCCGATCCGCATCGGCGTGGTCGGCGCCAGCGAGGACTACTGGCAGGTCTTCACCGAGCTCGCCGACGACGAGGGCATCGACGTGGAGCTGGTCAACTTCACCGACTACACACAGCCCAACCCGGCATTGTCGCAGGGCCAGCTCGACCTCAACCAGTTCCAGCACCTGCAGTACCTGGCCGCGTACAACGTGTCGAACGACGACGACCTGGCGCCCATCGGCGCGACGGCGATCTACCCGCTCGGCCTGTACTCGCAGCGGCACCAGTCGCTCGATGACATCCCCGACGGCGGCGAGGTCGCCATCCCGAACGACGAGACCAACCAGGCCCGCGCGCTGCTCGTCCTGCAGGACGCCGGCCTGATCACGCTCGAGGGCGGCGGCAGCTCGACGTCGCTGCCGTCGGACGTCGTCGAGTCCGAGTCGAAGGTGACGGTCACCCCCGTCGCCGCCGAGCAGACGGCGACGGCGCTCAACAGCGTCGACGCGTCGGTGATCAACAACGACTTCGTCGCCGACGCGGGCCTGGAGCCCACGGACGCCCTCTATCAGGACCAGGCCGACAGCCCCGGTGCCCGCCCGTACATCAACGTGTGGGTCGCCCGGTCCGACGAGGCCGACAACGAGACGTTCCAGCGGCTGGTCGAGCTGTACCACTCGCCCGAGGTCGAGGCGGCGTCGTCGCAGGCGTCCGGCGGCACGGCCGTCTTCATCGACAATCCGGCCGACGAGCTCAGTGAGATCCTCGACGGCATCCAGACGGACCTCGCCGCGCACTGATGGCACCCGTGATCAGCTTCCAGGACGTCAGCAAGGTCTTCGGTTCGGGTGCCGGCGCCGTCCGCGCGGTCGACGGCGTCACGCTCGACATCGAGGCCGGCGAGATCTTCGGCGTCATCGGCTACTCCGGCGCCGGCAAGAGCACGCTGGTCCGGCTGGTCAACGCGCTCGAGACGGTGACGTCCGGCCGGCTGCTCGTCGACGGCCAGGACGTCACCGCTCTCGGCGAAGGGCGGCTGCGGCGGGTGCGCGCGGGCATCGGGATGGTGTTCCAGCAGTTCAACCTGCTGAACTCGCGCACCGTCGCCGGCAATGTCGCGTACCCGCTGAAGGTGGCCGGCTGGCCGCGCGAGCGGCGGGCCGCGCGGGTCGCCGAGCTGCTCGACTACGTGGGCATCGCCGACAAGGCGAAGGCCTACCCGCGGCAGCTGTCCGGCGGGCAGAAGCAGCGGGTCGGCATCGCCCGCGCACTGGCGACATCGCCGCGGATCCTGCTCGCCGACGAGGCCACCAGCGCCCTCGACCCGGACACCACGCAGGACGTGCTGGCGCTGCTGCGCCGGGTCAACCGCGAGCTCGGCGTCACCGTCGTCGTCATCACCCACGAGATGGACGTCATCCGCTCGATCGCCCACCGGGTCGCCGTCATGGAGGCCGGGAAGGTCGTCGAGCACGGCCCCGTGTACGACGTGTTCGCCGCGCCACGCGAGCGGGCTACCCGCCGGTTCGTCGCGACGACGCTGAAGGACCGGCCGACGCCCGAGGCGCTGGACCGGCTGCGCCACCGTCATCCCGGCCGGATCGTCACCGTCGCGATCAGGGAGAACGGCGCCGGCTCCGGCGTCGACGTGACGGCGGCGCTGCGAGCCCACGGCGTCGACGGGACGATCGTGTTCGGCGGCATCACCGAGCTCGACGAGCGGCCGTTCGGCTCGCTGACGCTGGAGCTGACCGGCTCGGACGCGGCGATCTCGGCGCTGATCGCGGACCTGCGCGGCCGGACCGACGTGGACGACCTCGGGACGGCGGCGGTCGCGGGGGTGCGCGCATGAACCGCGACTGGTCCGAGCTCTCGCCGATCCTGTGGGAGTCGGTGCGCGAGACGCTGTACATCGTCGGCGTGACGGTGGGGTCCGGCGGCCTGCTGGGGCTGGTGCTGGGCGTGCTGCTGTACGCGACCCGGCGCGGCAACCTGCTCGAGAACGTCGTCGTCTTCTCGATCCTCAACGTCGCCGTCAACGTGGTGCGGCCGATCCCGTTCATCATCTTCATCACCGCGGTCGGGCCGGTGACGCTCGCCGTCGTCGGCACCACGATCGGCAACGACGCCGTCATCTTCGCCATGTCGATCATGGCGACGTTCGTGACGGCGCGCATCGTCGAGCAGAACCTCGTCGCCACCGATCCCGGCGTCATCGAGGCGGCCCGGGCGATGGGCGCGTCGCGGCTGCGGATCCTGGTGACGGTGCTCGTGCCGGAGGCGCTCGCGCCGCTCATCCTCGGGTACACGTTCCTGCTCATCGGCATCGTCGACATGTCCGCGCTGGCCGGCTACGTGGGCGGCGGCGGGCTGGGCAACTTCGCCATCGTGTACGGCTACCAGCGGTTCAACTGGGAGGTCACGCTGGTCACGGTCCTGGTGATCATCGGGATGGTCCAGCTGGCGCAACTGCTCGGGAACTGGCTGGCGCGGAAGGCGCTGCACCGCTGATCCGTGCCTGCGGGCGCTTCGAGCACAGGTCTGCCCAGAGCCCGCTCCGCGCCCGCCGGCCTGGCGGCAGCCAGACCGGCGGCCAGACCGGCGGACGGGGCGAGGTCACGCAGGGGCGCCGAGGGGCGGGTGCTCGAGCACGCGGGGCTTGTACTCGACCAGCTGGATGCGGCCGTCGAAGGTGCGGTGGTCGATCATCTCGAGGGCGACGTCCGGATAGTCGTCGTAGATGCGTTCGTCGCCCGTGGCCCCGGTGATCACGGGGAACATCACGACCCGGAAGCGGTCGACGAGCCCGGCTCGTAGCAGGGATCGGCACAGGCTGAGGCTGCCGATCGTGCTGAGGAGTCCCGAGCCACTCGACTTCATGGCGCGGACCGCCTCGACGGCGTCGTCGCGGACCAGCGTGGAGTTGGCCCACGTCAGTGGCTCCTCGAGTGAGGAGGAGAACACCACCTTGGTGGCTTGCGTGAGCTCGTCGACGGACGCCTCTTCTTCGGGCCTGAACTCGTCTTGGCCACTCGGGACCTCGCCGGCGGCGAAGCCCGACATCAGGCGGTAGGTGTTGGCTCCCATCAGGTAGGTGGCCTCGGGCTGCTCACCGAGCCACGCGAGATACTCCGGGCCCTCGAGGCCCCAGAATCCGGGCCAGCCCTCTCCCGATGCGTAGCCGTCGAGGGAGGTGATGAAGTCGACGAGAAGCTCCGACATGGCGGTGTCCTTTCCTAGGATGTCACGAGCTCGTGACCGGCCGGGAGCCGCGAACTCATCGGCGGGCTGACGAGAATCCATCGCCTCGCCAGTACACACCACGAAACCGCGTCGCGGAGCACGCGACGTGCACCCCACCATGCCTTCGCGCCCGCGCCTTGCGAGGCTTCCCACGGATGCGACGCTCGCAACCCGCGCGATCTCCTAGGGTGGGGCGATGCCGCTGCGGAACGGTCCGGCCGGGTACGGCCTCGTCACCAAGACGCTGCACTGGCTGACGGTGGCCGCCCTGGCCGTCCAGTTCGCGGTGGGCTATGCGATCGACACGGTGTCCGCCTGGGTCGCCGGCACCGACGACAGCGACTCCGACGAGGCGGCCGTGTTCGTGCACGGCTGGCTCGGCGGCGCCATCGTGGTGCTGACGCTGCTGCGGCTGGCCTGGCGGACGGGGACGCCCCTGCCGCCGTGGTCCTCACGGCTGACCGACGCCGACCGGCGGGTCGAGGCGTGGGTCGAGCGAGTGATGTACGCGGCGCTGTTCGTGGTCCCGGCGTCCGGGTTCGCGCTGCTGTACCTCTCGGGCGAGGAACGCGACGTCGCCGAGGACCACGAGTGGCAGGCTCCGTACGAGGTCGTGCCGGACGACGTGGCCTTGGCCGTCCACATCGGTGGTCATCTGGTCCTGTATGCCGCACTGGCTCTCCACGTCGGCCTGGCCCTGCGCCGCCGCACGCTCACCCGCATGCTCTGACGGCTCCGACAGCGGTCTCGCCGGCCTTGGAATGACGCTTCTATGTCAAGCGGTTGGCTGGTGGCAGGTCAGCGGTGGGATGTCGCGGCGGAGCGTGCGGTGGATGACGTCGGTGAGGTGGCGTTTGAGCACGCGCATGGCGCCGCGTTTGCCTTTGTTGTCGAGGTGTTTGGCGATCAGG
>NZ_SMKL01000025.1 GCF_004348545.1 Jiangella ureilytica | reverse complement strand
CCTGATCGCCAAACACCTCGACAACAAAGGCAAACGCGGCGCCATGCGCGTGCTCAAACGCCACCTCACCGACGTCATCCACCGCACGCTCCGCCGCGACATCCCACCGCTGACCTGCCACCAGCCAGCCGCTTGACATAGAAGCGTCATTCCGGGGCGGGGCGGGTGGCCTCCTCGAGCAGTTCGAGGACGTGGCGGTAGGGCTTGCCGGTGGCGCGGGTCATGCCCAGCTCGCAGGTGCGGTTGCAGGAGGCGTACTGGTCGGCCTCCCCCACGGCGGCGACGGTGGCGGCCTCGGCCTCCGTGGCGCCCCGGGTGAGCTCGGGGTGCAGCAGCCCGCGGTCGCCGGCGAAGCCGCAACACCCCCAGTTCGAGGGCACGACGGCCTCGCGGGCGACGGCGCTCCCGAGCGCCACGAGGTCGTCGACCTCGCCGAGGTGCACGCTCGCGCAGGTCGGGTGCAGCACGACGCGGTCGAGCAGCCGGTCGGCCGCCACCGGCCCCAGCCGCGGCAGCACCGCCGACCGCACGAACGAGACCACGTCGACCACCGTCACCCGTGACCACCGCGCCGCGTCGGGCGCCGGCAGCAGCGACGCCAGCCCGGCCAGCCCGTGCGAGCACGACGACGCGTCGGCGACGACCGGCAGGTCGCCGTCGGCGGTCAGCGGCCAGAGCGCGTCGAACACCTGCTGCGCCATGACCGCGGCGCCGGCCTTCAACCCCTTCGACGACCACGGTGTGCCGCAGCACAGAGAGGGAGTCCGCGAGGCGATGGCCACCGCCACACCGGCCCGCCGCGCCAGCGCCAGGAACGCCGCCGTCGCGCCCTCTCCCCCGCCCTCGGGTGCGAACAGCGCTCCGATGCAGGCCGGGAAGAACACCACTTCGGCCGCCGACGACGGACCGGCGCCCACCGGCATCGACGGCCGCGGCCGCCCCGGCCCCGGCAGCGATCCGTCGGCGGCGGGGATCCACTCCGTCCCCAGCACGGCCCTGGCCAGCGACGACGCCCCTGACACCACGGGACCGGGCAGCGCCGACGCGACCCGCAGCCCGGTCCGGGCCGCGCGCACGCCCGCCCCCCAGTGCCGGGCCGCCGCCGTCCCCGCCTTCTGCGCCACGGGCCCGAGAGACGAGGCACGACGCGCCTTCATCGCCTGCCCGGTGTCGATCTTCACCGGGCACGCCGTGACGCACAGCGAGTCGGCCGCGCACGTCTGCACCGCCAGATACTCGTACTCCTTCTCCAGCTCCGCCCGCACGGACGGCGGCGCCACCGCGATCTCGCGCAGCAGCGCGATCCGCTGCCGCGGCGTCGTCGTGACCCCGCGCGACGGGCAGACCGGCTCGCAGTAGCCGCAGTCGACGCAGGTGTCGAGGGCGGGGTCGACCGGTGGCACGGTCTTGAGGTGGCGCAGGTGCGCCTGCGGGTCCTCGTCGAGGACGACGCCGGGCGCCAGCACGCCGCGCGGGTCGCACAGCGCCTTCACCTCGCGCATGACGGCGTACAGCTCGTCGCCGTACTGGCGGCGGACGTACGGCGCCATGATGCGCCCGGTGCCGTGCTCGGCCTTGAGCGAGCCGTCGGCGCCGAGCACGAGGTCGACGAGGTCCTCGGTGAAGGCCGCATAGGCCGACAGCTCAGCCGGGTCGTCGAGCCGCGGCGTGATCATGAAGTGCAGGTTCGCGTCGCGGGCGTGCCCGAAGATGACGGCGTCGCCGTAGGCGTACCGGTCGAACAGCGCCTGCAGGTCGCGCACCGCCCCGCTCAGCGCGGGCGGCGGCACGACGATGTCCTCGAGCAGCGCCGTGGTCCCCTGCGGCCGTGCCCCGGCCACCGTCGCGTACAGGCCCTTGCGCACGTGCCAGGCCGCGGCCCGCTCGCGCACGTCGGACGAGAGCCCGCCCGGCACGTTCAGCGGCAGCCGGTCGACCACGGCGCCCACCGAGGCCGCCAGCACCGCCAGCTCGGGCGGGGACGCGGCGGCCACCTCGACCAGCAGCGCCGTCTGCTGCTCGATGGGCAGCGACCGGATGACCGCCGGCGCCCCGGGGTCGGCGGCGGCCACCCGCAGCGACGTCGCGTCCATCAGCTCGACGGCGCCCGCTCCGGCCGCGACCAGCATGGGCAGCGCCTCGACGGCGGCGTCGATGCCGTCGAACACCAGCAGCGCGGTCGCGATGTGCGGCAGCACCGGCAGCGTGTCGAACGTCGCCGACGCCACGAACGCCAGCGTCCCCTCGGAGCCGACCACCAGGTGGGCGAGGATGTCGGCCGGGCTGTCGTGGTCGAGGAACGCGTTGAGCCCGTAGCCCATGGTGTTCTTCATCGAGAACTGGTGCTCGATGCGTCCGCGCAGCACCGTGTCGGCGCGCAGCCGGTCGCGCAGCCGCGCCAGCCCCGCGTGCAGCGCCGGCTCCAGGGCCGCCAGCCGCCCGTCGGCGCCGGGCGCGGCGGTGTCGAGATGGGTGCCGCTGGGCAGCACCAGCTCGATGCCGGCCAGCGTGCGGTACGCCGTCGCCGTCGTGGAGCTGGTCATGCCGGAGGAGTTGTTCGCGACCACGCCGCCGACGGTGCAGGCGGCCTCGCTGGCGGGATCGGGCCCGAGCCGGCGGCGGTACGGGGCCAGCGCGGCGTTGACCCGGCGCACGACGGCGCCCGGCTCGGCCCGCACGCGGGCACCGTCGTCGAGCACCGTCACGCCGCCGAAATGCCGCCGGGTGTCGACGAGGACGGCGTCGGTACCGGCCTGCCCGGAGAGGCTGGTGCCGCCGGAGCGGAACGTCAGCGGGACGCCGTCGCGGTGCGCGGTCGCGAGCAGCGCGGCCACCTCGGGCACGGACGACGGCGTCACCACCGCGGCCGGCGTGAGCAGGTAGTGCGAGGCGTCGTGGGCCATCCGCGCGCGGTCGGCGATGCGCTCGCTGACCTGCGCGGATCCCACCGCGGCGCGCAGCGCGTCGAGGTCGATGACGGGGGTCACGAGAGCGAACCTACCCCTTTGGTCTGACCACTTGCGCGGCCCCCGGGACGACTGTATGGTCGCTGCACGAACATGCGGTGGCGCATAGATATGCACCATCTGAGCGGCGACTTGCCAATGGAGGCAGTGTGACGGTGAACGTCATCGCGACGTACGAGATCGCGACCGCGCTCCCGCTGGAGCAGGCCGCCGCCGTCATCGCCGGCGAGCAGTCCAGCGGCACGTTCGTCGCCGTCGCCCGCGAGACCAGCGAGCTGAAGGCGCGGCACGCTGCCACCGTCCTGTCGGTCGAGGAGCTGCCGCTGAGCGGCCGCCCGCCGCTCCCCGGTGCCGTCGGCGACTGGTCCGCCGCCCGCCGCGCCCGCATCGCCGTCGAGTTCCCCGTCGTCAACTTCGGCCCGTCGCTGCCCAACCTGCTCGCCGCCGTCGCCGGCAACCTGTTCGAGCTGCGTGAGCTGGGCGAACTGCGGCTGGTCGACCTCGACGTGCCGGACGTGTTCGGCACCGTCTACGCGGGCCCGGCCTTCGGCGTCGGCGGCACCAGGCGACTGGTGGGCAAGGACGGCGCCACCGGCCCGCTCATCGGCACCATCGTGAAGCCGAGCATCGGCCTCGGCCCCGACGAGCTCGCCGGGCTGGTCGAGGAGCTCGCGCTGGCCGGCATCGACTTCATCAAGGACGACGAGCTGCAGGGCAACCCGCCGGGATTCCCGCTGGCCGAGCGGGTCAGCGTCGTCATGGACGTGCTCAAGCGGACCGCCGACCGCACCGGCGTCATGCCGATGTACGCGTTCAACATCACCGACGACATCTCGAACCTCGCCCGCAACCACGACGTCGTCCGGGCCGCCGGCGGCACCTGCGTCATGATCGTCGTCAACTCCGTCGGCTTCGCCGGCGTGCAGTACCTGCGCGAGCGGGCCGAGCTGCCCATCCACGGGCACCGGGCGATGTTCGGCGCGTTCGCCCGGTCGCCGCAGCTGGGCATCGCGTTCCGGGTGTTCCAGAAGCTGGCCCGGCTCGTCGGCGTCGACCACCTGCACACCAACGGCATCGCGAACAAGTTCTACGAGACCGACGCCGAGGTCGTCGCGTCCATCACCGACGTTCGCACTCCCCTGCTGGGCGGCTACCACGTGGTGCCGGTGCTCTCGTCGGGCCAGACGCCGGCCATCGCGGACATCACGTACGCGCAGGTCGGCGACCCCGGCGACCTGCTCGTGCTGGCCGGCGGCGGCATCCACGCGCACCCGGGCGGCTCCGGCGCGGGCGTCACGGCGATGCGCGACGCGTGGGACGCCGCGGTGACCGGCGAGGCGCTGGCGACCCGGGCCGAGCGCTCGCTGGCGCTGGCGGCGTCGCTGGAGCAGTTCGGGGCCCGGCCATGACGGCCGCCGGGTTCTACGGCGACGACTTCACCGGCTCGGTCGACGCGCTGGTCCAGTTCCGCCGGGCCGGGTGCGACGGCGTGTTGGTGACGTCGCCCGACGGCGTCAAGGGCGCGCTGGGCGGCGACCCGGACGTCGTCGGCATCGCGGGCGTCGCGCGGTCGCTGCCGGCGGCGGACCTGGAGGCCGAGGTGCGGCCCGCGCTGGAGCTGCTGCGCGACCTGCGCGTGTCCGTCGTCCAGTACAAGGCCTGCTCGACGGCGGACTCCTCGCCCGCCGTGGGCAGCCTGGGCCGCGTCGTCGAGATCGCCCGCGACGTGTTCGGCCCGGCCACCGTCCCGGCACTGTTCGCCCAGCCCGACTTCGGCCGCTACACGTTCTTCGGCCACCACTTCGCCCGTGACGGCGAGCGGGTCCACCGGCTGGACCGGCAGCCGACGATGTCGCGGCACCCGGTGACGCCGATGACGGAGGCCGACCTCGCCCGGCACCTCGGCGCGCAGACGACGCTGCCGATCGGATCGCTGCACTGGACCGCCTACGCGGGCGGAGCGGACGCCGTCGCCCGCGCCTGGCGCGAGACCGACGCCGCCGCCGTCGTCTGCGACGGGTTCACCGACGAGCACCTCGAGCTGATCGGCCGCGCCGTGCTCGCACCGGCCGGCGGCGACCGGCAGTCCTTCGTGCTGGGCGCCGGCGGGCTGAGCCTCGGCATCGGCCGGGCGCTCGGCCGCACGGCGCCGCCGCCGCCCGCCGCCGCGGCCCCGTCGCCCGGTCCCACGCTGGTGCTCAGCGGCAGCGGCTCGCCGCGCACGGCCGCCCAGGTGGCGGCGGCTGAGCGGGCCGGCTGGGCCAGCGTCCACCTGCTCGCGCCCGGCGCCGGCGACGAGGCCGTCGCCCGCCACGCCGAGGGCGCCGGCGTCGTCGTGCACACCACCCGGCCAGGCCCGGGCACCGCGACGAGTACCGAGATCGAGGGGCGGCTGGCCCGCATCGGCGCCGCCTGCCTCGCCCGCGACCCGCGCACCCGGCTCGTCGTCTGCGGCGGCGACACCTCCGGCAACGTGCTGCGCCGGCTCGGCGTCGACGCCCTGGCGGTGACCGCGCTGCCGTGGGGCAACGTCGCCCTCTGCCACGCGAGCGGCGCCCCCTACGCCCGGCCCGTGGAGGTCGTCCTCAAGGGCGGCCAGCAGGGCCACGACGACCTGTTCGACGACGTCCGCACCGCCCGGCCCCGACGACTCTGAAGGACACGGATGCTCACCGACACCAGCAGCAGTCCCTTCGCGACGATGACCTCGCTCCGGCCGCGGTCGGCCTCGATCACCGGCGGCGGCCCGCTCGCGCGGCTGCGCGGCCAGGCGCTCGCCGTCACGATCCCGACCATGGGCGAGATCATGTTCGACGCGGACGTCGCCCACGCCTACGAGAACTTCCTCGTGGCAGCCGGCGAGGTCGAGGGCACGCACGTCGGCCCGCCGTTCATGGACGGCGACTTCTACAAGTGGCTCGAGGCGGCGGTCGTGGCCGACGGCGAGGCCGGCGGCGAGTCGCCGTTCTCGGACTGGATCCGCCGGGCCGCGAAGGCGATCGCGGCCGCCCAGCAGGACGACGGGTACGTCCACACGAAGACCACCATCTCCGAGCGCACCGGCGGCGACCTGCGCCCGCTCCAGCGGCGGATGGACTTCGAGACCTACAACTTCGGCCACCTCATGACGCTGGCCTGCGTCCACCACAGGATGACCGGCGACGACGCGTACCTGACGCTGGCGACGAACGTGGCCGGCTACCTGAAGTCGGTGCTGGACGCCGACCCGGCGACGCTGGCCGACTGCAACATCTGCCCGTCGCACTACATGGGCCTGGTCGAGGTCTACCGCGCCACCGGCGAGCGGCAGTACCTCGAGCTGGCGGGCGCGCTGCTGGACCTGCACGGCGGCAAGGGCCGCGAGGGCAGCGACGACAACCAGGACGTGCTGCCGGTCCGCGACCAGCGCAAGGCCGTCGGCCACTCCGTCCGGGCCAACTACCTGTACGCCGGCATGGCCGACTACGTGCTCGAGACCGGCGACCCGCAGATGCGCACGGCGCTCGAGGCGATGTGGGACGACCTCATCGGCACCAAGCTCTACCTGACCGGCGGCTGCGGCGCGCTCTACGACGGCGCGTCCCCGGACGGCGCGCAGGACTTCTGGTCGGTCACGCGCGTGCACCAGGCCTACGGCCGCGCCTACCAGCTGCCGCAGACGACGGCGTACAACGAGTCGTGCGCGTCGCTGGGCCTCGTCATGTGGGCCTGGCGGATGCTCGCGCTGACCGGCGACGCCAAGTACGCCGACGAGATCGAGCGCGTCCTCTACAACGCGCTGCCGGCCATGATCGGCCTCGACGGCAAGACGTACTTCTACACCAACCCGCTGCGCCAGGTCCGCGCGCTGCCGTACGCGCTGCGCCGGGCCGGCAACCCCACGGACAGCACGCCGCCGCCGTCGGAGCAGCGAGTGCGCCAGGAGTTCATGACGGCGTGCTTCTGCTGCCCGCCGAACGTGGCCCGGTTCATCGCCGAGCTGCCCTACTACGTCGCTTCGCAGGGCGAGCGCGACCTGTGGGTGCACCAGTACGTGGCCGGCACCGTCGCGGCGCGGCTCGCCGGCGTCGACGTCAGCGTCGAGCAGACCACGCAGTACCCCGCCGAGGGGACGGTGCGCATCGACGTCCGCGCGGCGGCGCCCGTGAGCGGCGCGATCCGGGTCCGCATCCCCGGCTGGGCGCCCGGCGCCCGCGTGACCGTCGACGGCGAGCCCGCCGACGCCGTCGAGAACGGCTACGCGGTCGCCGACCGGACGTGGACCGCGAACACCATCGTGGTCGAGCTCCCGATCCGGCCCCGGCTGGTCGCGGCGCACCACTTCGTGGAGGAGGCGACCAACCAGGTCGCCGTCGTCCGCGGACCCGTCGTCTACTGCGTCGAGACCGCCGACCTGCCCGCCGGCACCGGCATCGAGACCGTCTACCTGCCCCGGACCGTCGAGCTGACCGAGCGGGCCGGCGACGGGCAGTTCACCGGGCACGTGCTGCTCGAGGGCCGGGCCGCGACGCTCCCGGTCTCCGTACCGGACGGACGGCTCTTCGCCGACCTCGGCGACGCCGCTCCGGCGCCGCTCGACGTCACGCTCGTCCCGTACGCCGTCTGGGGGAACCGCGGCCCCGGCGAGATGTCCGTCTGGCTCCCGCTCCTGCACTGACCCCAGCTCACCCACTTCCGGAGGAAGCAGCCATGACGCGGATCTCGTTCCTGCACACCGGGGCCGTCGTGATCCCGGTGTTCGCCGAGCTGGCGGCCACCCACCTGCCCGGCGTCGAGGTCCAGCACCTGCTGGACGACAAGATCGTCGCGGACCTCGGCGCCGACCCCGAGGGCCGCGACGTCGCCGGCCGGCTGGGCGCGCTCGGGCGGACGGCGGTGGCCGCCGGCTCCGAGGTGCTCGTGTTCTCGTGCTCGTCGATCTCGGGCTTCGCCGGGGCGCTCCAGCAGGAGCTCGGCATCCCGGTGCTGCGGATCGACGAGGCCATGGCCGACCGCGCCGTCGAGGCAGGCCGGTCCGTCGCCGTCGTCGCGACCCTGCCGACCACCCTCGCCCCGACCGCCGCGCTGCTGCGCGAGCGGGCCGCGCTCCGGGGCGTGGAGCTCGACCTCACCGAGGCCCTGGCCGAAGGCGCTTTCGCGGCCGTGAGCTCGGGCGACCGCGCGACACACGACTCCCTCGTCGCCGCGGCCGTCCTCGCGCAGACCGCACGTCACGACGTCGTCGTCCTCGCCCAGGCGTCCATGGCCGGTGCGGCCGCGGGCCTGGACACCGGCGGCGTCCCCGTCCTGACGAGTCCGGAGCTCGGTGTCCGGCGCGTCGCGGAGTCCCTGCACCTCCCCACCCGCGCCTGATCCGGCGCCCCACGAAGCCACCCGACCCCGTCGAGTCAAGGGAGACTCCCCATGACCAGCACCCACCTCTCGCGGCGCTCGTTCCTCGGCGCCACCGTCGCCGGCGGCCTCGGCCTCGCCCTCAGCGGCTGCGGCTTCGGCCGGCAGGAGCAGGCGGCCGAAGGCGAGTCGACGCTGTCCGTCTGGGACTCGTTCACCACCGAGCCCGTGAACACCTCGTTCAACGCGATCAACGACGCGTTCTCGGCGGCCAACGACGGCGTCACCGTCGACCGCAACATCGTCCAGTACGACCAGCTCACCGCGCTGGCGAAGACGGCCATGGCCTCCGGCGACGGGCCCGACCTGGTCTACTACTCCGTCGGCAAGGGCAACGCCGGCATCCTCGTCGACGCCGGGCTGCTGGCGCCGCTCGACGACATCGCGGAGGAGGCCGGCTGGACGTCGTCGATCGCCCCGTTCGCGCTGCGCGAGGCCACGTTCGACGGCGTCCTCTACGGCCTGCCGAACGAGTCCGAGGTCAGCGGCTGGTGGTACAACAAGTCGCTGCTCGACCAGCACGGCCTCGCCGTCCCCGAGTCCGCCGACGACCTCCTCGCGCTGACCGAGACTGCGAAGGGACTGGGAATCGTGCCGGTCGCCTACGGACAGGGCGACTTCTACACCTCGTTCTGGCTGTTCTCGCAGGTCGCCTGCAACATCATGCAGAGCGACGCGCTGGGCAGGCTGGTCTACGAGAACGAGGGCGCCTGGAACAGCCCCGAGATGGTGGCCGCCATCCAGACCGTGTTCGTCGACTGGCACCAGGCCGGCGTCTTCGGCGAGAACGTCAACGCGCTCAAGGCGCAGGACGCCACCGACCTGTGGACCGGCGAGCAGGCGTTCCTGCTGGTCAACGGCTCGTGGGCGACGGGGACGCATGCGGAGGCACTGCCGGACCGCGAGCTCGGCATGATGCCGCTGCCGTCGCTCGACGGCGAGCACCGCGTCTACTCCGCCGGCAGCGGCGGCGCGTTCTGGCTCTCGGCCAACGCCCAGGAGCCCGAGGTGGCACGGGACTTCCTCGAGTACGTGTTCAGCGACGACGCGCTGACCATCTGGGTCGAGCAGGCGCAGCTGGTGCCGCCCGTGCAGTTCGACTCCTCCGACTACGACACCAACGAGCTGCAGCAGCGCATCGCCACCGCCGCCTCGGGCGACGGCGACCCGGAGCAGAACCTCGGCTACCAGGTCAACCACGGCCTGGCCGCGGCGCCGTTCCTCAACATGATGACCGAGGGCTTCCAGGCGATCATCGCCGGCGACAAGACGCCGCAGCAGCAGGCCGACGACCTGCAGGCGGCGTGGGAGGAGGGCTTGTGAGCAGGACCGCCGCGCCGCCGGCGGCCCCGCCCGCCCCGCGGCGACCGGCCGCCGGCGCGCAGTCCCGGCGCCGTGCCTGGTCGCCGTGGCGGTGGAGCCCGGCCGCCCGGCTCGCGGCGGTGTTCCTCGCTCCGGCGATCCTGCTGTACCTGGTGTTCGTGCTCGTCCCGCTCGTGCAGTCGGTCTGGCTGTCGCTGCACGAGTGGGACGGCGTGAACCCGGTCAAGACGTTCGTCGGGCTGGCCAACTACGCCGACCTGGTGGGCGACCGGATCTTCCGGACCAGCGTGCGCAACACGCTGATCTGGGTCGGCCTCGGGACGGCGGCGTCGCTGGCGCTGTCGCTGGGGCTGGCGCTGCTGGCCTGGGGCGCCGGTCGCGGGTTCGCCGTGTTCCGGACGCTGTACTTCATGCCGCAGGTGCTGCCCACCGTGGTGGTCGGCATCGTGTGGGGCTGGATCTACCACCCGAGCTTCGGCGCGCTCAACCGCATCCTCGACGCCGTGGGGCTGGACGGTCTGCAGCGCGGCTGGCTCGGCGAGCCCGACATCGCGGTGTACGCGATCCTGGCCGCCTCGGTGTGGGCGTCGATCGGGCTGTCGTTCGTGATCTTCTCCGCGGCGCTGAACAACGTGTCGGCGGAGCTGCTCGACGCGGCGAAGGTCGACGGCGCCAACGCGGTCCAGCGGTTCC
The DNA here is from genome assembly GCF_004348545.1 of Jiangella ureilytica. GTDB lineage: Bacteria > Actinomycetota > Actinomycetes > Jiangellales > Jiangellaceae > Jiangella > Jiangella ureilytica. The sequence goes on along the minus strand of NZ_SMKL01000025.1, from coordinate 70,362 downwards.
GCCACGTCATCGTGCCGCAGCTGTCGCACGCCGTCACTCTGGTGACGTCGCTGCTGCTCATCCACAACTTCCAGGCCTTCGACATGGTGTGGGTGATGACGCGCGGCGGGCCGCAGAACAGCACCCAGCTGATCGCGACCTACACGTACCAGAACGCGTTCGCCGACAACCAGGTCGGCTACGGCGCCGCGCTGTCGGTGGTGCTGACCGTGATCTGCCTGATCGTGACCGTCGTCTTCGTGCGGCTGCGCGAGCGAACGAGCGAGGTGTGACCATGGCCGTCCCGACACTCACCGGACCGCCCGCGGACGGGAGGCTGACGCCGTCGCCGCCCGGGAAGCCCCGCCGCGGCGGCTGGACCGCGCTGCGCTACGTGGGTCTGATCGGTGCCGCGCTGGTCTTCGTCGGCCCGTTCGTGTGGATCTGGATCTCGTCGCTGCGCACCTCCGCCGACATCGGCCGCGACCCGTTCGGCCTGCCCACGGAGCTGAACTGGGACAACTACGTCAACGCGTTCGTCACCGGCCGGTTCGGCGCCTACCTCGGCAACACGTTCCTGTACGTGGCGTTCGTGGTGCCGCTGGTGCTGCTGCTGGCGTCGATGGCGGCGTACGCACTGACGCTGGTGCGCACGCGGATCACCGGCCTGCTGTTCGTGCTGATCCTGCTGGGCGTCATGGTGCCGTTCCAGTCGATCATGATTCCGCAGTACTACGTGGTGCGCGACCTCGGGCTGCTGGGCAGCTACTGGGGCATCATCGTGCCCAGCCTGGCGCTCGGGCTGCCGTTCGGCATCTTCCTCATGCGGGCGTTCTTCCTCACCCTGCCCGCGGAGCTGCGCGACGCGGCGCGGGTCGACGGCGCCAGCGAGCTGCGGGTGTTCTGGCACGTCATGCTGCCGCTGGCCCGGCCCGGCATCCTGTCGCTGGCGGTGTTCCAGTTCATGTTCACCTGGAACGCGTTCCTCATCCCGCTGCTCTACGGCCAGCACGAGAACCTGCGGCCGGTGGCGTCGGGGATCATGTTCTTCGTCGGCGAGTACAACACCGACCGCGCCGCCATCGCGGCCGCCGTCACGCTGACCTGCCTGCCGGTCATCATCACGTACCTGTTCCTGCAGCGGTACTTCATCGCCGGCATGACGGCCGGAGCGCTCAAGTGATCGAGTCCGCCGTCGTCGGTAGAGTCGCCGCGGTGCCGAGCATCCCGTCCGAGCGACTCGCCCTGTTGTTCAAGGTAGCCCACATGTACCACGTCGAGGGGCTGCGCCAGCCGGACATCGCGACCCGGCTGCACGTCACCCAGTCGAAGGTGTCGCGGCTGCTCAAAGAGGCCGTCAGCCTCGGCGTCGTCCGCACCGTCGTCGTCACCCCGCCGGGGGTGTTCGCCGAGCTGGAGTACGCGCTGCGCGAGCGGTACGGCCTGCGCGACGTCGTCATCGCGGGCACCCAGTCCGACGACGAGGCGTCGGTGCTGGGGGCCGTCGGCGCGGCCGGCGCGGCCTACGTCGAGAGCACCCTGCTGCCCGGCGACCGCATCGGCATCTCGTCGCGGTCGCTCTCGCTGCTCGCCGTCGTCGAGGCCATGGCGCCGGTGCCGGCCCGCTCCGCCGAGGTGGTGGTGCAGATCCTCGGCGCCATCGGCAACCCGGCCGTGCAGGTGCAGGCGACCCGGCTCACCGACCGGCTGGCCGAGCTCACCGGCGCCGAGCCCGTCTACCTGGTGGCACCCGGCGTCGTCGCGTCGCTGGAGGTGCGCGACGGACTGCTGGCCGACCCGCACATCGCGCGCGCCGTCGCGGCGTGGGAGTCGCTGACGACCGTGCTGCTCGGCATCGGCAGCATGAGCACCTCCCCGCTGCGGCGACCGTCGGGGCCGGCGTTCCCGGCGCAAGACCTGGAGGCGCTGTCCGCCGGTGGCGCCGTGGGCGACGTGTGCCTGAACTTCTTCGACGCCGACGGCGCCCCCGTTCACTCCGGCCTGCACGACCGGGTGCTCGGCATCAGCGCCGATGCGCTGCGGCAGGTGCCGCGGCGCATCGGCGTGGGCGGCGGGCCGCTCAAGGTCGACGCCATTCGCGGGGCGATCCGCGGCGGCTGGATCGACGTGCTGGTGACGGACCAGCACACGGCCCGGCGGCTGCTCGCCTAGGGTGTGTCTCCCAAGTCTCGGCCGTAGCGACCGGCGTCCAGGCGGATGCCTCGCAAGGCCGAGGAGGGAGTCATAGCGGGGTTCTATGACGACCGACGAGAACGCAGCGAGGCGCCGCCTGGACGCCGCTCGCTACGGCCGAGACTTGGGAGACACACCCTAGGTCGCCGTGGCGCCCTGGACGCTGGGGGTGAGACGCCCGACGATGGCCGGCGCCTCGTGGATCAGCGAGTCGTCGGTGAGCGCCTCGATCATGAACAGCGCGAAGTCGACCCGCCGGGTCAGGTTGCTGGCCAGGACCGGGTCGCCGACGTGCCGGCGCCACACCGGCAGCCCCTGGGCGGCGGCGATGCGCGGGCGAGCCGCCTCGGCCCGGGCGGCACTGCGGCGGCACCCGTGGGCCGTCGGCCTCATGGACTCCCGCAGCACGCCCGGGCCGTCGACCCTCCGCCACCACGACGCCGTCCTGGGCGCGCTCCGGGCCGGCGGCTTCTCCCCCGTCCGGGCCGCCCGCGCCTTCTCACTCATCGACAGCTACGTCTACGGGTTCGTCCTGCAGGAGCTGAGCCTGCCGTTCACCACGGCCGCCGAGCTCGACGTGATCGTCGACGGCCTGCTGCGCGAGCTCCCGGCCGGCGACTACCCGCACCTCACCGAGGTGGCCGCCGCCTACGCCGGCAGGCCGGACCACGACGGCGACGCCGAGTTCGAGTTCGGTCTCGGCCTGATCATCGGCGCGCTGCGGCCCGACGACGCCGGGCGCGCGTCGGCGCCGTCTCAGCCGACCCGGCTGTCCTAGCCGTGGACGAGGTCGTGGCTGCGCGCGCTGCTCGGCGTCGGCTCGTCGCGCTCGTGGATGACGTGGCGGACGCCGCGGAGGCGGGCCAGCTCGCGGCCCATGCGCGCTGCCGTCTCCTTGGTGCCGGCGCTGACGATCAGCCGCTCGCCGTCCTCGAAGACATTGGCCCAGCGATCACCACGCGGCACCGTGTGAATGTCCCCTGCAGCCATTCGACCCACCCTCCCTGCGGCACAACACCCCTCGCACACATACCCATCCCGGATACGGGCATGCGGATGCGGCCCGGATGAAGGTCGCGCTCGGGTCCATCGTCGTCCTGGCGGGGTGCGCGCGCTGCCGTTTCGTCGATCTTTGCCGAGCCGTTCGGCAACCTTGGCCGCGACCAGTGTGACGTGTGTGGGTTACGGTTTGTGGGTATCGCACCGTAACATCCAGGAACACCGCAGCTGAATTGGTTTCGACCATGCAACCAGATGCTCTGATCGGCCCGTGGCGCCACGGGCCGGCAGGCGGGCGCCGCCGGACGCCGGGTGGAATGGGGACCACATGACGACGTCGGCGGAGGTGGGCCCGTCGGAGCCCGACTGGAGCGAGCAGGGTCTCGATCTCGACGCCATTGGCCTGGCCACCGAGTTCTCGGACTACGTTCGCCGCAAGGGCATCCCGCCCGGCGACCGCCAGCAGGCCCTGGGCGCCTGGCTCGACGAGATGATCGCCGGCCTCGAGGACGACGCCGAGGCCGACTGACCGCCGAGCCGCGCCAGCCGTGATCATCGAGGATGATCACGGAGACGAGGCCGTGCGGGACCGTCCGCCGGCACGCGCCAGGAGGCCGGCCAGCTCGCCGACCCGCTCGACCAGCTCGGGCGGCTCGTGGACCTCGAACTCGAAGCCGAAGAGCGCGACCCACAGGGCGATCTCGTCGAGCGAGTTCGACCCCGCGACCAGCGTGCAGCTGTCGCCGTCGCCGTCCTCGAGCGTCCCCACGGACGGCGCCACGCGGTCGGCGGCGACGGCGAGCGGCGCGTGCAGCGTGATGCGGGCGACGTACCGGTAGCCGCCCGCCGCGATCCCCGCGCCGCTGACCTGGTGCGACGGTGGATCACGCGGCGTGAATCGCGGCCCGGCCGGGATGCGCGGGCGAAGCCGGTCGACCCGGAAGGTACGCCAGTCGGCGCGGTCGAGGTCCCACGCGACGAGGTACCAGCGCCGGCCGGTGTGCAGCAGCCGGTGCGGCTCCGTGCGCCGCACCGCCGCGGACCCGTCGGCGGCCACGTAGTCGAAGCGCAGCTGCTCGTGCGCCTGGCAGGCGGCGGCCACCGCCGTCAGCACCTCGGCGTCGACCGGCGCCGACCCGGCCGGCAGCGGCACCGTGACCGCGCGCAGCGTGCTCACCCGGTGCCGCAGCCGCGACGGCAGCATCCGCTCCAGTTTGGTGAGCGCCCGCACGGAGCTCTCCTCGATGCCGGCGACGGTGCCACCGGCGGCCGTGCGCAGCCCGACGGCGACGGCGACCGCCTCGTCGTCGTCGAGGAGCAGCGGCGGCAGTCGCGCGCCGGAGCCGAGGCGGTAGCCGGCCAGGCCCGCCGTCGCCTCGACCGGGTAGCCGAGAGAGCGGAGCTTCTCGACGTCGCGGCGGACGGTGCGGGTGTCGACGCCGAGGCGTTCGGCCAGCTCGGCACCGGTGCGGACCGGGGCGGACTGCAGCACGGACAGCAGCCGGAGCAGGCGGGCGGAGGTCTCTCTCATGCCCCGATTCTCGCATCGACCTAGGACCGAATCTGACCTAAGCGGCGTCTAGCGTGAGGGTCATGACGAACTCGACGATCACCCCGTTCCGCCTCGAGGTCAGCGAGGCCGACCTCGCCGACCTGCACGCCCGGCTCGACGCCACCCGCTGGCCCCCGCCGCTGCCCGGCGACGGCTGGGACACCGGCGTGCCGACCGGCTGGCTGCGGGAGCTGGCGCACTACTGGCGCCACGAGTACGACTGGCGCGCCGCGGAGCGCGAGCTGAACTCGCACCCGCAGTTCACAACCGAGATCGACGGTCAGAACGTCCACTTCCTGCACGTCCGGTCCCGGCACGAGAACGCGCTGCCGCTGCTGCTGACGCACGGCTGGCCGGGTTCGGTCGTCGAGTTCCTCGACCTCGTCGGCTCGCTGACCGACCCCGCGGCGCACGGCGGCGACCCTGCCGACGCCTTCCATGTCGTCATTCCGTCGCTGCCGGGATACGGGCTGTCCGGGCCGCTGAGCGAGCCCGGCTGGACGATCGCCCGCATCGGCGCCGCGTGGGCCGAGCTGATGCGCCGGCTCGGCTACGAGCGCTACGGCACGCAGGGCGGCGACGTGGGCGGCATGGTCTCGCCCGCCGTCGCCCGGGTGGCGCCGGAGCGCGTCGTCGGCGTGCACACCAACGGCGGGCCCGGCCCGATCGCGCCGTTCCCGATGCCCGACGACGAGCGCGCCTCGCTGACCGGCCTCGAGCGCGACCGCGTCGCCCGCATCGAGGCGTTCATGCGGGAGGAGTCCGGCTACATCGCCATCCAGTCGACCCGGCCGCAGACGCTCGCGTACGGGCTGACCGACTCCCCCGTCGGGCAGCTGGCCTGGATCATGGACAAGTTCCGCGAGTGGACCCACCCCCGCGAGGCCGACCCGGACACCGTCGTCGACAAGGACCGGCTGCTCACCAACGTCATGCTCTACTGGCTGACCGGCACGGCGGGATCGGCCGCCTACGCCGGGTACGCGCAGGAGGCGGCCTGGGGCGAGGTCAAGGAGATCTCCGGGGTGCCGACGGCGGCGCTGGTCTTCGCGCACGACGTCGCCATCCGCCGGTACGCCGAGACGGAGAACAGGATCACCCGCTGGACCGACGTCGGCCGCGGCGGCCACTTCGCGGCGCTCGAGGAGCCGGACGTGCTTCTCGACGACGTCCGCGAGTTCTTCCGCGACCTTCGCTGACATCCCTGGAAGCACCATCGGCCGAACGGCCGGGTGAGTGGCGGGGACGAACGGGCATACTCGTAGGGTGCCGAGGGAGCTGCCGACCATCGTCGTCATCGACGACTCCACCGAAGTGCGGGCCGTCATCACGGCCCGGCTTCGGCTGTCGGGGCTCCTGGAGGTCGTCGGCGAGGGCGGCGACGGCACCGAGGCCGTCGGGCTGGCTTTCCAGCACCAGCCGTCGCTGCTGCTGCTCGATCTGTCGATGCCGGTGATGGACGGCCTCGAGGCGCTCCCGGGCATTCTCGCCGTCTCGCCCGCCACGCAGGTGGTCGTGTACAGCGGGTTCGACGAGGGCGGCCTGGCGCAGAGCGCCGAGGAGCTCGGCGCGGCGGGCTTCATCGAGAAGTCGCTGCCCATCGACCGTCTCGCAGGCGAGCTGCTGGCCAAGCTCCCCGAGCACCACGTCGTCCCCGGCCCGCGCGCCCGGCCGGCCATGACCGTCGTCGCCGACCCGGCCGCGCACCCGCCCATACGCGGCCGCGACCAGCAGGTCCTCGACGAGCACCTCGAGCGGTTCCGCGAGGTGTTCGAGCAGGCCGCCATCGGCATGGCGACGATGACCCTGACCGGCAGCATCGTGCGCGCCAACCGCGCCCTCAGCGACCTCATGGGCTGCAAGCCGCACGAGTTGGTCGGACTCGACTACGGGCGGCTGACCAGCGGTCGCGGCGACCTCCTCGACGCCGCGCTGTTCGACATCACGCGCATGTCGGCCGACATCGTCCACCTCGAGCACGACGTCAGCGACGCGTCCGAGAAGCGGAAGGTGCTCGCCACCCTGGCGCCCGTCCGCGACTCCCGCGGGCAGGCGCTCTACGTGTTCCTGCAGGTCCAGGACATCACTCAGCAGCGTGCCGCCGAAGAGGAACTGCGCCGCAGCGAGGAGCGGTTCCGGCTGCTGGTCGAGGCCGTACGCGACTACGCGATCTTCATGCTCGATCCCCATGGCCACGTCGCCAGCTGGAACGCCGGCGCCGAGCGGATCAAGGGCTACTCCGCCACAGAGATTATCGGCCAGCACTTCCGCGTCTTCTATCCGCAGGAGAAGCGCGACGAGCAGCACCCAGAGTTCGAGCTGCAGCAGGCGCTGCGCACCGGCCAGTACGGCGAAGAGGGCTGGCGGCTGCGCAAGGACGGCACCCGGTTCTGGGCGAACGTCCTCATCACCGCCGTCTTCAACGAGATGGGCGAGCACATCGGGTTCGCCAAGGTCACCCGCGACATGACCGAGGCGCGCCGGGTCACGGAGCAGCGCGAGGCCGCCGCGGCCGCCGTGGCCGCCGCCAACGAGCAGCTCCAGCGGGCGGCCGAGGAGCAGAGGCAGTTCCTGGCCGTCACGGCACACGAGCTGCGCACGCCCGCGTCGGTCCTCGGGGGCACGGCCGACACCTTGAGCCGGCACTGGTCCGAACTCAGCGCCGACGACCGCACCCGGCTCCTGCACAGCATGTCCAGCAGCGCCGTCCGGCTGCAGCGGCTGGTCACCGACCTGCTCACCACGTCGCGGCTCGACGCCGACTCACTGCGGCTGCGACCGGCCCCGACGTCGCTGGCGGTGCTGGTGGCGACGGCCATCGAGACGGTCCGCTCGACCCGCGAGGGCGCCGGTGCCGGCGCCGTCACCGCGCACCTCGAGCCCGACGTCCAGGTGCTCGCCGACCCCGGCCGGCTGGTGCAGGCCATCGAGAACCTCATCGGCAACGCGTTGCATCACGGCGCGCCGCCGGTCGAGATCCGCATCGGCAGCGCCCGCGGCGTGGCCCGGGTCGAGGTCACCGACGCCGGCGACGGGGTTCCGTCCGAGGTCCTGAAGCGGCTGTTCCAGCGGTTCAGCACCGGCGACGGCGCCCGCGGCACCGGCCTGGGCCTCTACATCGCCCGTGAGCTCGCCCGCGCCCACGACGGCGACGTCGTCTACGAGCCGGGCACGCCCGACCAGCCGGCCGGCACCTTCGTCCTGACGGTCCCGCTGGTGCCCGACGGCGACACCTGACGGCGGGCCGGCGCATGGGCGCCGCCTCCCCGGGTACCCGGATTTCAACTGATCCGGTGAGAGGGGCGGGACATGAGGGCGGTGACCTGGCAGGGCAAACGCGACGTGCGCGTCGAAGAGGTCCCGGACCCACGCATCGAAGAGCCGACGGACGCGGTCATCCGCGTCACGACGACCGCGATCTGCGGCTCGGACCTGCACTTGTACGAGCCGATGTCGCCGTTCATGGAGCCCGGCGACGTCCTGGGCCACGAGTCCATGGGGATCGTCGAAGAGGTCGGCAGCGCCGTGCCGCAGCTCGCCCCGGGCGACCGGGTGGTCGTGCCGTTCCAGATCTGCTGCGGCACCTGCTACATGTGCGCACAGGGCCTGCACACGCAGTGCGAGACCACCCAGGTGCGCGAGCACGACATGGGCGCGGCGCTGTACGGCTACACCAAGCTGTACGGCCAGGTGCCCGGCGGCCAGGCGCAGTACCTGCGGGTCCGGCAGGCGCAGTACGCCCCGATCACACTGCCACCGGACGGACCGGACGAGCGGTACCTCTACCTGTCCGACGTGCTGCCCACCGCCTGGCAGGCCGTCGAGTACGCCGCGATCCCGCCCGGCGGCACCGTGCTGGTGCTCGGACTCGGCCCCATCGGCGACATGGCCGCCCGGATCGCGCTGCACCGGGGCCACCGGGTGTTCGCCTCCGACCCGATCCCGGAACGCCGCCTCCGGGTGGCCTCCCGTGACGCGACGGTGTTCGATCCCGAGGCCCATGACGTCACCGCCGAGGTGCGTGAGCGGACCGACGGGCGTGGCGCGGACTCCGTCATCGACGCCGTCGGCATGGAGGCGCACGGCTCGCCCGGCGCGACCTTCCTGCAGAAGATGACCGGCCTGCTTCCGGATGCGATCGCCGAGCCGATGATGCAGAAGGCGGGGATCGACCGGCTCGCGTCGTTCTACGCGGCCATCGACGGGGTCCGCCGCGGCGGGACGATCTCGCTCAGCGGCGTCTACGGCGGCATGGCCGATCCGCTGCCGATGCTCACGCTCTTCGACAAGCAGGTGCAGCTGCGCATGGGGCAGGCCAACGTGCGGCGCTGGACCGACGAGATCATGCCGCTGCTCGGTGACGGCGATCCGCTCGGCGTCGAGACGTTCCACACCCACCGGCTGCCGCTCGACGAGGCGCCCGCCGCCTACGAGATGTTCCAGAAGAAGGACGACGGTGCGGTCAAGGTCCTGCTGACGCCTTGAGGAGGCACGCGTGTCGTACTGGCTGGACAGCACCGGGGACCCGCCGCTCGCGCCGTCGCCGCTCACCGACGCCGACGCCGTCGTGCTCGGAGCGGGGATCGCGGGCATCACGACGGCGTATCTGCTGAAGCAGGCGGGGCTGTCGGTGGCGCTGATCGAGGCCGACGAGCGGCTGGCGGCCGGGGTCACCGGCCACACGACGGCGAAGGTCACCAGCCAACACGGCGCCATCTACGCGCAGCTGACCAGCAAGTTCGGCGTCGACACCGCGCGTGCGTACGGCGCCGGCCAGCAGCTGGCGATCGACTGGATCGAGACCGAGGCGGCCGCCGTCGGCGCGGACGCGGACTGGTCGCGGCGCGAGTCCTACGTGTTCGCCGAGCAGCCGTCGTCGGCCGACGGGCTGCGCCGCGAGGCCGAGGCCGCCGCGGCCGCCGGGCTCCCCGCCACCTTCACGACCGAAACCGGGTTGCCGTTCGCCGTGAGCGGCGCCGTGCGGTTCACCGGGCAGGCGCAGTTCCACCCGCGCCAATGGTTGCTGGAGCTCGCGACCCGCATTCCCGGCGACGGCGGCACCGTCGTCACCGGGACTCGCGCGCTCGGGCTCACCGAGGGCGACCCGTGCGTCGTCACGACCACCGCGGGCGAGATCCGTGCCCGCCACGTCGTCGTCGCCACCCATTACCCGATCTTCGACCGCGGCCTCTTCTTCGCCCGGCTGGAGCCGCGCCGCGACCTCGTCGTCGCCGGGTTCCCCTCGGCGGCCGGGCCCGACGGCGTCCCCGCCGGCATGTACATCAGCAGCGAGGACCGGCACTCCATCCGCACCACCCCCGCGGACGACGGCCGCGCCCTGCTGATCGTCGGCGGCGAGGGACACCGCGTCGGCGCCCGAACCAGCGTCGCGAAGCACTACGACGCGCTGGCGGCGTGGGCGCGCGAGCGGCTCGGGCTCGCGGAGCCGGCCTACCACTGGCTCGCGCACGACCTCACCACCGTCGACTCCCTCCCCTACGTCGGCCGGTTCCACCCGCGCGCCCGGAACGTGTGGGTCGCGACCGGGTTCGGGCACTGGGGCATGACCAACGGCACGCTGGCGGCGCTGCTGCTCCGCGACCTCGTCACGGGGACGGAGAACCCGCTGGCCGGCGTGCTCGACCCGCAGCGGACCACTGTCCGGCAGTCGGCGACGGAGTTCGTGAAGGCCAACGCCTACGTCGCGGCCCGCTTCGTCGGCGACCGCGTCGACGTCTTGGCCGTCCGGCGCGGCATCGACTCGCTGCCTCCTGGCGCCGGCCGCGTCGTCACCGACGGCACCCGCGCGATCGCCGCCTACCGCGACGACGAGGGCGGCCTGCAGTGCGTGTCGGCGCGCTGCACCCACCTCGGCTGCCTGGTCGTGTTCAACGACGCGGAACGGACCTGGGACTGCCCCTGCCACGCATCCCGGTTCGCGACCGACGGACGGGTCCTCGCCGGCCCCGCCGTCCGCCCGCTGCCCGCCGTCACGCCCCCGTCGGACTGAGCCGCTCGACGGCCGCGTCAGCGGGCGGGGTGCAGCGGCGTCACCGTCGACGACGCTGGGGCGGGGCGCTGCTCGGCCAGGTGGCGCACCGGCTGCAGCGGCACGTCGGCCACCTGGCCGGTGATGGCCTCGAGGTGGCTGAGGACGATGCCCTCGCGCAGGGCCCAGGGGCAGATCTCCGCCCGCGACACGTTGAGCGCCGCCATGGTGGTGTCGGCGACCACGGCGCCGGCCAGCAGCTGACCGGCTCGCGCGGCCGAGACCCCACGCAGCTTCGCCCGCTCATCGGCGGGCATCGCGGCCAGCCGGGGCAGCCAGCGGCGGACGTCGCGGCGGGACAGCTCGCGGCGGACGAACGGGCCCTTGCGCTGCCGGGCCGCCCCGGACAGCCGGGCGAGCTGCTTGAACGTCTTCGACGTGGCGATGACGCGGCGCGGCTGTCCCTCCCAGCGCAGCCGGTCGGCGACCTCGCCGATGGTGTCGCGGACGTGCCGGCGCAGCTCACGCAGCTGGTCGCGGCTGGGCGGGTCGTCCGGGAGCAGCTCCCGCGTCAGCCGGCGGGCCCCCAGCGGCAGCGAGATGGCGAGGTCCGGTTCGGCGTCGCGGCCCAGCGCGATCTCCATGGAGCCGCCGCCGATGTCGAGCAGCAAGAGCCGTCCGGCCGACCACCCGTACCAGCGGTGTACCGCCAGGTAGGTCAGCCGGGCCTCCTGTTCACCGGTCAGGAACTGCGGCCGCACCCCGGCCCGTTCCTCGATCCGGTCGATGACCTCGTCACGGTTGCGCGCGTCGCGGATCACCGACGTCACGTACGGATACAGGTAGTCGACCCGCTGGTCGGCGGCGTCGCGGACGGCTGCGGCCACGGCCGCGGCGACCCGTTCGACGCCCTCGCCGGCGATGGCCCCGTCACCGTCGACGGCGTCGTGCAGCAGCGTCGGGATCTTCACCCCGTGCGCTGGCAGCGGCGGCGCACCCGACGTCGCCTCGACCACCTGCAGCTGGGCCGAGTTCGAGCCGATGTCGAGCACCCCGAGACGCATGGGCGACCAGTACCCAGCCGGCGTGGAGAAATTCTGTTGGCCGGAGCGCCGGGCGTCCCTACGGTGGACCTCGATGACGGATCCGCAGCCGCCGGTCATCGACGCCGGCCTCGTCGCCCGGCTGATCGCCGAGCAGTTCCCCCAGTGGGCCGGTCTCCCCGTCCGTCCGGTCGAGCTCCAGGGCGTCGACAACCGGACCTTCCGGCTCGGCGACGAGCTCTCCGTCCGGCTGCCCAGCGCCGCGCACTACCGCGAGCAGGTCGCCAAGGAGCAGCGCTGGCTACCGCTGCTGGCCCCGCAGCTGCCGGTGCCCATCCCGGCGCCGGTCGCCGTCGGGCGGCCCGGCTTCGGGTACCCGTGGTCGTGGTCGGTGAACCGTTGGCTCGACGGCGTCACCGCGGCCTCGGTGCCGTCGGCCGGCGGGTCGGTCGACTTCGCGCACGACGCGGCCGGCTTCCTGCGGGCGCTGTGGTCGGCCGGCGCCGACGGCGGTCCGCCGCCGGGCACGCACAGCTTCCGCCGCGGCGCACCGGTGTCGGTCTACGCGGACGACACGGAGCGCGAACTGACGGCACTGGCCGGGCGCATCGACGTCGCGGCGGCGCGGAAGGTGTGGGACGACGCGGTGGCGGCGACCTGGACCGGCGAGCCGGTCTGGTTCCAGGGCGACTTCGCGCCCGGCAACCTGCTGGTCGACGACGGCGGCCGGCTGAGCGCCGTCATCGACTTCGGCACCTGCGGCGTCGGCGACCCGGCCTGCGACCTCGTCGTCGCCTGGACGTTCCTCGACGGCGCCGCACGCGAGGCGTTCCGGGCCGCCATGAGCCCCGTCGCCGACGACGCCATGTGGGCGCGGGCGCGCGGCTGGGCGCTGTGGAAGGCGCTGATCACGTACGACTCCGAGGTGCCGCGGGTACGGGCCGAGGCACGGCGGGTCGTCGGCGGGGTGCTGGCCGAGGCCTGACCCGCCGCTCGCTCACCCATTGTGGTGGTGAGGGGAGCCCGCGCGCATCCCCGATGGTTGAGGGATAGGTGTCGCCCTGGCGACACGGATCCCTCAACCATCGCGCGGTCGGCGGGTGAGTGAGCGCCGACGGCAGCAGTCTCATCGTCGCCGGCGAGGAAGGAGCGGGTGGCCTGAGCCGCCCCTTGGAATGAGCACCATACCCACCGGTGCGTATGGGTGCTCAATGCAGCGACGCTGGACGGTCAGGCCGGCGGGGCCAGCAGCGACCGGACCGACGCCGTCACCACGCGAGGGATGTCGGCCGCGTCGAGCCGGCCGGCCCGTTCCTCCTCGGCCGCGCCCTTGAGCAGGTAGTGCACGGCGCTCACCAGCCAGCCGACGGGCAGGTCGGTGCGGAACACGCCGTCGTCCTGGCCACGGCGGAGCAGGTCCTCGAGCCGGGTCGCCGGCGCGCCGTGCAGCTCGCGCACCCGACCGGCCGGCAGCACCTCTAGCGCGGCCGCGAGCAGCGACGACGACTCCGCGACCAGCGACCAGCTGGACGCCAGCAGCCGGTCGAGCGCGTCGCGCGGGTCGCCGGTGAGGTCGACGGCGGACAGCACGTCCTCGCCGTCACGCAGGGCGTCGACCAGGGCCGCCTCGACCAGCTGGGCGCGGTTCGGAAAGTGCCCGTAGAGCGTCATGCGCCCGACACCGGCCGCCGCGGCGATCTCGTCGATGGTGGCGGCCGGGTCGCGTCCGAGCAGCTCACGGGCCGCGGCGACGATGCGGGCGATGCTGCGCTCGGCGTCGGCCCGGCGGCGGGTGCGGGTCGTCATGAGAGAAGTTTAGCTCGTACGGGAATATACGAGTTAGCGCTGCCCGTTTCCTAGTTCGTACGCACACATACGAGTTAAGGAGCCGATCATGACGTACGACGCGACGAGTGTGGCGCCGCACCCCTGGCGCTGGCGGATCCTGGGCTTCCTCGGCGTCGCCCAGCTGATGCTGATCCTGGACGTGACCGTGGTGGCGATCGCGCTGCCGCAGATCGAGAGCGATCTCGACGCCAGCCGCGCGGCCCTGACCTGGACCGTCAGCGCCTACGCGCTCGCCTTCGGCGGGCTGATGCTGCTGGGCGGCCGGCTCGCGGACCTCGTCGGCGCCAAGCGCGTCGTCCTGGCCGGCCTGCAGGTCTTCACCGCGGCGTCGCTGTTCACCGGTCTGGCGGAGTCGTCGGAGCTGCTCATCGCCGGGCGCATCGCCCAGGGCGTCGGGGCCGCGCTGCTGTCGCCGTCGGCGCTCTCACTGGTCGTCACGCTGTTCGAGGGCGACGAGCGCAACCGGGCGCTCGGCGTGTGGTCGGCCCTGGGCGGCGGCGGGGCGGCGCTCGGCGTGCTGCTCGGCGGCGCGCTGACGGCGGGCCCCGGCTGGCCGTGGGTGTTCTTCGTGAACGTGCCGATCGGCCTGGTCATCGCGGTGGCGCTGGCGCGGCTGCTGCCGGGCGGCGTCGGCGCGGCGGGGCCGCGGCCGCGGCTGGACCTGCTCGGCGCGGTCCTGGTGACGGCGTCGACCGGCTCGCTGATCTACGCCCTGATCCAGGCCGGCGAAGGCGGCTGGCTGACGGCGACGACGGGCGTCCTGCTGGTGGCGGCGGCTCTCGGGTACGTGGCGTTCGTGGCCTGGCAGCGGCGGGCCGGCTCGCCGCTCATGGACGTGCGGCTGCTCGCCCGGCGGCCGGTCGCGACCGGGACGTTCCTCATCCTCCTGGCGACGGCGCTGATGATCGCCGTCTTCTTCCTGGGGACGTTCTACTTCCAGCACGCGCACTCGTACGGCCCGCTGCGCACCGGCCTGCTGTTCCTGCCGGTCGCGCTGGCGACGATGGTCGGCGCGCAGCTGACCGGGCGGTCGATCGCCCGGTTCGGCGCCCGGCGGCTGGCGGTGGCAGGCCTGCTCGTGGCCGCGGCCGGGATGGCCGTGCCGGCCCTGTGGCTGAACACCGCCGCCGTCGTCGCCGGCGTCTCCGTCGCCGCGGCCGGCACCGGCGCCATCTTCGTCGTCGCCTCCGCGACCGCGCTCGGCCAGGTCGCCCCGCACGAGGCCGGGGTCGCCTCGGGCATCGTCAGCACCTTCCACGAGTTCGGCGCCGCCGGCGGCGCCGCGGTCATCTCCAGCGTGGCCGCGGCCAGCATCGTCGGCGACACCCTCGGCGGCTTCACCGACGCCTTCGTCGTGGCGGCCGTCGCGGCCGCGGTGTCGGCGGTCGTCGCCGCCGTCCTCACCCCGCGCCCGCGGGGTTGAGGCCGCGCGAGGGGCGGGCGCGGTGTCCACTCGGACCCGCGCCCACCCTCGGGCCCGCTGAGGGCGACTGGGTCAGTCCAGCAGCCGGCGGAGTTCGCGCCCGAATCGGGGAGCGTACTGGCCGGCGGCAAGAGCATCAGCGATTTGAACCGGAGTCCGTCCGGGCCTGGTCAGCCGCGCCGACATCGACTCGATCGCCTCGATCACGAGGGCCGGGCGCTCGGCCAGTTGTTCTCGGAGAAAGCGGTCGGCGGTCACCACGCTCAGGCCCGACGGGCGAGATCTGGCCGGGAAGTCGCTCGTGTTCGTCGTGATCACGTGCGTGGCTCCGATCCCGGCGGCCACCGCGAGGACGTGCCGATCCTCCCGGGCACACATCATGGCCGGCACCAATGGGACCCACAGCTCGGTCGGTACGGACGCATCCGGGAAGGCCGTCCTCATCGCGGCCACCACGAGGCCGATGCGGCGCGCCGCTTCCTCCTCATCAACCCCGTACCGCTTGGCGAGCAACGACGCTCCGTTGCGGCGCACCTCGTCCTCGATCTCCGACTGCCACACCGGCCGGAACACCGCTGCGTCGGCGGCCGAGAGAAGCAGGTCACGCAGGCCCGGCGGGATGAGGACGTTCGCGTCGAGGACGGCGATCGGGCGCACCGGAACCGCACGCTGGGCCACGCTCAGAAGTCCTCGGCGGTGTAACCGTCTTCCGGCGCGATCGCCGCGAGAGCCTGGTCGCGCACACGTCGCTGCCGCTGCTCGTACTCGAGGACGTCCTCGAGGTGAAAGCGGTGCCGGTTGCCCACCATGCGGTGTGGTAGCTCGCCGGTCCGAGCGAGCTTCACCACGTGGGGACGCGAGACGTTGAGCAGATCGGCGGCCTGCTGACTGGTGAGCTCGACCGGTACGGCCGGCTCGATCTCGACCTCGTCCGGATCGTCGGCCGAAGTGAAGATGAGCACAGCGGGCCTGCCGTTGCTGGCCAGATCGACGATCCGCCGCAACGCATGGTGAAAGGCGGCGGGCAGCTTGAGGTCCGGGCCACCACTCGCCGAGATGTACACGTCTCCGTGACCGCTCAAGAGCTCGTCCAGAACCCGCGCTGCCGCTCGACCCTCGGGGCCGAGTGGCTGACTGACGTCAGGCAGCCGCCGGAGCTTGGCGATCGTCCTCTGCAGGTCCGGCGACGCCTCAGGACTCAGCTCCTTGCCCGGCGCCGTCGCGGGAGCGGAGCGCGCCACGGTCGTGGAGCGCGTGACCGACCTGCTCGTGAGCCGTCGACCAGCGACGCTCTTGGCCACTACGGTCCGGCTGCTCATGGCCTTCTTGGCCGTGGTTCCGGCACGGTCGGGCGCACCCGCGTTTCGTCCCGCCGAGGTGTGGCTGCGATCGATCTTCGCCATATGCTCCTCCCACAACCCAGCCTATCCGAAACATCCGAAACGAGCGGAGCCGTTCGGTCGAACCGCGCGCCTCAGAGGCTGTGGGCGAGCAGCTCGAGGGCGATGACCAGCAGGCCGAGCACCACTTCGGCGCAGAGGACCACGATCCGCTGCCACGTGGGCAGCCGGGCCCGGCGGACGGCGAGCCAGCCGATGGCCGCCAGGGCGGCGATCAGGGCGATGCTCGACGCACGGAGCGCCGTCTCGATCTCCCAGCGGTCCGCGACGGCGAGGCCGATGAAGACGGCGGGCAGGATCAGGGCGCCCAAGGCTCCCAGGCTCACCCGGGCCATGTGCCGCAGTTCGGCCCCCACCGGCAGCATCTCGTGGACGGCGATGTGCGAGACGACGTCGGCGACGAAGACGGCGAGGACGGTGCCGAGCACGGCCACGGCCAGGGAGAGCGCGGCCTCGCCGGCGGAGACGGCGTGGGCGCGCAGCGCCAGCACGACGGCGAGCGCGGTGAAGGTGATGTAGATGCGTTCCTTCAGGATCGCGGCCCGCTCCTCGGGCGGCGACTCCTCGCGCTCGCGATTGCGCTCCATCGCGTCAGCGTATCGGCGTTTCCGCCGCTCAGGACCGTGCCGCCGCCACTTCCAGTCCGCGGGCCGACGACGGGAACCGGTCCAGCATGGCCCTCAGCTCCTCCGCGGAGACGTTGGCGCCGAACACCTCGGTGAACGGCTCCATGCCGATCCCCTCGGCCAGCGGCCCGGCCACGACGGGGTCGAAGCCGAGGGCGTCGACGATCGCGGTCACCTCGGCCACGTCGTCAGCGGAGTCCCCGGCGACGGCGATGGCCTTGCGGCCGGGCGACCCGGACGGAAGGGCGCCGTCCTCGAGGTCGTGGTAGCCCATGTGGTTGAACGCCTTCACGACCCGCGACTCCGGCAGGAACGCCTGCACGGTCTGGCTCGACGACGTGCGCGGGTCGGTGAGGTCGTCGCGGACGCCGTCGACCTCCCACCAGTAGTTCATCGCGTCGATCACGAGTTTCCCGCGCAGCTCGTCCACCGGCAGGGTGCGGTACTTCCCGAGCGGCAGGGCGAGGACGACGACGTCGGCCTGCGCCGCCGCCTCGCGTGCGGCGACGGCGACCGCTCCGGGCGTCACGATCTCGACGATCAGCGCGATCTTCGACACCTCGCCGGATCCGGCGATCAGCACGCGGTACCCGGCGGCGACCGCGAGCCGGGCGAGCACCGTCCCCACCTTGCCGGCGCCGAGGATCCCGATCGTGCGCACGTCGCCGCTCACGAGCGAGCCACCACACCGTCGGCCACCAGCTCGCGGACCATCGGCACGACCTTCGAGCCGTACAGCTCGACCGCCTTGAGCCGGGCCGACACCGGCTGCGACCCGGCGGTGTAGATGAGGTCGAACCGGCCGACGCCGAGGGCCTGGACGGCGCGGGCGATCTTGCGCGCCACCGTCTCCGGCGAGCCGACGTAGAGCGAGCCGTTCTCGATCTCGTGCTCGAACTCGCGCGGGCTGATCGGCGGCCAGCCGCGCTCGCGGCCGATCCGGTCGCGGTTGACCTTGTAGCGGGCGTAGTAGACCTCGCGCGCCTCGTCGTCGGTGTCGGCGATGAAGCCGGGCGAGTGCATGCCGACGGGGTGGGCGACGGTGCCGAACTGGCCGGCCGCGCGCCGGTAGAGGTCGAGGTACGGCGCGAACCGGTCCGGCGCGCCGCCGATGATCGCCAGCATGAGCGGCAGCCCGTAGTACGCCGTGCGCACCACCGACTGCGGGGTGCCGCCGACGCCCACCCACGCCGTCAGCCGGCCGGAGTCGGTCTTCGGGAAGACGTCGGCGTTCTCGAGCGCCGCCCGCGTGGTGCCCTCCCAGGTCACCGGCTTCTCGTCCAGGAGCTGCGTGAACAGCTGGAGCTTCTCCTCGAACAGCACGTCGTAGTCGGCGAGGTCGTAGCCGAACAGCGGGAACGACTCGGTGAACGAGCCGCGGCCCAGGATCACCTCGGCGCGGCCCTCGGAGACGGCGTCGACCGTGGCGAACCGCTGGAACACCCGGACCGGGTCGTCCGAGCTCAGCACCGTGACGCCGGAGCCGAGCCGGATCCGCGAGGTGCGCGCCGCGATGGCCGCGAGCACCGTCTCGGGAGTCGAGATGGAGTACTCGGGGCGGTGGTGCTCACCGAGCGCGATCGCGTCGACGCCCAGCGAGTCGGCCAGCACGGCCTCGTCGACGACCTGCCGGATCGCCGCGCCGTACGTGAGCAGTTCGCCGTCGTCGCCCTCCGGCACGTCGCCGAAGGTGTCGAGTCCGAAGCTGAGTGTCATGACGCCTGAAACGAGGTTGACATGTCAATTATTTCGACGCGGAGTCCGACCCGGGTTCCCGTGGCCGGACCGGGAGTGGCTCATGGTGCAGGGCCTCACCCCAGTGCCGATCGAGCGCGATGTCGTCGTCGCGCGCACCGTCAGCGGCCCCAGGCGTCCGGCGGCTCGCGGCGGCCACCGCCGGCGTGCCAGTACTCGCGCAGCTCGGCGCAGCGGCCGTCGTCGGCGAACCGGAGCATGAACGAGCCCGCCAGGGTGACCTCGGCGCCATCGTTGACGAGCGTGGTCCACCACTCGACGGCGACCCGGTTGCCGGCGACGAGGGGCGTGCCGAAGCGGACCTCGATGTCGCTCTGGGTGGCGGTGACCTCCGACCAGTAGGTGGCGATGCCGTCGCTGCCGGCGAACGGCGCGGCGTACGGCTCCTCCTGGTAGGTGGCATCGTCGGTGAACAGCTCCGCGGCCGCCGCGGCGTCGCGCCGCACCCAGGCCTCGCGGTAGCCGTCCAGCCAGCCCTCGACAGACGTCGTCATGGTGAGATCATCACGTGTCCGCACCCGCGATGTCGAGGATCTCGGCGGCGGGCAGGGCCGACAGAGCCGCGAGGGCGCGGACGAAGCCGCGCCGGTCGGCGGGCGGCAGAATGGCGAGCAGCCGGTCCTCGCGCTCGTGGATGCCGGCCTTCACCGCCTGCTCGACGCGGCGACCCTCGTCGGTGAGCGAGAGCAGCCGGACGCGGCGGTCGTCGGGGTCGGGGGTGCGCGAGATGAGGCCGGCCTCCTGGAGCTCGTCGAGGGTGCCGATGATGCGGGTCTTGTCGGCGCCGATGGCCTCGGCGAGGGCGGCCTGCGTGCGCATCTGGCCCAGCGAGCGCAGCGTGCTGAGCACCGAGTATCCCCACATCGACACCCCGTGGGCGGCGAGCACCGGCATCTCGATGTCGATGAGGGCCCGCACCAGCGGATACATCATCGCGGCGAGGTCGCGCCGCTCGTCCTCGCGCTCCACACCTCGAAGATACAATGGCGCGATAATAGGCATGTGCCTATGATGTGCTTGTGCCTACGATAAAGCTCCCCGCCGGCGAGGTCCTCATCGACCTCGACGCCCGCGCCGTCCGCGCCAGCGCCGAGCTGGCCTCCGAGGCCGGCCCGGCCGACCTCGCCATGGCGACGCCGTGCGCCGGGTGGACCCTGGCCGACCTGCTCGCACACATGGCCACCCAGCACTACGGCTTCGCCGCCGCCTCCCGCGGCGACGGCGACCTCGGCCAGTGGAAGCTCCGCTCCCTCGGCGACGACCCCGTCGCCGCCTACCAGGACGCAGCAGGGCACGTCATCGACGCCTTCGCCGCCGACGGCGTGCTCGACCGGCCGTTCCCGCTGCCGGAGTTCACCACGGAGCACCCGTTCCCGGCCGAGCAGGCGATCAGCTTCCACCTCATCGACTACGTGGTGCACTCCTGGGACGTCGCACGCACGCTCGGCCTCACCGTCGACTTCGACGACGACATCCTCGACGTCGCCCACGACGTCGCCGCGGTGGTGCCGACGGGGCCGGCGCGGCTCGCGCCGGGCACGCCGTTCGGCCCCGAGGTCGCGTGGAAGGGCGGGTCGCGGCTGGACCAGCTGGTCGCCTACCTCGGCCGCTCTCCTGCCTGGCCCTCCTGACGGGCCGGGGTAGCGTCCGCTCCATGGCGGCTCATCGAGGAAGGATCGCGCTCGGACCGGAACCTGGCGATCGGACTGGGGCCGACGTCGGCGCCGGCCGACGCCGACTCCCGCCGTCATCCGCTACGAGGACGGGTCCCGGGCCGAGCTCGAGCCGGAGGACCCGACGACGATCGAGGTCAGGACCACATGCGGTCGAGCGGCAGGCGCTCGTCCCTGAGCCCGGGGAGTCAGACGTCGAGCCGGTGCGTGTGCGTGAACAGCCCGCTATAGGCGTTCAGGGCCGGCTGGCCGCCCAGGTGCGCGTACAGGACGGTGGCGTCCTTCGCGATGTCGCCGCCGGTCACGAGGTCGATCAGGCCCGCCATCGACTTGCCCTCGTAGACCGGGTCGAGGATGACGCCCTCGAGCTGCCCCGTGAGCCGGATGGCGTCGAGAGTCGACTCCACCGGGATCCCGTACTCGTCGCCGGCCCAGCCGGGCAGGACGGTGATCTCGTCGTCGCGCAGGGGGCGGCCGACGCCGATCAGCTCGGCCGTGTTGCGGGCGATGCGGGCGACCTGGTCGCGGGTCTCGTCGAGCATCGCGCTGGCGTCGATGCCGACGACGCGACGCGGGCGGCCCCCGGCCTCCTCGAGCGCGGCGAAACCGGCGATCATGCCGGCCTGGGTGGAACCGGTGACGGCGCAGACGACGACGGTGTCGAAGAAGACGCCGAGCTCCCGCTCCTGCTGCGCGACCTCGTACGCCCAGTGGGCGAAGCCGAGGCCGCCGAGCCGGTGGTCCGACGCGCCGGCCGGGATCGGGTACGGCCGCCCGCCGCGCGCCTCGACGTCCTCGATGGCGCGGGTCCACGACTCCTTGAACCCGATGCCGAAGCCGGCCGGGTCGAGCCGCACCTCGGCGCCCATGATGCGGCTCAGCAGGATGTTGCCGACCCGGTCGTTCAGCGCGTCGGGCCAGTCGACCCACTTCTCCTGCACGAGCACGGCCTTCAGGCCGAGCGACGCGGCGACGGCGGCGACCTGGCGGGTGTGGTTGGACTGGTAGCCGCCGATCGAGACCAGCGTGTCGGCGCCCTGCGCGAGCACGTCGGGGACGATGTACTCGAGCTTGCGGGTCTTGTTGCCGCCGTAGGCGAGGCCGGCGTTGCAGTCCTCGCGCTTGGCCCAGATCGCCGCGCCGCCGAGATGTGCGCTCAGCCGCGGCAGCGGGTGGACCGGGCTCGGGCCGAAGGTCAGCGGGTGGCGGGGGAAGTCGGAGAGCGGCACGGTCACTCCTCGGTCATCGGCAGGCTGTGCCAGGTGTGGAACGCGACGGCGGCCGCGCGCTTCGCGTCGCCGGCGACGGGGACGCCGCGCAGCTCGTCGTCGGCCGCGATGGACTTCACCGTCGTCGAGCGGCTCGGGCAGGCCAGCACCAGCC
The DNA here is from genome assembly GCF_004348545.1 of Jiangella ureilytica. GTDB lineage: Bacteria > Actinomycetota > Actinomycetes > Jiangellales > Jiangellaceae > Jiangella > Jiangella ureilytica. Next base: position 48,499 of record NZ_SMKL01000025.1, on the reverse strand, counting down.
CGGCCTCGGCCAGCCGCAGCACTGCTTCCCGGACCGGCGTGCGGCCGACGCCCGGCCAGGTCGCCAGCTCGCCGTCGCGCAGCGGCTCACCGGGCGCGAGCACCCCCGCCACGCTCGCGTCGCGCACGTGCCGGTACACGTCGTGGCGCACCGGGCGCCGATCGGTCGGGGCGGGCGGCTTCGCCGGAGCGGGCATGACAATATATTGCACGCAATGCGCCAGGCGACGCAAACCCGGGCCGCAGGGTCCCGGGCGACCCCGAGCCCGGGTTGATCATGGAGCAACTGCGCAGTTGCGAGGGGATTCGTCCGGTTGATCCCGCCATGACTCCACGATCAACGTGGGTCCGGGCGGACCCGGTGTCACGAAACAGGGCCGGCCGGCGTCGTATGGGTGGAGACGTGTCGCCGGATGTGAGGAACGGGACCAGGACATGAGTGAGGACGCGGCCACCGATGCCTTCGTCGCGCACCGGAACCTGCTGTTCACCGTCGCGTACGAGATGCTCGGCTCGGCGGCCGATGCCGAGGACGTGCTGCAGGAGACGTGGCTGCGCTGGTCCGGTGTCGACCAGGGCACGGTGCGCGACCCGCGCGCCTACCTGGTCCGGATCGCCACCCGCCAGGCCCTCACCCGGCTGCGCACCCTGCACCGGCGCAAGGAGGACTACGTCGGCCCGTGGCTGCCCGAGCCGTTGCTGACCGCGCCCGACGTCGCCGAGGACCTGGAGCTCGCCGACAGCGTCTCGATGGCGATGCTGCTGGTGCTCGAGACGCTCACGCCGACCGAGCGGGCCGTGTTCGTGCTGCGCGACGTGTTCGCCCTCGAGTACGACGAGATCGCGGCCGCCGTCGACAAGACGCCGGTCGCCGTCCGGCAGATCGCCCACCGTGCTCGCGAGCACGTCGCCGCACGCCGCCCCCGCAGCGCTGCCTCCCGGACCGACACCCGGGCCGCGCTCGACGCGTTCCAGCGGGCCGTCGAGACCGGTGACCTGCAAGGACTGCTCGACATCCTCGCACCCGACGTGGTCGCGCTGGGCGACGGCGGCGGCGTCGCCCAAGCGGTCCGCAAGCCCGTCGTCGGGGCGAAGAAGGTCGGCAACCTGCTCCGCGCGGGAGTCACGCGGTTCGGGGCCGAGATGACGGTCGAGCCGGTGCAGGTCAACGGCTACCCGGCGCTGCTGGCCCGGATCGGCGGGCGGCTCGACGGCATCCTGACGGTGCGGGTCGACGACGGCCTCGTCACCGGCCTCTACTACGTGCGCAACCCGGAGAAGCTGTCGAGGGTCGAGCGGGAGACCACGGTCACCCGCTGATCGGCGTCACTTGGCGTCGGCGTAGCGGTCGGCCACGGCGACACTCAGCGGGAACTGCACGGGGAAGTCGCCGAAGAGCAGCCGGCCCGCCTCGGCCGCCGCGGCCCGGACCTCGTCGACGACGGAGTCGGCGAGCGCCGCCGGGGTGTGGACGACGACCTCGTCGTGCAGGAAGAGGACGAGGTGCGGGCGGCCGGCGAACGGAGCCGGCACCCGCGCGGCCGCACCGCTGGCGGCGTCGTCGACCACGCCCAGCGCCCACAGCCGCCGCCGGATGGACGCCAGCCAGCACATCGCCCACTCCGCGGCCGTGCCCTGCACGACGAAGTTGCGGGTGAACCGCCCCCACGAGCGCGAGTACGACCGGGCCTTCGCGACGTCGTCCTCGCCGGCGTCGTCCTGGTAGGCGCCGGCCTGGAGCTCGTGCCAGGTGGCGCCCGGCAGCGGCGAGCTGCGGCCGAGGTGCGTCGTGACGATCTCGCCGCGCTCCCCGGCCCGCGCCGCCTCGTCGACGAAGGCCAGCGACCGGGGGAACGCCTTCGCCAGCCGCGGCAGCACCTGGCCGCTGGAGCCGGTGGTGCCGCCGTACATCGCGCCGAGCATGCCGACCTTCGCCAGCTCGCGCGTCGCCACCGCACCGGACGCGACGATGCCCGCGTACATGTCCGCGCCGCGCCCGTCGGGCCCACGCCCGGCCGCCGCCATGGCCTCGTCGGCGGCCATGCCCGCGAGCACGCGCGGTTCCAGCTGGGCGGCGTCGGCGACGACGAAGGTCCAGCCGGGGTCGGCGACGACGGCGCCGCGCACGGTCTTCGGCAGCTGCAGCGCTCCGCCGCCGCTGGACGCCCACCGCCCCGTGACGACGCCGCCGACGACGTACTCGCTGCGGAACCGCCCGTCGCGGACCCACGCGTCGAGCCAGGTCCAGCCGTTGGCGGTCAGCAGCCGGTACAGCGACTTGTACTCGAGCAGCGGCTCGATGACCGGGTGCTCGATCTTCTCCAGGTCCCACTTGCGCAGCGTCCGCGCGCCGACGCCGGCCCGCTCCATGGCCTTGAGCAGGTCGCGGTGCGAGTCGGGATTGAGGCTCGCCGGGGCGCCGATGGCCGTGCGTATGCGCTGCGCGAGCTCCTCGAGCCTGGCCGGCCGCTCACCCAGGCGCGGCCGCGGCCCGAGGACCTCGGTGAGGATCGCGTCGTGGACGTCGGCCAGCCAGGGCAGCCCGGTGTGGAACAGCTCGACCGCCACCAGCGCGCCGGCCGACTCCGCCGCCAGTAGCAGCCGCAGCCGCCCGCTCGCCGCCGACGCGTCGACGACCTGGGACTGGCGGGCCAGCTCGGCGACGGGGTCCGGGCCTGGTCGCACCGTGCCGGTCTCGCCCGGCGCGCCGAACAGCATGGCCGGCTCGTCGGTGGGCGCGTACAGGGGCGTCGCCGGCATCAGGTCCCACGGCCCGGGCGGCGCGCCGTCGGGCTCCGGCCACGCCGTGAGCGCCGACTGCCGCAGGATGCGGTGCGAGAGCCGCAGGTCGTAGGCCCGCTCGACCCGCACCCCCGCCGCCAGCAGCGCCGGGTACCACCGGTTGGTGTCGTCCCAGGTCCAGCGTGCGGCGGCGTTCGTTGCGCGGACGACGGCGGCCAGCTCACCCGCCGCGATCCGCCGGCCGCCGCCGCCGGACCCGAGGCCGGCGCCGCCGGACCCGAGGTCGGCGACGTCGGGCCCGAGGCCGGCGACGCGCACTGAGCCAGTGGACTCCGGGATCAGGACGGGCTGCACCCGCTCATCTTCCCGCCCGGCACTGACACGTCGTGCCGTGACATCCTGCAGACCGTGACCGATCTCGTCCCCTTGCCCCTGATCCACGAGGCTCGCCCCGGCGTGTTCGCCGCCGGACCGGACCTGGTCATCGGCGCCGACGGTGATGCGCGGCCGGCCGCGTGGCTGCTGCGCGACGTGCTCGCCGGCGCGGGCGTCGGCGCGGGGGTCGTGCCCGCCGACGACCCGGCCGCCGCCGTCGTCCTGCGGCTGACCGACCCCGTGCGCGACAGTCCCGAGGGCTACCGGCTCGCCGTCGCGCCGGACGGGGTCCTGATCGAGGGCGGCACCGCCGCCGCGCTGGCCCGCGCGGTGCAGACGTTCCGGCAGCTGCTGCCGCCCGCGGCGCTGCGCCGCACCGCCGACGCCGGCGCGGAGCCACACACCGTCGCGTGCTGCCTCATCGAGGACGCGCCCCGGTTCCGCTGGCGCGGCGTCCACCTCGACGTCGCACGGCACTTCATGCCGGTGCCGTTCGTGCTGAAGTTGATCGACGTCGCCGCGCTGCACCGGCTCAACGTGCTGCACCTGCACCTGACCGACGACCAGGGCTGGCGCCTCGAGGTGCCGTCGCGGCCCCGCCTCACCGAGATCGGCGCCTGGCGCGACGAGACCGTCGTCGGCCGCAACACCGGCGAGTTCGACGGCACCCCGCACGGCGGCTTCTATTCCGTCGGCGACCTGCGCGAGATCGTCGCCTACGCCGCCCAGCGGCACGTCACCGTCGTCCCCGAGATCGACCTGCCGGGGCACGTGCAGGCCGCGCTGGCCGCCTACCCCGAGCTCGGCAACACCGGCGAGCCGGTCGCCGTCCGCCGCACGTGGGGCATCTCCGACCACGTGCTGGCGCCCACGGACGACGCCCTCGGGTTCGCCCGCGAGGTGCTGCGGACCGTTCTCGACGTCTTCCCCGGCCCCTGGATCCATCTCGGCGGCGACGAGGTCCCGCGCACCGAATGGCGAGCGAGCCCGGCCGCGGCCGCCCGGGCCGCCGAGCTGGGACTCGGCTCGGTCGACGAGCTGCAGAGCTGGTTCCTGCGCCGCTTGCACGACGACGTGACGGCTGCCGGCCGGCGGGTGGTCGGGTGGGACGAGGTGGTCGACGACGGCGGCATGCCCGCGGACACCGTCGTCATGGCCTGGCGGAACCTCGCCAAGGGCGGCGAGGCGCTCGCGGCCGGCCACGAGGTCGTGCTGGCACCCTGTGAGGTGACCTACTTCGACTACTACCAGTCCGCCGACCCGGCCGAGCCCCTCGCCGCCGGCCCCGTGGTCCCCGTCGAGGACGTCGCGGCCTGGGAGCCGGCGGCCAGGATCGACCCGGCTCTCCTGCCTCGCGTTCTCGGTGTGCAGGGCCAGCTGTGGACCGAGTACATGCCGACCCCGGACGCCGTCGAGTACATGGCCTTCCCCCGGCTGAGCGCGCTGGCCGAGGTGGGCTGGACGGCCGCGGACCGCCGCGAGCCCACCGACCTGCTGCGCCGCCTGCGCACCCACCAGCAGCGCCTCGACGCCCTCGACGTGCGTCACCGGCCCCTCGACGGCGGTGGTTAGGGTGGCCGGCATGGCGGATCCCCTCTTCTCGGTCGCGGACAAGGTCGTCGCCATCTCCGGCGGGCTCGGGCAGATCGGCGCGGAGTTCGTGCGCGCGTTCCACGAGCGCGACGCCCGGGTGGTCGTGCTCGCCCGCAACGTCGAGCCCGGGCGGGCCCGGTCCGTGCTCGGCGACATCGCCGACAGCGACCGGATCGCGCTCGTCCCCGTCGACGTCACGAAGAAGGAGACCGTCGAGGCGGCGCTGGCGAGCATCGAGGAGCGCTGGGACGTCCCCGACGCACTGATCAACAACGCCGGCCTCGACACGCAGCCGAGCGCGCCGCCCGAGGTGTCCGGCCCGTTCGAGGACTTCCCCGAAGACGTGTTCCGCGAGGTCGTCGACGTCGACCTGGTCGGCACGTTCCTCATGACCCAGGCGTTCGGCGCCGCCATGCGCCGGGTCGGCCGGTCCGGCTCGATCGTCAACATCGGCTCGATCTACGGCATGGTCTCGCCGGTCCAGGACATCTACGCCCACCGCGCGGCCGAGACCGGAGTCCCGTTCGTCAAGCCGGTCGCCTACAGCGCCGCGAAGTCCGGCATCTACAACCTCACCCGCTACTGCGCCACCTACTGGGCGCAGCACGGCATCCGGGTGAACACGCTGACGCCGTCCGGTGTCGCGCGCGACACCCAGGACGAGCAGTTCCGGGCCAACTACGCCGCGCGCATCCCCATCGGGCGCATGGCCGAGGCCGACGAGTACAACGGCGCCGCCATCTTCCTGGTCGCCGACGCGTCGCGGTACATGACCGGCTCCAACCTGGTGGTCGACGGCGGCTGGACGGCCTGGTAGGACGCTGTCGGACCGGCCCGATACGCTCGGTCTTCGATGAGCACAGACGAGTTCCACGCCGACCCGCCTCCAGCCGAGCCCCCCGCCGCACCGGCGTCGCTCGAGCGGCTCGACTGGCCGGTCGAGACCGAGCGGCTCACCCTGCGCCCGGGCACGGCCGACGACGCCGACGCCGTCTGGGCGTACCGCCGGCTCGAGCCCGTGGCCCGGTGGATCAGCGAGCTCCCCGCCGACGAGGTCGACTTCCGCACCCGGTTCGGCGCACCCGAGCGGCTGGCCACCACCCTGGTCGTCGAGCGCGAGGGGCGGGTCATCGGCGACCTCATGGTCCGCGTCGAGGACGCCTGGGCCCAGAAGGAGGTCGCCGACCACGCCCGCGCCGTCCAGGCCGAGCTGGGCTGGGTCTTCGACCCCGCGCAGCAGGGCCACGGCTACGCCACCGAGGCGGTCCGCGAGCTGCTGCGCATCTGCTTCGCCGGGCTCGGCCTGCGCCGGGTCACCGCCCTCTGCTTCGCCGACAACGAGCCGTCGTGGCGGCTGATGGAGCGCGTCGGCATGCGCCGCGAGGAGCACAACGTCCGCGACTCGCTGCACCGCTCGGGCGAGTGGCTCGACGGCCTGGGCTACGCCATGCTCGCCGATGAGTGGAACGACGGCCGCGGGGTGTCAGACTCAGGCGCATGAAGTACATGCTGCTGATCTGCGACGACGAGACCCGCATGCCGAGCATGGCGCAGATGGAGGCCGACCCCGTCCATCAGGCCTGGCAGGCCGACCTGCAGCGACGCGACGCCGAGCGGTTCGGCATGCGGCTGCGGCCGGTCGCCGACGCCACGACGGTGCGGGTGCGCGACGGCGAGACGCTGGTGTCCGACGGGCCGTTCGCCGAGACCAAGGACGTCGTCGGCGGTGTCGTGATGATCGAGTGCGCCGACCTCGACGAGGCCATCGCCATCGCGGCCGGGCACCCGTACGCCCACTGGGGCAGCGTCGAGATCCGCCCGGTCTGGGAATGACCGAGCCCGACGACGCCGTACGGGCCGCCGTCGACGCCGCGTATCGCGACGAGTGGGGCCAGGTCGTCGCCACGCTGATCGGCCTGACCCGCGACTGGGACCTGGCCGAGGACTGCGCGCAGGACGCGTTCGCCGCCGCCCTGGCCACCTGGCCGCGCGACGGCGTCCCGAGCCGGCCGGGCGCCTGGCTCACCACGACGGCGCGGAACCGGGCCACCGACCGGCTCCGGCGCGACGCCGCGGGACGGGCGAAGCTGCGCGAACTGGCCGTGCTGGCGAGGGAGCCGGCCGGCCCGGCGAGCGCCGCGACCGAGGACATCCCCGACGAGCGGCTGCGGCTGATCTTCACCTGCTGCCACCCGGCGCTGCCGTTCGAGGCCCGGGTGGCGCTGACGCTGCGCACGCTCACGGGATTGACGACGGCCGAGATCGCCCGGGCGTTCCTCGCGGCCGAGCCCACCATGGCGCAGCGCCTGGTCCGCGCGAAGCGCAAGATCGCCGAGGCCGGCATCCCGTACCGCGTCCCGCCCGCCGACCTGCTGCCGCAGCGGCTGAACGCCGTCCTCGCCGTCCTGTACCTGATCTTCAACCAGGGCTACGACGAGCAGGACGGCCGCCGCGCGCTGACCGCCGAGGCGATCCACCTCGCCCGCGTCCTCGTGCGGCTGATGCCGCGCGAGCCGGAGCCGCGCGGCCTGCTGGCGCTCATGCTGCTGACCGAGGCCCGGCGCGCGACCAGGACCGACGACGGCGTGCTGGTGACGCTGGAGCACCAGGACCGGTCCCGGTGGGGCCGCGCGCTGATCGACGAGGGGGTCGCCGTCCTGGACGAGGCGCTGGCCCTGCGCCGCGGCGGCCCCTACCAGGTGCAGGCCGCCATCGCCGCCTGCCACGCGACCGCGCCCGACTTCGCGAGCACCGACTGGCCCCAGATCGCCGCGCTGTACGCGGAGCTGGGCCGGCTGGCGCCGTCGCCGGTGGTGGAGCTCAACCGCGCCGTCGCCGTCGCCATGTCCGACGGCGTCACGGCCGGCCTCGCGGTGGTCGACGAGCTCGCGGCGGCCGGCGACCTCGACGGCTACCACCTGCTGCCCGCGACCCGCGCGGACCTGCTGCGCCGCGACGGCCGGGTGGCCGAGGCCCGGGCGGAGTACGAGCAGGCCCTGCGGCTGGCGCCGTCGGAGGCCGAACGCCGCTATCTCGTGGGGCGCCTCGAAGCACTCTGACCTGCACCGACAACCTTTTCTCGAGATTTCTTCCGGACGATGTCGATGTGAGCGGCCCGTCTTCGTCGGTTGGACGACAACCACCGGACGAAGGACTGACCGATGTCGTACCTCGAGACACTGCCCACCCGTACCGAGGCCACCACGACCACCCGCCCCGGGCTCGTCCTGGCGCTGGCGTGCGCCGCCGAGCTGATGGTCGGCATCGACGTCGCCATCGTGAACGTGGCGTTGCCGTCGATCCAGGCCGACCTCGGTGCCGGCCAGAGCGTCCTGCAGTGGGTCGTCGTCGCCTACGGCCTGCTGCTGGGCGGGTTCCTGCTGGTCGGCGGGCGCCTGTCCGACCAGCGCGGACGACGGCGCATCTTCATCACCGGCCTCGCCGTCTTCACGGTCGCATCCCTGGTGGCCGGTGCCGCGCAGCACCCCGGCCTGCTGATCGCGGCACGTGGTCTGCAGGGCTTCGGAGCGGCGCTCATCACCCCCGCCGGGCTGTCGCTGATCGCCGTCACGTTCGCCGAGGGACGGCCGCGCGACCGTGCGCTCGGCCTCTTCGGCGCCGTGGGAGGGGTCGCGGGGTCGGTGGGGGTCGTCGCCAGCGGCTTGCTGACCGCGGGACCGGGCTGGCGCTGGGCGTTCCTCGTCAACGTCCCAGCGGGCGTGGCGATCATCGTGCTCGCCGTGCTGTTCCTCACCCGCGACCGCAGCCTCGACCGGCGCACGCCGCTGGATCTCCCCGGCGCGACGACGGTGACCGGCGGCCTGCTGCTGTTCGTCTACGCCCTGCACCACGGCGCCGGCCACGGCTGGGTCGCCGCGCCGACCCTCGCGCTGTTCGCGGCGGCCGCCGCGCTGCTGGTCGCGTTCGTCCGGATCGAGGCCCGCTCCGCCTTCCCGCTGGTGCCGCCGGCGACGGTGCGCAACCGCAACCTCGTCGTCGCCAACGTCACCGGGTTCCTCGCGTTCGGCGCGCTCCTCGCGTTCATCTTCATCGGCTCGTTGCTCATGCAGCAGGCGCTGGGCTACTCGCCGATCGAGACCGGCCTCGCCTGGCTGGCGACGACCGTCACCATCGTCGGCGCCGCCACGGCCGGCGCCCGGCTGGTCGCGGTGGCCGGCGTCCGCTGGCTGCTGGTCGCGGGTCTCGCGCTGCTCGCCGTCGGGTCGCTGTGGCTGACCCGGGTGCCCGCCCCCGCCGACTACGCCACGGACGTGCTGCCTGCCTTCCTGCTGGCCGGGTTCGGGTTCGGGCTGTGCGGCCCGGCCCTGCAGATCGGCGCCCTGTCCGGAGTGTCGCGGTCCGAGGCGGGGCTGGCCTCCGGCCTCGTCGAGACCATGCGCGAGGTGGGCGGCGCCGCCGGTGTCGCCGCCGTGTCGACGGTGCTCGTCGCCGGCTCCGGTCTCGATGGCTTCCGCACCGCGTTCGCCTGCATCGCCGTCCTCACCGTCGCCGGCGCCGTCATCGCCGCCGCCGGCTTCACCCGCACTCCTCGTCACTGACCCCATCGCTGAAAGGAGCACGTCATGAACGACACCCCGTACACCGCTCTCCCCGCCGTCGCCGACCGCGACACGTTCGAGGCCGAGATCGACCGCCTGAGGGTGCGCGAGAAGGAGCACACCCGCGCGGGCGACGCGATCGCCGCCGCCCGGCGCCGGCTCCCCATGGTCGAGGTCGACCCCGGTCTCGAGCTGACCGGGCCCGACGGGGCGACCACTCTGCTCGACGCGTTCGAGGGGCGCAAGCAGCTCATCCTCTACTACTTCATGTGGCATCCCGGGCATCCCGCTGCCGAGCAGTGCGAGGGCTGCACCTGGTGCGCCGGCCACGTCCTCGAGCTGTCCTACCTGCACTCGCGCGACATCACCTTCGCCGTCGTGGCGCAGGGCCCGTACGCCGAGAGCCGCCGCTACCACGACTTCATGGACTGGCCGATGCCGTGGTACGCGGCCGAGGGCGCCACGCTCGACACCCTGCTGGTCGGCCGGCACGTCGGCATGATGCACCTCGTCTGCTACCTGCGCGACGGCGACCGCGTGTTCGAGACCTACTGGACGACCCGCCGCGGCGTCGAGGTGATGGACAACAGCTACTCGCTCATGGACCTGACGGCGTACGGGCGCCAGGAGCAGCACGAGGACTCGCCGGACGGCTGGCCGCAGTCCTGGCCGATCGACGGGAGCCTCCTGCAGGTCGACGGACGGCCCGCGTCGCACTGGTCGCGCCTGCGGGCCGGCCGCTCCGACGACCTCGGCACGTAGGGCAGGGTCGCTACCGGCGAGCGTCCGCCGTCTCCAGCCAGTCGGCGAACGCGGGACCGGCGATGACTGCGTCCGGGCCGGGCAGGATCCGGCCGGCCTCGTAGAGCAGGCCGTCGGGGTCGTCGGCGGCGGCGCTGACGGCCTCGACGCGGGCCGGGTCGCCGGTCCGCGCCGCCAGTGTGGCGGCGAGGTCGGCCGCGTCCTCGACCCGCGGCCCGGCCACCTCCAGCAGGTCCGGCGCGTCGACGGCGGTCGCGTAGGCGGCGAGGGTCTCGGCCACCGCCCGGGCGGCGACCGGCCGGCGCCGGCTGGACTGCACATAGACGACATCGCCCTGCCGGCCCCACTCCATGACCGGCGCGACGAACTCGTGGAAGAGGTCCGCGCGCAGGATGCGCACCGGCAGCGGGCCGTCGAGCCAGGCCCGCTCCTGCTCGAGCTTGGCGGCGCCGTAGCTGGTGGTGAGCTTGTCCACCCCGATGATCGACACCACCACCGCCCGGCGGACCCCGGCCTCCTTGCCCGCCCGCTGCAGGTTCGCCGCGGAGGCGGTGAAGAACGCCGCCGCCTCCTCCTTGACCGGCGACGGCCCCGTGGCGGCGTCGATCAGGCACTCCGCGCCGGTCAGCGCCTCGGCCAGTCCCTCGCCGGTGACCACGTCGACCCCCGTCGCCCGTGACAGCGGCACCGCTTCGTGACCCTGACCCGTCAGGACGTCCACCACGTGCCGGCCCAGGCGGCCGGTTCCCCCGGCTACCGCGATCCTCATGTCTCCTCCTGTCGTCGTTCGTCACAGCACTGACGAACGACGGCGGCGAAGTGTGAGTGTGCGCGCGTCAGGCGAGCTCGACCAGCAGGTCGCCGCCGTCGACGCGCTGGACCGGGCCGACGGCGAGCCGCCGCACGGTGCCGCCCCGCGAGGCGGTGATGCCCGCCTCCATCTTCATCGCCTCGATGGTGGCGACGGTGCCACCCGGCTCGACCGTGTCGCCCTCGGCGACCGTGAGCGTGACGACACCGGCGAAGGGCGCAGCGACGTGCCGGGGGTTGCCCGGGTCGGCCTTCTCGGCCGGGGTGTGGTCCGAGGCGATCGACCGGTCGCGGATCTGCAGCGGGCGGAGCTGGCCGTTGAGGGTGGCCATGACGGTGCGCACGCCGCGCTCGTCGGCCTCGCCGATGGCCTGCAGCTCGATGAGCAGCCGGACGCCGGGCTCAAGGTCGACGGTGTACTCCTGGTTGGACCGCAGGCCGTAGAAGAACTCGCGGGTCGACAGCACGCTGGTGTCGCCGTAGGCCTCGCGGTGCGCCTGGTGCTCGCGCGCCGGCCCGGGGAACAGCAGCCGGTTCAGGGTGGCGCGCCGGTCGCTCGCCAGGCCCGCGTGGTCGTCGTCGGACAGGTCGGCGCCGGCCGGGGTGTACGGGCGACCGGCCAGCGCCTTGGTGCGGAACGGCTCGGGCCAGCCGCCGGGCGGGTCGCCGAGCTCGCCGTGCAGGAACCGGACGACGGAGTCGGGGATGTCGTACGCGTCGGGCGACGCGGCGAAGTCCTCGGGCGCCACCCCGGCGCCGACCAGGTGCAGCGCGAGGTCGCCGACCACCTTCGACGACGGCGTCACCTTGACCAGGCGGCCCAGCATGCGGTCGGCGGCGGCGTACAGGTCCTCGATCTCCTCGAACCGGTTCCCCAGCCCGAGGGCGACCGCCTGGGTGCGCAGGTTCGACAGCTGACCGCCGGGGATCTCGTGGTGGTAGACCCGGCCCGTCGGCGCGCTCAGGCCGGCCTCGAACGGGGCGTACAGCCCGCGCACGCCCTGCCAGTACGGCTCGAGGTCGCCGACGGCGCGCAGGTCCAGCTGCGTCGGGTGGTCCGAGGCCGCCGCCGCGGCGACGATCGCCGACAGCGAGGGCTGCGACGTCGTGCCGGCCATGGACGCGACGGCGCCGTCGACGGCATCGACCCCGGCCTCGGCGGCGGCGAGGTACGTGGCCAGCTGCCCGCCGGCGGTGTCGTGGGTGTGCAGGTGCACCGGCAGGTCGAACTCGCTGCGCAGGGCGGCCACCAGCCGGGCGGCGGCCGGCGGGCGCAGCAGCCCGGCCATGTCCTTGATCGCCAGCACGTGCGCGCCCGCGGCGACGATCCGCTCGGCCAGCCGCAGGTAGTAGTCGAGCGTGTAGAGCGTCTCGCCGGGGTCGGACAGGTCGGCCGTGTAGCACATCGCGACCTCGGCGACCGCCGTCCCGGTCTCGCGGACGGCGTCGATGGCCGGGCGCATCGGCTCGACGTTGTTGAGCGCGTCGAAGATGCGGAAGATGTCGACGCCGGTGGCGGCGGCCTCCTGCACGAACGCCGTCGTCACCTCGACCGGGTACGGCGTGTAGCCGACGGTGTTGCGCCCGCGCAGCAGCATCTGCAGGCAGACGTTGGGGACGGCCTTGCGCAGCGCGGCCAGCCGCTCCCACGGGTCCTCGGCCAGGAACCGCAGCGCGACGTCGTAGGTGGCGCCGCCCCAGCACTCCAGCGAGAGCAGCTGCGGCAGCGTGTGCGCCACCACGGGCGCCGCCGCCACCAGATCCTTGGTGCGCACCCGGGTGGCCAGCAGCGACTGGTGCGCGTCGCGGAAAGTGGTGTCGGTGACGTGCAGCGACGACGACCCGCGCAGCCAGGCGGCGAACCCCTCGGGTCCGAGCTCGTCGAGCCGCTGCTTCGAGCCGGCCGGCGGCGGCCCGCTGGGGACGGTCGGCAGCTTCTCGGCCGGGTCGGGCGCCTTGGGCGGCTCGCCGTGCGGCCGGTTCACGGTGACGTCGGCGAGGTAGCTGAGCAGCCGCGTGCCGCGGTCGGCCGACGCCCGGCCGGCGAGCAGGTGCGGGTGCTCGTCGATGAACGACGTCGTCACCCCGCCGGCGCGGAAGTCGGGATCGTCGAGCACGGCCTGCAGGAACGGGATGTTGGTCCGGACGCCGCGGATGCGGAACTCGGCCAGCGCGCGGCGGGCGCGCGCCACGGCGGCGTCGAAGTCGCGGCCGCGGCAGGTCAGCTTCACCAGCATGGAGTCGAAGTGCGGGCTGACCTCGCTGCCTGCGTGGGTCGTGCCGCCGTCGAGCCGGATCCCGGAGCCGCCCGGCGAGCGGTAGGCGCTGATGGTGCCGGTGTCGGGCCGGAACTCGTCGGACGGGTCCTCCGTGGTGATGCGGCACTGCAGCGCCGCGCCCCGCACGGCGACGGTGTCCTGCGACAGCCCGAGGTCGGCCAGCCGCTCGCCCGCGGCGATGCGGAACTGCGACTGCACGAGGTCGACATCGGTGACCTCCTCGGTCACCGTGTGCTCGACCTGGATGCGCGGGTTCATCTCGATGAAGACGTGCCGGCCCTCGGGGTCGAGCAGGAACTCGACGGTGCCGGCGTTGCGGTAGCCGATGTGCCGGGCGAAGCTGACGGCGTCGGCGCAGATCCGGTCCCTGATGCGCGGGTCCAGGTTCGGCGCCGGCGCCAGCTCGACCACCTTCTGGTGCCGGCGCTGCACCGAGCAGTCGCGCTCGAACAAGTGGATGACGTCGCCCTGCCCGTCGGCCAGGATCTGCACCTCGATGTGGCGAGGGCTCACGACCGCCTGCTCGAGGAAGAGCGTGCGGTCGCCGAAGGCCGCCTCGGCTTCGCGCGCCGCGGTGTCGAGCGCCTCGGGCAGCTGCTCGGCGTCGCCCACCTGGCGCATGCCCCGGCCTCCGCCGCCGGCGACCGCCTTGACGAACAGCGGGAACCCGATCTCGCCGGCCGCGGCGAGCAGCTCGTCGCGGTCCGGCGACGGCGCCGACGAGCGCAGCACCGGCACGCCGGCCTCCCTGGCCGCCGCGACGGCGGTGGCCTTGTTCCCCGTCAGCCGGAGGATGCCGGCCGGCGGCCCGATGAACGTGATGCCCGCCTGGGCGCACGCCTCCGCGAGGCCGGCGTTCTCGGAGAGGAACCCGTAACCGGGGTAGACCGCATCGGCGCCGGACTCCGTCGCCGCGCGGACGATCTCGTCGACGGACAGGTAGGCCCGCACCGGGTGTCCGGGCTCGCCGATCTCGTAGGCCTCGTCGGCCTTCAGCCGGTGCAGCGAGTTGCGGTCCTCGTAGGGGAACACCGCCACGGTGCGGATGCCGAGCTCGTACGCGGCGCGGAACGCGCGGATCGCGATCTCACCACGGTTGGCGACGAGTACCTTCCGGACCATGCTGCCGCCCCTTCAAATTGTTGGAAGAGCAATCAAGGAAACGGAACGCCCGCCAGAGTATAGCGGCGGTCACTCGAGGACCACGTCGTCGGTGTGCCGGCCGAAGACCTCGCCGTAGATGGCGGCCACCCGGCCCATGGTGAGCTCCTCGCGCGCGACGTCGAACACCGTGCCCGGAAAGTCGAGCGCCTTCAGCTTCGGCCAGTACTCGTCGTGGGCGCCCGCCGGGAACAGCTCCGCCGGGTCGCCGACCGCGATCCAGCCGATGGGCACCGTCGCACCCGCCGGCACCCGCGTGTTCACGTGCACGACGGCGTTGATGCGCACCTCGGCGCCGCTCTCGACCCGGGCGCCCGGGAAGACCGACACCCCGGTCGCGAGGAACACGTCGTCGTCGACGGTGGCGCCGTTGAGGTGCGCGTGCGGCCCCACCAGCACGTTCTCGCCCAGCGTGAGCGGGTGCCCGGACCGGCCCCGCAGGACCGCGTTCTCCATGACGACGCCGTTCGCCCCGACCCGCACCGCTCCCCCGTCAGCCGTCAGGACCGCGCCGAACAGGACGCGGCAGCCCGGCCCGACCCGGACGTCGCCGGACAGGACCGCCGTCGGCGCGACATACGCGGTCGGGTGGACGACCGGCCGGATGCCGTCGTGCTCGATCAACATGGGTGGCGCCTCCCGGTGTCGACGAGCACACGCTAAGCACTCGCGGCCGGGAGGCGCCACCCGAAGGGGCTCCCACCGAAGGGCCGTCCCTGTCCGATGAGCTCGCGGCCATGCGAGACGAGCGACTCTGACGTGGCGCACGACCTCGACACCTCTGCACTGGTGAAGCTCGTCGTCGCCGAGGACGGGACGGAGGCGTTGCACGCGTGGCTCCAAGAGGAGGACCGCACACCGGTGTCCAGTGACCTCACCCGCACCGAGCTCCTGCGTGCCGTTCGACGTGCGGCGCCGGATCGAGTCGTCCAGGCGCGGGCCGTCTTGGACTCGATCACGCTGGTCCAGCTCTCCACCGCCACCGTCGAGGAGGCCGGCCGCCTCGGCCCCGAGCTCGTGCGCACTCTCGACGCCCTTCATCTCGCCGCCGCACTCGAGCTCGGTCACGACCTGGACACGATCGTCACCTACGACGAGCGTCTGGCCGACGCGGCGAACGACAACGGAGTTCCGGTCACCGCTCCGAGCTGAGGGCGCGGCACCGCATCCCAAGATCATCAGCCATGTGCGTCGCGGGAGGACTTCCGGTGGACCTCCGGCCATGCGCGATTCCGCAACAGGCTCCCGAGCAGCCCGACAGCAGGTGTTGATCATGGAGAAGTGCAGGTTCTCGGGCAGCCGGAACCTGCTCTTCTCCATGATCAACATTGACGGGCCGGCGCGACCTCACCGCAGCCCGAACCATCGCCACGTGACACGCGGCGGAGGACTTCCGGTGGACATCGTGCGAGGCGCGATTCCGCAACAGGCTCCAGAGCGGCACGAAAGGCTGATGATCATGTAGCGGCGATAAGACGGCCTTGGTGAGCCGCCGTGGGAGAATCGGGGCGTGCAGATCGCGATGCTCGGCCCGTTCGAGGTGCGCACGGACGACGGCGTCGTGGCCGACGTGCCGGGCGCCCGGCTGCGGGCCCTGCTGATCGCGCTGGCGCTCGAGCCGGGTCGCACCGTCCCGCAGGCGCGGCTGGTCGACTGGATCTGGGGTGGGCAGCCGCCCGCCGACACCGCGAACGCACTGCAGCAGCTGGTCTCCCGGCTGCGAAAGGTGCTGCCGGACGGCTGGGTCGAGGGGCAGGCGGGCGGCTATCGGCTGACGGTGGCGCCCGACGCCGTCGACGCGGTGCGGTTCGAGCGGCTCGTCGACCAGGCCCGCGACGACGACCCACGACGAGTGCGGCTGCTGCGCGAGGCGCTCGGCCTGTGGCGCGGCGCGGCCATGCAGGACGTCGGGCTGCACGACAACGAGGCGTTCGACGCCGCGGTCGCCCGGCTCGAGCGGCTGCGTCTGGCCGCCATGGAAGACCGGTTCGACGCCGAGACCGGCCTCGGCCACGGCGCCGAGCTGGTCGAAGAGCTGACCGACCTGGTGGCGGTGCACCCGCTGCGCGAACGGCTCGTCGCGGCGCTGATGCGGGCCCTCGTGTCCGCCGGCCGCGACACCGAGGCGTTGCTCGTGTACGAGCGCACCCGCGAGGCACTGGCCGACGCGCTGGGCGTCGACCCGTCGCCGGAGCTGTCCGCGCTGCACACCGCGGTGCTGCGGGGCGAGGTGGGGCGGCGCGACGAGACCCGGGCGACCAACCTGCCGGCCGAGCTGACCAGTTTCGTCGGCAAGGAGGCCGACGTCGACGCCGTCCGCGAGCTGATCGGCGCGCACCGGCTCACCACCCTGATCGGGCCGGGCGGCTCCGGCAAGACCCGGCTGGCCACCGAGACCGCGCGCACGCTGCTCGGCGACGTGCCCGACGGCGTCTGGCTGGTCGAGCTCGCCGCCATCGGCGCCGGCGACGACGTCGCGAGCGCGGCGCTCGCCGGGCTCGGCCTGCGCGACGCGCTGCTCGGCGAGGCGTCGAACCTGGAGCCGGCGGACCGGTTCGTCGCCGCGGTCCGCGACCGCGAGACGCTGCTGATCCTGGACAACTGCGAGCACGTCATCGAGTCGGCGGCGGCGTTCGCGCATCGGGCGCTCGGCGAGTGCCGGCGGCTGCGGATCCTCGCGACGAGCCGCGAGCCGCTCGGCATCACCGGCGAGGCGCTCTGGCCGGTCGAGCCGCTCGCCGTCCCGGCCGAGGACGCCGCCCCCGCCGATATCGAGTCGGCGCCGGCCGTCCGGCTGCTGCGCGACCGCGCCGGCGCGGTGCGCCAGGACCTCGGCGCCGACACGCACACGTTGTCGACCATGGTGCGCATCTGCCGGGCGCTCGACGGGATGCCGCTGGCGATCGAACTGGCCGCGGCCCGGCTGCGCACCATGACCGTCGACCAGCTCGCCACCAGGCTCGACCACCGGTTCCGCCTGCTGACCGGCGGCAGCCGCACGGCGCTGCCGCGGCACCGCACGCTGCGCGCGATGGTCGACTGGAGCTGGGAGCTGCTCAGCGAGGCCGAACGGACGGTGTTGTGCCGGCTCTCGGTGTTCTCGGGCGGGGCGAGCCTCGAGGCGGCCGAGCACGTCTGCGCCGGCGCCTCCGTCGAGCCGGACGACGTGCTCGAGTTGCTCACCGCGCTGGCCGAGAAGTCGCTGCTGGTCGCCGGCGGCGACGGCGCCCCGCGTTACCGCATGCTCGGGACGATCAAGGAGTACGCCGCCGACCGGCTCGCCGAAGCGGGCGAGACGGCCCTCGCGCGCCAGGCGCATCTCGCCTACTTCACCGAGCTCGCCGAGACGGCCGAGCCGCACCTGCGCCGCGCCGAGCAACTGCCCTGGCTCGCCACCCTGCGGGCCGATCACGACAACCTCAGCGCCGCGCTGCGCGGGGCGGTCGCGGCCGGCGACGCCCAGGCGGCCATGCGGCTCGCGGCCGCCACCGGCTGGTACTGGTGGCTCGGCGGACGCCGGTCCGAGGGCCTCGAGCACCTCGTCGCCGCCGCGAGCGTTCCCGGCGACGCGACCGACGACGTCCGCGCGCTGACGTACGGGATGGTCGTGCTCTTCGTGACCTCCGGACGCAGCGACGAGCACGCCGGCGCGGAGTGGATCCGCAAGGCGTACCGGTTCAGCCGGCAGAGCGGGAGCAGCAACCCGCTGCTGGGGTTCGCGGTCCCGCTCGAGCGGCTGCTGCACTCGCCGGACGACGCGGTGCCGGCGTTCGAGACGCTGCTCGACAGCGTCGACCCGTGGGTCCGTGCCCTCGCCCGGTGGCAGATCGGCAAGCTGCGCACGATGCTCGGCCAGGGCGGGCCCGAGGTCGAGGCCGAGCTGGAGCAGGCGCTCGCGGAGTTCCGGGCGCTCGGCGAGCGGTTCGGCATCTCGGTGGCGCTGTCCGAGCTGGCGGGCCTGCGCGCCATGCGCGGCGACCTCGCCGGAGCCTGCGAGTACTACGAACAGGCGATCGCCGTCGTCACCGAGGTCGGCGCCGTCGAGGACGTCATCGAGCTGCGGACCCAGCAGGCCGTGCTCTACTGGCTCGACGGCCACCACGACGCCAGCGCGGCCGCCATCGCCGAGGCCGAGCGCAGTGCCCAGGGGGTCACCTGGCCGTCGGCCCTGGCCGACCTCGCGCTGGCCAAGGCCGAGCTGGCCCGCCTGCGTGGCGACGCCGCCGAGGCCCGCCGTCAGCTCGGCCTCGCGACGACCCTCCTGGGCGATGCCGCGGACCGGTCCTACAACCGCGCCCAGATCCACGACGCGCTCGGCTACCTGGCCGACGACCTCCGCGAGGCCCGCACCCACCGCGTCGCCGCCTGGCAGGCGGCCTCCGAGGCGGGCGTCCCGCCGCCCGTGATCGCCCAGGTCCTGGTCGGGGTGGCCGACCTCGCTGCCCGCCGCGGCGAGCACGAGCAGGCGGCCCGGCTGCTCGCCGCCAGCGTCGGGGCGCGTGGGATGCCGAACCGGTCCCACCACGACCTGGCCAGGATCGAGCATGACGTGCGGCGTCACCTCGGCGACGCGCGGTTCGCCGAGGTGACGCAGGAGGGAATGCGGACGAGCTGGGCTCAGCTGGTCGAGGTCACGCTCGCGTCCTGACGGGTCAGGCCGCCGCGCGCTGGACGATCACGTCGCCGTGCCGCGTGCGGGCGAAGACCGCGACCTTGAGCTCCGACGGGCCCGGCTCCGGCGCCGGCGTGACGAAGTCGTGCACCGCGCCCCGCTCGCTGGCGACGTCGACGGAGGCGACGCTGCCCTCGCTGATGCCGACCTCGATGTCGCCCGAGGCGTTCGTGACCCTGGCCCGGCCGTTGGTCATCCGCCCGATCCGGATCGCACCGCTGGCGGTGGTGGCGACGACGTCGCCGTCGGCGCGGTCGATGTGGAAGTCGCAGCCGGCGCTGCCGAGCTCGAGACGGGCCGCGGCGTGGCCGATCCAGACCCGCCCGCCCGAGTTCGTGAGCCCGACGGCACCCTCGACCTCACCGATCCGCAGCTCGAACGCGGCGCCGTCGACGGTGGCGGGCCCGGCGATGTGCCCGACCGCGACCTCGCCGGAGGCGATGCTGGCCCGCAGCGCGTCGACGCGGTCCAGCTGGACCCGGCCCGAGGCCAGGTGCAGCTCGCTCACGCCGAACGCGCCGTCGGCGTGCACGGCCGAGTACGCCAGGTACGCGGCCAGCGCGGAGCCGGTGGGCAGGTCGATCGTGATGGTGACCGAGCCGTTCTTCTCCCCGGCGACGGTGGTCTTGACCAGCAGCGCGCCGTCGGCGAACTCGACCTTGGTCCGGTCGGCCACCTTGCGGTGCGACCGGCTCGCCGGGTCGACGGGCTCGACCAGCACCACGGTGTCGGTGCGGTCGCTGGCGGTGACCCGGACCCGGGCTCCGGCGACCTCCACGGTCGCGGCGACGGGGGCGGGGGTGGCGAAGGTGGCCATGACGGTGTCTCCTGGGGTGTCGTGGGTGGTCGTGTGACCACTGTCGACGCCCCGCCTGACAGCCACCTGTCGCCTGCCTGACACGGCCGGTGACATGACGACCGGCCCTCCTTGCGAGGGCGTCATCGGCCGGCGACAACTCGCGCATCGCCGCCGGTCGCGCTGGCCGACGTGCGGCCGCAGCCGCTCGACCGGGATGGCCGCGTGCGCGGCGCGTCGACTACCCGATCCATACGGCTCCACTGACCAGCACCACGATGCAGGCCAGGAGCAGCACGATCAGCTGTGACTCGACGGCCGGCCGCATCAGCCAGCGACGTATGCCACACAGGACGTGATGTCTCTCCACGGCAGCCCCCTCCCCGGCGCCGACATCACGGCGGCGCGGACCGTCCAGTACCCCGGAAGCGCCCCGTCATTTCGTCTCGACGTCGGGCGGGCCGAGGACTTCGGTCAGCGGTCCGGCATCAGCCGGCTTGTCCTCGGCCATGGCCGCGACCTCCGGGTACTTGAGGTCGAAGGCCGGCCGCTCGCTGCGCACCCGCGGCAGCGAGGTGAAGTTGTGCCGCGGCGGCGGGCAGGACGTGGCCCACTCCAGCGAGTTGGCGAAGCCCCACGGGTCGTCGACCTGCACCTTCGGCGCGAGCCGGGTCTGCCACACGTTCCACAGGAACGGCAGCGTCGACGCGGCCAGCACGAAGGCGAACACCGACGAGAACTGGTTCAGGAACGTGAACCCGTCATCGGGCTCGTAGTCGGAGTAGCGACGGGGAAAGCCCTCGACGCCCAGCCAGTGGTGGACCATGAACGTGCCGTGGAAGCCGATGAACAGCAGCCAGAAGTGCACCTTGCCGAGGCGCTCGTCGAGCATGCGGCCGGTGAACTTGGGCCACCAGAAGTAGAACCCGGCGAACATCGCGAACACGACCGTGCCGAACACCACGTAGTGGAAGTGCGCCACCACGAAGTAGCTGTCGTGGACGTGGAAGTCCAGCGGCGGTGAGGCGAGGATGATGCCCGTGAGGCCGCCGAACAGGAACGTCACGAGGAAGCCGAGGGCGAAGAGCATCGGTGTCTCGAACGTGACGGAGCCGCGCCACATGGTGCCGATCCAGGCGAAGAACTTCAGCCCGGTCGGGATGGCGATGAGCATGGTCATCGCCGAGAAGAACGACAGACTGACCGCGCCGGTGGGGAACATGTGGTGCGCCCACACCGCCACCGACAGCGCGACGATCGCGAGGGTCGCGAACACCAGGCCCTTGTAACCGAAGATCGGCTTGCGGCTGAAGACCGGGATGACCTCGGTGATGATGCCGAAGAACGGCAACGCGATGATGTAGACCTCGGGATGGCCGAAGAACCAGAACAGGTGCTGCCAGAGAATGGCCCCGCCGGCGGTGGGGTCGAAGATGTGCGTGTTCAGGTTGCGGTCGGCGAACAGGGCGAACAGCGCCGCCGCCAGCAGCGGGAACGCGATCAATACCAGAATGCTCGTCGCGAAGATGTTCCAGGTGAAGATCGGCATCCGGAACATCGTCATTCCCGGCGCGCGCATGCACACGATCGTCGTGATGAAGTTGACGGCGCCGAAGATGGTGCCGAAACCGCTCATCGCCAGCCCCGCGACCCACAGATCCCCGCCCGCCGTCGGGCTGTAGACCGTGTCGTGCAGCGGCGCGTAGGCGGTCCAGCCGAAGTCCGCGGCACCGTCCTTCGTCAGGAACCCCGCGCAGACGATGAGCCCGCCGAACAGGAACAGGTAGAAGCTGAACATGTTCAGCCGCGGGAACGCGACGTCGGGAGCGCCGATCTGCAGCGGCACGATGATGTTGCCGAAGCCGATGAACAGCGGCGTCGCGAACAGCAGCAGCATGATCGTGCCGTGCATGGTGAACAGCTGGTTGTACATCTCGTCGCTGACGACCTGACGGCCGGGCGAGAACAGCTCGGCCCGGATGAACAGCGCCAGCACGCCGCCGAACAGGAAGAACCCGAACGACGCGATCAGGTACATGTAGCCGATGATCTTGTGATCGGTCGAGGTCGCCCAGCGGGTGACGACATTGCCCTTCCGCTTCGGCCGCGTCACACCGGTGCGCGCGGCTGCCGTGCGCTCGAGGAACGTGGTCATCGGTCGCCTCCCGGGTCGTCGGGATTCAGCGGCTCGTCGTCGTAGGCACCTCGGATCGGCGGGTCGATCAGGCCGGTCTGCCCGGCCTCTCGCAGAGCGTCCATCTGCTCGTCGAACTCCTCCTGCGACACCACCTCGACGTCGAACCGCATCGACTGGTGGAAGACGCCGCAGAACTCCGCGCAGCGGCCGACGTAGCTGCCTTCGCGATCGGGCGTGACCTGGTACGCGTTCGGCTGGCCGGGGAAGACGTCCTGCTTCATGTAGAACGCCGGAATCCAGAACGAGTGGATGACGTCCGGCGACCCCAGGTTGAACCGCACCATCTCGCCGACGGGCAGGTACAGGGTGGGCCGGTCGTTGACGGTTCCGATCTCGTGCACGTCCTCGTCCACGTAGTTGAACGTCCACGACCACTGCTGGCCGACGACGTCGACCGTCAGGTCGGGCTCCGTGCGGATGTCGGTGATCTGGTCCTGCCGCTCGGCGGTGTGGAAGAAGAGGGGCACGATCACGAAGAACGGCGCGAGCGTGTAGAGGAACTCGATCGGGATGTTGAACCGCGTCTGCTTCGGCAGCTCGTCGCCCCGCCGGCGGTAGGCGACGGCGGCCCAGATGATCAGACCCCAGACCAGGAAGCCGACGCCGAACGCCGCGATCCACGCGCCCACCCACAGGTCACCGATCAGCGGCGCCTCCTTCGTCGCGGGCTCGGGAAGCGCCAGGCGCGACCACTCGTCGCGTTGCTCGGCCGAGCAACCACCCAGCACGACCAGCGTGCCGATGAGGACTGCGGCGACGTGACCCGGCGCCGGTGCCGGGCCGCGTCCGCGTACCGGATGTGCCATGTGGAACCCCCAGGGAGTGGTCACGACGCTGGACCCGCATGGGCAGGCGGCTGGCGCGCCCGATACCCACTGACGGCGCCGTCACTCACCCGAATCGGACCCGATGCGGCAGGCCGGCCGTCATCGTTCGATGCGCCACGGCTGCGTGCCGCTGTCCACGCTGGGTAGTGCGGCGCCATGAGCCAACCCGACTTGACGCCCGTGCCCCACCAGACGCTGGAGGAACGCGGCGGACCGGCCAGCATCGTGGCACGCCAGAGCGACGACCACGCCGTGCTCCACCGGCTGATGCAGCAGTACGAAGCGGCGCCCGACGACGAGGCGCGGGGCCGCATCGTGGCTGACCTGGCGCAGCGCGCGCTCCGCCACGCCTTCGCGGAGGAGACGGTCCTCTTCCCCGCCTATCGACAGCACCTGCCCGGCCACGGTGACGAGCTCACAGCACACGTGGAGGGTGAGCACCAGCAGATCAACGACCTGCTCGAGGAGCTGCAGGACGCCGACCCCGCGGCGGCCGGCTACGACGACCGGGTCCGGCGCGTCTTCACCCTGATCGACAGCGACGCCCGCGAGGAGGAGGACGTCATGCTCCCTCGCCTGCAGAGCGTGGTGGACGACGAAGAGCTCCGGACCATCGGCGACGCCTGGGAGGCCGCCCGCGCGACGGCGCCGACCCGGCCGCACCCGCGCGTGCCGCGTCGACCGCCCGGCAACGCCCTGGCGGCGCTCCCGCTGGCGGTCTCCGACCGGATCAAGGACGGCCTGGACCGGCTGCCGCGCGGCGCCCGGCGGGTGTCGTCGGCGGCCGTCCTCGCGCTGGCCGCCTGTGGTGGTGCCGCCGTCGCCGCCGGAGTCCGAAGGCGCCGGCGCCGATCCGTCCGGGCCCCGAGGTTCGGGCTGCGTCGCTGACGGAGCGGAGGCGTCGCATGCCCGGTGATGACCGCGGCGCAGACCGGAGTGCGAACCGCAGCACGCCGCGGGTGCGCCCCTCGCTGGTCGTCGGCGCCATGATCGGAGCGGCGCTGATGGCGGCGGTGGACGAGATCGTGTTCCATCAACTGCTCGGCTGGCATCACTTCTATGACCGGTCGTCGAGCGACGTGGCCCTCTTCTCCGACGGAGTGCTCCATGCCGCCGAACTCGTGCTGCTCGTGGCCGGGTTCACGCTGCTGGCCGGCCTCCACCGGCGGCACGATGTCGCCAGCGGCGCCGCCTGGGCGGGGGTGCTGCTGGGTGCCGGCGTCTTCCAGCTGTGGGACGGGGTCGTCGACCACAAGGTCCTGCGGGTGCACCAGGTGCGATACGGGGTCGACCTGCTGCCGTACGACGTGGTGTGGAACCTCGCCGGTGCGGTCCTGGTGGCCGCGGGCGCCGCCCTGGCGTGGCGTCAGCGCCGGCGCGAGGCCCCAGCCCGTCCCGAGGAGCCGCGGCCGAGGTGATCGGCGTCCTCGGCCACGCCCAGCACGAGCCGGACGCCGCACTGGCCGGCTGGTTGCCCGCCGTCCTCCTCGTCTTCGTCCTGGTCGTGAGCTACCTGCTCGCCGTCGGCCGGTTCACCCGGCGCACGCTCCGCGGCTGGCCGCGGGCCAGGACGGCCGCCTTCGCCGGCGGTGCGGTGCTGATCGCACTGGGTGTCTCACCTCCCGTCCACGCGCTGGCCGCAGGAGACCTGCGCGGTCACGTGCTCCAGCACCTGCTGCTCGGCATGTACGCCCCGGTGGCCCTGGTGCTCGCCGCCCCGATGACGCTGGTGCTGGCTGCTCTGCCGGCGACGGCCGCCCGCACGGCGACCTCGGTGCTGCGCCTGCGGCCGGTGCGGGTACTGACCCACCCGGTCAGCGCCGGCCTCATGACCGTCGCCGGCATGTATGCCCTGTACTTCACCCCGTTGTACGGCCTGAGCGCGCGTGACGCCGTGCTGGCCCACGCCGTCCACATCCACGTCCTGATCACCGGCAGTGTCTTCGTCTGGTCCATCGCGGGCCCGGGCCCGGCGCCCGCCCGCCCGCGCATGCGCCTGCGCGTCGCCGTCCTCGTGGGGGTCGCCGGCGCACACGCCTACCTGGCCAAGCTGCTGTACGCCCGCGCGGACACATCGCCGCCCGGCGCGGGACTCGACCCGGACCAGGTCCGTCAGGCCGCGCAACTCATGTACTACGGCGGTGACGTCGCCGAGCTCGTCGTCGCCATCGCCCTGTTCGCCGGGGCTGCTCGCCTCCGTGTCCCAGCCGGCAACCGCACCGGCTGATGGAGCTCAGCGCGTGGGCGCCGCCACCACGGCGAGGTTCCGGGTGTAGCTGGCGGTGCGGTCGTCGAACGGGCCGGTGCAGGTGATCAGCACGAGCCGGCGGGGTCCGTTCCGGCTGAACAGCTCCGGCGGCAGCTGTTCCTTGGCGTACGAGTGCAGCTCGGTGACGGTGTAGGCATGGACGCGCTCGTCGGACGTGGTGATCGTGATCCGGTCGCCGGCCGACATCGTCGCCAGCTCGGCGAAGATTCCGGGCCCGTCCTCGGCGGTGTCCACATGCCCGGCCACGACCACGGTTCCGCGCCCATCGCCCGGTGCGGCGCCGGCCGCCCACCAACCACCCGCATCGGGCGAGGGCGGCAGGCTCATGCTGCCGTCGGCGGCCAGCCCGGCCGGTTCCAGTGCCACGTCCTGGCCCAGCAGGGTCATCAGCACCGGTGCCGGCGCGGTCACAGCCGCGGACGGCGCCGGCGTGGCGGTCATCTCGGGCGCCACGCCGGCGTCTGCTGTCAGCGTGCCGGCGTCGGTGACGACGGGCTCCACATCGTCCGGAACGGACCGCGCGGGGCCGGTCGACGAGTCCGCCGGTGCGGCGGCGGAATAGGCGGCGGCCAGCAGCAGTGTCACGCCGGCCGCCGCGCCCCACCGGTGCGTTCTCACGCCCGGCGCCGCCACGCCACGCCACTGGCGATCAGCGCCAGCACTCCGAGGCCGGCCAGCAGGCCGGCGCGCATTTCCCGGTCGCCGTCGTGCGAGGCCGGGCCACCGGTACCCGCGTGGACGCCGTGCGGCGCAGGCGCCTCACCGGTCTGCAGCATCGTGAGATGCCGCTGGATCACCGGAGCGGCGGCCTCGGCCAACGCGATCACGTCCGGGTTGGTCCCGCTGGCGATCTCGGTCTCCCCCAGGGCGAGCGCGGCTTCGTGCGCCGCGATCTGAAGGGTCGTCCACGCCTGATCGAACTCGGGGCCTTCCATCGCCGCCACCTCGGCGAGCTGCGCCTGCTGCTCAGGCGTCGGTTCACCCGGCAGCTCGACCCCGTACTGGCTCGCGACCTGCTGCAGGTCCGCGTCCAGTGCCGTGTGGTCGGTGATCAGCAGCTGTCCCTGAGCGCGCACCACCTCAGTGGACGCCTGGTCCACCGCCGCCTGCCCGCTGGCGATCTCGGCCAGGTTGCTCTGGTGCGCCGCGACCAGGAACGCCTGATCCTGTTCGGACACCTGCTCCTGAGCCTGCGCCGTCACCGGGGCCACCAGCAGCACGAGCGCACCCGCACCCGCCACGACACACTGCGATATCCGCATGACACACCTCTTCCCTCGCCGGTCATGGAAAGGGGGTGATTCCCCTCGGAGCGTTCTTCATGCCACCGGTGAGGACTAGCGTGCCGACCGTATGGCCAGTCCGATGAAGATGCCCGCCACGAAACCGACACCGCCCGCGACCATCGTCGCCATGGTGCCGGCCTGCATCGCGGCCATGGTGGCGCTCGAGCCGGCCTGCGCCGCGACTTGGGTGGCCTGAGCGCCGGCCAAGGTGGCCGCGCCCGCCGCCTGCGCGGTCTCCACCGCGTGCAGTCGCTCCTCGATCTGCTTGTCGTCCATGATGGCTCCTTCGGTGTCGTGGGGAATGGACATCATCAGTGCCTCTCTTCCCGGGTCGGTTGTCCGACAGCGCGCTTCAGCCCGCTGGCGGCGCGTGGTGATGGCCTCGGCGGCCGCCGACGAGGAAACCGCGACGACGACGCCGATCATGCTGGTGAGCGCCGAAGCGGGAGCACCACGCGCGAGACGCCCATACCCGCCGCCCGCACCGCCACTCCACCGCCGCGCCACCCATCGATGTCGGCAGGGCCGGTTCGCCCCGAAGACAGGTGTGCGCACGTGCGGCTGCCAACGCGCCTCCGGCCGCTACAGACGTCGAGCGACGGTCTGACCCGCACCCTCGATGTCGACCGCCGACGATCCGTCGGACTTCCCCTAGCCGCGACCCTCGTCGAGGAGGTGCTCGGCGAGCTCGCGCGCCGCCGCGGCCGGGAGGGTGCCGGGCCGGGTGGCCCCGACGGCCAGCGCGCCGTTGATGAGCACGAGGAGTTGGTCGGCGGCGTGCGCCGGCCGCGGGTGGTCGAGGTCGCGCAGCTCACTCTC
Organism: Jiangella ureilytica; assembly: GCF_004348545.1. GTDB lineage: Bacteria > Actinomycetota > Actinomycetes > Jiangellales > Jiangellaceae > Jiangella > Jiangella ureilytica. The sequence continues at coordinate 21,353 of NZ_SMKL01000025.1, read as the reverse complement.
GAGCAGGGCGCGGATGCGCGCGTTGTACCGGCGGGTGACCTCGTGTCCCGGATGGTCCGGGTCGGCCAGCGCGAGTTCCGCGGCGAGGTACCGGCAACCACGGAAGTCGGGCTCCTCGATGACCTCGCCGAGCCAGTCGAAGACCGCCAAGATGCGACGTCGCGGGTCGTCGCCCGCCGCCCTCATGGTCCGCTCGTAGGCGGCCTCGTCCTCGGCGGCACTCAGGCGCAGGACCTCGGTGATCAGTCCGTCCTTGCCGCCGAAGTGCTCGTACAGCGACCGGCGGGCGACGTTCGCGGCCTTCAGCAGCGCGTCGACGCCCACCCCCACGCCCTGCGCGTAGGTCAGCTCCTTGGCCGCCTCGAGCAGGCGTTCCCGTGGTCCTGGCAATACGCGTGTGGTCACGACGCCCAGTCTACTTGACGAGTAGATCGATCGGTCTATATCGTCAGTAGACCGAATGGTCTATCTACAGGAGCCCGAGATGCCGACCCTCACGACGGCCCAAGTCATCGACCGCTTCAACCGTGTCTTCACCGAGCACGACGCCGAGTCGCTGCCCGAGCTGATCGGGACCGACTGCGTCATGGAGGCCATCCAGCCGGCCCCGGACGGCGCCCGCACCGAGGGCCGCGACGCCTGCCTGGCGTTCTGGCGGGCCCTCGCGGCCGACCACACGACCCGATTCGAGCCCGAGGACGTCACCGTCGCCGGCGAGCGGGCGACCATCCGCTGGCGGTACCACTTCGGCGACGGCCCGGCCGGCTCCGTGCGCGGCGTGACGCTCCTCCGGGTGAGCGACGGCGTCATCGTCGAGGCGCTCGCCTACAGCAAGACCGGCGACGTCCCTCTGGCCGCCGAGACGGCCGGCACCCGTGAGGTGCTCGACCGGTACAACGACGCCTTCCGGCTGCACGATCCGGGACTCCTGACGGACCTGATCGCCGACGACTGCGTCATCGAGGACTCCGGCCCGGCTCCGGACGGGGTCCGCCGCGAGGGCGGCGAGGCCTGCCTGGCGCGCTGGTCAGAGCTCGCCGGGAACCGGGCGCTGAGGTTCACACCGGAGCGGGCGGAGATCCACGGCGACCTCGCCGTGCAGCCGTGGGTCCTCACCTGGGGCGACGGCGATGAGGACCGGCTCCGCGGCGTGAACCTCCTCCGGATCCGCGGCGGCCGCATCGTCGAGGCGCGCGGCTACGTGAAGGCCTCGTGACCGACGGCGTCCGGTGCGGCGGGCAGCCGGACGGTGACGCGGAGCCCACCGGCCGGGCGGGGGCCGACGGTGAGGGTTCCGTCGTGCGCCTCGGCGATGCTCTTGACGATCGCCAGGCCGAGGCCCACGCCCGCGTGGTCGGAGCGGACGCGGCTGGTGCCGCGCTGGAACGGCTCGACCAGCGTCGACACCACGTGCGCGGCTCGCTTCACGCCGGTGTTCTCGACGGTGAGCAGCACGGCTCCCGGCTGCACGCCGGTCGTGACCCACACGGTGCCGTCCTCGGGCAGGTTGTGGACGATCGCGTTGTGCACGAGGTTCGTCGTCAGCTGCAGCAGGAGCGCGGACGAGCCGACGGCGGGTGCCTGGTCGCCGGAGGTCTCGATGGCGACGCCGCGCTCCTCCGCGAGGGGCAGCAGCGTCTCCGTGGTCTCCTCCGCGATCAGCGAGAGGTCGACGTGCTCACGCGTGAAGGACCGCTGGTCGGTGAGGCTGAGCAGGAGCAGCGCCTCGGTGAGGTCGATCGCCCGCGTGTTGACGCTGCTGAGACGTTCGACCAGCTCGCCGGTGTCGCGGCTCGGGTCGTTGCGGGCGACGTCGAGCAGGATCTGCGTGGTCGCCAGCGGGGTGCGCAGCTCGTGAGAGGCGTTGGCGGCGAACCGCCGCTGTTCGGCGACGTGCGCCTCGAGCCGGGCGAGCATGGCGTCGAAGCTGTCGGCCAGCTCGCGGAACTCGTCCCTGGGGCCGTCCAGCCGGATCCGGTGCGCAAGCGATCCGTGCGCGGCCAGCCGGGTGGCCTGGGTGATGCGCCGCAGGGGCGCGAGCATGCGGCCGGCGAGGACCCATCCGCCCAGCAGGCCGAGGGCCAGCAGGAACACCAGCGCCGCGGCCGCCTTCGGGAAGAAGGCGCGCTGGAGGTCGCTGCGATTGGGGATGAAGCCGTCGCGCCCGAACATGACCGCTCTGTCGGGGACGTACCGCAGCAGGAAGACCCACACGACCGCGAGCAGCAACGCGCCGGCGAGCATGAGGAACCCGGCGTAGCTCAGGGTGAGCTTGAGACGGACGCTCGGGCCGGGTGGCCTATCCATCGTCCGCTCCTGCGTCGACGGCGCCGGCTGCGGTGTCGGGCGCGGTGTCGATGCGGTAGCCGACGCCGGGCACCGTGGCGATGACCCAGGGCTCGCCGAGCCGCTTGCGCAGCGCCGAGACCGTGATGCGCACGGCGTTGGTGAACGGGTCGGCGTTCTCGTCCCACGCCCGCTCCAGCAGCTCCTCGGCGCTGACGACGCCGCCGTCGGCGGCGACGAGGACCTCGAGCACGGCGAACTGCTTCCGGGTGAGTGCCACGTAGCGGCCGTCGCGGTAGACCTCGCGGCGGAACGGGTCCAGCCGCAGGCCCGCGATCTCTCGCACGGGCGGCCGGTTGTGGGCGCGCCGGCGGTCGAGAGCCCTGAGGCGGAGCACGAGCTCGCGGAGCGCGAACGGCTTCGTGAGGTAGTCGTCGGCGCCGAGCTCGAACCCGGAGGCCTTGTCGTCGAGCCGGCCGGCGGCGGTCAGCATGAGGATCGGCATGCCGCTGCCGGAGGCGACGATGCGCCGGGCGATCTCGTCGCCGGAAGGGCCGGGGATGTCGCGGTCGAGGACGGCGATGTCGTAGGTGTTGACGCTCAGCAGCTCCAGCGCGGTGTCGCCGTCGCCGGCGATGTCGGCGGCGATCGCCTCGAGGCGCACGCCGTCGCGAATGGCCTCGGCCAGATATGGCTCGTCCTCGACGATCAGCACCCGCACGCTCTCGATGCTACGAGCCGGAGCATATCGCCGGCGTATCGAAATCCGGATACGCGCTGACAACACCCGGGTGCCTTGGCTGGACGCATGTCCTACAGCCGACCAGCGCGAAGAGCGGCCCACCGCACGTCGTCGACCATCCTCGCCGCCGCCGTCGTCCTCGGCGCGGCGATCGTCGCTGTCGCCGCTTCACCCCTCGACCTGCTTCCCGGCGACGACTCCACGCCTGCCGTGGGCAGTGCCGACGCGGAAGCCGGCGCGGAGGCAGACGCCGGACCCGCCGCCACCGATGCGGGGTCCGGCCGCCCGGCCAGGGAGGACTCCCGGCCCGGCCGCCCTCCCTCGATGCCCCTCGGCGAGGCGGACGGCGCCGTCCCCGACGGTGTGACGGTCTTCGACGACGACGTGCCGGCTGTGGCCCAGCTCGACCCCGACCTGCTCGACGCCCTCCGCGAGGCCGCGTCCGATGCCGCGGACGACGGGGTCGAGTTCGTCGTCAACAGCGGCTGGCGATCGGCGGAGTACCAGGAGCACCTGCTCCGCGAGGCCGTCGCCGAGTACGGCTCGGAGGAGGAGGCGGCCCGGTGGGTCTCCACCCCGGAGACGTCCCTGCACGTGTCGGGGGACGCCGTCGACCTCGGGCCGTCCGAGGCGACGGACTGGCTGTCGGAGCACGGCGCGGAGTACGGGCTCTGCCAGATCTACGACAACGAGCCCTGGCACTACGAACTGCGCCCCGACGCCGCCGACGACGGCTGTCCGCGCAGGTACGACGACCCGACCCAGGATCCGAGGATGCAGGAGTGACCGGCACGCCCGGCCGAACCCTCCCCCGGCACCGGTTCCATCCTCAGACCCGACCGCGGGGGGCCGTCAGTGCGACTGCTTCTGGCGGCCGTTGAGCGCCTCGGCGGTGCCGATGAGCAGCACGGCGGCGATGACCGCGACGATGAATCCCAGCACGTTGAGCTCGAAGATGTCGCCGGTGCCGAGGAGGTTGGCGATCACTCCGCCAATGACCGACCCGGCGAGGCCGAGCAGCAGGGTGGCGATCCAGCCCAGCTTCTGCTTGCCGGGCGTCACCAGCCGGGCCAGGACACCGATGACGAGGCCCGCAACGATGAATCCGATCATGGTCTTCTTCTCCTCGTGACGCGGATCTTTCGGTACCGACCCCTTACCCGTCCTCGGCGACCCCAGACCTGTCGTCGCCGACAGGGCGCCATCGACCGCTGACCGGCCTGAACGCGAGCCGGCCGGATCACGGGCGGGCTCCGCGGGTACGAGACCTCCCATGCTGCCGGTCGCCGTGCTCTGCATCGCCGAGCTCGTCAACGTGCTGGGCGTGACCGTGGCCGTGCCGGCCCTGCCGGCGATCGAGCGCGACCTCGGCACGTCCGGCGCCCTCGTGGTGACGGGGTATGCGGCGGCGTTCGGCGGGCTGCTCATCCTCGCCGGCCGACTCGGCGACCGGCTCGGTGCGCGGCGGGTCCTGCTGGCCGGCCTGACGGTGTTCGGGCTGGCGTCCGCGGCGGCCGGGCTGGCGCCGACGTCGGAGGGACTCGTCGTCGCCCGGTGCCTGCAGGGAGCGGCCGCGGCGGCGATGATCCCGAACGCCCTGAGCCTGCTGGTCGCGCACGCCGGGGACCGGCACGACCGCGCCGTCGCGCTGTGGACGGCGGTCGGTGCGGTGGGCGGCGGCAGCGGGTTCTTCGTCGGCGGCGTGCTGACCGACGTCGGCGGCTGGCGGTGGGTCTTCCTGCTGAACGTGCCGGTGACGGTGGTGCTGGTGGTGGGTGTGCTGACGGTGGTGCGCCCGGCGCCGCGGCGGCCCGGTGCCGGCCTCGACGTGGCCGGGGCGGCCACGGTCACCGCAGCCCTGATCCTGCTCGTGCTGGCCACGTCGGCGAGCGGTCCGCTCGCCGCCGGCGGCATCGCGGCCGTCGTGGTGCTGCTGGTGGCGTTCGTGCTGATCGAGCGGCATGCACGCGACCCCGTCTGCCCGCCCGAGACCTGGTCGGACCGCCGGCTGACGTCGTCGTCGGCCATCGCCTTCGTGAACAACGCGGCCACCGGATCGGCCGTGGTCGTCGCGGCCGGCTACGCCCAGCGTGAGCTGGGGCTGACGCCGTCGGCCAGCGGGCTCGTGCTGCTCTCCTTCAGCGTGGCCGTCATCGCCGGGTCGGCCGCCGCCCCCCGGCTGGCGCCGAACCGGCCGTACCGTGCCATGGCCGCCGGGCTGGCCGTCATGACCTCCGCCGCGCTGGCTCTCGCGCTGGCGGCCGGGGTGACGACGGTGACGACGGGCGTGCTGGCCGCGGGCCTCGCCCTGCTGGGCGCCGGGCTGGGCTGCTCCGCCGTCGGCTCCACCACTCTCGGCACGTCCGGACCCGAACACGGCCGCGGCATGTCGTCGGCCCTGATCAACACCGGCGGCCAGGTCGGGACCGCGGTGGGCGTCGCCGTCGTGCTCGCGGTCGCCGACACCGGCGGGCACCGGGCCGGCTGGCTGCTGTCCGCCGTCATCGCCCTGGCCGGGTTCGGAGCGCTGCGGCACCCGAATGGGCCGACCCGCCGAGCGACGAACGGGACGGGGCGACGGCGGACGAGAGGACACGAGACCAGCTCGAGCTGATCGGCAGGTACCGCCGCGCGAGCTGATCCCACCTGGCGAGGAACCGGTCGCGCTGACCGTCCGGGTCCGCCTGCAGCTCGTCGAAGTGGTGCACGTTCACTACGACGGTGAGACCGCGGCCGAGCGCGTGGTCGACCACCCCGCCGACCAACTCGAGAGCCGCGGGTTCGACCGTGTACGGGCGCCGCGCATCCGTGTGATCGGACCAGCGCACCGGCAGCCGGACGGTGTCGAATCCGGCGGCCCGAGCCACCTCGATCTGCCGGACGCAACGGCCGGCCGCCTCCAGTCCCGGCGCATCGAGCAACGCGGCGACGTTGACGCCGCGGCGCACCGGGCCGGCCATCGCCCCGGCCTATCGACCAGCCGTCGACCGCCGCCCGCACCGGGACGGTCGCGTCAGGTGTCTTCCGCCGGTGAACCGCCCGGCGCCGAGAGATCGTGACGGAGCCGATCGTTCTCGGTCTCGAGCTCGAGGACCATGGCGATGCCGGCGAGGTTGAGGCCGCTGTCGAGCAGCTCGCCGATGCGGCGGAGCCGGTCGAGGTCGTCGGCGCTGTAGCGGCGGGTCCCGCCGTCGGTGCGGGCCGGCTTGAGCAGTCCGCGCGCCTCGTACAGGCGGAGGTTCTGCACCCCCATGCCCACGAGGTCGGCCGCGACCGTGATGCCGTACACCCCCCGCGCCGAGTCGATGTCGCCGTCGCCGCCGCTGGTCATGAGCCTCCTGTGCGCTTGCAGGTCCAGATGTGTTGCACGCTTTGTGAGCGCTATGTTATAGAAAAACTATAGCGCATGCCATAGATCGCACCCGAGCGATCCATGGCCGGAAGGAGCATCTCGTCTGGAAGCGATGGAGGTGGAACCGATGCTTATGCGCACCGATCCGTTCCGTGAGCTGGACCGTCTGACCCAGCAGATGTTGGGCACCAGGGGCACCCTCGCCCGTCCGGCCGTCATGCCGATGGACGCCTGGCGCGAGGGCGACCGGTTCGTCGTCGAGTTCGATCTGCCGGGCGTGGCCGTCGACTCGATCGACCTCGACGTCGAGCGCAACGTCGTGACCGTCAAGGCCGAGCGTCCCGCACCCGAGAACGACATGGAACTGATCGCCGCCGAACGACCACGCGGCGTCTTCAGCCGCCAGCTGGTGCTCGGCGACAACCTCGATCTCGAGCACATCACCGCGAACTACGACTCCGGTGTCCTGACGCTGCTCATCCCGGTCGCCGAGCAGGCGAAGCCGCGCAAGATCAACGTGACGTCGTCCGGCGACCACGGCCCGCAGGCCATCGACAGCGGCGCCGGCCGGACGCTGACCGGCGACATCGAAGGTTCGGCGACGAAGCACGCCGTACCGGCCTGAGTCGGCCGGCGCTCGCCGGCCACGCACCCGGCCGGGCACTACTCGGGTCCGGCCGGGTGTCATCGGGCGGCGAACGGGTACCTTCCCCGTCGTTCAGGACGTGGTTCGGAAGTGTGCCCTCCTTCATCCACACCTCTTGGGGGACACATGACCACGCTGACGTCCGCTCGTCCAACGCGCGAGCGCGACCACTCGACCGCGCCGGCCCGGTACGTCGACCGGCGAGAGCACGACGAGCGGACCAACGCCCTCCTGCGCGCGGCGGCCCGCGCCACCGCCGGGGAGCGGCGTCGGCTCATCCACGAGGCCGTGACCGCCAACCTCGGGATCGCCGACGCCATCGCCCGCCGCTACCAGGGGCGCGGCGTCGACGCGGACGAGCTGCGCCAGGTCGCCTACCTGGGCCTGGTGGCCGCCGCTCAGCGCTTCGACGCCGAGCGCGGCCACGACTTCGTCTCCTTCGCCGTGCCCACGATCCTCGGCGAGGTCAAGAGGTACTTCCGCGACCACGTCTGGACCGTTCGCCCGCCGCGTCGCGTGCAGGAGCTGCGCAGTGCGATGACGGCGGCATCGGACCGGCTCTGCCAGGAGCTCGGGTCGGTGCCCTCTGCCGACGACCTGGCCGATCACCTCGGTGCCGACCCGGTGGAGATCAGGGAGGCCGAGAGGTCCGCCGACTACTACACCGCGATGTCGCTCGACCAGCCCACGGCCGCCGCCCACGGAGAGGGCCTCACGATCACCGACACGCTGGGAACGTCAGAACCCGGCTTCGACCACGCCGAGGCCCTCGTCGTACTGCGGTCCGCGTGTCGTGCACTCCCCCGCCGCGACGCGCACATCGTCTACCGCCGCTTCTTCTGCGGCTGGACCCAGCAGGAGATCGGAGCCGAGCTCGGCATCACCCAGATGCAGATCTCCAGGCTGCTGACGCGGATCCTGCGCGACCTGCGCCAGGCCATCGGCGAGCCCACACCCACCGACGCCTGTCGCCCATCCGCGCGATCCTCTCCTGTCGTGGCGGGTACCTCGTCCACCTGATCGCACCGCCGTCGTCGAAGGGATCGCATCGGCCTGCGCGGCCATGAGCACGCTCACCGTGGTGACGCATGCGGCTCGGGATCGATCGCGGCCTCCTCGCCTTCCACGGACCCCCGGTGCTCCCACCCCGCCAGGTCCAGCGTCGGCGTGTGCGGACGGAGCGCCTGGGTAGGGGCGCGGCATGGGAGTCATCGAATCGGCGCGGGGACTGCTGTGGGCCCGTCGCCGCCAGCCGGACGAGCTCGCATACGGCCTTGCGCTGGCGCACGAGCGGTTCAGCGCCGACCAGCTGCTGACCCAGGCCGCCGAAGCCGAACGCGCGGGCTTCGACCTGGTCTGCTGCAGCGATCATCTCGCGCCATGGTGGGAACCCGGCGACCCCGCTCCGGCGGCCAGCGGCAACGCCTGGGTGTGGCTGGGCGCGGCCAGCCAGGTCACCAGCACCGTCGCGCTCGGGCCGGCCGTCACCGCCGTCGTGCACCGCTACAACCCCGTCGTCGTGGCGCAGCAGGTGGCGACGCTGGAGATCCTCGCTCCCGGACGCGCGTTCCTGGGCGTCGGCTCCGGAGAGGCGATGAACGAGGTGCCGGCCGGCCTGGACTGGCCGCCGGTGGGCGAGCAACTGGAGCGGACCGAGGAAGCCCTGACCATCATCCGCCGACTGCTCGACGGCGAGACCGTGACCTTCCGCGGCCAGTACTTCCGGACCGATTCGGCGCGGCTCTACGGCCTGCCCGAACGGCGCCCGCCGATCTTCATGTCCGCGTTCGGGCCGCGCGCGGCCGAGGTCGCCGGCCGCCACGCCGACGGCGTGTGGACGCTCGCCGACCCGCGCACCGTGCCCGGCGTCGTGGCCGGATACCGCCGGGCGTGTGAGGAAGCCGGGCGCGAGCCGGGTGAGATCATCCTGCAGGCGATCGCCGCCATCGACGACACCGGCGACGCCGCCGTGGACAGCGCGCGGGAATGGAAGGCCATCCAGGTCAAACGGCACTACAGCGACGACGTCCACGACCCGGCACAGATCCAGGGCAACGGCCGGAACGAGGTGTCCGACCTGGCGTTCAAGACAGCCGGCCTGTTCTCCCCCGACCCTCAGGACCACGTGCGGAAGATCAAGGCACTGCAACAGCTCGGCGCTACCGCCGTCGTCGTCATGAACGTCGCGGGCCGCGACCCGATGGGAACCATCCGGGCCTACGGCGAGTCCGTCCTGCCGCAACTCAGAGGATGAACGAGGAGGCACCACATGAGCGATCCGCGCGACACCGACCAGGCCACCCACGAGGCGGAGGAACACGACCAGGACGCCGAACCCACGAAGAACGCGCCAGACGCCGGCCGGCCCGACCTGACCGAGCTCTCGGACGACCGGACGGACGATCCGACCGGCTGATCAGCGCCGCCGCTGCCCGGCCCGTGCCGGCAGGTGACGCCGCCGACGCGCGGCGGCACTGAGCAGGCGGACCGGCCCGCCCGCGAGCGGGCCGGTCCGCGAAGCTCAGTCGACCCGGACGGGGGCGATCTCGAACCGGTCGAGGTCCGGCGCCCAAGGGCTGTCCAGGACCGGACGGCACGGCTGCGGGCAGCCCTCCGCCGTCGCGCCGCGGGCCGGATCGTTGAACAGGGTGATCTCGTTGGACCCGGCCTCGAGCGTCACCGGGACGCCGCGGGCCCACCAGTTCCCCCACGACCAGGTGTTCTTGAACCAGTGCCGCTGCGCCTCGGCGCCGTTGACGGACACGTCGATCGGGCGGGAGATGATGTCGGCGTTGTACGGGTGGCCGGTGTCGCGCTCGTCGTTGGCGTAGTGGACGACCAGCAGGTGCTCCCCCGGCTCCGCCGCGTCGACCGTCAGCGTCACCGAGTTCGCCGGGCCGTTGCCGACCCCGCCGACGTACGAGCCGCCCGATGCCGCGCGGTGCGAGCGGACCTCGGCGGCTCCGGCGAGCTCCGCGTCCTCGGCCTCGACCGCCGTCACCGGCTGCGGACCGTCGACGGCCGGCGTGACGGTGACCGCGTCCAGCCGCACCGGCGTCGGGCCGGTCGGCGTCACCGTCACCCGGTTGACGCCCGCGGAGAGGAACAGCCGGTGCCGGTCGGTGTCCCAGAACCCGCCACCGGGCGCCGCCACCAGGGTGGCGCCGTCGACCTCGCGGCGGTCCAGCTCGATCTGCGCGACCGCCGTGCCCGGGCGGCCCGGGCTGCTGTGCCGGACGTCGAGGTCGTAGTAGCCGTCCTTCTCCGCGTAGACGACGAACAGCTCCTCGGCGCCTCGCCGCAGCACCACGTGGCCGGAGCCGGACTGGTCGGCGCGGTCGTACTCGTAGCCGGCGGCGCCGCTGCTCTGCGCCAGCTCGGCCTCGTAGACCCGGGCCGGCTCCGCGCCGCCGTCGCTGCCCAGCTGCTCCAGGTCGATGCGGTCGAGGGTCGCCTCGCCGATCGCCCGGCCCAGGGTGGGGTCGGACGCGGCCAGCCGGAGCTCGTTCCGCCCGGCTTGCAGAGTGACGACGACGTCCGCCCGGGTCCGCCAGGACCAGTTCATGGTCGCCTCGTAGTCGACGAACCGCGGCGACGCGCCGTTGACGGTGAGCACCTGCTGCGACGGCTGCCCCGTCTGGTTGCCGTACATGATGCCCACGCGATAGTCGCCCGCGGCCGGGACGTCGACGGCGAACGTGACGGCGCTCGCCGCCTGGTTCAGCGAGCCGACGTCGCGGTTGCCCGACGCCGCGGCCGCGTTCCAGTTCTGCAGCGTGCCCTGGGTGTAGACGGTGCCGGCGGTGATGGCCGCGTTCTCGGCCTCGTAGGTCGCGCGCCACGGCCGCTCGACCGGCGCCCGGCTGCCGCTGCCGCCGGGCGAGAGCACGATCTCGTAGGCGGTCATCCGGTCGACGTTGGGACCGCCGTCGCCGTGCACGCCGAGCCCGCGGATCGGCACGGTCACCGACCCGCCCACCGGCGTGGCGTCGGCGCTGTGCAGCACCTCCGGCGGCGGCGCGTCGGAGTTCTGGCCGCTCCACGTGGTGGCGCGGACCTCGACGTGGACGGTGTCGCCGAACAGCTCCTCCTCGACACCGTTCACGACCACGTCGACGGGGTCGGCCGTGCCGCCGGTGACGATGCGGGCCTGCCTGCGGTCGTCGTCGACGACGGCGATGGCGTCCAGCGCGTCGACGGTGGTGGTGTCCGGCCGGGAGACGGCGACCGTGTCACCGCCGTGCAGGTCGGCGTACATCTTGTAGAACCACCAGCCGCCGCCGGGCTTGTTCGTCTGCACGACGTCGCCGGCCTGGCCGCCGGCCGCGGTCCAGTACGCCTTGCCGCCGGCGGCGACCTTGGCCTCCTCGAACATCGCGGTCCACTTGATCAGCTGGCCGGGGACGGTGAGGTCACGGTTGCCGCCGTACTCGTTGATGTCGATCGGGATGGGGTCGACACCCAGCTCCTGCTCCAGCGCGCGGTAGGTCGCGTAGGTGCTGCGGAAGTAGTTGCCGCTGGCCGGGTCGAGGCTGTTCGACGGCAGCTGGTGCCAGGTGGTGAGGTCGGGCAGCACGTCGTTGTCGCGCGCGAAGGTCAGGAAGTCGCGGTAGTTGCGCTGCCGGAAGGTGGCGTCGTTCATGCCGGCGACCCGGGCTCCGGGGTGGTTCGCGCGGATGTACTCGACCGCCTGCTTCCAGTGCCGCAGGAACGCGTCCATGCGGGTCCGGTAGGCCGTGGCGTTGTTCGTGCTGAGGCTGTACCAGATGTGATCGGGCTCGTTGAACGGCACGTAGACGAATCGGTCGGCGTCCGGGCGGGCCGTCACCTGGTCGACCACCCAGGCCAGCTTCTCCATGTAGTTCGCGAAGCACACGTCGTTGCACGGGACGACCCCGCCGGGGTTCTCGTAGGTCCACTGCGCGTACATGTCCTGCACGTAGATCTGGACGTACTCGCCGCCGTTGCGGAAGAACGGGCCGGCGACGACGAGCGCGTCGCCGTTCGGGTGCTGTGCGCCGGCCGGCGGCTTCTGCGCGATGCTGTGCAGACGCAGCGGTTCGAGGGTGTTGTCGCTGGGCACGCCGTCGTCGCTGAGCCCGTACAGGGTGCCGCTGCCGGCGCCCAGGAACGGGCCGGTGCGCTCGTCGAGGTCCACGACCAGCTGCTGGGCGTCGTCGGCACGGGCCGGCGGAGCCGGCAGCGTGCTCGCCGCCAGTGCGCCGGCCACGACGCTCAACGCGGCGACCGGTGCGATCCATGTTCGCATGAGTCCTCTTTCCGTCGTCGTCGATGGTTCGGAGGTGGTGCGAGGGCGTTACTTGACCGCGCCGCTGGTGATGCCGGAGATGATCTTCCGCTGGGCCACGACGAACACGATGAGCAGCGGCAGGCTCATCAGGACCACGTACATGAAGATCAGGTGCCAGTTGTTGAGGTAGAGCCCGGCGCTGGCCACCTGGAACAGGTTGAGCGGCAGCGTGTCGAGCCGGCCGCCGAGCACGAAGAACGCGTAGAACACGTCGTTCCACACGTAGAGGCAGATGAGGATCGTCGCCGTCGCCAGCACCGGCCGGAGCAGCGGCAGGATGATCCGCACGAACACCTTCACCGGCCCGGCGCCGTCGACCCGGGCGGCCTCTTCCAGCTCGAGCGGGATGGTGCGGACGAACCCGGTGACGAAGAAGATCACCGTGGACAGGTAGATGCCGGCGTAGACACCGATCATGCCGGCGGCCGTGCCGGCCAGGCCGAGCTGGCGCAGCAGCAGCACGATCGTCACCACCGCGGGCGGCAGCACGATGCCGCTGATGGCGGCCGCGTACAGGACGGCGTACGCGCGGCCCGTTCGCCGGGCCAGCACCCACGCCGCCATCGAGCCGAGGACCAGCACGCCGGCCACCGCCGGCACCATGACCAGCAGGCTGCCCGCGAACGCCGACGGGATCCGGCCGCGCTCCCAGACCTCGCGCAGGTTCTCCCACAGCTGCCAGTCCGTGGGCGGGGCGAGGTTCGGGCTGAGCGCCTCGCCCTGCGACTTCCCCGCCGTCATGACGACCAGCCACATCGGGATGCCGACGAGAACCGTCACCAGCACGACGGTGACCAGCGGCTGCAGCCGCGACCAGGCCGAGCGCTCCCGCAGCGGCCGGCGGCGCAGCGTCGCGCCGCTCACAGGACCTCCTCCCGGCGGCGCAGCATTCTGATGACCGGGAACGCCAGCAGCGCGACCATCAGGAACAGCACCAGGCTCATGGTCGTGGCCTGCGCGAACAGCCCCTGGCCGAAGGTGCGGTAGATGAAGATGTTGAGGATCTCCGTGGTCCGCGCGGGGCCGCCCTCCGTCGTCGCCTGAACGATGTCGAAGCCGTTCATCGACCCGAGCAGCGCGGTCGCGACGCTGAACGTCACCGCCGGCGCCAGCAGCGGGAAGCGGATGGTCCAGAACGCCTTCCACGCCGGGGCACCGTCCATGCGGGCGGCCTCGAGGACGTCCTCCGGCATCGTCTTCAGCCCGGCCAGGTAGATGAGCATCGACAGCCCCATCCACTTCCACGCGTGGATCAGCGCGACGACGACGATCGTCCAGGTGGTGTCGCCGAGCCACGGCGTCGCCACGTCGCGGCCGGCGACGAAGCCGAGCACGTCGTTGAGCGCCCCGTCGGGCTTCAGCAGCGCCTGGAAGATGTAGCCGACCGCCAGCGCCGACATCAGCACCGGGATGAAGAACGCCGCCCGGGCGATCCGGTTCAGCGCGGTGTCCCGCTCCAGCAGCACTGCCAGCGCCAGTCCGAACACGTTCTGGAAGATCGCCACCAGCACCGCGTAGACGAGCGTGATCCGCAGCGACGAGAACAGCGTGCCGCTCTCGGCGAGGGCGGTGAAGTTGTCGAACCCGACGGCATTGATCTCGCTCGTGAAGCTCGACCAGTCCGTGAACGCGTAGACGAAGTTGAACACCGTCGGGACGACGAAGAACACGGCCAGCACGACCAGCGCCGGGAGCAGGAACCAGCCGGGATGGGTGGTCCGCTCCCGCCGCCGGTCAGCCGCTGGAGCATGAGCCATGGACGGTCATCCCCCGACGCCGGCCGCCTGGGCCAGCTGCTCGAACTGGTCCTGCGTGGCCGTCGCGACCTGCTCGGGGGTCATCGTTCCGGCCAGCATGTCGGCCAGGTTGAGGTAGAGGTCCGGATTGGCGACGGCGAGCGCCTGCATGGAGCCCACGGAGTCGGCCAGCGACGCGTGCACGTCCAGCAGCGCCTGCGGCACGCCGTTGGGGCTGGGCACGTCGGACTTCAGCGAGACCGTCTGACGGTCGGCCACGAAGTCCTCGTAGCCCGGGCCCATCCAGTACGCGAGCAGCTGCCGGGCCGCGGCCTCGCGCTCGGCGTCGCCCGTGCGGAACGCGACCAGGGCGTTGCTCTGGTCCGGGATGAACGTGCCGACGTTGCCCGACGGCGAGATCGGGAAGAACCCGATGGTCTCGTCCAGCGTCGCGGTGTCGGCCTTGGCCTGGAGCTGGCCGAAGAACGAGTTGACCTGGACGACCATCGCGGCGTCGCCGGCCAGCAGTGCGTCGCCCTGGTCCTCGAACGTGGCCGTGACGATGTCGTCGTTGAACAGGCCCTCCTCGACCAGGCCCTGGTACGTCGTGATGGCGTCGACGACGACCGGGCTCTCGAACGTCTCCTCGCCGGCGTTGACACGGTCCCAGAACCCGTCGGCGGCCGCGTCGGCCAGCTGCACCTGCACCCACCACTGGGTGGCCCAGCGGTCGGCGCCCATCTCGAAGAAGGGGGTGACGCCGGCCGCGTCGAGCTGGCGGGCGACGTCGACCATCTCGGCGAAGTCGGTGGGGGTCTCGGTGATCCCGTTGGCCTCGAAGACCTGCTTGTTGTAGTAGACGCCCTCGACCGCCGGGCTGGTGATCAGCGCGGCGTAGCGGGTGTCGTCGAGGATGCCGGTCATGTCCCGCAGCTCCGGCTCGAGCTCCTCGATCCACGGCGCGTCGTCCAGCGGCTGCAGGTTGGTGCGTGCGTTGATGGCGGTGAGCATCGACGCCGTCGGCTGCCAGAACGCCAGGTCCGGCATGTCGCCCGTGGCGACGCGGGTCTGGATGCCCTGCTCGTACGGGTCGGGGATGGTGACGACCTCGACCGAGGCACCGGTCTCCTCCTCGAACGCCGCCACGACCTGCTCCGGGACGGTGGTGCTGTTCTGTGCCGCCCAGATGGTCAGCTCGACGCCGTCGAGGTCGCCGGTCGGGTCCGGCCACGCGGCGTCGCCGCCGGCGGTCTCGCCGCCACCGTCGTCGCCGTTCCCGCTGTCGCCGGACGGGCCGGACGCGGGATCGCTGCAGGCGGCGGCGGTCAGGGTGACGGCGGCCAGCGCCGCCACGAGTGTCAGGGATCTCTTCATCGAGCCTCTCCTCGTCCTCGGTACGGGGTCGGTTTCGGGTCGGTCAGGTGTGGCGCAGTCGGTACACGCGGGCGGCCGGGGCCGGCCCGCCGTCGAGGCGCAGGACGCCGGCCTCGGCGTCCCACGCGTGCGGCCAGGCGGGCAGCCGCCGCGGGTACAGCACGTCCATCCCGGGTGTGCTGCCGCGCAGGTGCGGCAGCGGGAGGTCGACGGCGGCGTCCGCGCCCGGCCGCCGCCACACGGCCAGGACGCTCGCGTCGCCGGTGCGCAGGCCGAGGGCGATCCACCCGTCGGTCCAGCCGGGCAGGCCCAGCGGCCAGAACGGGATCGCCCGGGCCAGGTGGGCGCGGATCGCCCGGTGCGCCTCGACCCCGTCGCGGACCAGCGAGAACTGCTCCGCCGTCATCCGGTTCAGGTGGCCGGAGAGGTAGAGCCGGCCGAGGAGGCCGGTCGTGACGGTGAACGCGATCTCCTCGTCCGTCATCTCCGGCTGCGGGTACGCCCAGCTCGCCGACTGCTCGGGCAGCACGGCCATCGGCGCCGCCGCGGCGATCGGCGGGTAGAGCAGCGGGTTCTGCTGGTCGCTGGTCGACTGCAACTGCAGCCGGGCGAGCAGCGCGTAGTCGATGCGCATGCCGCCGGACCCGCAGTTCTCCAGCACGAGGTCGGGATGGCGGTCCAGCACGCCCTCGAGCCAGCGCAGGTGGGCCCGGTTGTGGGCGAGCAGCCCGGCGCCGGGCGCGTCGGCCTTGGCATCGGTGCCGGCGCCGGGGTTGATGTTGTAGTCCAGCTTGAAGAAGCGGATGCCGAACTCCTCGACCAGCCGGTCGACGGTGGCGTCGAGGTGCGCGACGGCGGCCGGGTGGCGCAGATCGAGGTGGTACCGGCCGTTCTCGGCCTGCCGGCGGCCGTCGCGCTGGAAGAACGCGTCCGGCGGCAGGCTGTCCGCGAGCGGGCTGCGCACGCCCACGACCTCGGGCTCCAGCCACAGGCCCGGCCGCATGCCGGCGGCGCGGATCGCGTCGACGACTTCGCCCAGGCCGTCCGGGAACCGGGTGGTCGACGGCTCCCAGGCGCCGACGCTGTCCCACCAGGTGCCGTCCTCGTCGTACCAGCCGGCGTCGATGCAGAAGTACTCCGCACCCGCCCGCGCCGCGGCGTCGACCAGCGGCAGCAGCCGCTGGGTGGTGGGGTCGCCGTCGAGCGTGTTCATGTAGTCGTTGAAGACCACGGGAAGCGCCTCGCGGTCCGGATGCGGCCGGACGAGCGCCCGCCGGTACGCCGTCAGCGCGGCCATCGCCGCCTCCAGCCCGCCGTCGCCGACGGCCAGCGCGGCCGGGACGCTGGTGAACTCCTGGCCGGGCTCGAGCGTGTGCCGCCACTGGTGGTCGGCGTCGCCCGGCCCGTGTAACGCGAGGTAGACCCCGTCGAGCCGCTCGCCCACCTCCCAGCGCCAGGCGCCGTTGTGCTCGACCTGGAACGCCCATGCCGTCCCCGTCGCGGTGTCGACGAGCGCGCCGGCGGGCAGGTACTCCCCCGACGACCACGATCCGTGGCTGGCGAGCACCAGGGCGCCGCGCGGGTTCTTGCCGTGCGTCGACAGGTCGATGTCGGGCAGCCGGTGCTCCCGCAGCGGCCGCCGCTGCCACCGGCCTTCGGCCAGCCAGTCGTTCTCGGCCCAGACGACGTCGATGCCGTCGGCGCCGCCGCCGG
Organism: Jiangella ureilytica; assembly: GCF_004348545.1. GTDB lineage: Bacteria > Actinomycetota > Actinomycetes > Jiangellales > Jiangellaceae > Jiangella > Jiangella ureilytica. Next base: position 4,193 of record NZ_SMKL01000025.1, on the reverse strand, counting down.
GCCGGAACGCTCCGGTCGCGAGCGAGCTCACGGCGTGCAGGGTGACCGGTTCGGACCCACTGACCAGGACCGTCGTCTCGGCCTGAAGAGCGGCCACGGCCAGCGGCGAGCGCAGCACCGAGGTCACCAGCAGCCCGGCTTCGTCGTCGAACTGGTCGATCTCGAGCCGGATCCACCCGTCCTCGCGCGAGGTCCGGTGTCCGGAGTACCGCAGCCGCGCGCCGGCGATGCTCTCGATCTGCCGCGGGCCCGACCACACGCTTCCGTCACCCGCGACGAGCAGCTCGACGAGCGGCTGCCCGGCCCGGTCGCGGGTCGATTCCTCGTCAGCGCGTGCCGGCCGGACCGGCACGGCCGCGATCCGGTTGAGCCGGACCGGGCCGCCGTTGCCGGTGATCAGCTCGACGGTCAGGGCGTCGTGACCCCACACGATGCGGGCGGGCTGCGACGTCATCGGCATCGGCCTTCCTCGGTGCTGTTAACGCTCACAGGTCGAGGCGTTCCGCCGATGATAACGTTTTCAGAATGGGAGTCAAGAGTCGATTCCGGACCGGCGCCGATAGGGACTAGCGCGCCGACGGCGGCGGGCCGCTGCTCTCGCGGATCACCAGCCGGGCCGCCGTCGACGACGTCTTGGCGGTCTGACCGGTGCCGAGCAGCCCCCCGAGCAGGGCGAACGACCGCCGCCCGAGATCGGCGAAGTCCTGCTCGACGGTGGTGAGCGCCGGCGTCCAGAACCGTCCCATCGGATGGCCGTCGAAACCGACCACGCTGATGTCGCCGGGCACCGCGCGACCGGCCTCGTGCAGGCCGCGCATCAGGCCCATGGCGAGCTCGTCGTTGCCGCACAGCACGGCGGTGACGTCGTCGCGCCCGGCGAGCCCGCGGCCGATCTCGTAGGCGCGCTCCGGCTCCCAGCCGGCGTCGAGGACCGGCGGCACCTCGACGCCGGCCCTCGTCAGTGCGCGCTTCCAGCCCGTGGCCCGGCCGGCGCGGCGACCCGAGGTCGGCACCGCGACGTAGTGCACGGTCCGGTGCCCGAGCCCGAGCAGGTAGTCGGTGGCCGCCATGGCTCCGGCGGTGTCGTCGAGGACCGCGTGCGGCACACCGTCACCGCGCCCGCCCGACGCGGCCACGACCGGCAGGCCGTCGGGCAGTTGATGCAGCGCCGCGGCACCGGGCGGGTCGAACTTCAGCACGACGACACCGGCGACCGGATGGCTCAGCGCGAGGTCGACGGCGGCCTGGACCGCGCGCGGCTCCTCGGTCTCGATGACGGTGATCATGACGATGAAGCCGGCCAGCCGGGCCGCCTCTTCGATGCCCTGCAGCGTGGTCGCGTAGCCGTAGCGCGTGGTGTTGCTGGCGAGGACCGCGATGACCGACTGCCGCCCCGTCACCAGCGCCCGGGCCGCGCCGTTCGGCCGGTAGCCCAGCTCGCGGATGGCCGCCATGACCCGATCGGTGCGCTCCGGGCTCACCGGCACCGAACCCGTCAACACCCGCGACACCGTCGGAACGGACACACCGGCCAGCCGCGCCACATCGGTGATGGACGGCGCTCTCGTCGACGACCTGGCCATGTCGCCCGAGGATACCCACCCTCCTCAGACGTCGTCGTGTCGTCTGCGACGTGCTCGAGCCACGTCGTGGTGAGTGCCGGGGCGGCCGTCGAGAACAGCCGGGGACCCGGACAGGCGAAAGCGCCACTGCCACTGCGTTTCCGCAGGTCAGGGACACAGGCCTCGCAGCCGTCACGACCGCGATGGCTCACGGCGTCGGTACGTCCACGTCGGACTCGCCGTGCACCCGGCCCCGCTCGTGGTCCCGCACAGGGCCTGCGTCCCGGCGGGCAGGAGACGCTCATGGCCGGATCATCACCTTGAGAGCGCTGCGCTCGTCCATCGCGGCGTAGGCCTTCGCTACGTCCTCCAGGTCGGCGACGGCGTCGAAGACGCGACCGGGGTTCACGGTGCCGTCGAGAACGTCGGGCAGCAGCCGCTCGATGTACGCGCGGGCGGGGGCGGGGCCGCCGGTCAGGGTGATGTTGGGGCCGAAGAGGCTGCCGAACCCGACCGGTGCGTCCGCGTACTGCGGGACGCCGACGCGGCTGATGACCCCGCCGGGGCGGACCACCCCGACGGCCTGCTCGTAGGCCGGCAGGTGACCGACCGCCTCGAGCACGATCGGGCTGCCGCCGTCGGTCAGCTCTCGTACGGCGGCGATGCCCTCCTCACCGCGCTCGGCGACGACGTCGGTGGCGCCGAACTCCCGGCCGAGGTCGGTGCGCACGTGGTGGCGGCCCATCAGCACGATCCGCTCGGCGCCGAGCCGGGCGGCCGACAGGACGGCGAGCAGCCCGACGGCGCCGTCGCCGATGACGGTGACGGTGCTGCCCGCGCCCACGCCGCCGCGGAGGGCGGCGTGCCAGCCGGTGCCGTACACGTCGGAGAGCGTGAGCAGGCTCGCCAGCCGGGTCTCGTCGGTGCCGGCGTCGACGCCTGGGACTGCGACGAGGGTGCCGTCGGCGAGCGGGACGCGGACCGCCTCAGCCTGCCCGCCGCCCGTCCCGAGCTTCCGGTCGTTCCAGAACCCGCCGTTCACGCACGAGGTCTGCAGGCCGGCCCGGCAGAACTCACACCACCCGCACGAGACGGCGAAGGGAGCGATGACGAAGTCGCCGGCGCTCAGCGTCGTGACCTCGGCACCCACCTCCTCGACCACGCCGACGAACTCGTGACCGATCGACGCGCCGTTCTCGGATGCCGGCCTCGAGTGGTACGGGTGCAGGTCACTGCCGCACACGCACGCCCGGACCACGCGCACGAGCGCGTCGGTCGGCAGCTGGACCATGGGGTCGGGGACGTCGATCACGCGGATGTCGCCCGCGCCGAACAGGTAGGTGGCTCGCATGCACCCAGTCAACGCCACTCGGGCCCGTTCGGGGGCGAGCCTGCGGTGCCCGGCACCGCCAGTACCTCCCTTCCTGCCCGCCCACCCGGCAACCGCCGAGTGTCAAGGGATTGCGCCGCGCGGAGGTGGCCCTGCTGGCGGGGTGCGGCCGGCGATCCAGCAGGTGCTCGACGACCGACGCACCCGCGTGGGTCCGCGACGGCCGGCGCGGGCGTGCGCTCTACTCCCTCGTGCTCGCCGACCCCCGCCGACCGGCCACCACCACCCGGCTCGTCTACCTCGACCTCCCAGGAGGGCTTCCCCACCGAGGGCGCCGACGTCGGCGGACCTGACCTGGCCCGGTCGGCCCTCCGGCCTCTCGAGTGCCGACTTCGCACGCGGAATACGCGACCGTCGTGAGCCGCTGAACCGGAAAGACGTCGATGGCGAGCGCCACGGACGCCGAGACGAAAGGTAGCGACATGATCTCGCGCAACCTCCGCGCGGGCGAGCGGCGCGGCATCCGGACCGCGGCACGTCCGGCGTCGACGCGTGGGCGGTGGGCATGAACGTGGCGGCACCTTCGGCTCCAGGTCGTACTCGGCGCGCCGGCCGGCCCAGTTCGGCCGTCACCGCGATCGGTGTTCTGGTCGCCCTGGGTTGCGTCGGGTTCGCGGTGGTCAACATCGTCTTCGAGTTCAGCGACCACTTCAGCGACGGACGCTACGCCGACCATGCCTCCGCGTTCACTGTCATGAACTGGCTGGTGACCATCCTCAAGGCGATCGGAGCCGTGGTCGCGCTGCTCTCCATCGCGAGACCGTCCCGCCACATCCGGCCCAGCGCCATCACCGTGGTCATCTGGGGCGCCTTCGCGACACTGACCGTCTATGCCTTGGGCAGCGTGGCACAAGCGATCGGGATGGCCGCAGGCCTCACCGGCTCCGTCGACGACATCGATCTCGCCGGCATCGCGTACGTCATGTTCTTCCTGCTGGCGGCGGGCGGCTTCGGCGTCCTCGCGGTCTCGTACTCGCGGCGGCACCGGATGCCGGCACGTCTAGCGGTCCTCGGCGTGCTCGGCGCACCGCTGCTGCTGGGCCTGGTGCTCGTGGTCGTTCCCGCGCTGTTGACCGCCGTCGGACTGATGCCGTCCGAGTGATCGGATCTCGGGCGGCTCATCACCGCGCCGGTACACCGAGCCGGGGAAACGAGACGAGCTCATGGCAGGTCCGCGGCGCAGCGGAAGCCGATGTTGCCGGTCGAGCTGTCCGGGGTGTTGCTGGTGCGGGCGGCCACAC
>NZ_SMKL01000024.1 GCF_004348545.1 Jiangella ureilytica | reverse complement strand
CCCCCGGCGCCCATCCCCCGCGGCGACCGCATCCAGCAGCTGGCCTGGGCGGGCGTCATCGTGCCGCCCATCGCGCTGATCATCGTCGCCATCATGTCCTGGCGCCCGTCCGACGAGATCGTCTTCCTCGCGGTGGTCGCCTTCGTCACCGGCTTCGTCACCCTGGTCGCCCGCATGCGCGGCCACCACCCCAACGACCCCGACGACGGCGCAGTGCTCTGACGGTGGAGCCCGACGACTCCGCGCCCGGCCGGGACGGGCTCGAGGGCGGCAACGCCCGGGCCGAGGTCCTGCAGGTCATCGGGGCGACGGCAGACGAGCTCGGGCGGATGCGGGCGTCTCGTAGCGCGGAGCTGCGTGAAGTGCGCGCGCGGGCGGGTGAGGAGTCGCCGGGAGTCCAAGCCGGCCGAGGCTGATCGACTGTCCAGATCGGGTGACGACCACCAGGGCGGTCGTCACCCGCCCACGACCCGGTGTCGCCGCCCGCGACTTCACTGCCGCCCGCGACTTCACTACCGCCAGCCGTCTTCACTACCGCCAGCCGTCTTCTGAGCCCTGACACGCGCGCAGAAGACGGCTCCCGCGAGTGAAGTCGATCCGCGGACGTGAGGTTGCCGGCCGGCGCCATGAACGCGAGCGGACGCGGGTGACAGAGGACCAGTCGCGCGGGCGCCGTCACCCCCGCAGGGTCAGGTCCGCCACCACGGGGAAGTGGTCGCTCGCCACCCGGGCGTCCGGGGTGTCGACGACGCGGTAGGCGGTCACGTCGGCGCCGCGGACGAAGAGGCCGTCGATGCGGTGCTGCGGCTGCGCCACCGGGAACGTCGGCGTCGGGTCGTTCGCACCGGCGTCGGTGTACTGCGAGGCCAGGCGGGTCCAGGTCGGGGCGGTCGAGACCTCGTTCACGTCGCCGCCGAGCACCATGGCCGACAGGCTCAGCCGGTTCACCAGGCCGGTGATGTCGGTGAGGTGCCGGGCCCGCTCGCCGGCGTCCAGGCCCAGGTGCAGCGACCCGGCGCCGAACACGACCCCGTCCTTCTCGAGCCGGGCCAGCACCAGGCCGCGCCGGGTCAGGCCGGGCGTGCGCCGCAGCCGGTGCTCCTGCACCTCGCGCAGGTCGACCCGGACCGCGGTGAACAGCGCCGTCCCGCCGGTCGTGCCCCCGCCGGCCGCGTAGAGCAGGTCGGCACGCCGTGCGAACGACGCCGCGCGGCCGCGCCACAGCAGGTACTTCGGCAGCTCCTGGACGAAAGCGACGTCCGGGTCGAGGTCGCGCAGGACGCGCGCGACGGCGGTGCCGTCGTCGCGCAGTCCGTGGACGTTGTAGCTGACGACCCGCAGCCGGACGGCCGTCACACCCGCGCGAGGTCGGCCGCGCCGATGACGCCGGCGTCGTTGCCCAGCGTCGCGACCCGGACCTCGGGCTCGGGGCGGTGCCCGGCGCCGGTGGTGTGCTTGCGCAGCGCCTCTTCGGCCGGCCCGACGAGCAGGTCGCCGGCCGCGGACACGCCGCCGCCGATGACGAACACCGCGGGGTCGAACAGCGCCGTGAACGAGCCCATCGCCTCACCCAGCCAGCGGCCGACCTGCGCGATCAGCACGATGGCGAGCTCGTCGCCGTCGTTCGCGAGCTCGGTGACCATGGGGCCGGTGATGCGCTGCGGGTCGCCGCCGGCCCGCTCGAGCAGCCGCTCCGCGGAGGGCAGCGACGCCGCCGCCCGCGCCTCGCGGACCAGGGCGGTGCCGCTGGCGTACGCCTCGAGGCAGCCGCGCAGCCCGCAGCCGCACAGGTGGCCGTCGGGGACCACGCGCATGTGGCCGACCTCGGCGGCGACACCGTGCGCGCCGCGGTAGATCTGGCCGTCGAGCACCAGGCCGCCGCCGACGCCGGTGCCGATGGTCAGCAGGATCATGTCGTCGACGTCCTCGGCGGCGCCGAACTTGAACTCGCCCCAGGCCGCGGCGTTGGCGTCGTTCTCGACGACGGCGGGCAGGCCGGTGGCATCGGCGACCTGGTCGCGGACGGGGACGTCGCGCCAGGCGAGGTTCGGCGCGAACAGCACCCGCGACCGGGCGGAGTCGATGAAGCCGGCCGAGCCCACGCCCACCGCGTCGACCTCGTGCTGGGCGGCCAGCTCCTTCGTGACCTCGATGATCGTGTCGACGATGGCCGCGGGGTCGTGCGACGGCGTCTCGCGGCGCGCCCGCGCCCCGATGACGCCCTTCTCGTCGACGACGCCGGCCGCGATCTTCGTGCCGCCGACGTCCACTCCGATGGTGAGGCTCACTCGTCCACTCCGTCCTCGACGCGCTTCTTGAGCTCTTTCAGAGCCGTGTCGATGATGACCTTCTCCGCCTTGCGCTTCATCAGCCCGAGCATCGGGATGGAGACGTCGACCGTCAGCTGGTACGTCACCTCGGTACTCGCGGCGTCGACGGCGGCCAGCGCATAGGAGCCGGTCAGCTCCTTGATCAGGCCGCCCTCGACCAGGCTCCAGCGGACCTCGTCGTCGCCGTCCCACTCGTAGGACAGCGTGTAGCGGTCCTTGACGGGTCCGGCGTCGAGGACGAACCGTGCTTCCTTCGGCCGCCCGGTGCCTGAACGACCTCCGGCCGCACCGGAGGTGAGTGGCTCGGCCGGGTACACCGTCAGCACCTCGACCTCGCGGACCGATGCGGTCCACTCCGGGTACGCCTCGAGGTCCGCGATGACGGCCATGATGCGGTCCGGGGTCGCGGCGACGACGATGCTCGACGTGGTCTGCGAAGCCATGTGTGACAGTGTCCCATCTGCCAGAAGGCGGAGATCGCAGACTACCGAGCCGGCGGCAGCCGCGGCACTCCGGCCGGTCGTCCGTGCTCGAGCCGGTCCTTGAGCTCGTGGATCCGCTCCTTGTAGGCGACGGTGTACCGGCGGGCCAGCCGCCGCACGCCTCGGGGCGACGGCGTCCGCGCCGGATCCGCGCGCAGGAACCAGTGGACGAGGACGCCGTCGCCCCATCGCTCCAGCCAGATCTCCGTGCTGCCGGTCAGCTCGCCGGCCACCGTCCAGCGCACGCCCTCGAGGCCGCGGTCCTGGTGGACGGTCAGCGTCAGCCGCGGCCACCACGCCCGCGCGACGGCGGGGTCGCGGACGTAGGTCGCCAGCTCGGCCCGTTCGGCCACCACGAACGTGTCGTCCATGAGATCGATCGCCGGCGCCATCAGGGCAGCCTACGGGGCGCACGTGACGCACCTCATGTCACACGCGCGGCCGGTCCCGGGTCGTATGGGCAGGAGCGACACCACGGGAGCGCACCATGTCAGACATCGATCCACGCCACTGGGCCGGCCGCGTCGTGCGGCTGGCCGATCGCCACGGCGGCCCGGTCCGCCGGCTGGCCCGCCGCCGCGCGGTGTTCCCGACCCGGTGGTCCGGGCTCTTCGGCCACATCGCGGTGGGCGGCTTCCTCGTCCTGCTGGTCACCGGCGTCCTGCTCACGTTCTGGTTCGAGCCGTCGTCGCGGCAGCTCGTGTACGACGGCGGATACGGCCCGCTCCGCGGTGTCCAGGTGTCCGAGGCGTACGCGTCCACCGTCGACATCTCCTTCGAGGTCCCCGGCGGGCTGCTGGTCCGTCAGGCGCACCACTGGGCCGGGCTGGTCTTCGTCGCCGCGCTGTCGGCGCAGCTGCTGCGTGACTTCCTGACCGGGGTGTTCCGCGGCCGACGGCGGGTGGGCTGGGTGCTCCTGCTGGTCCTGCTGGTCCTGGCGATCGTCGAGGCCTACGCCGGGCACTCGATGCTCGACGACTTCCAGTCCGGCACCGGGCTGCAGGTCACCGAGGGCTACCTGCTGGCGGTGCCCGTGGTCGGGACGTGGCTGTCGTGGCTGGTGTTCGGCGGCACGTTCCCGGGCGACGAGATCATCGCCCGCCTGACCGTGGTGCACGTCTACCTGCTGCCTGCCCTGATCGTCGCGCTGTTCGTGGCCCGGCTGGTGCTGCTGTCGCGGGGCCGGCGGGGTGGGCCCGCTACGGAGGAGGCGGACCGGCGGGTGGCGCCGTCGGACCATGTCTTCCCCGGCTACGCGGCCCGCATGGCCGGGCTGGTGGCGCTCGTCAGCGGCGTCCTCGTGCTGATGGCGGCCACCCTGCAGGTCAACCCGGTGTGGCTGTGGGGTCCGTTCGACCCGTCCCAGGCCGCGGCCGGCAGCCGGCCGCCCTGGTACCTGGGGTTCCTCGACGGCGCCGTGCGGCTGATGCCGCCGTGGGAGGTCGGCGTGTTCGGCTACACGCTGACGCTGAGCGTGATCATCCCCGTCATGGTGCTGCCCGGGGTGCTGCTGACGACGCTGGCGCTCTACCCGTGGTTCGAGCAGTGGGCCACCGGCGACCGCCGCGACCCGGACCTGCCGGACCGGCCCCGCGACGTGCCGGTGCGCACCGCGCTGGTCGCCGGGTTCGTCTCGTTCTACCTGGTGCTCTGGCTGGCCGGCGGCAACGACGTCCTGGCCACGCTGCTGCACATCCCGCTGAACGGGCTGACCCGGGCCCTGCAGGTCGCCGTGTTCGTCGTCCCGCCCCTGACGTTCTGGGTGACCAAGCGGATCTGCCTCGGCCTGGAGCTGAAGGACCGTGACGAGCTGGCACACGGACGGGCGACGGGCATCGTCGTCGTCAGTGCGACCGGCGGTTTCAGCGAGCTGCACCAGGCGCTGACGCCCTGGCAGGCCGAGCGCCGGGCGCCGCGCGCGGAGCTGGTGGCGGTCGGTGCCGGCGCACCGGCCGAAGACGCCTGGGGCATCCCCCACCCGCGGCACCGAGCCGAACACCGTCGTGCCGTGGCCGCCCGGTTCTACTTCGCCGACCTCCCTGCAACCGGTCCGTCGCGCGCAACGTCCAAGATGACAGAGGATGGTTGACTCGTCGTCCGGAGGTGCGTTCATGTCCCTGCCCCGCGTGGTCACCGCGGTGCTCGCCGGTGCTCTGCTGCTCGCCGGCTGCGGCTCGGCCGGCTCCGGCGACGACGGCGACGGCGGCGGCTCGGACACCGGCGCTGGAGGCGAGGCTTCCACCGTCGATCCCGGCCCGGCGCCGCGCATCGACGTCGTCGCCGATCTCGCGCCCGCCGACGCCGGCACCGTCGCCTCGTCGGTCAACCAGTTCGGCTTCGACCTGCTCGGGCAGCTCACCGACGGCACGGAGAACACCGTCACCTCCCCCGTCTCCGTCGCCTCGATGCTGGCCATGCTCCTGGCCGGCGCGGGCGGCGAGACCGCCGAGGCCATGGCCTCCACGCTGCACCTCGAGGACTCCCGCGACGTCCGGGTCGGCCAGCTGCTCCAGCAGCTCTCCGACACCGACGACGTCACGCTGTCGGCGGCCAACGCGCTCTGGGCGCAGCAGGGCATCCCGTTCGAGGACGGCTACCTGAGCTTCGTCCGCGACTCCTTCGGCGCGACGGTCGACGAGGCCGACCTCGGGTCCGAGGACACCGCCGAAGAGATCGACGCCTGGGTGCGCGAGCACACCGAGGACCGCATCGAGGGCATCGCCGAGGACCTCGGCCTGCCCGACCCGCAGGCGGCGCTCGTGCTGGTCAACGCCGTCTACTTCCTCGGCACCTGGACCACGCAGTTCGATCCCGCCGACACCCGGCCGCAGGCGTTCACGATGGGCGACGGCAGCAGCGCCGACGTGCCGCTGATGACGCTGCGCGAGCAGGTGCTGCCGGTCGTCCAGCGCGACGGCTACCGCATGCTGCGGCTCCCCTACGGCGCCGACGGCCGGTTCGCCATGGAGATCCTGCTCCCCGACACCGCGACCGGGCTGCCGCAGCTGCTCTCGACCATCGACGCCGCGGAGTGGTCCGCGGCCGTCGCCGCCCTCACCCCGGCCGAGCTGCAGACCGTCGTCGTGCCGAAGTTCGAGCTGGAATGGGACGCGAAGCTCAATGACGCCCTCACCGCGCTGGGCATGGGCCCGGCGTTCCAGGGCGCCGACTTCCGGCCGATGTCGCCGCAGCCGCAAGACCTCGCCAGCGTCGTGCACAAGACCTACATCCGCGTCGACGAGGCCGGCACCGAGGCGGCCGCCGTCACCGGTGGCACCACCCGCACGTCGGGCGGCGCCGACGACACCAGCTTCCGCGTCGACCGTCCGTTCGCGTTCACCATCTCCGACAGCCAGACGGGGACCATCGTCTTCCTGGGGGCGGTGACCGACCCGCTCGGCTGACGCTCCACCTCTGGGGGTCCGCATGCCGTACCGACGACTGATCGCCGCCATGCTGGCGGGCGGGCTGCTGACGGCGGCCTGTGGAACCGCGGACTCCTCCGGTGACGACGACGGCGCCGGCTCGGGTGACGGCGCGGCGGCCGCGGCGTCGATGGAGCTGGTGGCCGACCTCGCGCCGGGCGACGCGGCCGCCGTCGGCTCGTCGGTCAACCAGTTCGGCTTCGACCTGCTCGGCCAGCTCACCGACGGCACCGAGAACACTGTCACGTCGCCGGTGTCCGCGGCCGCACTGCTGGCTATGGTGCTGGCCGGGGCCGGCGGGCAGACGGCGGACGAGATGGCCGGCGTCCTGCACCTCGACGACGCCCGCGATGTGCGGGTCGGGGCGCTGCTGCGCGAGCTGGCCGACACCGACGACGTCACGCTCTCCGTCGCCAACGCCCTGTGGGCGCGGGAGGGGTACCCGTTCGAGGACGACTACCTGGCGTTCACCCGCGACTCCTACGGCGCCACCGTCGACGACGCCGACCTCGGGTCGCAGCAGACGGCCGACGAGATCGACGCCTGGGTCCGCGACCAGACCGAGGACCGCATCGACGGCATCGCCGAGGACCTCGGCCTCCCCAACGCCGACGCCGTGCTGGTGCTGCTCAACGCCGTCTACTTCCTCGGCACCTGGACCACCCAGTTCGACCCCGGCGACACGCGCGAGGAACGGTTCACGCTCGCCGACGGCGAGTCGGCCATGGTGCCGCTGATGCACCTCACCGACGTGGACGTGCCGGTCGCCGTGCGCGACGGCTACCAGATGCTGCGGCTGCCGTACGGCGAGGACGAGCGGTACGCCATGGAGATCCTGCTGCCCGACCACGGCGTCGAGCTGCCACAGCTGCTGGCCTCACTCGACGCCGCCGAGTGGACCGCCGCCACCGGCGCCCTGACCGAGCAGACGATCAGCGACGTCGCCCTCCCGCGGTTCGAGCTGGAATGGGACGCGGACCTGAACGACGCCTTGGTGGCCCTGGGCATGGGGAGCGCGTTCGGCGGCGGCGACTTCACCCCGATGTCGCCGGAGAACCCGTTCCTCGACGTCGTCGTGCAGAAGACCTACATCCGGGTCGACGAGGCCGGCACCGAGGCGGCGGCCGTCACGGGCGGCGTCATGACGGAATCGGCCGGCCAGACCTTCCGCGTCGACCGCCCGTTCGCGTTCACCATCTCCGACGGCGAGACCGGGACGATCCTCTTCCTGGGCGCCGTCACCGACCCGCGCGGCTGAGACGCCGTCCAGCAAGGGGGCAGCCATGACGACCACCCGACCGGCCGCCGGCGTCCTGGCCGGCGCCCTGCTGCTCGCCGCGTGCGGGACGAACGCGGCGACCGGGGACTCCGCCGGCGACGGAGCGGCGGCTGCGGCCCACATGGAGCTGGTGGCCGACCTGTCGCCGGCCGACGCGGCCGCCGTCGGCTCGTCGGTCAACCAGTTCGGCTTCGACCTGCTCGGCCAGCTGACCGACGGCACCGAGAACACCGTCACGTCGCCGGTGTCCGCGGCCGCGCTGCTGGCCATGGTGCTGGCCGGCGCCGAGGGCCAGACGGCGGCCGACATGGCCGGCGTCCTGCACCTCCAGGACTCGCGCGACGTACGGGTCGGCGCGCTGCTGCGCGAGCTGGCCGACACCGACGACGTCACGCTGTCGATCGCCAACGCGCTGTGGGCGATGGAGGGCGTGCCGTTCGAGGAGGACTACCTGGCGTTCGCCCGCGACTCCTTCGGCGCCACCGTCGACGAGGTCGACCTCGGGTCGCAGGAGACGGCCGACGACATCGATGCCTGGGTCCGCGACCAGACCGAGGACCGCATCAAGGGCATCGCGCGTGACCTCGAACTCCCGAATCGGGACACACTGCTCGTGCTGGTCAACGCCGTCTACTTCCTCGGCACCTGGACCACCCGGTTCGACCCCGACGAGACCCGGCCGCAGGCGTTCACGATGGGCGACGGCACGACCGCGACGGTGCCGTTCATGCACCTGGTGGGGGCGTCTGCGGCGGTCGCGCAGCGCGACGGCTACCAGATGCTGCGACTCCCCTACGGCAAGGACGAGCGGTACGGCATGGAGATACTGCTCCCCGACCACGGCGTCGAGCTGCCACAGCTGCTGGCGTCGCTCGACGCCGCCGAGTGGGCCGCCGCCGTCGCCGCGCTGCACCCCCAGCACGTGACCGAGCTGGCACTGCCGACATTCGAGCTGGAGTGGAAGGCGACGCTCAACGATGCGCTCGCGGCTCTCGGCATGAGCAGCGCGTTCGGCGGCGGCTTCCGGCCGATGTCGCCGGCCGAGCCGTTCCTCGGGCCGGTCGTGCAGAAGACCTACATCCGCGTCGACGAGGCCGGGACCGAGGCGGCCGCGGTCTCGGGCGCCGCGATGCCGTCCTCCGCGGGCGGTGGGTTCCGGGTCGACCGGCCGTTCGCGTTCACGATCTCCGACAGCGAGACCGGGACGATCCTCTTCCTCGGTGCCGTCACCGACCCGCGCGGCTGACTCGCCGAACCGGCCGCGATGTCCGATTCGGCGGCGCAAACGCCGCCCCGATTCGGGCTCATAACCCATATCCGGCGATCGCGCGAATCGAAGCGAACGGGGCGTCACAGCGTCACAGTGAGTTTTCGGCCCGTCACTGCCAGTAACGGAGCGATCTGTGGGGCAGATCACGTTTCCTTGATCCAATCACCGTCTCGAACTACGGGCACATGCCGCGATTCGGAACTCGCCGATCGACGTTTTACGGCAAACTGCCGCCTGTGAGTGTGTGGGCCCCCGATTCCGTCCAGCGTCATTGGCATGGCGTCGCCGTCGCGCGACCCGGCATGCTCGCGCTCGTCATCGCCCTCACGGGGTCCGCCCGCAGCGTCGTCACCGACTGGTGGTGGCTCGGCGCGCTGGCGCTCGTCGCGCTGGCGGCCGCCATCTCCGAACGGATCCTCCCCCGCACGCGCGTGCGGGTGGCCGCGGAGATGGCGCTGGCGTCGATCATCGTCGGGCTCGGGCTACCGGAGGCCTACCTGGCGCTCCCGTACCTGCTGGTGCCGGCATTCGCCGCCGGGCTCGCCGGCAGCATCATGGGCACGGCCGTCACGACGCTCACCGGCGCCATCGGCCTGGCCATCGGCAACGTGCTCGCCGGCGGCAACCTCATCGAGCTGCCCACGTTCGGCAGCGTCTCCGTCTGGGTCGTCATCATCTTCGCCACCGGCGCCATCGGGGCATGGGTGCTGCGGCTCGACAGCATCCAGATCGCCGACGGCGGACGCTATGCCGCCGCGTACCGGCTGCTGTCGGAGCTGCGGGTGGTGTCGCGCCGGCTCTCCGTCGGCCTCGACCCGGGCACGCTCGCCGAGGGCCTGCTCGACCACGTCGCCGGGCCGCTCTCGGTCCGCCGGGCCGCACTGCTGGTGCGGCGCGAGGGCGGCAACCTGTTCCCGCTCGCCCACCGCGGCGAGGACGACGGCTGGCTGCTCGGCGCCGAGCGCGACCCCGTCGTCCTCGAGGCATGGAGCAGCGAGACCCCGGCCTGGACCCCCAACGGGCGGCGCGGCTACCGCGTCGTGCTGCCGCTGCGGGTCGGGTCGCGGACCATGGGCGTCATCGTCGCCGACGTGCCGGACCAGGTGTCCTCCGACGAGCTGCAGATGCTCGTCGGCTCCACCGACGAGGGCGCGCTGCGGCTCGAGACGGCCCTGCTCTTCGACGAGGTGCGCGAACTGGCCACCCGCGAGGAGCGGCGGCGGCTGGCGCGCGAGATCCACGACGGCATCGCCCAGGAGCTGACCTCGCTGGGCTACCTCGTCGACGACCTCATCGCCCGCACCACCGACGCCGACGCCAAGTCGCTGTCGACCACGCTGCGCCAGGAGCTCACCCGCATCCTGTCGAACCTGCGGCACTCGATCTTCGACCTGCGCAGCGACCTCGACCACGACGGCGGCCTCGGCACGTCGCTCTCGGCCTACGCCCGCCAGGTGGGCGCCCAGGCCGGGCTCAAGGTCCACCTCGTGCATCAGGAGGAGCACGACCGTCTGCGGCCAGAGGTCGAGGCGGAGCTGCTGCGCATCGGCCAAGAGGCCATCACCAACGTGCGCAAGCACGCCAAGGCGAAGAACCTGTGGGTCACCGTGTCGGTCAGTCCGCCCAACGCGCAGATCCGCGTGGTCGATGACGGCATGGGCATGCGGGAGCAGCCACGTGGCCGCTACGGTCTGGAGATCATGGCCGAGCGTGCCCGGCGAGTGGGCGCCACACTCGTCATCGAAGACAGGCCCGAGAGCGGTACGGTCGTCGACGTATCCCTCGGCAACGCTCATGGAGAGGGGTAACAACCGTGCCCATGTCGGTCATGCTCGTGGACGACCACGAGCTCATCCGCCAAGGCCTGCGCCGCGCGTTCGAGCGTGACGCCGGGTTCACCGTGGTCGGCGAGGCGGCCACCGTCGCCGAGGCGGCCAAGCTCGCCGAGGCCACACAGCCCACGGTGGCGGTCATCGACATCCGGCTTCCCGACGGCAGCGGCCTCGAGCTGGCGCAGATGCTACGGCAGAACCGCGGCGACATCGGCCTGGTCATCCTCACCATGTACGCCGGCGACGACCACCTGTTCGGCGCACTCGATGCCGGTGCGTCGGCGTTCGTGCCGAAGAGCTCCCCCAGCGACGACGTCGTGGCCGCCGCGCGGCACGCCGCCGCCACGCCGTCCGCGTTCGTCGCCGACGGCCTGGCCGAGGCCATGCAGCGCCGTCTGCACCCCACGGGGCCGCAGCTCACGCGGCGCGAGCGCGAAGTGCTCGACCTGCTCGCCGACGGCCTGGGCGTGTCCAGCATCGCCCGCAAGCTGTACATCAGCGAGTCGACCACGAAGACCCACGTCTCGAAGCTCTACGACAAGCTCAACGCATCCAACCGCGCCCAAGCGATCATGGCCGCGGTACGCGCCGGCCTGTTGAGCAATGGCGAAGAGGCCCAGCCGGGGTAATGTGACACCAGGACATGTCCCCGTGACATCGGGGCCGTGGTTGTGACACTGGGTGACGCGCCGTCACCGAGTGTGACGCGCCTCCCCCGTTCGGTCGATACGTAAGTAGACGCTCGCTCCATCGACCCCGAAGTCATCTGACCTCATCCTTGATGTAGGCCGGTAGTGAGAGCTGCCGGAAGCGAGGTTGAGAAGTCCGGGGGTGATCGACCATGCGTGACGTACTACGGCAACGGAGTTCTCTGCGCTACGAGAGCGCTCTGATGCGGCTGGCCGTGTGCGCTGTGATTCTGGCCGGCACGTGGTTCATCAGCTGGCAGTTGGCTCACGCCATCACCGTGAGCTGACCGGAACCGATCAGCGGTTGCACCGCGAGAGCAACCGGTGGGGCGAGCGTCCGCGACAACGGCGTCGCGGGTCGCTCGCTCGGTTCTTCCCTCCATCTGTGCAGCGACCCGGAAACGACCGAGCCGGACGCCATTGTGGCGCCCGGCTCGTGTGTCGCTCTGGCGTGGTGCGCCGTCAGCCCGGCCGCGAGGCCCCCGCGAACGGCATGAGGTCGACGTCGTCGACGCTCACGACGTCGCCCGGGTGGGTGGCGTGCACGATCTTGCCGTCGCCGATGTAGATGCCGACGTGGCTGATGGGACTGTAGTAGAAGACCAGGTCACCCGGCTGCAGCTGGCTCTTCGAGACCCGCGCGCCGTCGTTGATCTGGGCGCTGGACGAGCGCGACAGGCTGACCCCGGCCTCGGCCCACGCGGCCTTCGTGAGGCCCGAGCAGTCCCAGCCGTCGGGCCCGTTGCCGCCCCAGACGTAGGGGTCGCCGACCTGCGCCAGCGCGAACTCGACGGCGACACCCGCACGGCCGGACACCGGGACGTCTGGCGCGGTCTCGCCGCCGTCGTCCTCTTCCTCGTCCTCGCCGCGGTCGGGCGCCTCGGAGCTCTCCTCGCGGTCCTCCTCGAGCTGGGCCTGCTCTTCGGCCTCCAGCTGGTCGAGGATCGCCTGCGCCTCGTCGAGCAGCTTCTCGACGTTCGCCTTCTCGGCGTCGAGGGTGGTCTCGATGGCCTGCTGGCGGATCAGCTCTTCGTCGGCGACCATGCGCGCCTGCTCGAAGCTGCGGCTCACCTCGGCGGCCGCGGCGAGGCTGTCGGCCTGCTGGCCGGCGAACGCGTTCATGACCGACGCCTGGGCGAGGAAGTCCTCGGGGCTCTCGGCGAGCAGCGTCTGCACCGTCGGGTCGACGGTGCCGCCGGAGCGGTAGCTCGCGGCCGCGAACGCACCGATCTGCGCCCTGACCGCGTCGACCGCCGCCTGCTGACGCGCCACCGACGCCTGCGCCCGCTCGATGCGGCGCTGGACCTCGGTCAGCTCGTCGGTGGCGGCGTTGTACCGCTCCGTGGCCTGCTCGGCCCGGTGGTACAGGTCGTCGACCTGCTCCCTGACCTCGGCGAGCGTCGGCTCGGGATCGGCATGACTCTGGGTGATGAGGGTCAGTCCCCCGGTGACACTGACTGCGGCAGTGCACAGCGCGACAAGCGCGCGGCGCGGTCGGCGGGGGTGACCACCTGGCTCAGGCACTCTGGTCCTTCCTTTGGGGGGAAACAGGCACCTGGGCCGGGAGCCTAGCCAGCCTCACGTGCCTCCCGCAAATCCCTCGGCCCGGTTTCGGCCGACTTTCTCGCCGCGATGTCACCCTCTGTCACGACCAGGCGCAGCGGCGGCACCAAACCCGCCTCGGCGAGCACGCCGAGCGCCTGGCGCTCCTCACCACCCAGTTCGGTGTCGATGGGCCCCAGGAGCACCGACACCACGCAGTCGGAACATGCCAGGCCCCGCATCTCGCAGCGATCGCAGTCGATGTGCATGACGTTCCCTCACTTCTCACGCCGTTGCGACGAGTCCTCTCGCCTGCCTGATCCACGACGTTAGAGGCAGGGTCCGACAAAGTCCGACGACGCACGTGAGGCGCATGTGACTGGAGGGACTGGGGGCGTCGTGGTGTCGCTCGCGGTGGACCTCCGTGATCATCGAGGATCCACCACACCACACACACCACAGGGGGTCGAATCCTTGATGATCATGGAAGAGGTAGGCTCTCCAGCGCAGCGGAAGCCGCTCTTCTCCATGGTTCAACAGCCAGCGGCCGGCGCGGCCCCACCACGACGGGACCAATGGCCGACACCACCCACGCAGCCGTCAGCGGCCGGCGCGGCCCGGGACACGGCGGGGCTGGAGGCTGGGCCATCCTGGGGAGAGGGCCGACCGGGCACCAACCCCGCCGAACTCGGCTAACGCGTCAACAACCCGATCAACGCTACCGACTCGACGCTGCGCACCCCCGGACGCCGCACCCCTTCGGCCACCTCGCGATCCGACGACACCACCACAACGGGACGCCCTTCCGGCTCGGCGCGGACCATCCGCCGGATCAGCTCGTCCGCCGTCTGGCCGGTGGGGCTGAACCGGACCCGGATCCCGGGAGCGGCGACCGGCGGCGGGACCGTCACGTCGGCGCCGTCGAAGACCAGGGTGACCTCGGACCCCGTCCGGGCCGCCACTGCCGCCAGCCCCTGCCCCAGCCGGGCCCGTTGCGCGTCCAGCGGCATGGTCGGCCACGCGGTCTTGGTGACGTTGTAGCCGTCGACGATCAGGTGCACCCGGGGCAGCGCCAGCAGCTCGTCCAGGTAGCCGGGCTCGTGGACGGCCCGCGCCCGCCCCACCCCGCCGCCGGCCAGCGGATCACCGGGGACGGCGGCCTCGACGGTGTCGGCGGGCGCGAGCGTCGACGCCGGTAACGCCAGCTCGCGACGGAGTCCGGCGGCGGCCTCGCCCAGGGTGTCGAGCAGCAGCGCCAGCCGGGCCGTGCCGAGGCCGCGTTCGGCGCGGCCGCTGCGGCGGGCGGCCTCGAGCGCCGCCTCGGCGTCGGCGAGGCGGGTGCGCAGGCGGCGGGCCTCGACCTCGGCGGCGCGCAGCGCGGCGCGGGCGTCGGTGAGCTCGCGGCCGGCCTGTTCCTGCTCGTCCTGCTCCTGCTGGCGCGCCTCGCTCAGCCGCTCGCGAGTCTCTTGGACGCGCCGTCGCAGCATGGTGTTCTCGGCCTTGAGCCGGTCGATCTCGGTGCGCATGGTGGTGCGCAGCTCGCGGGCCGACGCGCGGGCGGCCTCGAGCTGTTCGCGCAGCCGCTCGGCGGTGGCCGCCTCGCGGCTGAGCCGGGCCTCGTCGTCGCCGCGGCGGACGGAGGAGGCCGCCGTCTCGACCATGCCCTCCCACCCGTCAGGGCGCAGCAGGTAGGCCATGACGGCGACGTCGACGGGGTCCGCCGCGGCCGGGGCGGTCCCCTCGCCCAGCGCCTTCGCCAGCGCGGGGTCGGCCGCCGCGGCGGCCTCGTAGACGCGCCGCCGGAACCCGGCCTCGGTGTCGAGAGCCGAGGCGATCGAGCTGCCCCCGAGCCGGGCCCGCTTGGCCGCCGCGAACCGGGCGACGGGGCGCAGCACGCCGGGCACGTCGCCGGCCGGCAGCGCGCCGAGCACGTCGGACCCCAGGGCGACCAGCCGCGCCCGCACCGCGTCGGGCAGTGTGCTCACGCGGAGTCGGGCCGGGCGACGAGCTCCACCGTTCCCTCGCCGCCGCACCAGCGGCAGACCACGCGCTCGACGGAGTCGACCAGGACGTCCGTCTGCTCGACCTTCGCGACGCCGGCGAGGTCGACGTGCACGAACTCGCGCACGCGGCTGGACCGCACGACGTCGAACCGGGTGAGGTTGCCGCACTGCGCGCAGCGCCACCGAGTGGTCTCGGACGGCTGGGGAACGGGCATGTGCTCCTCCTCGGCGTCGGTGCGCTGGACGTGTTCCCAGCGTAGGCCGTCGCCCGGCGGGTCGTGGCCGGAGATTGTCAGTGGCGGTCCCTACTGTTCGATCAGGTGGCCGAAACGACCGAGAGGGGTGGGACATGACGGCCGTGGCCATCCAGGGCACCCTGGACGAGATCGGCATGCCGCTGGTCTCCACCACGTTCGTCGTGGTCGACCTCGAGACCACCGGCGGGGCGCCCGACGGCAACGAGATCACCGAGATCGGGGCGGTCAAGGTCCGCGGCGGCGAGGTCGTCGGCGAGTTCGACTCCCTGGTCCGGCCGGCCTCGGCCATCCCGCCGTTCATCGCCGTGCTCACCGGCATCACCGACGTCATGGTCGCCAGTGCGCCGCGCATCGGGTCGGTGCTGCCGGCGTTCCTCGAGTTCGCCCGCGGCAGCGTCATCGTCGCCCACAACGCCCCGTTCGACGTCGGCTTCCTCCGGGCCGCGTGCGACCTCACCGGCCACCACTGGCCGACGGTCCAGGTGCTCGACACCGCCCGGCTGGCCCGCCGGGTGCTCTCGCGCGACGAGGCCCGCGACTGCAAGCTGTCCACGCTGGCCCGGCTGTTCCGCGCGTCCACCACGCCCAACCACCGGGCGCTGGCCGATGCCCGGGCCACGGTCGACGTCCTGCACGGGCTGCTCGAGCGGCTCGGCAACGTCGGCGTGCACACGGTCGAAGAGCTCGCGCTCTGGCAGAGCAAGGTCACCGTGGCGCAGCGGCAGAAGCGGCACCTGTCCGAGCAGCTGCCGCACGCTCCCGGCGTGTACATGTTCACCGCGCCCGACGGCGAGACCCTCTACGTCGGCAAGAGCAAGGACATGCGCACCCGCGTGCGCACCTACGTCACGGCGTCCGAGACACGGCCGCGCATGACCGAGATGGTCTCCATCGCCACCGGTGTCACGGGCATCGAGTGCGCCACGCCGCTCGAGGCCGAGGTCCGCGAGCTGCGGCTCATCGCCGAGCGCAAGCCCCGCTACAACCGCCGGTCCCGCTTCCCCGAACGCGGCAGCTGGCTCAAGCTCACCGTCGAGGCGTTCCCGCGGCTGTCGCTGGTCCGCCAGGTCCGCGAGGACGGCTCGGCCTACCTCGGGCCGTTCGGGTCGCGGCGCATCGCCGAGGCCGCCATGACGGCGGTCCACGAGGCGGTTCCCATCCGCCAGTGCACGCAGCGGCTGTCCGCGTCGCCGTCGTCGTCGGCGTGCATCCTGGCCGACATGGGCCGCTGCGGCGCGCCCTGCACCGGCAAGGAGTCGGCCGCCGAGTACGCCGTGCACGTCGACCAGGTGCGCCAGGCGTTCACCGGCGACCCCGGCCCGCTGGTGCACCGGCTGCTCGAGCGCATCGCGGCGCTGGCCGGGCACGAGCGCTACGAAGAGGCCGCCGTCCGCCGCGACCGCCTGGCCACGCTGGTCCGCTCGCTCGTCCGGTCGCAGCGCATGGCGTCGCTGGCGGCCGTGCCGCAGCTGGTGGCGGCCCGGCGGCGCGAGGTGGGCGGGTGGGAGCTGCACGTCGTCCGGTACGGCCGGCTCGCCGGGGCCGAGGTCTCGCCGCCCGGAGCCGATCCCCGTCCGTACGTCGACGCCCTGGTCGCCACTGCCGAGACCGTCCAGCCCGCGCCGCAGCCGCTGCCCGCCGCCACCGCCGAAGAGACCGAGTGCGTGCTGCGCTGGCTCGAGACGCCCGGCACCCGGCTGGTCCGGGTCGACGGCGTCTGGACCCTGCCGTGGCCCAGCGCGGCCGGCTACACCGCCATCGCCGACGCCCGCGAGGACGACCACCGCGCCGCCCGCCCGTTCGCCGACCGCCGCCCCCTGCGGCCGCTGCGCTAGATGTGATGTCAGCCAGAGGTGCCCGCCCGGTAATGTCGGCGCCGAACAGGCACACCCCCGAGGAGACATCACGTGATCACTGCGATCGTGTTCATCCAGGCCGACGTCGCGCGCATCCCGGAGATCGCGACCGAGATCGCCGCCCTCGACGGCGTCAGCGAGGTCTACTCGGTCACCGGCGAGATCGACCTCGTCGCGCTGGTGCGGGTCCGCACCCACGACGCGATCGCCGACGTCGTCGCCGACCGGCTCAACAAGGTCGACGGCGTCCTCAACACCGAGACGCACATCGCCTTCCGGGCGTACTCCAAGCACGACCTCGAGGCGGCCTTCGCCCTCGGCGCCGAGGACTGACGGTCGCGGCAGCGGCAGCACGGACGGGCCGGTGCCGGGCGGCGTCTGCCGTGAGCCACCCGCCGGCCTGACGTGAGCGCGGCGCCCCGTCCCTTCTGACGTCAGCGCGCCCGCATCCGAGCCGGCCACGCCCGGCCGCAGCTGACGCGGTCGCGCCCGGCCCGTCGGGTGGGGCCCACCATCGGGGCGGGCACCGGCGGTCCCGGCTCGCGATCGCCGGAGCACTCCCGGCGTCAGGCCGAGGCGGCCGCGATCCAGCGGTCGAGCAGCTGCGCCGCCGCGCCGGAGTCGACGGCGGCGGCGGCCTTTTCGAGGCCCGCCGCCAGCCGGTCGGTCAGCGGCGCGTCCAGCGCCTCGTACGCCGCCAGCCCGGCCGCGGCGTTGAGCAGGACGGCGTCGCGCACCGGCCCCGTCTCGCCGCCGACGAACCGCCGGGCCACGCCGACGTTGTAGGCGACGTCGCCGCCGCGCAGCGCCTCGGCCGGCACCGGCGCGATGCCGAGGGACGCCGGGTCGAACCGCTCCTCGGCGACGTCGCCGTCGCGCACGACCCACACCCGCGACGTCGTCGTGGTGGTGAGCTCGTCGAGACCGTCGTCGCCGCGGAAGACCAGAGCGGACGTGCCGCGCCCGGCCAGCACGCCGGCGATCAGCGCCGCCACCCGCGCGTCGGCCACGCCGACGGCCTGGGCGCTGGGCCGGGCCGGGTTGGCCATGGGGCCGAGCATGTTGAACGTCGTCTGGATGCCCAGCTCGCTGCGCGCCGTCGACGCGTGCCGCAGCGACGGGTGGAACGCCGGGGCGAAGCAGAAGGTGATGCCGGCCTCGACGGCGATCTCGGCCACGCGGGCGGGCGGCAGGTCGAGCCGGATGCCCAGCCCTTCGAGCAGGTCAGCCGACCCGCACAGCGACGACGCGGCCCGGTTGCCGTGCTTGACGACCCGCGCGCCGGCGCCGGCCGCGGCGATGGCGGCCATGGTGGAGATGTTGACGGTGTGCGCGCGGTCGCCGCCGGTGCCGACGATGTCGAGGGCCGGGCCGGGGTCGGGGAACGGGGTCGCGACGTCGTACATGGCCTGGACCAGGCCCTCGAGCTCGGTGACCGTCTCGCCCTTGGCACGCAGTGCGACCGCGAACCCGGCGATCTGCACCGGCGTGGCCTCGCCGCGCATGATCTCGCCCATCGCCCAGGCGGCCGCCTCGGTGGAGAGGTCCTCGCCGTTGACGAGCGCCGTCAGGACGGCGGGCCAGGTCTGCTGCGTCTCGCTCATGACGTGGCGGGAACGCCGCTGGCGCGGCGCCGCATGAGGTCGGCGACGGCGTCGGCGACGGCGATGGGTTCGAGCGGGTGCGACACGACCGACTCCGCGCGCGACCACGTGGCCAGCCAGGCGTCCTGGGGCCGGCCGATGAGCACGAGCACCGGCGGCGCGTTGTAGATCTCTTCCTTGATGGTGCGCGCGAGGCTCATGCCGCCCTCGGGGACCGCCTCACCGTCGAGCACGGCGACGTCGATGCCGCCGGCGTCGAGCGTCCGGATGACGACGGCGGGCGTGGCGACCTCGACGAACTCGACCTTGGGCAGGTCGGCCGCGGGACGCCGGCCGACGGCCAGCCGCACCTGCTCGCGGGTGGCGCGGTCGTCGCTGTAGACGAGGATCGTCATGGTCGGCTCGGTGCTGCTCATCCTGCGGGCCCTCGCTGGCATCGGTCGTGATGGCTGGCTGGTCGGAACGATGGTACCGGTGCGCACGTTCTCACCGGCGAGGGCGCCGCCAGGTCCGGATGGTGAAGGTAAGGCTTGCTTCACCTCCGACGCCTCGGCGAGTATCGATAGGGACACGCCGGGCGTCTCTACCCCGGGGTCCTGTCGTGCTCGCGAAGAGCGACCGACATAATGACGGACGTGGCTTCTGCAACCGCCGTCGACGCTGCCCACACGCGGCAACCCGAGCGACCGAATCTCGTCGCCGTCGGGGTGATCGTGTGGCTGTCCAGCGAGCTGATGTTCTTCGCGGCCCTGTTCGCGATCTACTTCACGCTCCGGTCCAATGCCCCGGCACTCTGGGATCAGCAGTCCGAGCTGCTCAACGTCCCCTTCTCGCTGCTCAACACCACCGTTCTGGTGCTGTCGTCCGTCACGTGCCAGCTGGGCGTGCTGCGGGCCGAGCGCGGCCAGGTCGGGCGGCTGGGCACCGTGTTCCAGGTCGGCAAGTGGGGCATGCGCGAGTGGTTCGTGCTGACGTTCCTCATGGGCGCGTTCTTCATCGGCGGCCAGGTCTTCGAGTACGCCGAGCTGGCCATGCACGAGGGCCTGACGCTGTCCAGCGACCCGTACGGCTCGATCTTCTACCTGGCCACCGGATTCCACGGCCTGCACGTCACGCTCGGGCTCATCGCGTTCCTGTTCCTGCTGGGGCGCACCTACATGACGCGCCGGTTCACCCACGAACAGGCCACCAGCACGATCGTCGTGTCCTACTACTGGCACTTCGTCGATGTCGTGTGGATCGCCCTGTTCCTCACCATCTACGTGGTCAAGTGACGAGGAGAGACGTGCCCAGATCGTTGCCCGGCCGGCCCGGCGGCTCCTGGATCGGGCGGCTGCTGTCCACCCGGCGACGGCACCCGCTCGCCGCCGTCGGGGTGCTGGTCGCCGTCCTGTTCACCACGGGCGGGGCCTACGCCGCGCTGGCTCCGACCACCTCGCAGAACGTGCAGGCCGCCTCGTCCACGCAGATCGAAGAGGGCCGGCAGCTGTTCGCCATCGGCTGCTCCTCGTGCCACGGCCTCGACGGCGAGGGCCAGGTGGCCCGCGACGGCGAGGTTCTCGGCCCGTCGCTCATCGGTGTCGGCGCCGCCGCCGTCGACTTCCAGGTCGGCACCGGCCGCATGCCGCTGGCCGCGCCGTCCGCGCAGGCGGAGCGCAAGCCCGTCTCGTACAGCCAGGAGCAGATCGACGCCCTGTCCGAGTTCGTCGCCTCGCTGGCTCCCGGGCCGGAGCGCCCGCCCGAGGAGTACCTCGACCCCGCGGCCGGCAACGTCGCCCGCGGCGGCGAACTGTTCCGCACCAACTGCTCGCAGTGCCACAACACCACCGGCCAGGGCGGCGCCCTGACCATGGGCCAGTTCGCGCCCAATTTGACGGGCGTCGAGCCGCGGCACATCTACGAGGCCATGCTCACCGGCCCGCAGGCGATGCCGGTGTTCAACGACAAGACGGTCACGCCCGAGGACAAGCGAGACATCATCGCCTTCCTCGACTCCGTGCAGAACGAGCCGAACCCCGGTGGCCTCGCCATCGGCCGCGTCGGCCCGGTCGCCGAGGGTTTGTGGGCGTGGCTGGTGGGCATCGGCCTGCTGATCGGCATGGCCACCTGGATCGTGACGAGGTCGTCGAAGGCATGAGCACCCACAACCAGAACCCCAACGGCGACGAGCACGCCGTCGTCCCCCACGGCTCGGACGCGGTGGCCCGTCAGGGCGACCCGATCACCGACCCCGGCCTGCACCACGAGGAGCCGCGGCTCACCGACGTCGAGCCGAAGGCCGGGCGCCGGGCCGAGCGCCAGGTGGCCGGCATGTTCGCGCTGGCCTCGATCCTGATCGTCGCCTTCATCGTCTCCTTCGTGGTCTTCGGCATCCACCCCGACGACCCTGAGACGGGCGTCAACCTCGGCGACGTGCAGGTCTCGAACCTCACGCTCGGCCTGACCCTGGGCCTGGCCCTGTTCCTGGTCGGCACCGGCGCCGTCCAGTGGGCTCGCTCGCTCATGACCTCTCCCGAGATCGTGCACGAGCGGCACCCGCTGCGCAGCGACGACGAGACCCGCGCCGCCGCCCTGGCCGACTTCAACACCGGCACCGAGGAGACCGGCTTCGGCCGTCGCAAGCTGATCCGCAACTCGCTGCTCGGCGCGTTGGCACTGCTGCCGCTGCCCGCGGTCATCATGCTGCGCGACCTCGGCCCCAACACCGGCCTGTCGCCCAGCGAGCGCAGGGCGCACACCATCTGGGACGAGGGCGTGCGCGTCCTCACCGACGTCACCTTCCAGCCGATCCGGGCCGCCGACCTCGAGATCGGCCAGCTGGTCAACGCGATGCCGGCCACGTTCGAGGACCTCCCCGACCACGGTCCCGAGCGCATCAACGAACGGGCCAAGTCGCCCGTCATGCTGGTCCGCATGCTGCCCGAGGACATCCACGTCGCCCCGGGCCGCGAGAACTGGAACGTCGACGGCATCCTGGCCTACTCCAAGATCTGCACGCACGTCGGCTGCCCGATCAGCCTGTACGAGCAGACCACGCACCACATGCTCTGCCCGTGCCACCAGTCCACGTTCGACCTCTCGGACAACGGCAAGGTGATCTTCGGCCCGGCCACGCGGAGCCTCCCGCAGCTGCCGATCGCCGTCGACGACGAGGGCTATCTGATCGCGCAGAGCGACTTCACCGAGCCCGTCGGGCCGAGCTACTGGGAGCGCACGCGATGAGCGCCATCGTCAACGGTGCCGGCAAGGTCGTCGACTTCGTCGACCAGCGGATCACCGCCTCCAACTGGTTGAAGCGCAACATCCGCAAGGTCTTCCCCGACCACTGGTCGTTCCTGCTCGGCGAGATCGCGCTGTTCAGCTTCATCATGATCCTGCTGTCCGGCGTGTTCCTGACGCTGTGGTTCAAGCCGTCGATGGCGCACATCGTGTACGAGGGCGCCTACACCCCGATGCGCGGCGTGGGCATGTCCGAGGCGTACGCCACGACCCTCGAGCTGTCGTTCGAGGTGCGCGGCGGCCTGCTCATGCGTCAGGTGCACCACTGGGGCGCGTTGATCTTCCTGGCCGCCATGTCGGCGCACATGCTGCGGGTCTTCTTCACCGGCGCCTTCCGCAAGCCGCGCGAGATCAACTGGCTGATCGGCGTCATCCTGCTGCTTCTGGGCGTGGCGGCCGGCTTCACCGGCTACTCCCTCCCCGACGACCTGCTGTCCGGCACCGGCCTGCGCATCATCGAGGGCGGCATGCTGGCGATCCCGATCATCGGGACCTACGCCTCGTCGTTCCTGTTCGGCGGCGAGTATCCCGGCGACGACATCATCGCCCGGCTCTACCCCATGCACATCCTGCTGATCCCAGGTCTCATCCTGGCGCTGGTCACGGCCCACCTGATGATCCTCTGGTACCAGAAGCACACCCACTGGGGCGGCCCCGGCAAGACCAACGAGAACGTCGCCGGCGCGCCGTTCTACCCGATCTACGTGGCCAAGGCCGGCGGCTTCCAGTTCATCGTCATGGGCGTCCTCGTCCTGCTGGCCGCGACCATCCAGATCAACCCGGTCTGGCTGTGGGGCCCGTACGATCCATCGGTGGTGTCGGCCGGTACCCAGCCCGACTGGTACGTCGGCTTCCTCGACGGGGCACTGCGCGTGATGCCTGCGTGGGAGTTCTACGTCTTCGACCGCCCGATCACGATGAGCGTGCTGATCCCGGCGATCATCCTGCCCGGGCTCATCCTGACGCCGCTCGCGCTGTACCCGTGGCTGGAGCAGCTGGCGACCGGCGACAAGCGTGAGCACCACCTGCTGGACCGGCCCCGCAACGTGCCCGTCCGCACCGGCATCGGCGCCGCGTTCATCACGTTCTACCTGCTGCTGATGATCGCCGGTGGCAACGACTTCTTCGCCACTGTGCTCGAGATACCGGTCAACTGGATCACCCGCTTCATCCAGGTCGGCATCATCGTGCTGCCACCGCTGGTGTTCGTGTTGACGAAGCGGATCTGCCTGGGCCTGCAGCGCCGCGACCGCGACAAGGTCATGCACGGCCGCGAGACCGGCATCGTCATGGTCAGCCCCGACGGCGAGTTCTCCGAGCTGCACGCGCCGCTCACGCCGCCCGAGGCCTACCAGATCACCTGGCACGAGCGGCAGCTGCCGTCGGACCCGGGGCCGGCCACGGACGCCAACGGCATCCCGAACCCGAAGTACCGGAGCAAGCGGGTCCAGGCCCGCCTCTCCCGCTTCTACTTCGGCGACGTGGTGCAGAAGCCGACGCGGGAGGAGCTCGAGTCGGCCCACCACGACGGCGGCCACGGCCACGATGCCGTCGAGGCCGATCACCGCGACGAGCTGCCCAGCGGCCAGCAGTAACCGGCAACACTACCGGAGCGCCCGGGTCGTCCTCCGCGGACGGCCTGGGCGTTGCGCATTTCGAGCCCGCGCCGGTGCCGGTGCCGGCGCGGGCGCGGGTGCGGGCGCTCGATCATGGCGCTCTCATGATCGTCATGGCAGCGACAACAGCGCCATGGTCACGGCTGACGGGGAACGCCGCTCACCTCCCTGCGGGCGCTGGACGCCGCGGCGCGGGTCATGGCGGTGATGTGGTCGGGGGTGACCTGGCCGTCGAGGCAGTAGCGCAGCAGCATGGCCATGGTGTGCCCCGGGTCGACGGCCAGGACGCGGTCGAGCGCGACGTTCGCGACGGCGCCGTCGCCCTGCTGGTAGGCGACCCAGGCCAGGACCGTGCAGACGGGCGTCGACCGCGCGTCGGGCGTGCGCCGGGCCAGCGCGGTCAGCAGGCTCAGCCAGGCCGCCGGATCGGGTGTCTGGAGCGCCACGAACCGGTCGCGCACCGGCAGGTCGGCCGCGCCGAGGCACATCCGGGCGACGTCGTCGTCGGAGAGGTCGAGCCGGCCCTCGGCGGACTGCGTCAGCAGCACCCTCGCCAGGGCCAGGGTCCGCCCGCGGACGGCCTCGGCGCCGTCGGCACGCGCCTCGGCGGCCAGCTCGCGGTCGACCCGCTCGAAGACCCGCAGCAGCGCCTCCTCGTCCGCGCCGGTGGGCCCGCGCACGGCGTCCTCGAGCTCGCGCCGCGACGACAGCGTGCGCCGTCCCTGCAGCGCCGCCCGCGCCGCGACGTCAGCCGCGGTGCCGGTGCCGGAGTCGGGCAACGCGACACCGCCGGGCGGGCAGCACCCCGGATGGTCGCAGTCGTAGGTCCACCACCGCCCGTCGTCGACGTACGCGGTGCCCAGGACCTGGACCGGGCCGCCGGCCAGGTGGTCGAGGATGTGCGCGATCAGCCCCGCACGCGGCAGCCCGCCTGCGCGGTCGTCGGGCGGGTGGCCCGGAGCGTCCGGCTCTGCGCCGTAGCAGAGCAGGATGACGGCGTC
Source organism: Jiangella ureilytica (assembly GCF_004348545.1). Taxonomy (GTDB): domain Bacteria; phylum Actinomycetota; class Actinomycetes; order Jiangellales; family Jiangellaceae; genus Jiangella; species Jiangella ureilytica. The sequence goes on along the minus strand of NZ_SMKL01000024.1, from coordinate 57,191 downwards.
GGGAGGGTGGTGCTCGATGCGCTGCGCCAGGTCGGCCGCGTAGTCCTTCTCGTGCTCGGGTGCGGGCAGGTCGAGGCGCATGATCATGCCGGTGCGCCGCTTCTCCAGGTCGACGCAGACGACGACGAGGCTGGAATGCGGGTGGAAGCCGATGAGGTGCGGTACCGCGGCCAGGAGGTCGCCCGGCCCGCCCGCCGTCGCCGCGCCGCTGAGGTGTTCGCGTATCGTCATGGAGGCGACACTCCCCCGCCCGGCCGCCCGGCTCAACCGCCGATCGCCGAAATGTGGACAACTGCCGTCGCCGGATGATGCTGTGGACGACGTGCTCCGAGCGGAGCGCGTCGTGAGGGGCAAAGGAGGCCCGGGTTGTCCCGTCGAGGGTGGATTCTCTTCGTCGCGCTGGGGATCATCTGGGGCATCCCCTATCTGCTCATCAAGGTGGCCGTCGAGGAGCTGTCCCCGGCCGCGATCGTGCTGGCTCGGACGGCCATCGGCGCGGCCCTGTTGCTGCCGCTCGCCGCCCGGAAGGGCTATCTGCGCCCGCTGGTCCCCTACTGGCGGCCGCTGCTCGCCTTCACCCTCATCGAGGTCTGCATCCCCTGGTATCTCCTCGGGTACGCCGAGCAGGAGCTCACCAGCTCGCTCACCGGCCTGCTCGTCGCCGCCGTGCCGCTGGTCGGCGCGGTGCTGGTGTGGGTCATGGGCACCGAGCAGCGACCGGGCGGGCGGCGGCTGGCCGGCCTGCTGGTCGGGTTCGCCGGCGTCGCCGCGCTGGTCGGCTTCGACGTCGAGGCGAGCAGCCCGGCGCCGGTCCTCGCCGTCGCGGGGACCGCCGTCTGCTACGCCGTCGGGCCGATCATCCTGTCGCGCTGGCTCTCGCACCTGCCCGGCCTCGGGGTCATGGCCGCGTCGCTGACGGTGTCGGCCGTCCTGTACCTGCCGCTGGGCCTGGTGCAGTGGCCCGGAGAGCCGCTGTCGAGCGAGGTCTGGCTCAGCATCACCGGCTTGGGCGTGGTGTGCACGGTAGCGGCGTTCCTGGTGTTCTTCGCCCTGGTCGCCGAGGTCGGGCCGAGCCGCTCCACCGTCATCACCTATGTCAACCCGGCGGTCGCGCTGGTGCTCGGCGTCCTCGTGCTGGACGAGCGGTTCACCGTCTTCACCGCCCTCGGGTTCGGTTTCATCCTGTTCGGCTCGGTGCTGGCGACCTCGAAGGACAAGGAGCCCGAGCCGGTGCCGGCCATCGCGTCGCCGGCCGGGTCGACGACGGCGACGGCGCCGGTCCCGGCCGCACAGGGCCATGGTCACCGCGACGCGCTCGACGTCAGCTGCGACGACATCGCGCGCCCGGTCGCCGAGCCATGACAGTCGGCGTCAGCCCCGCCGCTCGCCCGTCGTGACCAGCGCCGGGTCGCCGTCGCGACTGCGCATCAGCACGATCCGCTCGTCGAGCCACCGGTCGATCGACTCCGCCGTGCGCAGGGCGTAGGCGGGATCGTCGTTGTCGCCACGGCGTTCGACCAGCTTGCGCAGGGTGTCGTCCACGCGCCGGATCTTCGCCGTCAGAGGCTGAGCCATCATCGCGACCTCCTCCGAGGATGTCTGTGGCATCTGACACCCCAGAGGTAACCGGATCGGCCGCCTCGAAACCTCATCGAGGCACATCGCCCGCGGACCCAGCGGGCCCACGGGCGATGTGCGTCGATCAGAGAGCGATCAGTGGGCGTACTCGCCCCGGTAGTACTCGAACACCCAGCCGACCGCGGCCATGGCGGCCAGCGCGACCCCGATGATGAAGATGAACCAGGCGAACACGAGGCCGATGAACACCATCGACACCGCGCCGGCGGCGGCCAGCGGCCACCACGAGTGCGGGCTGTAGAAGCCGTACTCGCCGGCCAGCTCCTCGACCTCGCCGTCGCGGTCCTCGGGCCGCGGCGGGAAGCGCCGCGACAGCAGCAGGAAGTAGAACGCGATCATGGCGCCGAGGCCGAACGTCAGCACGAGCGCCGTCGTGCCGGTGGGGTCCTCGGACATGAACCAGTACACCGGCGTGACGCCCGCGAAGAAGACCGTCACGATGGCGAAGATCATGCCTTCGATCTTCACTTGTCCTCCTCCGGGCCGGCGACGTCAGCGGGCCCGAGCGTCTGTGTGAGTGGCCCGGCCTTGGCCGGTTTGCCCTCGGCCATGGCCGCGACCTCGGGGTACTTGAGGTCGAAGGCCGGCCGCTCGCTGCGCACCCGCGGCAGCGAGGTGAAGTTGTGCCGCGGCGGCGGGCAGGACGTGGCCCACTCCAGCGAGTTGCCGAAGCCCCACGGGTCGTCGACCTGCACCTTCGGCGCGAGCCGGGTCTGCCACACGTTCCACAGGAACGGCAGCGTCGACGCGGCCAGCACGAAGGCGAACACCGACGAGAACTGGTTCAGGAACGTGAACCCGTCGCCCGGCTCGTAGTCGGAGTAGCGCCGCGGGAAGCCCTCGACGCCCAGCCAGTGCTGCACCATGAACGTGCCGTGGAAGCCGATGAACAGCAGCCAGAAGTGCACCTTGCCGAGGCGCTCGTCGAGCATGCGGCCGGTGAACTTGGGCCACCAGAAGTAGAACCCTGCGAACATCGCGAACACGACCGTGCCGAACACCACGTAGTGGAAGTGCGCCACCACGAAGTAGGTGTCGGACACGTGGAAGTCCAGCGGCGGCGACGCCAGGATGATGCCCGTGAGGCCGCCGAACAGGAACGTCACGAGGAAGCCGATGGAGAACAGCATCGGTGTCTCGAACGTCAGCGACCCTCGCCACATGGTGCCGATCCAGGCGAAGAACTTCAGCCCGGTCGGGATGGCGATGAGCATGGTCATGGCCGCGAAGAACGGCAGGTTCACCGCCCCGGTGACGAACATGTGGTGCGCCCACACCGCCACGGACAGGCCGGCGATGGACAGCGTCGCGAACACCAGGCCCTTGTAACCGAAGATCGGCTTGCGGCTGAAGACCGGGATGACCTCGGTGATGATGCCGAAGAACGGCAACGCGATGATGTAGACCTCGGGATGGCCGAAGAACCAGAACAGGTGCTGCCAGAGGACCGCACCACCCGCCGTCGGATCATAGATGTGGGTGCCGAGGTTGCGGTCGGCGAACATCGCGAACAGCGCCGCCGCCAGCAGCGGGAACGCGATCAGCACCAGGACGCTGGTGACGAAGATGTTCCAGGTGAAGATCGGCATCCGGAACATCGTGACGCCGGGCGCGCGCATGCACACGATGGTCGTGATGAAGTTGACGGCGCCGAAGATGGTGCCGAAACCGCTCATCGCCAGGCCCGCGACCCAGAGGTCGCCACCGACGTTCGGACTGTAGACGGTGTTGTGCAGCGGCGCGTAGGCGAACCAGCCGAAGTCCGCGGCACCGCCCGGCGTGATGAAGCCCGCGCAGACGATGAGCCCGCCGAACAGGAACAGGTAGAAGCTGAACATGTTCAGCCGCGGGAACGCGACGTCGGGAGCGCCGATCTGCAGCGGCACGATGACGTTGCCGAAGCCGATGAACAGCGGCGTCGCGAACAGCAGCAGCATGATCGTGCCGTGCATGGTGAACAGCTGGTTGTACATCTCGTCGCTGACGACCTGACGGCCGGGCGAGAACAGCTCGGCCCGGATGAACAGCGCCAGCACGCCGCCGAACAGGAAGAACCCGAACGACGCGATCAGATACATGTAGCCGATGATCTTGTGGTCGGTGGACGTCATCCACCGGACGACCACGTTGCCCTTGCGCTTGGGCAGCGTGACGGCGGCTTCCGCCGCGGCGGTCCGCTCCAGATATGTGGTCACTCGTGGTCACCCCCCGTGTTCTCGTCGTCCAGGACCTCGTCGTCGTAGGCGCCGCGGATGGGCGGCTCGATGATGGTGTCCTGGCCGGCCTCGCGCAGGGCGTCGATGTGGTCCTGGTACTCCTGCTCGGACACCACCTCGACGTTGAACAGCATCGACTGGTGGTAGGCGCCGCACAGCTCCGCGCAGCGGCCGACGTAGCTGCCCTCGCGGTCAGGGGTGACCTGGAACGCGTTGGGGTGGCCCGGGATGACGTCCATCTTCATGTAGAACGCCGGGATCCAGAAGGAGTGGATGACGTCGGGCGACATGAGGTCGAACCGGACCGTCTGGCCCACCGGGAGGTACAGCGTCGGGCGGTCGTTGATGGTGCCGATGTCGTGCGCCTCTTCGTCCATGTAGTTGAACGTCCAGGACCACTGCTGGCCGATGACGCCGATGGTGACGTCGGGGTCGTCGGACAGCTCGGTGATCTTCTCCTGGTGGTCGGCCGTGAACCAGAACAGCGGCACGATGACGAACAGCGGGGCGACCGTGTAGAGGAACTCGATCGGGATGTTGAACCGCGTCTGCTTCGGCAGCTCGTCGTCGCGCCGGCGGTAGGCGATGACCGCCCAGATGATCAGGCCCCACACCAGGACGCCGACGGCGAACGCGGCGACCCAGGCGCCGACCCACAGGTTGCCGATCAGCGGCGTCTCCTCTGTGGCCGGCTCCGGGAGCGCCAGGCGCGACCAGTCGTCGCGCTGCTGTGCCGAGCAACCAGCCAGCACGATCAGCGTGCCGAGAAGGAGTACGGCGGCGGTCGCCGCCCGGCGACGCGCCGGGCGGACCCTGCCAGACTGACTCACGAGGCGCCCTTCTCTTTCGACCCGCTCGCCCGGGCGGGCGGTTGGCAACCGGCACCGTGGCGAGAGCAAACTTCTCCTGTCGCGCCCAACCCTAGCGGTAGCCGTCCGCCGTCATTCCGGGAGGTACACGATGAGCACGCGCGGCGTGTCGGCCTCGTCCGACGGGTACTTCGACGCCGCGTCGACGGAGCCCTTGCACCCCGCGGCGCGCGAGGTGCTGCTGGCCGCCGCCGACGAGGGCTGGGCCGATCCGGCGCGGCTGTACGGCTCGGCCCGCCGGGCCCGCATGCTGCTGGACAACGCCCGCGAGGTCGTCGCCGCGGTCGTCGGCGCCCGTCCCGACGAGGTGTCGTTCACGGCCAGCGGAACGCAGGCGATCCAGCTGGGGATGCTGGGGACGGCCGCGGCCCGACGGCGTGAGGCCGGCGATCCGCGGGTGGTCGCCGTCTCCGCCGTCGAGCACTCCGCGGTGCTGCAGTCGGCGGCGCACCTGGCCCGGCACGAGGGGGCCCGGACGGTGGAGGTCGGCGTCGACCGCGACGGCCGGGTCGACCCCGCGGCGTTCGCCGCCGCCGTCGCCGACGACACCGTCCTGGCCTGTCTGCAGGCCGCCAACCACGAGGTGGGCACCGTCCAGCCGGTCGACGAGGTGGCCGCGCACTGCGCCGGCCGGGGCGTCCCGTTGCTGGTCGACGCCGCACAGGCGGCCGGGCGGGTCCCGCTGCCGGCCGGCTGGTCGGTGCTGACGGCGAGCGCGCACAAGTGGGGCGGGCCCGCCGGCGTCGGCGTCCTCGCCGTACGCAGGAACGTGCGCTGGCGCTCCCCGCTCCCCGGGGACGAGCGCGAGGGCGGCCGCGTGCCCGGCTTCGAGAACGTGCCCGCCGCGCTGGCCGCCGCCGCGGCGCTGCGGGCCCGCTGGGAGGAGGCCGACGCCGTCGCCGCCCGGCAGCGCGAGCTCGTCGACCACATCCGCGCCCGCGTCCCGGAGCTGCTGGCCGACGTCGACGTCGTGGGGCACCCGACGTTGCGGCTGCCGCACCTGGTGACGTTCTCGTGCCTCTACGTCGACGGTGAGGCACTGGTCACGGAGCTGGACCGGGCCGGGTTCGCGATCTCGAGCGGCTCGTCCTGCACGTCGAGCACGCTGCGGCCCAGCCACGTGCTGGCCGCCATGGGGGCGCTCACGCACGGCAACGTCCGCGTGTCGCTGACCAGTGACGCCACCCGCGACGACGTCGACCGCCTCCTCGTCGCCGTCGCCGACGTGGTGACCCGGCTGCGCGCCGGGCTGGGGGCGCTGTGAGCGACGCCACGCCGGTGCTCGACTGCCGCGGGATGCGCTGCCCGCTGCCGATCATCGAGCTGGCCAGGCACATCGGCGAGGCCGAGGTCGGCGCGCTGGTGACGGTGCTGGCCGACGACCCCGCCGCGGCGTCGGACGTGCCGGCGTGGTGTCGCATGCGCGGCCACGAGTACCTGGGCGCCGACGGCGACGCCTACACCGTCCGCCGGCGGCACTGACAGCACGAAGGCTCCCGTCCCCGGCGAGGGGACGAGAGCCTTGGTGAGCGACCGCTCAGTGGAAGGAGTCGCCGCAGGCGCATGAGCCGCCGGCGTTGGGGTTGTCGATGGTGAACCCCTGCTTCTCGATGGAGTCGACGAAGTCGATGGTGGCTCCGCCGAGGTACGGGGCGCTCATGCGGTCGACGACGACGTTGACGCCGCCGAAGACCTTGACGACGTCGCCGTCGAGGGAGCGCTCGTCGAAGAACAGCTGGTAACGCAAGCCCGAGCAGCCGCCGGGCTGAACGGCGATGCGCAGCGCCAGGTCGTCGCGGCCCTCCTGGTCGAGCAGCGCCTTGACCTTGGATGCCGCGCCGTCAGTCAGCACGACACCGTCGGCGACCTGTTCCTGAACCGTCATCTCGTTCTCCTGCTTCGAGGTCGGACTACGTCTCCACGCTACAACGCGACCCGGCAGAAGGACATTCCTTCCGCGTCACACATCTCGTCAGCGGCTCCAGGTGCGCGCCACGCGCTCGGCGACGGCGGCGAGGCTCTCGCGCGGCCGGCCGAACGACTCCTCGGTGCCGACGATGTCGACCATGGCGTACGCGGCCTCGATGCCGTTGGCGCGCAGCTCGCGGTTGCCGACCTGGACGGCGCCTGCGACGGCGATGCACGGGCGCAGCGCCGGACCGGCCAGCGCCGCCAGCCCCGACACGACCTTGCCGCTCATGGACTGCCAGTCCAGTTTGCCCTCGCCCGTGATGACGAGGTCGACGCCGGCGACGAGGTCGGACAGTCCGACGGCGCCGGCGACGGTGTCGAAGCCGGGCTCGCGCACGCCGCCGAGCAGCAGCAGCGCGTAGCCCAGCCCGCCTGCGGCGCCGGCCCCGCGGTGGTCGGCGACCCGGCGGTCGGCGAGGTCGGCGAACGTCGCCAGCGCCCCGTCGGCCGCCAGCTTGGCGCCGTCGTCGACGATGCCCTTCTGCGGGCCGAACACGTTGGTGGCGCCGCGCAGGCCGAGCAGCGGGTTGTCGACGTCGGACGCCGCCACCAGCGCCACGCCGTCGAGCCTGGCCAGGGCCGGCGCGAGGTCGAGATCGGTGAGCCCGGCCAGCGCGTCGGACCCGCCGAGCAGCGCGCCCTCGGGCTTCGCCACCGCGCCCAGCGCCGCGAGCAGCCCGGCGCCGCCGTCGTTGGTGCCCGATCCGCCCAGCCCGACGACCACGCGCCGCGCCCCGGCGTCGACGGCGTGCGCGACCAGCTCGCCGACGCCGTACGTGGACGCCCGCGCGGCCGAACCGGGCAACGGCGTGCGGCCGTCGTCGCCGAGCGGCAGCAGCGCCAGCCCGCAGGCCTGCGCGGACTCGATGAACGCGGTGTCGCCGGCCAGCAGGAACGTGGCCGGGACGGGCTCACCGAGCGGCCCGGCGACGGTGGCGGCGAGCAGCTCGCCGCCGAGGCTGGAGTGCAGGACGTCGACGAAGCCGGGACCGCCGTCGGCCATGGGCACGGCCACGACGTCGTCGCCGGGTGCGCTGCGCCGCCAGCCCTCGGCGATGGCGTCGGCGGCCTCGACCGCGGTGAGCGTTCCGGCGAACTTGTCCGGTGCAACCAGGATCCGCATGGTCCGAGTGTGCCGTATGTCGCACACCGGTCACGGCGCCGTCCATGCTGCGGCCCGAACGCAGCGGCCGTCTTGACTCGACGGTTCTGCATCCTGTATGCATTCGTACTATGACCTGGATAGTTGCTCACAAGGCACGGGTGGCACTCCAGGCGGCGACCATCCGGCTCCTCGGCCGGTTACCCGAGCCTCCGCGACGGGTATCGTCCGTGCACGACATGTCCGCCGCGCGGGTGGGGGGTGCACCGTGACCGCGTCCAGCAGCCGGCGGACGCCCGGAACCCGGCCGCCGCGCACCGCGCTCACCGGCGGCATCCTGCTGTGGGCCGACGGCCGCCTCGAGCCCGGCTCCGTCGTGTTCGGCGACGGCGTCATCCAGACCATCGCCGCCGGCGAGGTCCCGGCCGGCACCGACCCGTCCGACGCGGTCCGGGTCGACATCGTGCACGACGCCACCGGCTGCATCGTCGCGCCGGGATTCGTCGACACCCACGTGCACGGCGGCCTGGGCGCCAACTTCATGGCCGCCGACGCCGCCGCCGGCATCCGCATCTCCCGCTGGCTTGCGGCCGGCGGCGTCACGTCCTGCCTGGCCACCACGTCCGGCGCGAGCGCCGACCAGCTGCACCGGTCGCTCGACGGGCTGGCCGGCCTGCGCGGCCGCCTGGCCGGGGGTCACGGCGTCGACCTGGTGGGCATCCACGCCGAAGGGCCGTTCCTCGACCCGTCGCACCGCGGCGTCCACCGTCCCGAGCACCTCCGGCTGCCGTCGCCCGAGGCCGTCGACGCCCTGCTCGAGGCCGGAGACGGCGCCGTCAAGGTCGTGACGCTGGCGCCGGAGCTGCCCGACGGCATGGATGCCGTCGCCCGGCTCGCCGAGGCCGGCGTGCACCCGTCGCTGGGCCACTCGGGCGCGTCGTTCCAGCAGGCCGAGGCGGCCGTCCGGCGTGGTCTGAACCGCGCCACGCACCTGTTCAACGCGCTGCCGCCCATGCACCACCGCTCCCCCGGGCCCGTTCCTGCGCTGCTCGCCGACCCGCGGGTGCGCTGCGAGATCGTCGGCGACGGCGTCCACGTCGCCCCGGAGATGGTGCGCTTCGCCGTCGGCGTCGCCGGCTGGGAGCGGATCATGCTCGTCAGCGACGGCTCCGACGTGTCCGGCCTGCAGCCCGGCCGGCAGACGCGCTGGGACGGCACCGAGGTCGAGGTCACCGAGGACGGGGCGCGGACCCTCACCGGCGCCGTGGCCGGCGGCGTCGACCGGCTGTGCGACGCGGTGCGCACCGTCGTCCGCCTCGGTGGCGTCGAGACGGCCGACGCACTGCGCATGGCGTCCGCCGTCCCGGCGGAGTCGCTGGACCTCACCGACCGCGGCCGGCTGATCCCCGGCCAGCACGCCGACCTGGTCGTGCTCGACGCCGAGCTGCGGGTCCGCACCACCTATGTCAGGGGCGAGATCGTCTACGACCGCGAGGAGACGGCGTGAGCCTGGCCGACCGGACCCGGACCAGGGGGACGCCGGGGTGGCGGCCCATCGCGCGCGGCGGCCCGCTGCGCGACCGGGTGCGCTCCGAGCTCGAGCAGCTGATCATCTACGGCGTGCTGGCGCCGGGCGAGCACCTGCGCGAGGAGACGCTGGCCGAGCGGCTGCAGGTGAGCCGCCAGCCGGTGCGCGAGGCGCTGCAGATGCTGGCCCGCAGCCACTTCGTCGAGCTGCGCTCCGGCCGCGGCGCGTTCGTGCACGAACCGACCCGCCGCGAGGTCGACGAGGTGTTCCACCTGCGCACGCTGCTCGAGGCCGAGAGCGCCCGGCTCGCCGCGCAGCGGATGGACGCCGAGACGCTGCGGGCCATGGCCGGCATCTGCGCCGACGGCTTCGCCGCCCTCGATCGCGACGACAAGCGCGAGCTCGTCGGCCTCAACCGGCTGTTCCACCAGCTGGTCACCGACACCGCCGGCAGCCAGGTGCTGGCCGAGACACTGGCCGGCCTGCAGGTGCGCATCGACTGGTACCTCGCGTCGATCATCCTCGACCGCGCGCCGGCGTCGTGGCGGCAGCACCAGGACGTCTACGAGGCCATGGCCGCATCCGACCCGGACCGCGCCGCCGCGCTCATGGCCGAGCACGTCGACCACACCCGCCGCCTGCTCGACGAGACCTACGGACCCGCCGAGTGAGCGCCGGGTGAACGGCGTCGAGCTGGTCGTCGTCGCGGCCGCCGGGTTGCTCGCCGGCATCGTCAACGCGGTCGCCGGCGGCGGGGCGATGCTGGCCTTCCCGGTCCTGGTCTGGATGGGGCTGCCGCCGCTGACCGCCAACGTCACCAAGGCCGCCGGGCTGCTGCCGGGATACGCGTCGAGCGCGTTCACCTACCGGGCCCAGCTGCGCGGGGTGTCGCGGCGCCGGCTGGCCGTGTCGGGCGCGGTGTCGCTGGTCGGCGCCGGGCTGGGCTGCGTCCTGCTGCTGCTCCCGCCGCCGGGCGTCTTCGAGACGGTGGTGCCGTTCCTGCTGGTCGGCAGCTGTGTGCTGATCGTCGTGCAGCCGCGGTTGTCGCGGGCGCTGGCGGCCCGCGGCGCCGCGGCCTCGCCGGAGCGCGACGGCCGGCCGGGCGTCGCGGAGGGCGGGGTGTTCGCCGCGGGGGCGTACGGCGCCTACTTCGGCGCGGGCCTGGGCATCCTGCTGTTCGCCGTGCTGGCGCTCGTCCACCCGTCGAAGCTGCAGCAGGCCAACGCGCTCAAGGTGTTCCTGTCGTTCCTGATCAGCGCGCTGTCCGTGGCGGTGTTCGCGGTGTTCGGGCCGGTCGACTGGTCGGTGGCGGTGGTGCTGGCGGCGTTCAGCCTGGCCGGCGGCATCATCGGCGCCCGGATCGCGCAGCGGCTGTCCGACCGCGGGCTGCGGCTGGCCGTGCTCGGCGTGGGGGTCGCCTGTGCCACCTGGCTGCTGATCGACCTGTGATCTCTGGGACGGTGGAGGCATGCGGATCCGGCCGATGCGACCCGAGGACGTCGACGCGGTGGAGCGGCTGACGGCACTCGCCTACCCCGCCGACCGCACCGGCGACCACCGCCGCCGCTGGCGCGAGCAGGCCGCGCACCTGCTCGGCACCGACCCGGGTGGCTGCTGGGTCGCCGACGAGGCCGGCGGCGCCGGTCCCGTCGCCGGCGTCGCGATCTCGCTGCGCCGGGACCTGCTGTGGATCCTGTCCTCCTACGCCGTCCACCCCGGCCACCAGGGCCGGGGCATCGGCACCGCGCTGCTCCAGGCCGCCGTCGGCTACGGCGCCGGCTGCCTGCGCGGCATGCTGACGTCGCTGCCCGACCACCAGGCGCTGCGGCGCTACCGCCGGGCCGGGTTCACGCTGTACCCGACCATGCGGCTCACCGGCGTGGTCGACCGGTCCGCCCTGCCCGCCGTCGACGGTGTCCGCCTCGGCACCGCGGCCGACTTCGACCTGGTCGACTCCGTGGACCGCCGGGTCCGCGGCGCCACGCACCGGCCCGACAACGCGCACGTCCTCGGCTACAGCACGCTGCTGGTCTGCGACCTGCTGACCGGCACCGGCTACGCCTGCGTCGCGCCGTGGGGCGTCACCCGGCTGGCCGCGACCAACCGGGCCGTGGCGCAGCGGCTGCTCTGGGCCGCGCTGGCGCGTTCGGCGCCCGGGTCGGCCGTCGACGTGCGCAATCTCACATCGGACCAGGAGTGGGCCATCGACGTCGGCCTCGCCGCTGGTCTGCGCATCGACCAGGACTCCTACCTGGCGTTACGCCACATGCGCCCGCCCGCGCCGTACGTCCCGTCCACCGGATTCGGTTGACGGCGTGGGACGATTGTGAGGACGGCGTGTGTTGTCACCAGCGCCGAGGCGACGCGGTCGCACGCCCACACCCAGGTTGGCGCCGACTGCCGGAGAGAGGGCTGACGAGCCGTGACCGTGACCCAGACCCCGTCGACACCCGTCCCGTTGCTCCTGCTGGGCCGGAACGCCGACCCCACCAGCGAGCGTGGCGTGGAGTGTCCCGGTGACCTGCCCGCCGCCAGCGACCCCGACCTGGTCGAGCGCGCCCGCAGGGCCCGCGAGGCCCTGGGCGACCGCGTGTTCGTCCTGGGGCACCACTACCAGCGCGACGAGGTCATCCAGTTCGCCGACGTCACCGGCGACTCCTTCAAGCTGGCCCGCGACGCCGCCGCCCGCCCCGACGCGGAGTTCATCGTCTTCTGCGGCGTGCACTTCATGGCCGAGTCGGCCGACATCCTCACCGGCGACCACCAGCAGGTGATCCTGCCCGACCTCGCCGCCGGCTGCTCCATGGCCGACATGGCCCGCATCCTGCAGGTCGAGGACGCGTGGGCGCGGCTCGAAGAGGCCGGCGTCGCGTCGAGCACCGTGCCGATCACCTACATGAACTCGTCGGCCGACATCAAGTCGTTCTGCGGGCGCAACGGCGGCGCCGTCTGCACGTCGAGCAACGCCAGGCAGGCTCTCGAGTGGGCGTTCGAGAAGGGCGAGAAGGTGCTGTTCCTGCCCGACCAGCACCTGGGCCGCAACACCGCCGTTCTGCAGCTGGGCCTGTCGCTCGACGACTGCGTGGTCATCGACCCGCACAAGCCGGGCTTCGGCGTCACCGACGAGGAGCTGCGCGCGGCCACCATGCTGCTGTGGAAGGGCCACTGCTCGGTGCACGGCCGGTTCAGCGCCGAGTCCGTGGCCGACGTCCGGGCCCGCATCCCCGGCGTCAACGTGCTGGTCCACCCCGAGTGCCAGCACGAGGTCGTCGTCGGCGCCGACTACGTCGGGTCGACCGAGTACATCATCAAGGCCATCGCCGAGGCGCCGGCCGGCTCGGCCTGGGCCGTCGGCACCGAGCTCAACCTGGTCAAGCGGCTGGCCGCCGAGCACCCCGACAAGACGGTCGTCTTCCTCGACAAGACGGTGTGCTTCTGCGCGACGATGAACCGCATCGACCTCCCGCACCTGGTCTGGACGCTGGAGAGCCTGGTCGAGGGCCGCGTGGTCAACCGCATCGAGGTCGACGACGACACCGCCCGTTGGGCCGGGGTCGCCCTCGACCGCATGCTCGCACTGCCCGGCAGCGGCGCCGTCAAGGACTGACCCCTCGCGTCCACGCGCGAGCGCCCCTCGTCCGTCCCGGGGCGAGGGGAGCTTCCGGCAGCGGCGGCACCTCGGGTCAGACGCCGGGGGCGCCCCAGACGGGGAACCAGCGGGTGACGTCGGGCTCGATGGGGAGGTCGCCACCGACCAGGGCGCGCACCTGCAGCTCCAGCGCGTTGTCGCGGTCCTGCCGCTGCGCGTCCAGGGGCGCGAACGGGTAGAACGTGCCGCGCTTGTAGAGGTAGACCAGCGCCAGCCCGCGGCCGTCCTCGGAGCGCAGCCCGATGGTCGTGCACAGCAGCGACGGCCCGAAGCCGGCCTCTTCGAGCGTGGAGTTCACCGCGTGGAGGTCGGTGCACAGCTCGGACATCTGCTCCGGCTGCCGCTTCACGACCAGCCAGGTGTAGCCGTAGGCGTCGTGCACCTCTTCGGGCTCGGAGCCGCCGAGCAGCGTGGTGACGTCGGCCTTGAGCCGGGCGAACGGGCCGCCCTCGGCCTGGCGGAAGCACACCGCGCCGACCCCGCTGGGATGCATCTGGGCCGACGCCTCCAGGGTCAGCGCCGCCGTGGGCAGCGCGAACAGGGCGTCGAGGTTGGGCTGGACCTGCTTGGACCGACCGAAGAGGGCGTCGAGGAGACCCACGGATTCACTCCCGGCCCAGCTCGACGGAGATGCGGCTGAGCTGCTCGAGCCGCTTCTCCAGCGGCGGGTGCGAGGCGAAGAGGGACGCGATGTCGACCTTGCCGGTGAGGGCCGGGACGAAGAAGAACGCGTTGTACGGCTCGGCGGCGCGCAGATCTTTCTTCGGGATGCGGCCCATGTCGCCGGAGATCTTCGTCAGCGCGCTGGCCAGGGCCGACGGCTGACCGGTGAGGATGGCGCCGGCGCGGTCGGCGGCCAGCTCGCGATAGCGCGAGAGCAGCCGGGTCAGCACGAAGCTGACGCCGTAGACCACGGCCGCCACGACCGTGACGATGAGCACCATGATGGCGGCGTTGTTGTTGCCGCCGCGGTTGTTGCCCAGGCCGGACCAGAGCAGCATCTTGGTCAGGAACCCGGCCAGCACGCCCACCACCGAGGCCACCGTCATGACCAGCACGTCGCGGTGTGCGACGTGCGAGAGCTCGTGCGAGAGGACGGCCTCGAGCTCGCGCTCGTCGAGCCGGCGCAGGACGCCGGTGGTGACGGCGACGACGGCGCGGTCGGGGCTGCGGCCGGCCGCGAACGCGTTGGGGATGTCGGTGTCGGCGATGGCGACCCGCGGCTTCGGCATGTCGGCCAGAGCGCACAACCGGTCGATCATGGCGTGCAGCTCGGGCGCCTCGGCTGGCGACACCTCGCGGGCGCCCATACCGCTCAGCGCGAGCTTGTCGGAGAAGTACCACTGGCCCCACAGGACACCCAGGCCGATGAGCACGCCGAGCCAGACGGCGCCCGTGCCGTACGAGATGGCGCCGATCAACACGACGTAGAGCAGGGCCAAGACGATCATCGTCAGGCCCATCCGGAACGAGAGACCCCGGTCCGGGGCGAACCTCGAGCGAGCCAACGCTGTTCCCTTCCTACCTGCGGCGAGTGACACCGCTCCTACTGGTGGAACGCGCCGCCCGCGGCCGCCGTTCCCGTCGCCGCCGGGAGAGCCGCCACGTGACCCGCCCGGCGACGCAGGACAGCAGCACGGGTCACGTGACCGGCGGCTCCGACGGGACGAGGCCCTCGTCGGTGAGCAGCTCGCGCACCTCGTCGATGTGCGCCTCGTCGTAGGGGAGGACGAGGTCGCTGTCGACCAGCGCGTCGTCGGCGACCGGCGAGCCGGCCCGTCGGACCTCGGCGAGCAGGGCGCCCAGTGCGGCGCGGAAGGTGTCGTCGTCGCCGCCCTCGATGGCCTCGCCCAGCACGTCGTCGAGACGGTTGAGCTCGGTCAGGTGGGTGTCGTCGACCTCGAACTGCCCCTCACCCATGATGCGGATGATCACAGCTGGCCCTCCTCGCGCTGCCGCTGCGGCTCGGCCGACTCGGCGGCCGGGGCCGCACCGTTGCCCTCGAGCTGCTTCGGCGGCTCGGCGCCACCGGTGATCTCCTGCTTCATCCGCGACAGCTCCAGCTCGACGTCGCTGGTGGACGCGAGGCGGTCGAGCTCGAGCGTGATGTCGTCCTTGGACGTGCCGGTGGGGTCGTCGAGAGCGCCCGACGCCAGCAGCTCGTCGATGGCACCCGCCCGCGCCTGCATGTTCGCCGTCTTGTCCTCGGCGCGCTGGACGGCCAGGCCGACGTCGCTCATCTCTTCGGAGATGCCGCTGAACGCCTCGCCGATGCGCGTCTGGGCCTCGGCGGCGGTGTAGCTGGCCTTGATCGTCTCCTTCTTCGTGCGGAAGGACTCGACCTTGGCCTGCAGCCGCTGGGCGGCGAGGGTGAGCTTCTCCTCCTCGCCCTGCAGCGACTGGTGCTGAGTCTGCAGGTCGGTGATCTGGTTCTGCAGCCCGGACCGGCGGGTGAGGGCCTCGCGGGCGAGATCCTCGCGGCCCAGGGACAGCGCCTTCTGCGCCTGCTCCTGCAGCTTGCCCGACTGCGACTGCAGCTGGGTCATCTGGACCTCGATGCGCTTGCGGCTGGTGGCGACGTCGGCCACGCCCCGGCGCACCTTCTGAAGCAGTTCGAGCTGCTTCTTGTAGGAGTAGTCGAGCGTCTCCCGGGGGTCCTCGGCGCGGTCGAGCGCCTTCTCGGCCTTCGCCCGGAAGATCATGGACATTCGCTGGAGGATCCCCATGAGGCCAGGTATCCCTTTCTCGAGCTGGTGGCACTGCCAAGCACAGTGTTTCCATCCAACCCTACGGCGTAGGTGGCTCGGCGTGGCAGGGCCGGTGGGAATACTGTCCTACCCTTGTCAACGTGTTCCGTCGCCGAACTTCTCCCGAGACCGCTGACGTCCCCGCCGCCGAGGTCGCGGACGCCCCCGGCCGCGCCGGTGGCAAGGGCCGTCCCACGCCCAAGCGCTCCGAGGCACAGAAGGCCCGCAAGCAGCGGGTCCGGCCCGCGCTGAACCGCCGCGAGGCCATGCGGCGCGAGCGCGAGCGCATGCGCGCCGAACGCGTCAAGACCCGCGAGGCGCTGAACACCGGCGACGGACGCCACCTCCCCGCGCGCGACCAGGGCGAGGTGCGGATGTTCATCCGCAACTACGTCGACTCCCGGCGCACGGTGGCGGAGTTCTTCCTGCCGATCATCCTGATCATCCTGCTCACCAGCCTCATCGGCATCGCCGCCGTCCAGGTCGTGTCCACCATCGTCTGGCTCGCCGCGATGATCCTGCTCATCCTCGACTTGACGATGCTCGGGGTCCGGGTGAAGCGTGAGGTGCGCAAGCGCTTCCCCGACGACCCCGGGAAGGGACACGTGCTGTACGCCATCACCCGCGCCACCCAGCTGCGCCGGCTCCGCCTCCCCAAGCCTCAGGTCAAGCCCGGGACGCTCGTGTGAGCACGGCGCCCACGGCCGACCGCGACGACACCGGCCTGTTCATCCGCGCGCTGCGCTACGCCGACCCCGTCGTGCGGGCGCTCGAGAGCGAGCTGCAGCTCGAGTACGCGGAGCGCTACGGCGACCCCGACGTCGGGCCCATCGCGCCCGAGGACTTCACCCCGCCCGAGGGCCAGTTCCTCGTCGGGTTCGTCGGCAACGAGCCGGTGGCCACCGGCGGTTTCCGCCGCCACGACGACGGCGTCGCCGAGATCAAGCGCATGTACGTGGCGCACGAGCACCGTGGCGGCGGCCACGCCCGCCGGCTGCTGGCCGAGCTCGAGGCGCAGGCCGTCAAGGCCGGATACCGCCGGGTCGTCCTCGAGACCGGCCTCAAGCAGCCCGAGGCCATGGCGCTGTACCAGTCCAGCGGGTACGTCCCCACTGAGCCCTACGGCTACTACAGCGACGCCGAGTTCAGCCGGTTCTTCACCAAGGACCTGGTCCTCCCCGAAGGGTGATGCACCACCGTTCGGCGATGGGACCCAAGGTCCCCTGAGTCCTCGGTTCGTTCTCGGCCGTTGTCTCACCCGGCATCGAGGCGATGGTCCGACATCTGACGTCTGGGGCCCCTCCTCGCGAGCCGCCGCGGCCGGACCGATAGATTCTCGTGCATGGACTTTCGCAGCCTCGGCCGGTCCGGCCTCAAGATCAGTGAGATCGCGTACGGCAACTGGATCACGCACGGCTCCCAGGTGCAGGACGACACCGCCGTCGCCTGCGTCCGCGCGGCGCTCGACGCCGGCATCACCACGTTCGACACCGCCGACGTCTACGCGGGCGGCCGCGCCGAGGAGGTCCTCGGCCGGGCGCTGGCCGGCATCCGGCGTGAGTCGCTCGAGATCTTCACGAAGGTGTTCTGGCCCGTCGGCCATGACGGCGCCAACGACCGCGGCCTGTCGCGCAAGCACATCCACGAGTCGATCGACAGCTCCCTGCGCCGCCTCGGCGTCGACTACGTCGACCTCTACCAGGCGCACCGCTACGACGCGAGCACCCCGCTCGAGGAGACGATGGAGGCGTTCGCCGACCTCGTCCGCTCCGGCAAGGCCCTCTACATCGGCGTCTCGGAGTGGACCGGCGAGCAGATCCGCCAGGGCCACGCCCTCGCGCGCGAGCTGCGCATCCCGTTCGTCTCCAACCAGCCCGAGTACTCCATGCTCTGGCGAGTCATCGAGTCCGACGTCGTGCCGGCCTCGGAAGAGGTGGGGGTCTCGCAGATCGTCTTCTCGCCCATCGCCCAGGGCGTGCTCACCGGCAAGTACCAGCCGGGCCAGGGGGCGCCCGAGGGCTCCCGCGGCGCGCTGACGTCAGGCGGCTCCGACATCACCCGGCGCTGGCTCACCGACGACGTCCTCGGCCGCGTGCAGCGGCTGCAGCCGCTCGCCGAGCAGGCCGGGCTCTCGCTCGCCCAGCTCGCGGTGGCGTGGGTGCTGCAGAACCGCAACGTCGCGGCCGCCATCGTCGGCGCCTCGCGGCCGGAGCAGGTCACCGAGAACGTCAAGGCCAGTGGGGTCACGCTCGACGCGGATCTGCTGACGGCGATCGACGACGTGCTGGGCGACGCCGTCGTGCGCGACCCGGCCGAGACCGCCAAGAGGTCGCCCAAGTACTGACGGCAGTCACAGGGCTCGCACGCGCGGCGGGCCGGTCTACACCGGACCGGCCCGCCGCACCGCGGCCGCCGGCCCGGCGGCCTCCGCCGTCAGTCCGGCGGCTTGAGGCTCATCGGGCCGTAGACGTCCCGGCCGTCCTCGACCAGCACCACCGAGTCGACGCCGGCCTCGACCAGCCCGCGCCAGTGCTCTCCCAGCCAGCTCTCGGCGTCGGACTGCGTCGGGAAGCCGGCCTCCGAGCGCCCCGCGCCGTCGTCGACACCCGACGCGTTACCGCCGTCCGGCGCCAGGAACCGCCATGTCCAGCTCATCTTCGCCTCCCGATCTACGCCGTTCACTCCGCCCGACAGTACGGTCCGCCGCCCGCGCAACGGCGCCCGGCCCGCTGTTGCCCACGTCACACGAAGAATTCTCCGCCGGCCCGCGTCATAACCCGCGGCCCGCTCTGTCTTGACGGGTACAAGGGTGCGTCGTTGCCGCGCAGGGGACGGCAACGACGCGCCCTCGTTCCTCCATCGGAGCAACGGCGCCAGGGCCACTTCGGCGGGCGCCTCGTGGGCGCCCGGCGACGCGCCCCAGCGCGCCTTGACAAGTCACGCGTCATGCTGTTGCCTTCCGCGTAAAGTTCGAATGCCGGGGGGCGGGGGTTCATCGACGTGAGTAGTTCAGCGCCTACGCGGCGCACGCGTCTGCTCAGTGATCCGGACGTCTTCCGGTACGTGGCGGCGCGCATCGTTTCCTTGACGGGCTCGGCGGTGACGTTCATCGCCATGCCGGTGCTGATCTACGGCATCACCGGGTCGGCCACCTGGACCTCGCTGGTCATCGTCGCCGAGGCCGTCCCGTACCTGGTCTTCGGCCTCTGGGCCGGGGCGCTCGCCGACCACGTCGACCGCCGCCGCGTCATGGTCGGCGCCGACGTCCTGGCCGCGCTCGCCCTCGCCACCGTGCCCGTCGCCTACTGGCTCGACGTGCTCACCGCGGCTCACGTCCTCATCGCCGCGTTCGGCGTGCGGACCATCTTCGTGTTCTTCGACGCCGCCAACCAGGGCGCGCTGCCCAGCCTGGTCGGCCGCGACCGGTTGCCGGCGGCCAACGCCCTGGTGTTCGGCGGCAGCACGGTGGCCGAGACGGTCGTGCCCATGGCCGCCGGCGCCCTCATCGTCGTCGTGTCGCCCGCCTCGATCATCGCCGTCGACGTGCTGACGTTCGTGGCGTCGGCCATGCTCATCCGCAGCATCACCCGGCCCCTGAGCGGCGCCCGCGACCGCGTCAACCCGCTGCGGCTGACCGCCGTCGCCGACGGGACGCGGTTCATCCTGCGGCACCCGATCGTGCGCGTGATGATCGTCATCGGGATCCTGGTCGCCTTCAGCGCCGGTGCGCTGATGGCGATCCTCGTCGTCTGGGCCGACCGCACGCTGGGCGTCCAGGAGGGCGACTGGCGCCTGGGCATGCTCTTCGGCGCCTGGGGCGTCGGGGGCGTCATCGGCAGCGTCCTCGTGCCGCGGCTCATGCACCGCTTCGGCGGCGTGCGGGCGGCGCTGGTCACGCTGCCGTTCGCCGCCGCCACGGGCGTCGCGCTGGCCATGGCCGAGAGCTGGGTGGCCGGCGCACTGGCCATCGTCGCCTGGTCCGTCGCCTACGTCCTCATCGCGACCGTCTCGGTCACGCTGCGCCAGCAGGTCACCCCCGAGCCGCTGATGAGCCGGGTCATGACGGCGGGGCGCATGGTCACGTTCGGGCTCGGCTACCCGGTGGGCGCCCTGGTCGCCGGCGCGCTGGCCGGGGTCATGGAGACCGACGAGGCGCTGCTGCTGAGCCAGCTGTCGCTCGCCGTCGCCGCGATGATCGCCTGGTCCTCGTCGCTGCGCCACGCGCCGCGGCGGCTCGAGGTCGCCGAGGACTAGGCTCCGAGCCGCCCCGCCACCGTCCGTGCGCACTGCGCGGGCGTGGTGTGGGTGGTGTCGACCTCGAGGTCGTAGGTCACGCCGCGGTGCGCGAGATCGGCCGGGGCGGCGGCCATGCCGGTGACGCCGTCGCCGTCCTGAAGCGCCGCCGGCATCGCGTCGATGAGGGAGTCGACGGCGAAGGTCAGCCGAGGCTCGGGCAGGACCGCCTGCGACCGGGCCGGCGCCGTGGTGCCCGCGCTGCAGCCGCTGTCGAGCACGATCACGCGCGTCACGGCGACCGGTCAGCTCCCCTTGGTCGAGGGCCGCACGAACGGCGGCCGCACGACCTCGAACGTCTCGGCCCGGCCGCGCACGTCGACCTGCACCTCGCTGCCCTCGGCGATGTCGGGCGGCAGCAGGGCCAGCCCGATGCCCTGCTTGAGCGTCGGCGAGAATGTCCCCGACGTGACGGTGCCGGCCGGCTCGCCGCCGGCGGTCACCGTCATGCCCGGGCGCGGGATGCCGCGGCCGCGCGCCTTGATGCCCTGCAGCCGCCGCGCCGGGCCGGCCGCCTTCTCGGCCAGCAGCGCGTCGCGGCCCCAGAACGCCGGCTTGGACCAGCCGACCGCCCAGCCGGCCCGCGCCTGCACCGGCGAGATGTCCAGCGAGAGGTCCTGGCCGTGCAGCGGGTAGCCCATCTCGGTGCGCAGAGTGTCGCGGGCGCCCAGTCCGGCCGGCACGATGCCGTGGCCGGCCCCGGCCGCCAGCAGTGCGTCCCACACCGTCGCGGCGTCGTCCCACGGCACCAGCAGCTCGTAGCCGCGCTCGCCGGTGTAGCCGGTGCGGCACACCACCAGAGGGACGCCGTCGTGCGCGGTCTCGGTGAACGACATGTACGGGTGGCCGGTGGGCAGCCCGAGCGCCGTCAGCACCTCGTCGCTGCCCGGGCCCTGCACGGCGAGCACGGCGTAGTCGCGGTGCCGGTCGCGCACCTCGACCCCGCCGGGCGCGGCCGCGGCGAGCCGCCGGACCACCTCGGCGTTGTTGGCGGCGTTGGGCACCAGCAGCAGGTCGTCGTCGGCACGCAGGTACACGATGAGGTCGTCGACCACTCCCCCGGACTCGTCGCAGCACAGCGTGTACTGCGCCTGCCCCGGCCCGATCTTCTCCAGGCTGTTGGTCAGGCACGAGTCGACGAACGCCCGTGCGCCCGGCCCGGTGACCGATGCCTTCCCGAGGTGGCTGACGTCGAACAGCCCGACCCGCTCGCGCACGGCGGTGTGCTCGTCGACGACGCCGGAGTACTGCAGCGGCATGGACCAGCCGCCGAACCCGGCGAACTTGGCGCCCAGCGCCACGTGGCGGTCGTACAGGGAGGTCTTGGCGAGGTCGTCGGTGCTCACGGGCGACACCCTACGGGGTGACCAGCAGGTGCCGGCCTCCCCTATCCTCGGGGCATGGCCGCCTCCGTCGCCGTCCTGTCCGACGTCCACGGATCGCTGCCCGCGCTCGAGGCGGTGCTGGCCGAGCCGGACGTCCGTGCGGCCGAGCGCATCGTGCTGACCGGCGACATCGCGGCCGGGCCGCTGCCCGTCGAGACCCTCGACCGGCTCGCCGACGAGGGCGACCGCGTCGTCTGGGTGCGGGGCAACGCCGACCGCGAGCTGGTCACCGTCGCGCGCGGCGGCGCGTCGGGCATCGACGTGTCGGACTGGGCCGGGCGGCAGCTGCGGCCGGACCAGGTCGAGCTGCTCGACGCGCTCCCCCATCCGGTCACCCTCGAGGCCGACGGGTTCGGGCCGGTGCTGTTCTGCCACGGCACACCGCGCGACGACGACGAGGTGGTTCTGGTCGACAGCTCGCTGACGCGCTGGGCCGACGTGCTGTCCATGGTCCCGGCCGACGTGCGCACCGTCGTCTGCGGGCACACCCACATGCCGTTCCAGCGGCTGGTCGACCGCCGGCTGGTCGTCAACCCGGGCAGCGTCGGCATGCCGTACGGTCGGCCCGGTCCGCACTGGGCGCTGCTGCGCGACGGCGTCGTGACGCTGCGGACGACGGCCGTCGACCCCGAGGCGCTCGGCGACGCCGTCGTGGCGGCCAGCTCGTACCCGGGTGCGGCCGCCTGGGCCGACGCGTACGCGCGCACCGTGTACTCCGATGCCGAGGCGCTGACGGTGTTCGCTCCGCGCGACGGGCGCGAGGTGGAACGAGGGTGACCCGGCGGTAGCATCGGGCGGAATCGTCTGAAACGCGCGACCGTCAGGAGAACCGTGACCAGCATTGCCCTGTCCTCCGCCGCCCCGACGGGCGTCAAGGCCGACGCCGTCGTCGTGGGTGTGGCCCCGGGCGACGCCGACGTCGCCCTGCTGCCGGGCAGCGAATCCCTCGACAAGGCCCTCAAGGGCTCGCTGGCACAGCTGCTGGGGCAGCTCGGTGCCACGGGCAAGGCCGACGAGGTCACGAAGCTGCCGGCCATGGGCGCCGCGAAGGCCGGCCTGCTGGTCGCCGTCGGAACCGGGCCGCTGGCCGAGCCCGGCACGCCCGCCCGCCACGAGTCGCTGCGCCGCGCCGCCGGTGCCGCCGCCCGCGCGCTGGCCGGCAAGGCGTCCGCCGCCGTCGCACTGCCCGTCCTCGACGAGCACGACGCCGCCGCGGTCGTCGAGGGGCTGCTGCTCGGCGGCTACTCGTTCGACCGGTACAAGAGCGCCGACCCGAAGGCCCCGCTGGCGTCCGTCACGCTGATCGGCCCGGGCGTCAAGTCCAAGGGCGTCAAAGAGGCGGTCGCGCGCGCCGAGGCCGTCTCGGTCGCCGTCAACCGCGCCCGCGACTGGGTCAACCTCCCGCCGCGCGACCTCACGCCGGCCACGTTCGCCGACGCCGCCACCAAGCTGGCCAAGAGCGCCAAGCTCGACGTCGAGGTGCTCGACGAGAAGGCGCTGGCCAAGGGCGGCTACGGCGGCCTCATCGGCGTCGGGCAGGGCTCCGTGCACCCGCCGCGGCTCGTCCGCGTCGCCTACAGGCCGTCGCGGGCGAGGAAGCACGTCGCACTCGTCGGCAAGGGCATCACGTTCGACTCCGGCGGCCTCTCGCTCAAGCCGGCCGACAGCATGCCGGAGATGAAGAGCGACATGAGCGGCGCCGCGGCCGTCATCGCCGCCGTCCACGCCATCGCCGCGCTCGGCACCAAGGTCGCCGTCACCGCGTACGCCGCCATGGCCGAGAACATGCCGTCGGGCAGCGCGCAGCGCCCGTCCGACGTCATCACGATCTATGGCGGCAAGACCGTCGAGGTGCTCAACACCGACGCCGAGGGCCGCCTGGTGCTGGCCGACGGCATCGTGCGCGCCGCCGAGGACGAGCCCGACGTCATCATCGACGTCGCCACGCTGACCGGCGCCGCCGTCGTCGCGCTGGGCAAGCGGGTCTCGGGCATCATGGCCAACGACGACGAACTGAGCGCCGGCATCCATGACGCCGCGGGCCGGGCCGGCGAGGCCATGTGGCCGCTGCCGCTGCCGGCCGACATGCGCGAGAAGCTCGACTCCCCCATCGCCGACATCGCCAACATCGGCGACCGCTGGGGCGGCGCGCTGCAGGGCGGGCTGTTCCTGCAGGAGTTCGTCGCCGACGGCATCGGCTGGGCGCACCTCGACATCGCCGGGCCGGCGTTCAGCGACAAGGCGTTCGGCTACACGCCCAAGGGCGGCACCGGCGCCGGCGTGCGCACCCTGGTGCGCCTTGTCGAGGATCTGGCCGACGGCGTCAGCTGACGTCGCTCCGCGAAACCGGCGGATACTCGCGAGACCGGCGCTTAGCGCCGCAATGGGGTCGCCAAGCACCGGTTTCGCGAGTATCCGGCGGATTCCCGGGTATCAGTGCGCGGCCGGCGAGACGTCATCCGGCGGGACTGGTCGCCACGCCCCATCGCAGCCGTCAGCGGCCAGACCGGCCCAACGCACAGCGGATCTAGGGGCCACGCGCATTCTTTCGGGCGTCCCCCTGATGGCTGCTGTAGCGGTGGCGCGAGAGGTCGGGTCAAGCGGTCCCTCTCTCGTGCGAAGCGCCGTCGGTCCGCTTGAGGCGGCCTCTCGCGCTGCCGACAATGGATGCAGCAGGGGGACGGCGGAGGACGGCGGTCGCCGGCGCTCAGACGCCGCGGCCGCCGTTCTTGCGGTTCCAGTCGCGCATGCGCTGCGGGTAGCCCACGACCTGCGCGTCGTACGCGGGGATGCCCAGCTTGCGGGCCAGCCCGTGCGCGGCGGCGGCGTCGCGGACCCGGCGGCGGGTCCACTCGCCGTCGTGGGCGACGAAGACGACGGTGGTCGCCGTCATGGTGGTGGGCGGCTCGACGAACGCCTCGACGCCCCGGCGGGTCCGGGCGAACTCCTCGAGGTGCTTGACGTCGGCGGAGTCGGCAGCGCGATCCAAGCTGCCCTCGGCGCTCTTCCGCCGTCGCCGGAACAACCCCATCGTGTCGACCTCCGAGTCTCGTTCGCCTGGTGGAAACCAGGACCGTATCGCGACAGTACCTCGCCACAGTGCAACGTCCCGGTCCGGTGAATGGTGTCGGAACAGCGGATGGAAGGATGCTGTTGACGTGGAAGGAGCTTCGGCGGGCCGATCCCGGCCGGAGCCACCCGCGACAGACGTCTCGACGACACCGACGACATCGAGGAGCACCACCGTGGCCGACACCGCCGCATTCGACGTCCTCATCCTCGGCGGCGGAAGCGGCGGCTACGCCGCGGCGTTCCGCGCCAGCGAGCTGGGACTGAGCGTCGCCCTGATCGAGAAGGACAAGGTCGGCGGCACCTGCCTGCACTACGGCTGCATCCCCACCAAGGCGCTGCTGCACGCCGCCGAGGTGGCCGACCAGTCCCGCGAGAGCGAGCAGTTCGGCGTCAAGACCTCGTTCGAGGGCATCGACATGCCGGGCGTCAACTCCTACAAGGACGGCATCGTCGCACGGCTCTACAAGGGCCTGCAGGGCCTGGTCAAGGCCAACAAGGTGACGTTCGTCGAGGGCGAGGGCACGCTCGTCGCGCCCAACGCCGTCGAGGTCGCCGGCACCCGCTACGAGGGCCGCAACGTCGTCCTCGCCACGGGGTCGCGCAACCGCACGCTGCCCGGCCTCGAGATCGACGGCACCCACGTCCTCAGCAGCTACGAGGCGCTCACGCTCGACCGCGTGCCGTCGTCGGTGGTCGTGCTCGGCGGCGGCGTCATCGGCGTCGAGTTCGCCAGCGTCTGGCGCTCGTTCGGCGCCGAGGTCACCATCGTCGAGGCGCTCCCCCGGCTGGTCCCGGCCGAGGACGAGGCCGCCTCGAAGGTGGTCGAGCGCACGTTCCGCAAGCGCGGCATCGGCTTCAAGACCGGCGTCCGGTTCGCCGGCGTCGAGAAGCGCGACGACGGCGTCACCGTGTCGCTCGAGAACGGCGAGACCATCGACGCCGAGGTGCTGCTGGTCGCCGTCGGCCGCGGCCCGGTCACCGAGAACCTCGGCTACGAGGAGAACGGCGTCACGCTCGACCGCGGCTTCGTCGTCACCGACGAGCGGCTGCGCACGTCAGTGCCGAACGTCTACGCCGTCGGCGACATCGTCCCCGGCCTGCAGCTGGCGCACCGCGGCTTCGCCCACGGCATCTTCGTGGCCGAGCACATCGCCGGCCTGAACCCGGTTCCGGTCGACGACCTCGGCATCCCCAAGGTCACCTACTGCGACCCCGAGGTCGCCTCGGTAGGGCTCACCGAGGCGCAGGCCAAGGAGCGGCTGGGCGACGACAAGGTCGAGGCGCTCGAGTACAACCTCGCCGGCAACGGCAAGAGCCAGATCCTCAAGACGCAGGGCTTCGCGAAGGTCGTGCGCGAGAAGGACGGCCCGGTCATCGGCATCCACCTCGTGGGCGCGCGGGTCGGCGAGCTCATCGCCGAGGCCCAGCTCATCTACAACTGGGAGGCCATGCCGCACGAGGTCGCCCAGCTCATCCACCCGCACCCCACCCAGAGCGAAGCCCTGGGCGAGGCGCACCTGGCGCTCGCCGGCAAGCCGTTGCACGTCCACGGCTGACCTGCCGGGGCATAAGCTTGCCTCGGCCTTGTAGCGAAGACGGTATGTAGGACTCGAGAGGACAGACGATGGCAACCTCCGTCACCTTGCCCGCACTCGGCGAGAGCGTCACCGAGGGCACGGTCACGCGCTGGCTCAAGCAGCCGGGCGACACGGTCGCCGTCGACGAGCCACTGCTCGAGATCTCCACCGACAAGGTCGACACCGAGATCCCGTCGCCGGTCGCCGGCACGCTGCTCGAGATCAAGGTTGCCGAGGACGAGACCGTCGAGGTCGGCGCCGAGCTGGCGGTCATCGGCGAGGAGGGCGAGACCAGCGGCGACGGCGGCAGCGGCGGCCAGGAGCCGGCCCAGGCCGAGGCCGCTCCGACGCAGGAGGCTCCGTCCGCCGAGGAGGCCCCTCCGGCCGAGGACGCTCCGGCCCAGGTGGAGGCACCGGCTGCGGAGGCACCGTCCGAGGAGGCCGCTCCGGCCGCGGAGGCACCGGCCGCGGAGGCCGCGCCGGCCTCGTCGGGCGACGGCGCCGGTGGCTCGGGCGAGAGCACGCCGGTCACCCTGCCGGCGCTGGGCGAGAGCGTCACCGAGGGCACGGTCACGCGCTGGCTCAAGCAGCCGGGCGACACGGTCGCCGTCGACGAGCCACTGCTCGAGATCTCCACCGACAAGGTCGACACCGAGATCCCGTCGCCGGTCGCCGGCACGCTGCTCGAGATCAAGGTCGCCGAGGACGAGACCGTCGAGGTCGGCGCCGTGCTCGCGCTCGTCGGCACCGCCGGCGGCAACGGCGCGTCGGCCGCGCCCGCTCCCGCGGCTCCGGCACAGGAGTCCGCGCCGGCGCAGGACGAGGCTCCGGCCCAGCAGGCGGCGCCCGCGCCGCAGCAGGCCGCGCCGGCTCAGGCGGCCCCGGCCGAGCAGCCGGTGCCGCAGGCCGCGCAGACCCAGGGTCCGCAGGCCACCGCCACGCAGGCGCCGCCGTCCGCTCCGGCTCCATCGGCGCCCGCCGCGGCCCCGTCGGGCAACGGCGCCACGTACGTCACGCCGCTGGTGCGCAAGCTGGCCGCCGAGCACAACGTCGACCTCGGCAGCGTCCAGGGCACCGGCGTCGGCGGGCGGGTCCGCAAGCAGGACGTGCTCGCCGCGGCCGAGGCCGCCAAGGCGGCCGCCGCACAGCCGGCGCCGTCGGCCCCCGCACCGGCGGCCCAGCCCGCCGCGGCGGCCGAGTCGGTCGAGCCGTCGCCGCTGCGTGGCACCACCGAGAAGCTGACCCGCATGCGCAAGGTCATCGCCAAGCGCGTGCACGAGTCGCTGCAAGAGACCGCGCAGCTCACCACCGTCATCGAGATCGACATCACCACGCTGGCCCGGCTGCGCGACCGCCTGAAGGGCGACTTTGCCCAGCGCGAGGGCGTCAAGCTGTCGTTCCTGCCGTTCTTCGCGAAGGCCGCGGTCGAGGCGCTCAAGGCGCACCCGAAGATCAACGCGTCCATCGACGTCGAGAAGGGCGAGGTCACCTACCACGACCGCGAGAACCTCGTCATCGCCGTCGACACCGAGCAGGGCCTGCTGGTCCCCGTCGTGAAGGACGCCGGCGACCTCAACATCGCCGGGCTGGCCCGCAAGATCGCCGAGGTCGCCGAGAAGGCGCGCACCGGCAAGCTGACGCCCGACGAGATCACCGGCGGCACGTTCACGCTGACCAACACCGGCAGCCGCGGCGCGCTGTTCGACACGCCGATCTTCTTCCAGCCGCAGGTCGCCATCCTCGGCACCGGCGCCGTCGTCAAGCGTCCGATGGTCATCGACGACCCCAACCTGGGCGAGACCATCGCCGTGCGGCACATGGTGTACTTCGCGCTGAGCTACGACCACCGGCTCATCGACGGCGCCGACGCCGCCCGGTTCCTCGGCACGGTGAAGAAGCGGCTCGAGGGCGGGGCGTTCGAGGCCGACCTGGGCGTGTAAGCGCGTGCGGGTCGCGGTCGCGGGTTCCAGCGGGTTCATCGGCACGGCGCTCGTCGCGGGCCTGGAGTCCGCCGGCCACGACGTGCTGCGGCTGGTCCGGCACCGTCCGGCCGCCCCGGACGAGGCACAGTGGGACCCCGAGCAGGGCGTGGTCCCGCTGGCCCGTATGGCCGGCGTCGAGGCCGTCGTGCACCTGGGCGGCATCAACGTCGGCTCGCGGCGGTGGACGCGACGGTTCAAGAAGCAGCTCCACCACAGCCGCATCCGCTCGACGACGGTGCTCGCGTCGGCCCTGACCGGGCTCTCGACCCGGCCCCGGGTCTTCGTGTCGGCCTCGGCCATGGGCTTCTACGGCCCCGACCGCGGCCGCGAGGTGCTGGACGAGGAGTCCGAGGCCGGCGACGGCTTCCTCGCGCGGCTGTGCCAGGACTGGGAGCACGCCGCCGCCCCCGCCCGGGCCGCCGACATCGCCGTCTGCCACCCTCGGTTCGGCCTGGTGATCGGGCCCGGCGGCGGGGCGCTGAAGCCGCTGCTGCCGCTGTTCCGGCTGGGCCTGGGCGGTCACTTCGGCAACGGGGAGCAGTTCTGGAGCCCCGTGTCGCTGCACGACGTGGTCCGGGCGCTGCGGTTCATGATCGAGCAGCACGGGTGCGTGGGCCCGTACAACGTCTGCTGCCCGGCGCCGGTGTCCAACGGCGAGTTCAGCCGGGTCCTGGCCCACGAGCTGCACCGGCCCCGGCTGCTGCCGGTGCCGGGGATCGGCCTGCAGATCGCCCTCGGCGAGGCGTCGTCGGAACTGCTGGGCAGCCTGCGGATCCTGCCCACGAGATTGACCGAGGCGGGGTTCACGTTCGACCACGAGGACGTGCGCGAGATCATCCGCGCCGCTCTGTGACGCCGGCTCGCCGGGATCTGCCGCGCTTGCCAGCCACCTGCTGGTTCCGCTGGCCGCTACCTGTGGATCTCCGTGATCATCGGCGATCGACCCCGTCCTGGCGTGGTCGATCGCCGATGATCGCGCGCGCTCCTGCCGTATGGCGGGCCCCCTGGTGCTGTTGAGCCGAGGGCGCGGACTCGAGGCGCACCCTCGTCGATCGAGACAGCAAAGGGCTGACCCACCGGCTCGGCACACGACTCCGGCGCACTAGCCGAACCGCCAGGACGTGGTGCCGTCGGGGTTGGCGACGGCGACGAGGTCGGCGTCCCAGGTCTGGTCCTCGGTGCCGGCGATCTCCTGCTCGACCTCGCCGTCCTCGTTGACCAGCGTGTAGTCGGGGATGCGCTGGGTGATGGTGACCGTCGCCCGGCCGCCCTCTTGCGAGACCAGTTCGGCGTTGACCACCTCGAAGGTGAGGCCCTCGGTGTGGACCCCGGCGTCGGCGTACTCCTCGAGGAGCTCGGCGTCGTCGGCGAGGATGGAGTTGGTCGGGGCGTGCACCTCGCAGAGCAGCTCGGGGTTGCTCTCCTCGAACGCCTGCGCGCGCAGCGAGTACAGCCGCTGGACCTCTTGCGTCCAGTCGGTGACGGCGGGCGGCGGCGCGGTGGGCGCGGGCTGCGGCCCACCGCAGAGGTCGGTCGACGCCTCGGTGTCGCTGGGGCTGGAGCCGGTGCCGGGGCCGGCCGTCGGGGTGTCGTCGCCGAAGATGCGCCAGCCGACGATCGCCACGCCCGCCACCAGCAGCAATGCCACCAGCGCGCTGACGATCCAGAGGCGGTCCTTGCGCTTCGTGCCGCCGTCAGGGTCCTCGGGTGCGGGCGGACGGCCGCGGCGCGACTGCTTCGCGGCCGGCGCGGCGGCGAGAGCTTCGCCGGCGCTGCGGCCGCGGCGGCGCTCGCCCGGCAGCACGCCGTCGGGCACCGGCACGTTGGCGCCGTCGTCGATGCCGCCGGGACCACGCCCGCCAGGACCGCCCGGCCCAGCGCCACCCGGCCCGGCGCCACCCGGCCCCGCGCCGCCCGGGCCGGCCGGGGTCGCCTCACCCCGCCCACGGCGGCCACGGCGCGGCGTGCGGATCGGCCCGGTGGGCGCCGTCGGGCTCGCCCCGGCGCCACCCGGCACGGGCGGCGCACCCACGCCCGGAGCCGCAGAAGCGCCGGCGGCGCCAGCGGCACCGGCAGCGCCAGCCGCGCCCGCCGGCCCCACCAGGCCGCCGATGGCGCCCGGCGTGCCGACCTCGGGGACGTCGCGCTGGTCGCCGGACTCGGCCCGGCGGCGGGCGCGGCGGCCGGTGGCGGTGGAGCGGCGCATGAAGGCGGCCACGTCGTCGTCGGCGCCCATGGCGGGGGCGTCGAGGACCGGCCGCATGGTGCCCGTCGTCGCGTGGCCCTCTTCGAGGACGAGCTCGACCGGTGCGGGGTCGGCGACGGCGAAGAAGACGTTGCCGATGCTGCTGGCGGGCGGACGCCGGTTGGGCACGGGGTCGAGCGCGCTGGCCAGCAGCGCCTGGGTGGCCGGCGGGACGGCGGGCAGCGAGAGCCGCGCGGACGGCAGATACCCCGTCAGGGCGACGACGGCGGCCGTGACCAGCCCGTACACATCGGCCGGCGGGCCGGGCGGCGAGCCGGCCTGGACCTCGGGCGGCACCGGCCGCGCGCGCTGGCCGACCCGCAGCGGGATGCCGGCCTGGACCAGCCCGATGCCGGCGACCATGGGCCGGCCGTCGAGGCTGAAGACGATGTCGTCGAGCGTGAGGTCGCCGTGGACGAGCCCGCGGCGGTGCACCTCGGTGAGCCCTTCGGCGACCGGGGCGCAGGCCGTCACGACCTCGCCGGCCGGCAGCACGCCGCGTGCGCCGATGATGCCGGCCAGGCTTCCGCCCTCGGCCGCGCCCAGCACGACGACCACGCCGCCGGGACCGTCGACGATATCGAGGAACTCGATGACGTGCGGGTGATTGACGGAGCGCAATGCCGCCGCGGAGAGCCGGAGGCGGTCGCGCACCTGGCGGTCGGGCTGGCCGACGAAACGCAGGGTGACGGACGCACCGGTCGCGTCCTCTCGCGCGAGGAACATGGCCGACGCGTCGGAGCCGAGCCGCCGGGTGACGGTGTAACCCGCGGGAGTCTCGAGACCCTGCATCGGCCCATCGTTGCAAACCTCGGGCCCGGATGCCTCATCGGCCGTGTCACAAGTCCGCAGGGCCGATGTCACACATCGGTCCGGATGCTTCGTCGGGCGTGTCGCGACGGTGACTACGATGCCGGACATGGACGGGGTCACGCCGCTCGCCGCCCCCGAGAGCCCGTTCGGACTTCCCCTCTGGATCGGCATCGCGGTGATGTTCGGCATCGTCGTCGCGCGCGCCCAGGCGACCTACTGGCTGGGACGCGCCGCCGGGACGGGGATCGCGCGGTCACGCTGGGGCGACCGCATCGGCCGCGACCGCCTGGCCCGGGCCGAACGGGTCGTCGCGCGGTACGGTCCGGCCGCCGTCACGCTGTCGTTCCTGACCATCGGCGTCCAGACCGCCGTCAACGCGGTCGCCGGCGCCACCCGCATGCCGTTCGGCCGCTATCTGGCGGCGATGCTCGTCGGGTCGGCGCTGTGGGCGGTCGTCTGGACCGTCGGCGGGCTGAGCGTGGTGTGGGGCGCGGCCGAGGTCGCGTCGGCCTCGCCGCTGGCCGCGGCCGCCGTCGTGCTGGGAGCGCTGGCCGTGGTCGCGGCCGTCCTGAGCTACCGTCGCCGCCGGGCACGACAGACGCTCGTCCACGACCAGGAGGCCCGATGACCCGCACGCCGACCATCCTCGCCACCAGCGGCGGGTTCGCCCGCGACGCCCGCGACAACCTCCGGCCGGCGGGGCTGGCGAAGCTCGCGCTGCGGCTGACCGGCGCCGATCGGCCCAAGCTGTGCTTCCTGCCGACGGCGTCCGGCGACAACGTGAGCTACGTCCAGCTCACGTACGCCGCGTTCGCGGGCTGGTCGGTCGACGTGTCCCACCTGAGCCTGTTCCCGATGCCGAACGTCGAGGACGTCCGGGCGCACGTGCTGGCCCAGGACGTGCTCTGGGTCGGCGGGGGCTCGGTCGCGGGGCTGCTCGCGATGTGGCGGCTGCACGGCCTCGACGACGTCATGCGCGAGGCGTGGGAGGCCGGCGTCGTTCTGGCCGGCGTGTCGGCGGGCTCGATCTGCTGGCACGCGGGCGGCCCGACCGACTCGTTCGGGCCGCGATTGCGCGCGGTCACCGACGGGCTCGCGCTGCTGCCGTACGGCAACGGCGTGCACTACGACTCCGAGGAGGAGCGCCGCGTCGTCCTGCACCGGATGGTCGCCGACGGCGTCCTGCCCACCTCGTACGCCACCGACGACGGCGCCGGCCTGCTGTACCGCGGGACGGAGCTGGCCGCCGTCCACGCCGAGCGCGACGGCGCCCGCGGCTACGTCGTCGACGCGGTCGGCGGCGAGGCCAAGGAGTCCGTCCTCACCGCCGAGCCCGTCTGACGAGGCGCAGGTTCAGCTCCGCGACGTTCGGCTCACGACGGTGTCGGTGCCCGCCCGTAGGGTGGGCCTCCCACCCGGCCGGGCGGGGTCGATCCGGCGACCGCCACCGCGACCGTGCCGGCCTGCGCGACGGCGGCGTTGTCGGTGCCCGCCCGTAGGGTGGGCCTCCCACCCAGCCGGGCGGGGTCCGTGCCGGGCGGCCTCGCCGTCGGGGGCGAGCCATTACCGCCACAGCAGCAGTAACTCGCCCACACCGGGCGTGGTCCGCCGGCGTCAGGGCAGCAGCTTCGCCAGCAGCTCGTAGGAGCGCAGCCGGTCGGCCTGCGGGGTCACCGTCGTCACGATCATGAGCTCGTCGGCCGCCGTCCGGTCCAGCAGCGCCGCCAGCTCGCGGCGGACGGTGTCGGGCCCGCCCGCGATCTGCCCGCCCAGGAACGGCGCCATCATCTCCAGCTCGGCCGGGGTGAACGTGTGCGCCGCGGCCTCCTCGGGCGTCGGCAGGGGCCCCGGCCGCCCGGTCCGGACGCGCAGCATCGACAGCTTCATCGGCGCGGCGAGCCACTCCGCGCGCGCGTCGTCGTCGGCCAGCACGACGCTGACGGCGACCATCGCGTGGGGCGCGGGGTGGGCGGCCGACGGCTGGTAGCGGTCGCGATAGAGCGTCAGCGCCGGGACGGTGTTCGCCGAGCTGAAGTGGTGCGCGAACGAGAAGGGCAGCCCCAGCGCGGCCGCCGCCTGCGCGCTGTAGTCGCTGGACCCGAGCAGCCAGACCGGCACGTCCGCGCCTCGGCCCGGCGTCGCGGTGATGGCGGCGTAGGGGTGGTCGGCGGGCCAGTCGCCGGAGAAAAAGGCCCGGACCTGGGCCAGATGCTGCGGGAACTCCTCGACCAGGCGCGGGTCGCTGCTCCCGCGCAGCGCGTGCGCCGTCAGCCCGTCGGTCCCCGGCGCCCGGCCGATGCCGAGGTCGATGCGACCGGGGTGCAGCGCATCGAGCGTGCCGAACTGCTCGGCGACCACGAGCGGCATGTGGTTGGGCAGCATGACCCCGCCCGAGCCGACCCGGATCGCCGTCGTCGCGGCGGCCACCGCCCCGATGAGGATCGGCGGCGCGGAGCTGGCGATGCCCGGCATGTTGTGGTGCTCGGCCAGCCAGTAGCGCCGGAAGCCCAGGCCGTCGGCCAGCCGGGCCAGCTCCAGCGTGTTCGCCAGGGCCGCCGACGGGGTCGACCCCGTGACGACAGGAGCGAGGTCGAGAACGGACAGGGGTACTCCGCGGAAGCGGGCCTGCGCGCTGCGGGAGCCCGCCGGAGGAGAAGAGGTCACGACAGGTGCCAACCGCGGTGTTGCCGGAAGCCTTCCCGGCGGGCGTAGGCTCGACGTCTGTGGGCGAGCTACGGATCATCCGGCACGAGGGCTACGTGCCGTACCAGGAGGCCTGGGACGAGCAGCGGCGGCTGCACGCCGCGCGGGTCGCGGGCGAGATCGACGACACCGTCGTGCTGCTCGAGCACGAGGCGGTCTACACGGCGGGCAAGCGCACCACGCCCGACGAGCGGCCACTGCTCGACGCCGGCGCGCCGGTCATCGACGTCGACCGGGGCGGCAAGATCACCTGGCATGGGCCGGGCCAGCTCACCGGCTACCCGATCCTCGAGCTGCCCGAGCCGTACGACGTCATCGGCTACGTCCGCCGCGTCGAGCAGCTCATGCTCGACGTCTGCCACGATTTCGGCGTCGACGGCGTCCGGGTCGACGGCCGCAGCGGCGTCTGGATCCAGCCCGGCGACGGCGGCCCCGACCGCAAGCTGGGCGCCGTCGGGCTGCGGGTCGCCCAGGGCGTCACCATGCACGGGTTCGCCCTCAACTGCGACAACGACCTCGGCTGGTACGACCGCATCATCGCCTGCGGCATCAGCGACGCCGGCACCACCACGCTCTCGAAGGAGCTGGGCCGCCGGGTCACCGTCGCCGAGGTGCTCCCGTATGTCGAACGTCACCTCGACGATCTCCTCGCGCTGCAGCCGCAGACGTAAGGTGAAGGGGTGACTGTCGCACCGGAGGGACGTCGGCTGCTCCGCCTCGAGGTACGCAACGCCGCCACGCCCATCGAGAAGAAGCCTTCCTGGATCAAGACGAAGGCGACCATGGGCCCGGAGTACCGCGAGCTGCAGTCGCTGGTGAAACGCGAGGGCCTGCACACGGTCTGCCAAGAGGCCGGCTGCCCCAACATCTTCGAGTGCTGGGAAGACCGCGAGGCGACGTTCCTCATCGGGGGCGACCACTGCACGCGACGGTGCGACTTCTGCCTCATCGACACCGGCAAGCCCGACGACCTCGACCGCGACGAGCCGCGCCGGGTCGCCGAGTCGGTCCAGGCCATGGGCCTGCGTTACGCCACGGTCACCGGCGTCACCCGCGACGACCTCCCCGACGAGGGCGCCTGGCTCTACGCCGAGACCATCCGCGAGATCCACAAGTTCAACCCGAACACCGGGGTCGAGATCCTGACGCCCGACTTCTCCGGCCGCGCCGAGCTGCTGCAGCAGGTCTTCGACGCGCAGCCGCAGGTGTTCGCGCACAACGTCGAGACCGTGCCGCGCATCTTCAAGCGCATCCGGCCGGCGTTCCGGTACGAGCGCTCGCTCGACGTCATCTCCATCGCCCGGGCCGCAGGCATGATCACCAAGTCGAACCTCATCCTCGGCATGGGCGAGACCCGCGAAGAGATCTCGCAGGCGCTGGTCGACCTGCACGAGGCCGGCTGCGACCTCATCACCATCACGCAGTACCTGCGCCCCTCCGTCCGGCACCACCCCATCGAGCGGTGGGTCAAGCCCGAGGAGTTCGTGGAGCTGCAGGCCGAGGCCGAGCAGATCGGCTTCGCGGGCGTCATGTCCGGGCCGCTGGTGCGCTCGTCGTACCGCGCCGGCAGGCTCTACCGGCAGGCCATGGAGGCCCGCGCCGCGCGCTGACGGCGGACGGCTCGGCTGTCGCTTTCGGGTGGTTCCGGAGCACCACCAGCGAAGAAGTACTCTTCTCCCCATGGCACGCAACGACGAGGCGGGAACCGAGAAGACCGGACGCATCGCGCAGATCCGGCAGACCTACAAAATGGCCCGCCGGTCCGACCGCTGGGTCGGGTGGATCATTCTCGGCATCCTGCTCGGCGTCATCGCATTGTCGGTGCTCGTGGGCCTGTTCGTCGGCCCGCTGTGGCTGTGGATCATCGTCGGTCTGCCCATCGCGCTGCTGGCCGCCGCCATCGTGTTCGGACGGCGGGCCGAGCGGGCCGCGTACGGCCAGATCGAAGGCCAGCCCGGCGCCGCCGCGGCCGCCCTGGGCACGCTGCGCCGCGGCTGGGACACCACGCCCATGGTCGGCGCAAACCGCCACCAGGACGTCGTCCACCGCGCCGTCGGCCGCCCCGGCATCGTGCTCATCGGCGAGGGCGCCGTCGCCGGCCGGGTCGCCAACCTGCTGGCGCAGGAGAAGAAGCGCCACGCCCGGGTCGCGCCCGAGATGCCGGTCATCGAGATCATCGTGGGCCGCGAGGACGGCCAGGTGCCGCTCCCCCGGCTCACCCGGCACCTCAACAAGCTGCCCAAGAACATCCGGCCGGCCGAGGTCACCGAGCTGCGGCAGCGGCTGCGGGCGCTGGGCAGCACGCCCATCGGCATCCCCAAGGGCCCGCTGCCCAAGGGTGCCCGCATCCCCCGCGGAACGCAGCTTCCCGGCCGCTGAACGGCTCAGCCGCGGGGTGCAGCTCCCCGGCTGGCTCAGCCGCGGGGTGCAGCTCCCCGGCTGGCTCAGCCGCGGGGTGCAGCTCCCCGGCTGGCTCAGCCGCGGGGTGCAGCTCCCCGGCCGTGAGTCGCGTGCCCGCTGCCTGGATTGCGGAGGGTGTCGGTGCCCGCCCGTAGGGTGGGCCTACCCACCCGAACGGGAGGGGTCCACCCGGCGAGCGACAGAGGCGAGTCCCCGCCGACCGCAGGCTGACGCCGTCGGCCCCAAGCGTGTTCAGCGGACGTTGACGACCGCGGTGTTGGAGGCGAGGTCGTGCAAGCCGCGACCGTCGCGCGTGAACACCAGGGGCGGAATGACCAGCGCGATCATCAGGGTTCGCACCGCCGCGACCAGCAGGTTGACGCGCCGTCCGCCCAGATGCGCCACCCGCAGCCCCAGCATCAGCTGGCCCAGACTGCCGCCCGCCAGTGTCGTGGACAGCACCACGAGCAGGTACCAGCAGACCAGCGGCAGCCAGAACACGTCACTCTGCGCGTCCCAGACGCCGGAGTCGCCGCCGGTGACGATGAACGCGACGAGGTTGCCCGCGAGCCAGTCGAGCAGCAGCGCCCCGATGCGCCGCGGCCAGCTCCCCGGCGAGCCGGGGCCGCGTTCGGGCAGCTGGACGTCGGTGGCGGGCGGCTGGTTCGAGCTCACAGGCCGAGCCTAGCCGGGCGCCGGCCGCGAGGTCCCAGGCGGCGTCGAGTCCCACGAGGGAAAGGGGAATCGCCCTGGCCGCGACACGGCGGCCACCGGATCAG
This sequence comes from Jiangella ureilytica, assembly GCF_004348545.1. Classification (GTDB taxonomy): domain Bacteria; phylum Actinomycetota; class Actinomycetes; order Jiangellales; family Jiangellaceae; genus Jiangella; species Jiangella ureilytica. Next base: position 20,222 of record NZ_SMKL01000024.1, on the reverse strand, counting down.
CGGAGGGCCTCACGCGGCACGTAACACTGGTGAAACACTTGGGACACCATCGGGAAATCCCAGGAATCTAGCGTCCGGGCCACGAGGGCAATTCGGTCAACGCCGACCGTCGACGGATGCGGACTGCGCCGTACCGGCGCGAAGGAGAATGCGGATGTTCACCAACGCGGACGAGCTGTTGAAGTTCGTCAAGGACGAGGGCATCGAGTTCGTCGATGTCCGCTTCTGCGACCTGCCGGGCGTGATGCAGCACTTCAACGTGCCCGCGACGGCGTTCGACGCCGATGCCATCGCCGAGGGCCTGATGTTCGACGGCTCTTCGATCCGTGGCTTCCAGGCCATCCACGAGTCCGACATGAAGCTGATCGCCGACCCGGCGACGGCATTCGTCGACCCGTTCCGCAAGGCCAAGACCCTCGCGCTGAACTTCTCCATCGTCGACCCCTTCACCGGTGAGCCCTACAGCCGCGACCCGCGCAACATCGCGGCCAAGGCCGAGGCGTACCTCGCCAGCTCCGGCATCGCCGACACCGTCTACTTCGGCCCCGAGGCGGAGTTCTACGTCTTCGACGACGTCCGCTTCGAGACCAAGCAGAACGCGGGCTACTACTACATCGACTCCATCGAGGGCGCCTGGAACACCGGCCGCACCGAAGAGGGCGGCAACCGCGGCTACAAGACGCGGTACAAGGGCGGCTACTTCCCCGTCCCGCCGGTCGACCACTACGCCGACCTCCGCGACGACATGGTCAAGGCGATGACCAACGTCGGCATCGAGATCGAGCGGGCCCACCACGAGGTCGGCACCGCCGGCCAGGCCGAGATCAACTACAAGTTCGACACCCTCAAGCACGCCGGCGACCGCCTGATGCTGTTCAAGTACATCGTCAAGAACGTCGCCTGGGAGGCCGGCAAGACCGCCACCTTCATGCCGAAGCCGCTGTTCGGCGACAACGGCTCGGGCATGCACTGCCACCAGTCGCTCTGGAAGAACGGCGACCCGCTGTTCTACGACGAGCTCGGCTACGGCGGCCTGTCCGACATGGCGCGCTGGTACATCGGCGGCCTCATCAAGCACGCCGACTCGCTGCTCGCCTGGACCAACCCGACGGTGAACTCGTACCACCGCCTGGTGCCCGGCTTCGAGGCCCCGGTCAACCTGGTCTACTCGCAGCGCAACCGCTCCGCTGCCGTCCGCATCCCGGTCACCGGCACCTCGCCGAAGGCCAAGCGCATCGAGTTCCGCGTGCCCGACCCGTCGAGCAACCCGTACCTGGCCTTCTCCGCCATGCTCATGGCCGGCGTCGACGGCATCCGCAACAAGATCGAGCCGCCGGAGCCGGTCGACAAGGACCTGTACGAGCTCCCGCCCGAGGAGCACGCCAACATCGCGACGGTCCCGTCGTCCCTCGGCGAGGCCCTCGACGCCCTCGAGTCCGACCACGACTACCTGCTCGAGGGCGGGGTCTTCACCGACGACCTCGTCGAGACCTGGATCGACTGGAAGCGCACCAACGAGATCGACCCGATCCGCCTGCGCCCCCACCCGCACGAGTTCGAGCTGTACTTCGACATCTGATCGGTACTGCAGGGCACACCCCTGACGGGAGCCGCCGGCCGCCTGCCTCGAGGCGCGGCCGGCGGCTCTCCAGCTGTGTGGTCCGGACAGGGCGTTCTCGGCCGGCGGCCGTCATGTGGTCAGCGGCCGCGGAAGACCGGGTCGCGCTTCTCGACGAATGCGGCCACGCCCTCGCGACCGTCCTCGGTGGCGAACAGCGACGACAGCACGGCCTGCTCGAACCCCAGTGCGTCCGGCAGCGGCATCGCCGATCCTTCGCGGACCAGCCGCTTGGCCCCCCGCACCGCGAGCGGCGCACCTGCGGCCACGGTGCCGGCGAGGTCCCATGCACCCGCTCGCAGCGCCGCGTCGTCGGCGTACACCTCGTCGACGAGCCCGCGCCGGTAGAGCTCACCGGCCGGCACCATCGCGCCCGTGGCGACCAGCCGGAGCGCGAACCGCACGCCGAGCGCCCGGGCCAGCCGCTGGCTGCCGCCCCCGCCGGGCAGCAGGCCCAGTTTCACCTCGGGCAGGCCGAACTTCGCCCGCTCGGTGGCGAGGATCGCGTCGCAGCACAGGGCCAGCTCGAACCCGCCGCCGAGGGCGTACCCGTTCACGGCGGCGACGGTGTACTGCGGCAACGCCTCGACGGCGTCGAGAACCCGCCGGCCCAGCCGCTGGTAGTCGTCGAAGCGCCGCTGGTCGACGCCGTGGTACTCGCCGATGTCGGCGCCGGCGACGAACCCGCGGCCGGTGCCGGTCAGCACGACGACACGGACGTCGTCGTCGTCGGCGAGCCCGGGCAGGAAGGCGTCGAGCGCCACCAGCATCGAGCGCGACAACGCGCCGAGGGCGTCCTCGCGGTCCACGGTGACGGTGACGACGGCGCCGTCGCGCCGGACGACGAGGTGCTCGTCGATGCGGCGCTCGATGGCGCTCACTGGATGGCCCCGGCCGCACGCAGCGCGGCGATCTCCGCCGGCGGCAGCGCCTCGGCGAGCACCTCGTCGGTGTGCTCGCCCACCAGCGGGGGCCGGCGGCGCTGGGTCCAGGGCGTGGCGCTGAGCGTGATCGGGCAGCCGACCAGCTCCACCTCGCCGGTCTCCGGCAGGTCGACGGTGACCAGCAGCGGCGAGCCGTCGGCGCGCAGCTCGTCGACGGCCTCGCGCATGGTCCGCACCCGGGCCGCCCACAGGCCGGCGCGCGTCAGCGCGGCCACCAGTTCGTCGGCGGACCGCCCGGCCACCAGGACGTCGAGCGCGGACTTGATCTCGTCGCGGTCCAGCCAGCCGTCGAGACCGGTGAGATCGCCCCCCACCACGGCGCCGAGCCGGTCGAGGTCGCCCATCGCGATCGCGACCGCGCCGTCGGCGACCGCGTAGATGCCGTACGGCGCCGCCAGCCAGGGCTGGGCGATGCCGGCCTCCGATCGCTCGTACTCCTGCTTCTGGTTGACCATGGCCGCGATCTCCTGGCACATGATCGCCATCGTGCTGTGGAAGAGATCGACCTCGACCCGCTGGCCTCGGCCGGTCCGGCCGCGAGCCACCAGCGCGGCGAGGATGCCGTTGCCGAGGGTCAACGCACCGACCGCGTCGCTGACGGACGTGCCCGCGACGACCGGCGGCTCTCCCGCGCGCCCCGCATTGGCGGCCAGCCCGCTCATCGCCTGGACCAGCAGGTCCTGCCCGGGCCGGTTCTGCCGCGCGTACGTCGTCTCCTGCCCCCAGCCGGATCCGGAGCAGTAGATCACGTCCGGCCGGACGGCGCGAAAGTCCTCGTAGCCCAGACCCAGCCGGTCCATGACGCCGGGCCGGAAGTTCTCGACAACGACATCGAACCCGGCCGCCAGCGACAGGATCGCGTCGCGGCCGGCCGGCGACTTCAGGTCGACGGCGACGGAGCGCTTGTTCCGGTTCATCGCCAGGAACGCCGACGACACGTCGTTGAGCAGCCGGCCGCCCATCTCGAGGCCGCGTTCCCACTCGCCCACCACCGGCCGCTCGACCTTGACCACGTCGGCGCCGAGATCGGCGAGCAGCTGGGTGGCGAACGGGCCGAGCATCATCTGGCTGAAGTCGAGGACGCGGATGCCGTCGAGGGCACCGGGGCTGTCGTTCACGCGGGAACCACCTTCGTTTCGACGTCGGAAGGGATGCCATGCCGGCGTTGCAGGGCACGCAGCTCAGCGGCGAGGCCGGGGGGCCGGGCGCCGCCGGCGAGCCCGTCGCGCAGCAGCAGGCCGGCCTCGTGCTGGAACCGCGGCCACCGCGGGTGCGCCGGCCGGCGGACGGCGCCCAGCATCGACCGGCGGGTGGCGGAGTAGAAGCCGCCGAAGGCGCGGTCGAGGTCGTCGTCACCCCAGGCCGCGGCCGCCGCCGGCTGGCCGCCGGCAGGGCCGACGATTTGCCGCTGTACGTCCGCGCTGCCGTACCACGCGGCGAACTCCGCGGCGAGATCCGGCGCGGTGCTCGCGGCACTGACCCCCAGCCCGGCGCCGCCCAGCAGCGTGCCGATGGCGCCGCCGGGCCCGGTGGGCGCATCGTGCCAGGCCAGCCGTGCACCCGTCGATGCCGGCGCCGGCTCCCGGCCCGCTGTGCCGGACCGCGCGGAGAAGCGCGCATAGCCGAACGAGAGCGGGATGTAGAGCCAGCGGCCGGTCGTGGCCAGCTCGGCGAGAACGGCCGGCGGGTTGCGGTACAGCAGATCGTCGTCGACCAGTGCGGCCAGCTCGCACAGCAGTTCGACCGCGGCGTCGTCGACCGCGAACCCGCCCGGCCCGATCGGGGCGCCGATGGCGGCGGTGAGGCTGAGCAGCACGCACAGCAGGTCGCTGTGGAACAGCGGGACGGCAACCCGGCCCGGGTGGGCGCGGGCGAAGGCGACCACGTCGGGCCACGTACGCGGCACGTCGGCGCCGGGCAGCAGGTCCGGCCGGGAGACCGCGACCTGGCAGGCGGCATCGACCGGGATCCCCCACGACCTGTCTTGCCAGTCGAACGATCCCTGTGTTGCACCGACGGCGTCCGTGCCGGCCGGCCCGAGCGGCAGCAGTGCGCCGGACTCAGCCGCTCGCGGTGCCATCGGATGATCGAAGACGACGAGGTCGTGGCCGGCGGCGGCCTCTCCGATGGGCTGGTCGTTGAACGCCGCGAGCGGCCGGCCGGCCACCTCGACCCGCACCCCCGGCCGGGCCGCGGCGAACGCCGTCGCCGCCGCCCGCATCGGCGCCAGACACCGCGGATCGTCCCAGCACAGCACGCGCAGCGTGGTCACGAGCTCACACCGGAGGAGCCGAGCACGGCCGCACCGCCGTCGACGAGGAGCACGTGGCCGGTGACGAACGACGCTTCGGCCGAGGCGAGGAACGCGACCGCGGCGGCCACCTCGGCCGGCTCGCCGATGCGGCCGAGCGCGTGGAGCGAGTTCCAGGTCGCCCGGACGGCGTCAGGGTCGGCCGCCTCGGCGAGGATCCTCTCGTTCATCGGGGTCGCGATGGTGCCCGGCGCGACGGCGTTGACCCGGATGCCGTCGCGGGCGTATTCGATGGCCGCCTGCGTGGTCAGACCGATCAGGCCGGCTTTGGTCGAGGCGTACGCCGCCCAGCCGGCGAAGCCGCGGATCCCCTGCAGGCTGGACACGTTCACGACGGCGGCCGCGTCGGACGCGCGCAGCCACGACAGCGCATGCTTCATGGTCAGCCACGCGGCGCGCAGGTTGACGTCGAACGCCGTCTGCCAGTCGTCCAGGCCCAACGACTCCACGCTGCCCGCCACCGCGACCGCCGCGTTGTTGACCAGGACGTCCAGCCCGCCGAGACGGTCGACGGCGGTGGCGAGGCCGGCCTCGACCTCTGGCGGGTCGGCGAGATCGAGCGGGACGAGGTGGGCCACGCCGCCCGCCTCCTCGACCTCGCCCGCGGTCTGCCACAGCGCCGCCTCGTCGCGGTCCAGCAGCGCGGTGACCATGCCCTCCTCGGCCAGGCGGACCGCCACGGCCCGGCCGATGCCGCCGCCCGCTCCGGTCACGACAGCGCGCCGGCCAGTCAAGCCTCTCATGCCACTCCTGGTAAAACGTTTGTCTGATACGCTCCGATATCGTGCGGGACAACCGCACGGGATGTCAATCGGACGAGGTGGGCCATGGCAGGGATCGTCGATGTCGCGGCCGCGGCCGGCGTCACCGTCGGCACCGTGTCGCGGGTGCTCAACGGCGACCCCGCCGTCCGGGTCCGGCCGGAGACCCGAGAGCGCATCCACGCCGCCGCCCGGGCCGTCAACTACACGCCCAACCGAGCCGCGCGCGCCCTGCGGCGGGCCCGGCTGGGCACCCTGGCGCTGGCCGTGCACGACGTCAGCAACCCGGTCTACGCCGCGGTCATCGCCGGAGCCCAGCAGGCCGCGTCGCGACACGGCTACGTGCTCATGCTGGCCGACGTGCCGGAGCTCGCCCGCGACGCCGCCAGCTTCAGCCGGGTGGTCAACAGCGGAATAGTCGACGGGTTGCTGCTGCTCCCGGCCGGCATCGAGGCGGACCGGCGGGTGGCCGCGGAGGCCGCCGGTATCGTGCCGACCGTCATCGTCAACGACTCGGCCGACGCGCTGGGCAGCGTCACCCTCGACAACGAGGCGGCCGCAAGGATGGCCACTGAGCACCTCATCGGCCTCGGTCACCGCGATATCGGGCTGCTCGAGCTCGACGGCGAGACCGAGCGTGGCTTCGCCCGCACCCGCGGCTGGGAGGTGGCCATGCGGACGGCCGGGCTGCCGGTCAACGTCGCCTGGGTCCGCCGCGGCGGGCACACCGCGGAGGCCGGCCGGCAGGCCATGGGCACCGTCCTCGACCGCGCCGACCGGCCGACGGCCGTCATGGCGGCCAGCGTGCTGGCCGCGGTCGGCGCCGTGGCCGCCGCCCGTGACCGCGGCCTCGACGTCCCCGCCGACCTCTCCGTCATCGGGTTCCACGACGTCTTCTTCGCCCAGTACCTGCAGCCCGGCCTGACGGTCGTCGAGCTGCCACTGCAGGCGCTGGGCCACCGCTCGGTCGAACTGCTGCTCGCGCTGCTCGACCACGGCGAGCCCGAGCACGTCGTCATCACCGAGCCGCCCCCGCGCATCGTCGTGCGCGGGACGACCACCCGGTACCGCCCGCCTGCCCGCTGACGCGGCATCCTCCCCGCTCGCCTTGACATGTCACTATGTCCGGACATAGAAAAAGGTTTTACCGTTCCGGCCGATGGACGCCGAGCCCGGGCGTTCCGCCCACACGATGCGCTCGAAGGAGAGACCCGTGAATGCACCCGTGCGTTGGCTCACCGGCGGCGGAGCCGTCGTCGTCCTCACCCTCGCCGCCTGCGGCACGCCGGGTTCGTCGTCGGAGGACGACGCGCCGGCGCGTGCGGGCACCGAGGAGATCACCGCACCGGTGACCGCGGACGAGGTGGCCGAGCTCGGCGAGGTGACCTTGCGCGTCCTCGCCGACGCCGGCGAGGAGAGCACCCTCACCGAGCTGATCCCGGAGTACGAGGAGCTGTACCCGAACGTCACGGTCGAGGTGGAGTACCGCAGTTACGACGACATCGTGCGCACCGAAGCCAACACGCTCAGCGGCGGCGACCCGCCCGACCTCGCGCAGGGAGCCCAGGGCTACGCGCTCGACGGAGCGCTGGTCGAGGCCGGCCTGATCCGGCCGCTGGACGACCTCGCCGAGGCCTACGAGTGGTACGACCGGTACGGCGAGTCGACGCTCGGCGAGTTCCGCTGGTCCGACGACGGCACCCGGTTCGGCACCGGCAGCATCTACGGCATCTCCCCCGTCGTCTCGATGGTCGGTGTCTACTACAACACGGCCAAGCTCGACGCGCTCGGGCTCGAGCTGCCACAGACCTTCGACGACTTCGAGGCGGCTCTGGCGACCGCCCGGGCGGCGGGCGAGCAGCCGATCATGTTCGGCAACGCGCTCAAGAGCACCGGCCTGCACATCTTCGGCGTGGTCCAGGGCCAGAACGCCGACCCGGCCGTCACCCGCGACTGGATCAGCGGCACCGAAGGCGCCACCTTCGACACCCCAGAGAACGTCGCCACCGCGACGACGATCCAGGAGTGGGCGCAGCAGGGCTACTTCGGCGAGGGCTACAACGGCCTGGCCGAGGACGACGCCGTCGCCCGGTTCGCGGCCGGCGAGGGCGTGTTCCTGATCGGCGGGACGTGGCAGCTGGCGGCGATCCAGGCCGGCGGCGGCGACTTCGGCTTCTTCCCGATGCCCCCCGGCGAGTCCGGCCTGCACGTCGCGTCCGGCTCGCTGGGGATGGGCTGGCACGTCAGCACCGAGTCCGACGTGGTCCCCGCGGCGGCCGCGTTCATCGGCCTCATCACCAGCGACGAGTGGGCGCAGAAGTTGGCCGACCTCGGCCGGGTGCCCGTGCTGGCACAGCAGATCGACACCGCGGAGCCCTTGTTCGCCGACGCCGTGGCCGGGTCCGGGACGATCCTGGCCGACGGTGGCAACACCTACTCCTTCGACTGGGCCACCGGCTCGATGATGGCGACCATGGGCGGCGCCCTCCAGGAGCTCATGGACGGGCGGGTGACCCCGCAAGAGTTCGTCACACCCATCCAGGACGACTGGGCGGCCTTCCAGGCCGAACGCTGATGACGTCGACCGCCACCCCGCGGGCCGGGCGCGACCACGCGCCTGGCCCGCGGGCGCCCGCACCGGCCCCGGCCCGCCGACGCCGGCGGGACTGGTGGGGCTACCTGTACGTGCTGCCGGCGCTCGCGGTCTACGTCGCGTTCGCGCTGCGGCCGATCGGCGAGACGGCGTACACCTCACTCTTCGAGTGGGACGGCCTGACGCTCGCCACGTGGGTGGGGTTCGACAACTACACCGAGCTGTTCGAGTCCGGCGTCCTGCAGTCGACGCTCGGGCACTCGCTGGTGTTCCTGGTCTTCTATGCGCTGCTGCCGACCGCCGTCGGACTGGTCATCGCCGGCCTGATGACCAGGATCCGGATCCGCGGACTGGCGCTGTTCCGCTCGGTGCTGTTCATCCCGCAGATCCTGTCGTCCGTGGTCATCGCCGTCGCGTGGCGGTGGATCTACGACCTCGGCGGGCCGCTCAACGCAGTGCTCGACGCCGTCGGTCTCGGCGCACTGACGCGCGCCTGGCTCGGGGACTTCGACACCGCACTGGTGAGTGTCGGCCTGATCGGCACGTGGGTGCAGTTCGGGTTGTGCATGATGCTCTTCCTGGCCGGTGCGCAGCGGATCCCGCGCGAGCTGTACGAGTCGGCGCGCATCGACGGCGCCGGCGCGATCCGCGAGTTCTTCGTGGTCACCGTCCCGGGGCTGCGGACGGAGCTGCGGATCGCGCTGGTGCTCACCAGCATCTTCGCGCTGCGCAACTTCGACATCGTCTGGAACACGACGGCAGGCGGGCCGGGAACGTCGACCACCGTCCCCAGCGTGTACGTCTACGAGGGCGCGTTCCTGACCCGCGAGGTCGGCGATGCCGCGGCGGTCGCCGTCGTGCTGACACTGTTCATCCTCGTCGTGGTCGGCGCCGTCATGGCCGGGCTGCGAGACCGGGACGCGGCCCGGTGACGCGCCGCCGCGACGCCGTCGTCAGCCATGCCCTGCTCGTCCTGGCCTCGCTGGTGGCGCTCTACCCGTTCCTGTCGATCCTGATGCTGGCGCTCAACGAGCCGGGCCGGCGGTTGTCCGGGTTCGCGCTGCCGGAGAACCCGAGCCTCGGCAACTTCACCAACGCCTGGGAACGGGGCGGGTTCTCCGACGCGCTGGTGTCCAGCCTGATCATCACCGGGACCGTGGTGGTCGTGGCCGTGCTGTTGTCGGTGCTGGCCGGCTACGCACTCGGAGTGCTGGACCTCCCGCTGGCGAAGGTCGTGGTCGGGGTGTTCCTGCTCGGCCTGGTGATGCCGTACGAGGCCACCGTCATCCCGATCTACCACCAGATGAAGGACTGGGGTCTGCTCGGCACGTATCCGGCGGTGATCCTGCCGCAGATCGCGTTCTCGGTGGCACTCGGGACGGTGTGGATGCGCGGCTACTTCGGCAGCATCCCGGCGACGCTGCGCGAGGCCGGCATGATCGACGGCGCCGGGCGGATGCAGGTGCTCCGGCACATCCTGCTCCCGGTCGCCGCTCCCGCGGTCGGGGTGCTCGCCACGCTGTTGTTCCTGTACACGTGGAACGAGTTCCTGCTCGGGCTGGTGCTGCTCTCGGACAACCCGGAGGCCCGCACCACGCCGGTGGCGCTGTCGTTCTTCGCCGGCAACCGCCGCGAGAGCGACCCGGGCACGACGGCTGCGGCTGCCGTGCTCGTGGCGCTGCCGGTGCTGATCGCCTACATCGTCGCCCAGCGCAAGTTCGTCCAGGGCCTGCTGGCCGGAGCCGTCAAGGAATGAGCTTCGTCTGGGCGCGGTTCCGCGCGGCGCGCTCGTGGAGCACGCGCACGCGTTCGTCGTAGGGCGCAACCGGCCCGGTGACCTCGATCCCGGGCACGACGTCGGTGATCGGGAACGCTGTGACGGGTGACGGCGGCAGGCCCCACTCCGCGCGCCAGGCGGCCAGCTGCGCGCTCGACGCCGCGAAGACGATGCGGCCCAGCCCGACCCAGCCGTGCGCCGCTGCACACATCGGGCAGTGCTCGCCTGACGTGTAGACGGTCGCGCCCGCGCGCTGGTCGGGCGGCAGGTGCCGAGCGGCCCACCGGGCCAGCGCGAGCTCCGGATGCGCGGTGGGGTCGGAGGCGGTCGTCTCGTGGTTGTGGTCCTCGCCGAGCACCGTGCCGTCGGCGCCCACCAGTACCGACCCGAACGGGTCGTCGCCGGCGGCGAGGGCCGCCTCGGCCAGCTCGATACAGCGCTCCAGATACGCGGCGTCGGTGGAGTTCTCGTCAACAGTCGTCATCACAAAGCTCCTCTCGTCCAACTCCGATCAGCGCGGTCAGCGGACGTCGTCGTAGAAGAGGCGTTCGACGACGGCGCGGGCCTTGCGGGCGCTGCGGTGGTAGTCGTCGACGAAGACGGTGCTCTCGCCGACGCCGTAGCCGAGGACGCGCGACACCGCCGCCAGCGTCTTCGGATCTTTCGGGAGCATGTCGGACGGGCGGCCGGTGACCAGGACCGTCGCGTTGCGGATGCGGGCCGCCTGCCGCCAGGCGTCGACGAGAACCGTCCGGTCCGGCGACGACAGCAGCCCGGCCGCCACGGCCGCGTCCAGCGCCCCCGGTGTCGACGTCGTGCGCAGGGCGGCCACCGACGACGCGTGCCGCAGCTGCAGCAGTTGCGCCGTCCACTCGACGTCAGCGAGCCCGCCCGGGCCCAGCTTCAGGTGCATCGAGGGGTCGGCGCCGCGGGGCAGCCGCTCGGACTCGACCCGCGCCTTCATGCGCCGCACGTCGCGGATCTGCCCGTCCGTCAGCCCCGCAGTCGGCCACCGCAAGGGGTCGATCAGTGCCGAGAAGCGGCGCAGCAGCTCGGGATCGCCGCAGCACGGCGCCGCCCGCAGCAGCGCCTGCCGCTCCCACACCTCACCCCACCGGTGGTAGTAGGCGGCGTACGAGGCCAGCGTGCGCACCAGCGGCCCCTGCTTGCCCTCGGGCCGCAGCGCCGCGTCGACGGTCAGCGACGGCTCGGGTGAGGGCAGCGACAGCAGCCGCGTCATCTCGTTGGCGACGGCGAGGGCGGCGGATCCCCCCGCGGTCTCCTCCTCGTCGGGGTAGGGCGTGTGCACGAACAGCACGTCGGCGTCCGAGGCGTAGCCCATCTCGCGCCCGCCGAGCCGGCCCATGGCGACCACGGCCAGCCGGGTGGGCAGCGGCCCGCCGCGCGCGGCTTCGACCGCGCGGGTGGCGGCGGCCAGGGCGCCGGACAGCGTGGTCTCGGCGATCACCGTCAGCGCCTCGCCGATGCTCTCGACCGGCACCTCCCCCACCAGGTCGGCGACGGTGACGCGGAACAGCTCGCGACGGCGCATGGCCCGCACCACCCCGATGGCGTCGACGGGATCGTCGTGGCGCTGGACGCCGGCCAGGACCTCCTTCTCGAGCGGCCCGCGCTCGCGCAGCCGCAGCGCGTCGTCGTCGCCGAGCATGGCGACGGATTCGGGCGCGCGCAGCAGCAGCTCCGTGGCGTACCGGCCGGACGCCAGCACCCGGGCCATGCGCTCGGCCGCGGCGCCGTCGTCGCGGAGCAGCCGCAGGTACCACGGCGTCGTCCCCAAGGCCTCGCTGACCTTGCGGAACCCGGCCAGCCCGGTGTCGGGCTCGGGCGCGTCGGCGAACCAGCCGAGCAGCACCGGCAGCAGCGTCCGCTGGATCGAGGCCCGCCGCGACACCCCCGTGGTCAGCGCTTCGAGGTGTCGCAGCGCGCCCGCCGGGTCGGCGTACCCGAGCGCCTGCAGCCGGGCCAGCGCCGCCTCGGGGCTGAGGCGGACGCCGTCGCCCGGCAGCCGCGCCACGGCGGACAGCAGCGGCCGGTAGAACAGCTTCTCGTGCAGCCGCCGCACCTCGCGCGCCTGCTGGTGCCAGACGTCGTTCAGCTCCGAAGGCTGGCGAAGCGACAGCGAGCGCGCGAGGATGCGCAACTGCTCGTCGGAGTCGGGGACGACGTGGGTGCGGCGTAGCCCGCGCAACTGGATGCGGTGCTCGAACGTCCGAAGGAACCGGTACGCGGCGTCGAGCACGGCGCCGTCCTCGCGCCCGACGTAGCCGCCCGCCGTCAGCGCCCCGAGCGCCCCGAGCGTGTTGCCGTCGTGGAGGCTCGCGTCGGCCCGGCCGTGCACGAGCTGCAGCAGCTGGACGGCGAACTCGACGTCGCGCAGGCCGCCTGGACCCAGCTTGAGCTGCCGGTCCGCGTCGGCCGGGCGGATGTGGTGCTCGACCCGCCGCCGCATGGCGTGCACGTCGTCGACGAAGCCGTCGCGACCGGCCGCCGTCCACACCATGGGCGTGACGGCGTCGAGGTACTCCTGCCCGAGCTCGCGGTCGCCGGCCACGGGACGCGCCTTGAGCAGCGCCTGGAACTCCCAGGTCTTCGCCCAGTCGCGGTAGTAGGCGACGTGGCTGGCGACGGTGCGCACCAGCGGTCCCTGCTTGCCCTCGGGCCGCAGCGCGGCGTCGACCGGCCAGATGGTGCCCTCGCCGGTGTAGACGGAGCACGCCCGCATCAGGGCGGTGGCCAGCGTCGTCGCGGTGGCCAGCCAGCCAGTCGCGTCGTCGGGCGCGTCGGCCGGCGGCTCGCCGACGAACACGACGTCGACGTCGGAGGCGTAGTTGAGCTCGCGGCCGCCGGCCTTGCCCATGGCGATGACGGCGAGCCGGCAGCCGGGCGCGTCGGCGGGCAGCCCGGCCCGGGCGACGGCGAGGGCGGCCTCGAGCGTGGCACCGGCAAGGTCGGCGAGCTCCGCGGCGACGGCGGCGACGTCGAGCCGGTCGGCGAGGTCGAGCGCCGCCAGCGACGTGACGTGCCGGCGGTAGGCCGTGCGCAGCGTGTCGAGGAGCTCCGGCTGCTCACCGGTGGCTCCAGGTTCGGCTGCGGCGGGATCGGCGCCGACGGCCTCGAGCATGCGGGCGCGGACGGAGTCGGCCCCCGGGCGGTTCTCGGGGTCCAGATCGACGAGGTCACGCCAGTGCTCCGGGTGCCGGCACAGGTGGTCGGCGAGCGCCGAACTGAACCCGAGCACCGCGAGCAGCCGGCGCCGGTGCGGCGAATCGCCGGCGAGCACCGTGCGCAGCTGGTCCAGCTCGGCGGGGTCGTCCAGCGCCGAGACCGACTCGAGCAGCCGGCCCAGCCCGCGCAGCCCGAGGTCGGGATCGGCGACGACGGCGAGCGCGGCGACCAGGTCGGCCTCGGCGGCCAGACCGCCGAGCAGCGGGCCGTCGAGCTCGCGCTGAGCCGCGGCGGTGTCGGCGAACCCGGCCTTGGCCAGCGACGCGACGCGGCCCTCGGTCCGGTTCACAGACATGCGACAAACCTACCGCCGTAGGTTCGCGCTCAGGACGCGAGCCACCAGCCGAGCGCGGCGGCGCCCAGGCCGGCGGCCATGCTCACCAGCACGTTGGCGGCACCGCGCGACCAGGCGCCGTCCTCGATCAGCCGCAGCGTCTCGTAGCTGAACGTGCTGTAGGTGGTCAGCGCGCCGCAGAACCCGGTCCCGGCCACGGCGACGACCGGCGCCGACACCGTCGGCGAGCCCAGCACCAGCCCCAGCACGAGCGAGCCCGCCACGTTGACCACCAGCGTCCCCCACGGGAACCCGGCGCCCAGGCGCGTCTGCACCCAGCGGTCCACGACGTAGCGCAGCGGCGCCCCGACGGCGGCCCCGGCGGCCACCAGCAGCACCGTCACGCAGCACCGCCGCCGCGATCGCCGGCGCCCCGCCCCACGTACCGGACCACCTCGACGTCGGCCAGGGTGATGAGGCCCTCGTGGACCAGCGGCGCGATCTCGGCCGCGAACGGCTCGACCTTCTCGGCGACGTCCACGACGACGACGGCGACCGGCAGGTCCTCGGACAGGCTGAGGATGCGTGTGGTGTGGATGTGGTTCGACGCGCCGAACCCCTCGATGCCGCGGAACACGCTGGCGCCGGCCAGGCCCGCGGCATGCGCCCGGTGCACGATCTCGGTGTACAGCGGCATCCCGTGCCAGGTGTCGTTCTCGCCGACCGCGACGGTCAGCCGCCGAGCCGGCCCCTCGAGCGTCATGCACGTCCCCTTCCTCTGACGGAACGGCTCAGGACCGTCCCGACCCAGACCGCCACCAGCGCCAGCACCGGCGTCACCAGGACGTACGCCAGCGCCGCCACCTCACGCCCGGACACGACCAGCCGCTGCACGTCGACGGCATAGGTGGAGAACGTCGTGTACCCGCCCAGCACGCCGATGCCGAGGAACGGCCGCAGCAGCCGGTGCGGCGCGGTGAGGTCGAGCAGCACCGCCATCAGCACGCCGATGAGCAGACAGCCCGACGTGTTGACCAGCAGGATCGGCCACGGCCAGGCGGTCTCGCCCGCCAGCAGGCCGGCGCCGCAGCGGGCCAGCGACCCGAGCATTCCCCCGGCCGCGATGACCGCCAGCACCGGCGCATGCCACCGAACGCGGGACATGGTCTGCCTACCGAGGGACCGCCGACGACGCCGCCCTGGCGACGATCGCGGCGAACCGGGTGGCCAGCTCGCGCCCGGCGGCTGCCACCTCGGCGTCGCGTGACACCAGTTCGCCCACCACCGCGGCCGAGTCGACGTCGGGGTGCTCGGCCGCCCAGCCCGCGAACGTGGGCTCCGACACCTCTGGGTGGAACTGCACGCCCCATGCCGCGGCGCCGACCCGGAACGCCTGGTGCGGGTACATCGCCGACGATCCCAGCAGGACGGCGCCGGCCGGCAGCGACGCCACGGCGTCGGCGTGCATGCTCGGCCCCGGGAACGGGTCGGGCAGCCCGCTGACCAGCGGATCGTCGGCCGCCGACGACAGCCAGCGCACGTCGACCACACCCGACTCGCGCCCCGGCGCCGCATCGACCTCGACCCGGCCGCCGCAGGCGACCGTGAGCAGCTGGGCGCCCAGGCAGATCCCGAGCGTCGGCGTCGCCTCGGCGGCGGCAACCGCGAGCAGCGCACGCACCGCCGGCAGCCACGGCGCCACGCCGTCGTCGTAGGCCGACATCTGCCCGCCCAGCACGATCAGCCCCTCCGCGGGGACCGACGGCACCGGGTCGCCGTCGTACGGGCGCACCACCCGCACGTCCGCAGCCGCCGCCGTCAACCAGCCCTCGAACCGGTCCAGCGGGCAGCCTGACTCATGCTGGATGACGTCGATCAACGGATCACATCACCGGCAGCATCTTGGCCCGCTCGAACGCGGTGACCTGCAGGCTGTACTCGTTCCACTCCGCGCGCTTGTTGCGCAGGAAGAACTCGAAGACGTGCTCACCCAGGGTCTCGGCGACCAGCTCGGAGTTCTCCATGGCCTGGATCGCCTCGTCGAGCGAGGCCGGCAGCGGGTCGATGCCCATGGCCCGGCGCTCGCGGTCGGTCAGCGCCCACACGTCGTCCTCGGCGCCCGGCGGCAGCTCGTAGCCCTCTTCGATGCCCTTGAGGCCGGCCGCGAGGATGACCGCGTAGGCGAGGTACGGGTTGCAGGCGGAATCGAGCGAGCGGAACTCGACCCGTGCCGACTGCCCCTTGTCGGGCTTGTACATGGGCACCCGGACCAGCGCGGACCGGTTGTTGTGGCCCCAGCAGATGTAGGCCGGCGCCTCGCCGCCGCCACGCAGCCGCTTGTAGGAGTTGACCCACTGGTTGGTGACGGCGGTGATCTCGGGCGCGTGCTTGAGCAGCCCGGCGATGAACGAGCGGGCCGTCTTGGACAGCTGGTACTCCGCACCCGGTTCGTGGAAGACGTTGCGGTCGCCCTCGAACAGCGACACGTGGGTGTGCATGCCCGACCCCGGCCAGGCGGTGAACGGCTTGGGCATGAACGACGCGTAGAGGTCCTGCGACAACGCGACCTCGCGGACCACGGCCCGGAACGTCATGAGGTTGTCGGCCGTGGCCAGGGCGTCGGCGTAGCGCAGGTCGATCTCCTGCTGGCCGGGCGCGCCCTCGTGGTGGCTGAACTCGACCGAGATGCCCATGTCCTCGAGCATCGTGATGGTGTCGCGGCGGAAGTCCTGGGCGATGCCGTGCGCCGTGTGGTCGAAGAAGCCGCTGGCGTCGACGGGAACGGGCTCGTCGCCGCCCTCGGGCTGGTTCTTGAAGACGAAGAACTCGACCTCGGGATGGGTGTAGAACGTGAAGCCCTGCTCGGCGGCCCGGCTGAGGGCGCGCTTGAGCACGTGCCGCGGGTCGGCGTACGACGGCGAGCCGTCGGGCATGAGGATGTCGCAGAACATGCGAGCCGTCCCGTTGGACCCGCCGCGCCACGGCAGCACCTGGAACGTCGTCGGGTCGGGCTTGGCCAGCATGTCGGCCTCGTAGACGCGGGCGAACCCCTCGATGGCCGAGCCGTCGAACCCGATGCCCTCCGAGAACGCGTTCTCGAGCTCGGCCGGCGCCACCGCCACGGACTTCAGGAACCCGAGCACGTCGGTGAACCAGAGCCGGACGAACCGGATGTCGCGCTCTTCCAGCGACCGGAGGACGAACTGCTGCTGCTTCTCCACGCCGCCAGTCTGCCCCACGGGTGTGTCCGCCGGGTAGCTGACGGGTGTCGACGCGCAGTTAAGCTCGGATCGTGCCGCAGATCAGAATCGCGCTCGCTCAGGTGAACCCCACCGTCGGTGCGCTCGAGGCCAACGCCGACCTCGTCGTGCGCATGACGAGGCACGCCGCCGGCCAGCACGCCCACCTCGTCGCGTTCCCCGAGATGATGCTCACGGGGTATCCGGTCGAGGATCTCGCGCTGCGGGCGTCGTTCGTCGACGCGTCCCGTGCGGCACTCGAGAAGCTGGCGGTCCGCCTCGACGCCGAGGGCCTGGGCGCCGCTGCCGTCGTCGTCGGCTACCTGGGCCGCGACGACACCACGGCGAGGCAGTACCAGCTGGGCCGGCCCAAAGGGTCGCCGCAGAACGCCGTCGCCGTCCTCTACGGCGGGCGCGTGGTCGCGCGGCAGGCCAAGCACCACCTGCCCAACTACGGCGTGTTCGACGAGTTCCGCTACTTCGTCCCCGGTGACCACCTGGGCGTCTTCCGGCTGCACGGCATCGACGTCGCGCTGGCCGTCTGCGAGGACATCTGGCAGGACGGCGGGCCGGTGTCGGTCGCGCGCGAGGCCCGGGCCGGGCTGCTTCTCGTCGTCAACGGGTCGCCCTACGAGCGCAACAAGGACGACACCCGCCTCGACCTCGCCCGCCGCCGCGCCGCCGACGCGCAGGCCACGCTGGCATACGTGAACATGGTGGGCGGCCAGGACGAGCTGGTGTTCGACGGCGACAGCCTGGTCGTGCGGCCCGACGGCGAGGTGCTCGCCCGGGCGCCGCAGTTCGACGAGGGCTGCCTCGTCGTCGACCTGCAGCTGCCCGAGGCCGTCGCGCCGGCGCCCGGCCCGTGGGGCATGGCACAGGAGCGCATCGCCGGGTTCGCCGTGCACCGCACCACGCTGACCACGGCGCCGCTGCCGGCCTACACGCCCGACCCCGGAGCCCTGGCGCCGCGGCTGTCCGACCACGCCGAGGTCTACGCGGCCATCGTCACCGGGCTGCGCGACTACGTGCGCAAGAACGGCTTCACGTCCGTGGTGCTGGGCTTGTCGGGCGGCATCGACTCCGCGCTCGTCGCCGCGCTGGCCGTCGACGCGCTGGGCGCCGAGAACGTGTACGGGGTCTCGATGCCGAGCTCGTACTCGTCGGATCACTCGAAGTCCGACGCCCAGGAGCTGGCCGACCGGACCAAGCTGAACTTCCGCACCATCCCGATCGCGCCCATGGTCCGCGCCTTCCTCGACAACCTCGAGCTCACCGGGCTGGCCGAGGAGAACCTGCAGGCCCGCGTGCGCGGCATGGCGCTCATGGGGCTGTCGAACCAGGAGGGCCACCTGGTCCTCGCCACCGGCAACAAGACCGAGCTCGCGGTCGGCTACTCCACGATCTACGGCGACGCCGTCGGCGGCTACGCGCCCATCAAGGACGTCCCCAAGACGCTGACCTGGGAGCTGGCCCGCTGGCGCAACGCCGCCGCGGCCGAGCGCGGCGAGACCCCGCCCATCCCCCAGGGCTCCATCGACAAGCCGCCGAGCGCCGAGCTGCGCCCCGGCCAGCTCGATTCCGACTCGCTGCCCGACTACCCGCTGCTCGACGACATCCTGTACCGGCACCTCGAGCAGGACCTCGACGCCGGTGAGCTGCAGGCCGCCGGGTTCGACGCCGACCTCGTCGCCAAGGTGCTGCGCATGGTCGACACCGCCGAGTACAAGCGGCGCCAGTACCCGCCCGGCCCGAAGATCACCATCCGCAACTTCGGCCGCGACCGCCGGGTGCCCATCACCAGCGCCTGGCGTGAGGTTCCGCACCCGGCGTCCGCCCCCGAACCGCAGGCTGCCGCCGTGGTCGACCAGCCGCAACCACCTGCGGGACCGCAGGCTGCCGCCGTCGTCGACCAGCCGCAACCGCCTGCGGGACCGCGGGCTGCCGCCGTCGTCGACCAGGAGCCGCGGCGGGAGCTGCCGCCGCCCCCTCCGCCCGGCTGACGGGCGCCGCGGGCCCGCGCGTGGGACAATGGGGGGCGTTAGGGGACCCGGCCACGGGCCTCGAGACACACTCTAGGAGTCCTGCGATGACGCACGAGACCGTCCCGTTGTACGGCGGCAAGCTCTCCCGGCGGGTCACCATCCGCGACCTGCGCACGGCCAAGGAGCGCGGCGAGCGCTGGCCCATGCTCACGTCGTACGACATGTACACCGCCGAGATCTTCGACGCCGCCGGCATCCCGGTGCTGCTGGTGGGCGACTCCGCCGGCAACAACGTCTACGCCCACGCCGACACCGTCCCCGTCACGGTCGAGGAGCTCGTCCCGCTGGCCCGCGCCGTGGTGCGCTCGACCAGCCGGGCGCTCGTGGTGTGCGACCTGCCGTTCGGCTCCTACCAGCTGGGACCCGAGCAGGCGCTGGCCACGTCGATCCGCATCATGAAAGAGACCGGCGCGCAGGCGGTGAAGCTCGAGGGCGGGCTGCCGGTCGTCGAGTCGGTCCACCGCATCGTCGAGGCGGGCGTCCCGGTCATGGCGCACATCGGGTTCACGCCACAGAGCGTCAACGCGCTCGGCGGTTACCGAGTACAGGGCCGCGGCACCGACGGCGATCGCCTGGTCGAGGCGGCGCTGGCGTTGGAAGAGGCCGGCGCGTTCGCTGTGGTCCTCGAGATGGTGACGGCCGAGGTCGCCGCCGAGGTCACGAAGCGCCTGCACATCCCGACGGTCGGCATCGGCGCCGGCCCCGACGTCGACGCCCAGGTGCTGGTCTGGCAGGACATGGCCGGCATGCGCGAGGACCGCATGCCGCGCTTCGTCAAGCAGTACGGCGACGTCCGCGGCGCGCTCCTCACCGCCACCCGGGCCTTCGCCGACGACGTCGTCAGCGGCACCTTCCCGGCCGAGGAGCACACGTACCACTGAGCCGGGGGTCTTTGCCGAGTTCGGCGGGGTTCGGGGTTGGCTCCCCGTCCCCCTGCTGCCCATTCTCTTAACCCCGGGCACCCGCCTCAAGCCGGCGCCCGCTGTGGTTGCTTCGCTGCTGTGCTTGCGGGGCTTCGGCTTGACCCGGGCACCCGGGGCATAAGAACGGGCAGCTATCAGGGGGACGGGGAGAACCTGGGCACGCCTCGCGGTCCGCGTGCCCGTTTCGTCCCGGTTCGCCGGGCTGTGCACAGCCTTGATCATCGGCGATCCGCTACATCACCAGGCGTTCTGCCACATCACCAGGCATGCATGCCTCGTGAAGCGGCAGAGAACCTCGTGATGGCCCCGCGAAACGCGCCAAATCCCACATCGCGGACGCACCAAGGCCCGCCGACCCCGCGCACGTCGCCAGACTCCCCCCGT
Organism: Jiangella ureilytica; assembly: GCF_004348545.1. Classification (GTDB taxonomy): domain Bacteria; phylum Actinomycetota; class Actinomycetes; order Jiangellales; family Jiangellaceae; genus Jiangella; species Jiangella ureilytica. Next base: position 107 of record NZ_SMKL01000024.1, on the reverse strand, counting down.
CCCCCTGATAGCTGCCCGTTCTTAGGCCGCGAAGCCGCGGGTCAAGCGGACCCCAAGGGCGCGCAGCGCCCACCGGTCCGCTTGAGGCGCGGATTCGCGGCTAAGAG
>NZ_SMKL01000023.1 GCF_004348545.1 Jiangella ureilytica | reverse complement strand
CACCCGCCCCGCCCGCGCCAGCGTCAGCTGCACCGGCGCCGCCAGCTGGATGCGGGCCAGCAGCGGCAGGGAGGTGTCGTTCAGGAACTCGACCGCCTCGTCCAGCGGCGCCCCGGTGCTGCCGGAGTTCATCAGCACGGCCAGCCGGTGCCCGCGCAGCACCGCCGACGACTGCGCGCACCCCTGAACCCGGGGGAGTGCATCGTCGAGCAGCCGGACCGCCGCGGCGGGGTCGGCCAGCCCGTGGAACAGCACGTCGGCGCCGGTGATGGCCACGTGCGCCTCGAGTGCGGCCGTGGTGGCCGACGCCGGCAGCGAGTGGAACTGGTCGAGGTCGGCCTGCGCGCGGTCGACGGCGCCGAGCACGCGGTGCGCCCGGGCCCGCTGCGCCAGCGCGCCGGCCACCACGCCGTCGTCGGGATCGGCCAGCAGCGCGAGGTCGGCGAACCGGCGCGCGTCGGCGGCCTGCTGCAGCCGGTTGGCCAGCGCGGCCGCCTCGACCAGCAGCTCCGGTTCCGGCACCGAGCCGGACTCGAGCGCCCACGACACCCAGCGCAGCAGGTCCGGCAGCGACGCGTCGTGCGGGCCGGGCAGGTGCCGGACCACGCGTTCGCGCAGCACGCGGCGACGGCCGGGTGGCACGAGGCTGCGGATCGCCTCGCCGTAGACCGGGTGCGACAGCTGGGCTGTGGGCGGCGCGGCGGCGTTGTCGACCACGAGCATCCCGGCGGCGACCAGCGCGTCGACGGCGTCGGTGTCGGCCAGTTCGAACAACAGCGGCAGCGGCAGCGACTCCGCCAGCGACACGATCTCGAGGACCTCGCGCTCGCCGTCGGGGCGGCGCCGGAGCTCGGCCGTGACCAGCTCGATCAGTCGGCCCGGGACGACCGGCCCGGTCCAGGTCCAGACGCCGTGGTTGTTCAGCAGTTCGTCGCGGCTGAGTGCCGAGCGGACCAGCTCACGCAGGTAGAGCGGGTTGCCGAGGCTGGCCTCCCACATGCGCCGGTCGGTGTCGCGGCCGATGACGCCGCCCAGCGCCTCGCGCAGCAGCAGGGTGGTCTCGGCGCGGTCCAGCGGGTCGACGTCGATCCAGCGCAACCAGCCGTCCTTCCACAGGGCGACGAGGTCGTCCGGGATGCCCGGGTTGGGCCGGCTGGTCACCAGCAGCCTGGCCTGCTTCGACATGGCGAGCATGCGCAACACGCCGGCGCTGGCGCCGTCGAGCAGGTGGCCGTCCTCGACGCGGAGCACGACGGGGCGACCGGCGGCCTCGCTGCGCAGCCGTTCGGCGGCTGCCCGGAAGACGGTGATGGGGCTGGCGTCGTCGTGCGCGGTGACGTCGGAGAGCAGTGGCGCCAGTGCCCCGAGCATGACCGGCTGCGCGCGACTGGGCGATGTGACGGTCACCACATGCGCGGTCTCGGAGACGGCCTCCTCGAGCCGGGCGGCGAGGGTCGACTTGCCCACGCCGGACTCGCCCACGAGCAGCACGCCGTACGCCGTCGCGGGATCCTCACCGGTCAGGACCTGCAACGCGGCGGCGTACTCGTCGTACCGGCCGACGAGCGGCCAGTGAGCCAGCGCGTGAGTGGCGTGCATGCACGCCAACGCTAGAGCCAGACGACCATGATCACCGCGATCCGCGCGGAAGAATTTAGGTAATCGCTACGGATGCCGCCATACGCAGGCCTTCGTAGCGTTGGCCACAGCTTGTCACCCGGGTGAACCGGGCACGACAGGTTCGGGATGCCGGCGGGCTGGTACCGCGTCGAACTCCCGGCTCGGCCGGACTCTCAGGGGGCGCCTGCGACTCGGCCGGGTGGCTTTCCGATGACCGGCGGCACCCTCCACCCCGAGGTCACACCACCCCTGCGCCGGCGGTCATCGGAAAGCACCGGCTCAGCCGGAACCGAAGGGATCCGGTGACCCTCTCCCCCGTGAGGTCACCGGATCCCTTCGTGCTTCCTGGAATCCCGTCACCACAGCCGGATCGGCGCGAGAGCAGCCGCCGGAACCGAACATGATCATGGAAAAGGGCGCACTCGACGCGCAGGACGGACACGTCCCCACCAGCAGGAGCGGTGGGGACGTTCTCGTCGGGCCCGTCAGGGCGTGGCGGAGGAGCCGGTCTCGGGCGCGTGACCCGAGCTGCCGCCGTCGTCGGCCGACTGGCCGCCGCGGGTGCGCCGGCGCGAACGCTGCCGCCGCGGCCGGGCCTGCTCGTCACCCTCGGAACGGTGCTCGGACCGGCCCTGGCCGCCGCCGGACCCGGCCGGCTCGCCGCCGCGGGTACGCCGCCGGCCGCTGCTGCCGTTGCCACTGCCGCCGCCACTGCGTAGGCGCGGCTGCCGGCTGCGGGCCTTGCCGGTCTCGCCGAGGTCCTCGAGCTGCTCGGCGTCGAGGCCGGCGCGGGTGCGCTCGGACCGCGGCAGGGTGCCCTTGGTGCCCGGCGGGATGCCGAGGTCGTGGAAGAAGTGCTCGCTGCTGGAGTACGTCTCGACCGGCTCCGGGTAGGGCAGGTCGAGGCCATCGTTGATCATCTTCCAGCGGGCGAGGTCGTCCCAGTCGACGAACGTGACGGCGACGCCCGACGCGCCGGCCCGGCCGGTGCGGCCGATGCGGTGCAGGTAGGCCTTCTCGTCCTCGGGGCAGGTGAGGTTGACGACGTGGGTGATGCCCTCGACGTCGATGCCGCGGGCGGCGACGTCGGTGGCCACGAGCACGTCGACCTTGCCGGTGCGGAACGCCCGCAGTGCCTGCTCGCGCGCGCCCTGGCCGAGGTCGCCGTGCACGGCGGCGACGGCGAACCCGCGGTCGCGGAGCTCGTCGGCCATCCGCTGCGCGGCGCGCTTCGTCTGGCTGAAGATCATGGCGAGCCCGCGGCCCTCGGCCTGCAGCAGCCGCGCGACCATCTCGTCCTTGTCGAGCTGGTGCGCCCGGTACACGAACTGCGCCGTCGTGGGCACCGTCTGGGTCTGGTCGGGGGACTCGGCCCGGATGTTGACGGGGTGACGCATGTAGCGGCGGGCCAGCCCGATGACGGCCGCCGGCATGGTGGCCGAGAACAGCATGGTCTGGCGCAGCTCGGGCGTGGCCGCGATGAGCTTCTCGACGTCGGGCAGGAAGCCGAGATCGAGCATCTCGTCGGCCTCGTCGAGCACGAGCACCTTGACGTGGCCGAGGTCGAGGTGGCCCTGCGCGGCGAGGTCGAGCAGCCGGCCGGGCGTGCCGACGACGACCTCGACGCCCTTGGTGAGCGCGTTGACCTGCGGCTCATAGGCGCGCCCGCCGTAGAGGGTGACGATGCGGACCTTGCGGACCGTCGAGGCGGTGGTGAGGTCGCCGTTGACCTGCACGGCCAGCTCGCGGGTAGGTGTGACGACGAGCGCCTGCGGTTTGCCCGGCTCGTTGGCCAGGCCGTAGTCGCGGTCGCCGGGGGCGACGATGCGCTGCAGCAGCGGAATGCCGAACGCGAACGTCTTGCCGGTGCCCGTCCGGGCCTGACCGATGAGGTCGCTGCCGGTCAGGGCCACCGGGATGGCCATCTCCTGGATGGGAAACGCCTCGGTGATGCCGAGGCGCTCTAGCGCCTCGGCGATGGGTGGGAACACACCCAAGTCGGTGAAGGTTGTCAGGGCGTCTCGCCTCATTCGTCGCTGGAACCCCGAGGCCTGCGAGACGGCGTGCACGCGTAGGGGCTGCCGGGCCGCGCGCCGACACTGCGGAGTCGGCGGGCCCAGAGGCCGCGTGGTGCGCGTACGGACGTCCGGTTCGTCCCCAGGGGGCGCCCGTTTCGCCCGGACGCCATCTATACCATCGTCCAGTGTAACGGCAAGTGGAATGAAGTGCTGTTCACCGTCAGCGGCGCCACGCCGATATCGTTGCGGCGTGAGCGCGAGCGACGCCTTCGACGACCCCGCCTACCGGGCCGGCGTCGTCGACCTGCTCGGCCTTCTGGGGCTGGGTGAGCTGACCGGATTCGAGCGCATGGCCGTCGACGCCGGGCTGGCGCCCACGCTGGCCGACAAGGCTGCGCTGGCCGGCATGGCGGTCACCGAGTTCCACCACTTCGAGCGCATCCGCCAGCGCCTCGACGATCTCGGCGTCGGCGTCGACGAGGCCATGGCGCCGTTCCGGGTGCCGCTGGAGCAGTTCCACGCCAACACCGCGCCCGCCGACTGGCTCGAAGGGCTGGTCAAGGCCTATGTGGGCGACGGCATCGCGGCCGACTTCTACCGCGAGGTGGCCGAGACCGTCGACCCCGCCACCCGCCAGCTGGTCATCGACGTGCTGGCCGATGCCGGGCACGCCGACTTCGCGGTGGAACGCGTGCGCGAGGCCGTGGCCGCTGACCCGCGGGTGGCCGGACGGCTCGCGCTGTGGGCCCGCCGGCTGGTGGGCGAGGCACTGGCCCAGGCGCAGCGCGTCGCCGTCGACCGCGACGCCCTGGCCGTGCTGCTGGTGGGCGGCGTCGACCGCCCGGGCATGGACCTCGCCGAGCTCGGCCAGCTGTTCGCGCGCATCACGAAGAAGCACACCGACCGGATGACCAAGCTCGGCCTGTCCGCGTAAGGACCCGCTCAGACGGTTCCGAAGCCGACGCGCCGCTCGACCGGCTCGCCGATCTCGACGTACGTGAGGTGCTCGGTGCGGACCAGGAGCCGCCGGCCGCGCTCGTCCTCGAGGTCGAGCAGACCGTTGGGGTCGCTGAGCGCCGAGCGGACCGTGCCCTCGATGTCCTTCGGAGACTGGTTGCTCTCGATCACCAGCTCGCGCGTGGCGTTGTGCACGCCGATCTTGACCTCCACGGCCACCCTCTTTCTCCCCTCGGCCCGAAGACCTGTTCTCGGTGTGGTCGGCTTCAGGCTAGTCGAGCCGATCGCGCCGCCTGCGACGTGTGCGCCGCCAGCGTAATCGTCAGGCCTGGGGAATACCGTCGCGCTTCGGGAACCCGCGTATGCCGCGCCAGCCGAGGGCGGCGACCAGCTCGGCCGCGGCCTCGCGCGGGATGCTGCCGCCGGCCGACAGCCAGTAGCGGGCGGTGACCTGTGCGATGCCGACCAGGCCGACGGCGAGCAGGTTGGACTCCTCGGGCGGCAGACCGGTGTCGTCGGCGATGATCTGGCTGACCTCTTGGGAGCACACCTCCGTCAGGCGGTCGAGCCGCTCGCGGACCACGGGCTCGTTGGGGAGGTCGGACTCGAACAGCAGGCGGTAGCCGCCGGAGTCGTTGTCGACGAACTCGAAGTAGGCGTTGACCGTGGCGATGACGCGCTGCTTGTTGTCGTCGGTGGACGCCATGGCCCGATGCAGGATCTCGAGCAGCTCGTTCTTGCTGGCGTCGAGCAAGGCGACGTAGAGCTCGAGCTTGCCGGGGAAGTGCTGGTAGAGCACCGGCTTGCTGACGCCGGCGCGGTCGGCGATGTCGTCCATGGCGGCGGCGTGGTAGCCCTGCGCCACGAACACCTCGCGGGCGGCGCCGAGCAACTGGGCCCGGCGCTGGTCCCGGGGCATGCGGATACCGCGGGCCGGGATGGCGGGCACGGTCGTCACGGCACTCCTCGGATTGGATATATGTCGGGATCGTATCGTTCCCGGCCTCGCGGCCTCAGCGATAGTCGTCCTCGCCGTACCCCACCGATTGGTGCTGTTCCTGCGCATCGGCCGGATCGACCTCGTCGGGAACCGTGCCGCCGTCGTCGTCGCCGACGTCGCCGAGATCGGCGGCATCGTCCAGGAGCTCGCGGCTCTGCTCGCTCAGATCGCCCTCGGCGACCTCGGGTTGGTCGCTCCAGCGCTCGACCACAGTGCACCTCCCGGACCTCGGCGTGCTTCTCATCGACCGTACCCGCTCAGCGTTCTCACAGCCGGACATGTGCCAACATCTGACTCGTGGAACGGATCGAGGCCTGGCCGGGAGAGCTGCGGACGCTCTCGACGGGACGGCGCATGTTCGTCCGCCACACGAAGCCGGGCGACGACGGCGACGGCGGCGACGGCGGTGCCGCCGGGTCGGCGACGCCCATCGTCTACGTCCACGGGCTGGGCGGCTCGTCCACCAACTGGACGGCACTCATGCGCGAGCTGCACGACGACGCCGAGCAGTGGGCCCTGGACCTGCCCGGCTTCGGCGACTCGCCGCCCGGCGACCGGCACACCGTCGCCGAGTACGTCGCCGACGTCGTCGCGTTCCTCGAGACGTTCGACGGCCCGGTCCACCTGGTCGCGAACTCCCTGGGCGGCATGATCTGCGTCTACGTGGCGTCGCGACGGCCCGACCTCGTGCTGACCCTGAGCCTGGTCTCGCCGGCGATGCCGCAGTACCGCGTCCCGTGGGCGGCCGGCGCCACCGCCGTCATGGCCGTGCCGTGGCTGGGTGAGCGGATCATCCGGTCCGCCGCCTACGCCGCGCCGGAGAAGCAGGCCGCGCGGCTGGCCGCGGTCCTGTTCGCCGATCCGGCGGTGATCCCGATGGCCGAGCTGACCTTCGCCGCGGAGCAGCGCGACCGCTGGATGCGCCGGCCGTATGCCGACGCCGTCCTGCTGCAGGCCCTGCGCTCGATCGTGCGGCACTACACCCGGCCGGGACGGGACTCGGCGTGGCGGGCAGCGGGGCACATCCTGGGGCCGACGCTGGTCATCATGGGCGCGCGCGACACCCTGGTCGGAGCGTGGGGCCGCACCCGGTGGCGGCGGGCGCTGCGCTACGCCCGGCTGATCTACATGCCCAACACCGGGCACGTCGCGATGATGGAGCACCCCGCGGCCACCGCCGGGATCATCCGCGAGTTCCTCCGCGACGCGTCCAGGATCCGGACATCGGCGTCCACCAGGCGAACGCTCGGTCGGGGAATGCCGCCGGGCGTGGCACCGTTGGCAGAGGAAAGAACCCACGCCACGAACTGACGGAGCCGATCGTGTCCCTGCCTCCTCTGGTGGAGCCCGCCGCGGAGCTCACTGTCGACGAGGTCCGCCGCTACTCGCGGCACCTCATCATCCCCGACGTCGGCATGGCCGGCCAGAAGCGACTGAAGAACGCGAAGGTGCTGGTCGTGGGCGCTGGCGGGCTCGGCTCGCCGGCCCTGCTGTACCTCGCGGCCGCCGGCGTGGGCACCCTGGGCATCGTCGAGTTCGACGAGGTCGACGAGTCCAACCTGCAGCGGCAGATCATCCACGGCCAGTCCGACGTCGGCCGGTCGAAGGCGCAGTCGGCGCGCGACTCCGTCAAGGAGGTCAACCCGTACGTCGACGTCGTGCTGCACGAGACCCGCCTCGACAACGACAACGTGCTCGACATCTTCGCCGGCTACGACCTCATCCTCGACGGCACCGACAACTTCGCCACCCGCTACCTGGTCAACGACGCCGCCGTCCTGCTGGGCAAGCCGTACGTGTGGGGTTCGATCTACCGGTTCGAGGGTCAGGTCAGCGTGTTCTGGGCCGAGCACGGCCCGAACTACCGCGACCTCTACCCCGAGCCCCCGCCGCCCGGCATGGTGCCCTCGTGCGCCGAGGGCGGCGTGCTGGGCGTGCTGTGCGCCTCCATCGGCTCGATCATGGTCACCGAGGCGATCAAGCTCATCACCGGCATCGGCGACCCGCTCCTCGGCCGCCTGATGATCTACGACGCGCTCGAGATGAACTACACCACGCTGAAGATCCGCAAGGACCCCACCGCCGAGCCGGTCACCGAGCTGATCGACTACGAGGCGTTCTGCGGCACGCTGAGCGACGAGGCCGCCGAGGCCGCGGCCGACGCCACCATCTCGGTGGTCAAGCTCAAGGCCTGGCTCGACGAGCGCGAGGCCGGCCGGCGCGACTTCCTCCTCGTCGACGTCCGCGAGCCGAACGAGTACGAGATCAACCGCATCCCCGGCGCGGTGCTCATCCCCAAGGGCGAGTTCCTCACCGGCGAGGCGCTCGAGAAGCTGCCCCAGGACAAGCAGGTCGTCCTGCACTGCAAGTCGGGCATGCGCTCGGCCGAGGCGCTCGCCGTCATCAAGGGAGCCGGCATGGCCGACGCCGTCCACGTCGGCGGCGGGGTCGCGGCCTGGGTCAACCAGATCGACCCGTCGCAGCCCTCGTACTGACGGTCTTCGCTTCTGTCCGGCCCGGGTGACACCCTGGCCCGATGCGACGCCTTCCGGCCGCCCTCGCTCTCGTGGCGATGGCGGCCGGGTGCGGTTCGGACCCGGCGCTGCCTCACGTCGCCGGCTCCGTCGAGTGCACGGTGCCGTGCGAGACGGCGACCGACTGGGTCTCGTACGCCGACCACGTCGCCTACCTCGACGTCGCGAGTGAGCGAGAGTTGCCGTTCGAGCAGCTCGAGGGCGAGCCGGACGGCAACGGCTACCTTCCCCGCGAGGTGACGGCCGAGGTGGGCGACGTGCTCTGGACCCGCGACGGCGCTCCGTCGCTGCCCGCTGAGCTCACCTGGGACGCCGAGGGCTGGGCCGTCGACGACGGCGAGCGGGTGCCCGTGGCGTTCGGCCTGCGGGTCGAGGTCGGTGAGCGCTACCTCGCGGTGCTGGCACGGTTCGCCCGCGACGACGCGCCGGCCTGGTACCCCGTCGCACCCGACGCGCTGTTCACCCTCGGCGACGACGACGTGCCCGAGGGCACTGGCCCCGACACTCCGGCTCGCGCGGCCCTGGCCGGGGAGTCGCCGGCCGAGATCGCCGCGCTGCTGGCGGCCACCGACCCCGACCCCGTCGCCGCCGAGTACTTCCACCTCGACCCGGTCGCGCGCTACGAAGCCGTCGTCACGCAGACCGCTCCACCCGAGGGCGGCCGGCGGGCAGCCGGGTAGAGGTCAGAGCAGGTCGCGGCGCTGCATCCAGGTCCACAGCACCCAGCCGGGCGCGATGGGCAGCCAGAACGAGACGATGCGGAACACCAGGACCGCCGTCACCGCGGTCGTCGCGCTGACGCCCAGCGTGGTGACGCCGGCCGTCAGCGCCGCCTCGACGGCGCCCAGGCCGCCGGGCGTCGGCACCGCCATGCCCAGCGTGTTGCCGACCAGTTGCACGACCGCCATGGCGGCCAGGTTGGCCGCGCCGCCGACCGCCAGCAGACAGGTGTAGAAGCAGAAGATCAGGCTGGCCGACTGCAGCACGATGCCGGCCAGCGCCACCAGCAGCTTGCGCGGGTTGCTGAGCACATCGAGCAGGCGGGGGAGACCGCGCTCGGCGAAGTCGCTCCACAGCGCCCGCATGCGCACCCGCACCGACGGGATCAGCGCCAGCACCGTCGCCGCCGCCAGCACGATCAGCACGATGATCAGCGTGTTCAGCGAGGGGTCGATGTCGGGCGCGGCCGCCGACCCGGAGACGACGCCCAGGATGCCGATGACGGGGAAGGTGATGGCGACGTTGCCGACCTGGTTGGCGGCGACGCTCGCGGCCGCCAGCGGGGCCGAGACCCCGGCCTTCGTCAGCACCCGGATGTTGATGGCCACGACCCCGACGGTGGCGGGCGCGAACAGCCGGAGGAAGCCCAGCGACACCTGCCCGCCGAGGACCCGCCAGAACGGCACCTTCTCCGGCACGAAGCCGAGCAGCGCGAACGTCGCCCCGATGTAGCTGGTGAACATGAGCACGATGGCGACGAACAGCCAGCGCCAGTCGGTCTGCGACCACAGCTGGGTCAGCGACACGTCCGAGAGCTGGGTGCCGACCAGGTAGACGGCGAACACCACTCCGACGCCGGTGAGCAGCGACAACGGCCGCAGCCGCTGCAGCCGCACCGGCTGGTCGGGCTCGTGGCCGATGCTGCCGACCAGGGCGTCGCGCAGCTTCGAGAGGATGTCGCGGCGGCCCTTGAGGTCGAGCCGGGTCGAGCGGGCCAGCGCCACCGGCTGCAGCAGCGGAATCGCCGTGCTGACGACGTCGCGGCCGAGCACCCGGATGGACGTCTCGATGGTGCGCTCGACGCCGACGACGAGCGCGCAGCCGACCAGCGCCTGGGCGAGGTCGGCACGGATCGCGAGATCCGGCGCGGCCACCTCGCCGCCGGACGGGTCGAGCAGCCAGACCTTGCCGGCCTCGGAGATGAGGATGGTCCGCCCCGAGATGCGCCGGTGCGCGACCTCGTTGCGGCGCAGGCGTGCCAGCTGCCGCCACAGATCCTCGAGCATGGCGTCGCTGACCTGGTCGGCGGTCATCTTGCCCAGGATGGTGCCGGGGACGTGGTCGTAGACGATGGCGGCGGCGTCGGAGCCGATGCGCAGCACGTTGCGCAACTTCGGCGTGCGGGCGCCGGCGCGCGAGACGGCGAGCGCCTGCAGCGTGATCTGGTTGACGGCGTTGCGCATCGTCACCATCTGCCGCGGCAGCACCTCCTCGCGGGTGCGGATCTGGTCGGCGGCGCGCACCACGACGCCGGCGCCGTCGTTGTCGCGGTCGAGCACGAGGACGCCGAGCGACCCCTGGGTGCTCTCGGCGATGTAGCGGCGGTACTTGTCGACGGGGTCGGCGCGCAGCGAGGTGACGTCGTAGCCGTTGTCGCGCAGGACGGCGGCGACCTTGTGCCCGTTGGGGGCCAGCGACGGCTGTCCGCTGACCAGCCGCACCAGCAGGCCGACCGCCCGGCCGACGCCCAGCGAGACCAACAGCCCGCCGACGGTGACCTCGCCCTGGAACAGCCAGACGGCGAAGCTGCCGGCGATGGCGAACGCGGCGACCTGGCGGATCCGCGGCAGCTGCAGGCGCGAGACGACCGTCATCATGGCGACCAGCAGCGTCGGCATGGCGGGCACGGCGGTGCCGTCGAAGCCGTCGACCACCGGCACGAAGGTGTCGTGCAGCCGCTCCGGGGCGGGGCCGGCCAGCCAGTTCGACAGCAGCGCCGCCGCCACGGACGCGAGCGCGCCGGCGCCCAGCAGCTCGACGGTGGTGCGCATGCGGCCGCGGATCATCAGGATGAACACGAGTGCGGGCGGCAGGATGAGGCTGGCCAGCTCCGACGCCAGCGCGATGAAGTCGACCGGTCCGCTGGGCACCACGCGGTTGACGTCGGCGAGGTCGGCCGTCAGCCCGGTGAGGGTCCGCTCGGCCACGACGGCGAGCGCCGCCAGCGCCGTCATGAGCACCAGGACGAAGACCAGTCGCAGGCCGTCGATGGGGCGCCGGGTACGACGGGGCAGCGGCGGCTCCTCGACCACGATCTTCCCGGTCGAGACCCGCCGCGCGCGTGTCGCCTCGGTCGTCTCGGTCATCGCAGACCGATCGTCGCACGCGACCGAGTCGCACGTGGCCGCGACCCGCGAGTCAGAGCAGGTCGCGACGCCGCATCTGCGTCCACAGCACCCAGCCGGGCAGGATCGGCAGCCAGAACGAGACGATGCGGAAGACCAGCACCGCCGTCACCGCGGCCGACGCCGGGACGCCCAGCGTGCTGACGCCGGCGGTCAGCGCGGCCTCGACGGCGCCGAGGCCGCCGGGGGTCGGGACGGCGGTGCCGAGTGTGTTGCCGACGAGCTGGACGACCGCGAGACCGGCCAGGTTCACCGTCTCGCCGACCGCCAGCAGGCAGGCGTAGAAGCAGAGGATCAGGCTGACGGTCTGGCCCAGGATGCCGCCGACGGCCAGGGTCAGCCTCCGCGGGTCGCTCAGTACGTCGAGCAGCCGGGGCAGGCCGCGTTCGGCGAAGTCGCTCCACAGCTCGCGCAGGCGCGAGCGCACCGGCGGGATGATGCCCACGACGGCCGCGGCCAGCAGCAGTCCCAGCACCACGATGAGCGTGCTCGACGACGGCAGCCCCGGCAGCGAGTCGTATCCCGAGGCGACCGCCATGACGGCCAGCAGCGGAAACGTGACGGCGACCTGCGCCACCTGATTGGCCGCGACGCTGGCCGCCGCCAGTGGTGCCGCGACCCCTGACTTCGTCAGCAGGCGGATGTTCATCGCGACGGCGCCCACCGTCGTCGGCGCCATGAGCCGCAGGAAGCCCAGCGCCACCTGCGCGCTGACGATCCGCCAGAACGGCACTCGCTCCGGGACGAACCCGAGGAGGCCGAGCGCCATGGTGAGGTAGTTGGCGCACATCAGCGCGAGGGCCAGGATGAGCCAGCGCCAGTCGGTGCGCTCCCACAGCTCGCCGAACGACACATCGGACAGCTGGGTGCCGACGAAGTAGACGGCGACCACCGTGCCGACGCCGGTGAGCAGCGACAGCGGCCGGATCCGCTGCAGCCGCACCGGTTCGGCCGGCGCACCCAGGCGGTCGACCAGGCGGTCGCGGAGCCGGATGAGCACCTCGCGATGGCCCTTGACCTGCTGCCGGGTGCCCGGGGTCAGCGCGATCGGCTGCAGCAGCGGGATGGCCGCGCGGACCGCGTCGGGCCCCAGGACGTCCAGGGCGGTGTCGACGACGCGGTCCGGCCCGGCGACGATGCTCGCGGCGGTCAGCGCCTGGGCGAGGTCCGTGCGCATCGCGACGTCCGTGGCGGCCAGCTCGCCGCCGGACGGGCTCAGCAGCCAGATGCCGCCGTCGTCGTCGACCTGGATGGTGCGGCCCGACAGCCGCCGGTGCGCGACGTGGTTGCGGCGCAGCCCGCCGAGCTGCTCCCACAGCTCGACGAGCATGTCGTCGGTGACCTGGTCGGCGGTGAGGTCGCCCAGCGCGGTCCCGTGGACGTACTCGTAGACCAGCGCCGCGGAGTCGCCGTCGATGCGCAGGACGGTGCGCAGCTGCGGCGTGCGGCCGCCGGCCCGGGCGACAGCGAAGGACTGCAGCGCGATGCGGTCGATGGCGTCGCGCAGCGTCAGCGTCTGCCGCGGCAACACCTCCTCGCGGGTGCGCAGGCGGTCGACGGCGCGAGCGATGGTGCCGGCGCCCTCGTGGTTGCGGTCGAGGACGAGCACGCTGTACCTGCCGTCGGGCGTCTCGGCGGTGAGTCGCCGGTACTCGCCGGACGGGTCGGCCCGCAGCGCTTTCAGGTGGTAGCCAGCCGCCTCGAGCGTGGCCGCGATCTTCTGCCCGCTCGGCGCCACCGACGGCTGCCCGCCGACGATGCGCACCAGCAGCCCCGCCGCGATGCCGACGCTGGTCGAGATGAGCAGCCCGCCGACGGTCGCCTCGCCGCGCAGGAGCTGCGCCGCGAACGTGCCGGCGATGGCGTAGATGGCGACCTGCCGGAACCGGCGCACGTCCAGCCGCGACACGACCGTGACGACGGCGACCAGCAGCGCCGGGTAGGCCGGCACCGGCGTGGCCTCGGCGCCGTCGACGATGGGGACCAGGCTGTCCTGCAGCCGTTGCGGCGCCGGCCCGGTCAGCCACTCCGACACCATGGCCGCGGTGACCGACGCGGCGACGCCGGCGATCAGCAGCTCGACGGTGGTGCGGACCCGGCCGCGGATCATCAGTACCGCGACCAGCCCGAGCGGGATGACGACGCCGGCCAGGTTCGCCGTGAAGTCGACGATGCCGACGACGCTGCCCGGCACGCGGGTGTTGAGGTCGGCGAGGTCGGCCGTGATGGCCGTCATGGTCCGCTCGGCGATGATCGACATCGCGACCAGCCCCGTCAGGACCCCGCTCACGATCAGCAGCGACAGCACGTCGGCCGGTCGCCGGGTGCGTGGAGGCAGCGGCGGTTCGTCGACCACGATCTCGTCGGCCGACGATCCCTCTGCTTCCACGGGCTCGGTCATCGAAGAAGAATCGTCGCACGCCCGCCGCCTGCCCAGCCGCCGACCCGTCGGGCACGATGTCCCGATGGACGACGAGTACGCCGAGGCCGTGCTGAGCGTGGTCGAGCGGATCCCGCCGGGCCGGGCCATGTCCTACGGCGCCATCGCCGACGTGGTGGGAGCGGCGCTGGGGCGCGGCGGGCCGCGCCAGGTCGGCACCGTCATGTCGACGGTCGGCGGCACGGTGGCCTGGTGGCGCGTCGTGACGGCGGCCGGTCGCCCTCCGCGCGGCCACGAGGTCCGGGCACTGACGGAGTTCGCGGCGGAGGGGACGCCGCTGACCCGCGACGGCGAGCGCGTGGACCTCAGGCGGGCCGGCTGGTACCCGGACTGACCCGTCGCCTCACAGCCGGTCGCCGTAGGTCTCGATCGCGTTGCGCGCCTTCACCCGCTCCCGGGTCGCCGGCGGCAGCGCGGTGAGCACGTGCAGCGGCTCGTCGAAGTCCCAGTGCGGATAGTCGGAGCTGAACATCAGCGTCCGGTCGGCGCGGGCGACCTCGAGCAGTGCGTGCAGGTGACTACGGCGTTTCGGCTCGGGCAGCGGCTGCGTCGTGAAGCGCACGTGATCGGCGACGTACTCGCTCGGCAGTCTGGTGATCCAGGGCACCTCGTCGCGCAGCCCCTTGACGTTCTTGTCCAGCCGCCAGACGACGTCGGGAATCCAGCCGATGCCGCCCTCGGTCACGACCACCTTGAGGTTCGGGAAGCGCTCGAAGACGCCGTGGCAGACCAGGCTGATGACGTTGGCCTGGAACACCTGGCTGAGTCCGGTGTGCCACTCGACGTAGTACGTCGGCGTGCCGCCGGCCATGGGCGGCGACGTGCGGAAGATGCCCTCGCCGGAGTTGGGGTGCACGGTGACCGGGAGGCCGAGCTCGGCCGCGGCCTCGTAGATCGGGTAGTAGTGCCGCTCACCCATGAGGATGTTGGTCAGAGGCAGCAGCACCGCGACGAACCGCTCGTCCTGCCCCGCGCGGCGGATCTCGCGAGCGGCGAGCGCCGGGTCCTGCGCGCCGACGACCAGGGTGCCCCGGTAACGGTCGTCGGCGGCCAGCCAGGTCTGCGCCAGCCAGTCGTTGTACGCCGAGGCGATGACCGCCGCGGCGTCGGGGTCGGGGAGCGCGCCGAGTCCGAGCACCTCGCCGCCGATGAGCACGGCGCGGTCGATGCCGTTGCCGTCGAGCAGCTGCCGCGCCGTGAACGCCGGGTCCGCGCCCGGTGCCGACCCGTCGGGCGCCCGGGCGTCGTCGCGGAGCACCCCGGCCTGGTTGACGTAGAGCAGGTTGCGGGGGATCGACACCGCCTCGCGATGGCCGGCGGTGGTGAGGCGTCGGCGCTCGTCGAGTCCGAGCCGGCGCTGGGCCGCCTTCGACAGGTATGGCCGGAGGTCGCCCATGCCGCCCTTCATGATCGGGTGGACGTCGCAGTCGACCAGGCGGTACGGGCTCGGTTCGACGTCCTCGGCGGCGGGCTGGTCGAGGAGTTCGGTCATCTGGGCTCCTGTGCGGCACAACCGTTGCGGGACGGTCCCGAAGGCGTCAGAGTCATGCCTAGCAAATCGTTTGGCGCGACGATTGTCCAGAGGGTGGAGAACAGATGGACGTGCGTATCGGGTCCGTCGAGGACGTCCGGAGAGACGGCTGCCGGGTGGTCGAGGTCGACGGGCGGCGGGTCGGCGTGATCAGCGTCGGCGACGAGTTCTTC
The DNA here is from genome assembly GCF_004348545.1 of Jiangella ureilytica. GTDB lineage: Bacteria > Actinomycetota > Actinomycetes > Jiangellales > Jiangellaceae > Jiangella > Jiangella ureilytica. Next base: position 67,575 of record NZ_SMKL01000023.1, on the reverse strand, counting down.
GCCATCGCCGACCGGTGCCCGCACATGGGCGCCTCGATCTGTGCCGGCTCGCTGAGCGGCACCTTCGTGCCCGCGGGCCCGCACGAGCTGGTCTACGGCATGGAGGACCGCGTGATCCGCTGCCCGTGGCACGGGTGGGAGTTCGACCTCGAGTCCGGCCGCTCGCTGCTCGAGCCGAAGCGGGTCGGGCTCCGCACGTACCGGGTGACGCAGCGCGACGGCGACGTCGTCCTGCACACCTGACCATCCCGCTGCGGGGTCTTGCCCTCGGGCGGACGACCCACTACGGTCGGGGCAATCGATTTGCGTGTGACTGTCGTCACAGAGTGTCCCCGCCCTGCCGAGGAGTCCGCATGCATCAGACGAGACCCGTGACCCGCCGTTCCCTGCTGGCCGGTGCCGGCGCCCTGGCCGTCGGCGCCGCTGGTCTGGGCGGTGTCGCCCAGGCCCGGCCCTCGAGCCTGGCCGCCGGCCCGCGCCGGCACCCACCGCTGTGGCGCCAGGCGTGGAGGAAGGGCATCGTGTTCGGCTCATCCATCGCCACCTGGCAGCTCGACGACGACTACCCGGCCCTGCACGCGCGCGAGGCGGGCCTGCTCTTCACCGAGGACGACCTGCTCTGGTACCAGCTGAAGCCGACGCCGGACGCGGAGCTGAACTTCGGTCCCGGCGACCAGATCATCGGATTCGCCGAGCAGAACCGGCAGCTGGTCATCGCCGCCCACCTCGCCTGGGACGAGGGGTTCGGCGAGGGCTGGTCCGAGGACGACCTGTGGGGACTGTCCGCGCCCGAGGCGCGCGAGCTCCTGTACGGCGTGATCCGCAGCGAGGTCGCCCACTACCGCGGCCGCGCCGACGGCTGGATCGTCGCCAACGAGGTCACCGACCCCGAGGAGGCCGACCGGCACGGGTTCCGCACCAACGTGCCGTGGTACCAGACGATCGGCCCGAGCTACATCGCGGAGAGCTTCCACATCGCGCAGGATGAGGACCCGGACGCGCTGCGCATCATCAACGAGTTCGGCTTCGAGACCGTCAACGAGTGGGGCGACCGGCCGGGGCCGCGCCGTCGCGCGTACCTGAGGGCGATCGACCGGCTGCTCGCCCAGGGCGTCCCCGTGCAGGCGGTCGGCATCCAGGGCCACCTGCTCGCCGACCGGTTCGCCGACAGGTTCCACGAGAACGGCTACCGCGCGTTCCTCCGCGAGATCGCCGACCGGGGGCTGCCGATCCTCGTCACCGAGCTCGACGTGCTCGACGACGGCCTTCCCACGGACGCTGCGGAGCGCGACCGGATGGTGGCCGACGTCTACCGGCGCTACCTCGACGTGACCCTCGACGACGAGGCGGTCAAGGTGGTCGTGGCGTTCGGCCTCACCGACCGCTACACCTGGCTGGAGGAGGACATGCCCCGCGAGGACGGCACCCCCCGGCGGCCGCTCGCCTTCGACGCCGACCTCCGGCGCAAGCCGGCGGCCCGCGCGATCAGCAGGGCATTCGAGCACGCGCCCTGCCGTGAGCCGCTCTGGACGCCGCCGAAGGCCGGCTACAGCTAGGCGCGCCGAGCCAGGGCTACCGGACCTCGACGACCGCTCCGGTCGCCGAGGACCGGTAGCCGGCCAGCGCGATCTCCAGCGCCCGCAGCCCGTCGTGTCCCGTCGCGCACGGCTCCCGGACCGCGCCGGCCCGGACCGACGCGACGAACGCCGCGAGCATCGCCAGGTCGGCGTCCTCGGCGAACGACGCCAGCCGCAGCCCGCGCGGGTGGCCGTCCGTGACGGTCACCAGGTGCAGCGACTCGGCCGCGGGCGTGATGTCGAGTGAGCCCTCCGTGCCGACCAGGCGCAGGAAGAAGTCGTAGTCCCAGGGGTTGCCGTCGGGCACCGACCAACTCGGGTCGACGCTGCCCACCGCGCCGTTGGCGAAGCGCAGCGTGAGCACGGCGACGTCGTCGACGCCACAATCCCACAGCAGCGCGCCCGCCTCGGCGGACACCTCGGTCACCTCGAGGCCGCTGACGTGCCGCATGGCGTCCGTGACGTGCACCGAGTGGTCGATGAGGGCGCCGCCGCCGGCGGCGACCGGGTCGGTGATCCAGGCCGGGAACGACGGCGGCAGCGGCGGCCGGCCGCGGTTGCCGCCCACCAGCCCGACGAGCTCGCCGAGGCGTCCGGCGCGCACCGCGTCGCGGGCCCGGCCGACCAGCGGCTGGAACCGCGCCGCGAACGCGAGGTGCAGCTGTACCCCTGCCGCCTCGCAGCCGGCCACCATCGCGCGGGCGTCCTCGACGGTGGTCGCGATCGGCTTGTCGCACAGCACATGCCGGCCGTGTGCAGCGGCGAGCCCGACATGCGCCCGGTGGTCGGCTGTCGCGCTGCACACGACCACGGCGTCGACGTCCGGCGCGGCGACGAGCGCCTCGGCGTCCGCGACGAAGGGGATCGCGAAGTCGCGCCGGATCCACTCCGCGTGCCCGGGATCGGCGTCGTGGACGCCGATCCCGCGAGCGCCCGGCAGAGCCGACAACGCGCGGGCGAAGGCCCAGGCGTGGGTCAGGTGGGCGGCGCCGAGGATCGCGACGCCGACGGGGCGCTCGGCGGCCGGGCCCATCAGGCCTCCCATGCGGTCTCCCAGGTGGTGAGGTCGACGGTGCGGCCGGTGGCGGCCGACTCCAGCGCGGCCAGCGCCGTGCGCAGCGACTCCGCGGCCTCGGCGGCCGGCACCGGGGACGGGCCGCCGGCGCGGACGGCGTCGGCGAACGTGCGCAGCTCCAGCTCGAACCCGCGGTCCGACAACACGTCCCACCACTGGGGGTCGCCCTCGCGCGGGTACAGCACGCCGCCCAGCAGGTGGTCGTAGCTCCAGCTCAACCGGCCTTCGGTGCCGACGATCTGCGCCGCGAGCCGGAACCCGCGGGCGGCCGGGTGCGCCCAGCCGCACTCCACGTGCGCGATCGCGCCGTTCTCGTACCTGACCGTGGTGAGTGTGTACGTCGCCGGGCCGGCGGCGCCGGCCGCGGCCATGCAGTGCACGCGGACGGCCGGGCTGCCGATCACCCAGCGGGCGTAGTCGAAGCCGTGCACGGCCTGGTCGAGCAGGGGACCCCCGGATCGCTCCGGATCGGTCAGCCACCCGGCCTCGCTCCAGCCCGGGAGCGCCGACGTGGTGCTGTGGGTCAGCTGCCGCACCGCGCCGATCTCGCCGGCGGCCACGCGGTCGCGGGCGCTGCGGTGGTCCGGCTCGAACCGCGACACGTGACCGACCATCAGCAGTCCCGGCGCGGCCGCGGCGGCCGCGACCACCCGGCGGGCGTCGTCGAGCGTGCGGGCCAGGGGCTTCTCGCAGATCACGTGCCGGCCGGCCTTCAGTGCGGCGATCGCCGGGCCGGCGTGCTGGTGCGGCGGCGTGCAGATGTCGACGACGTCGGCCCCGAGCGCCAGCAGGGCGTCGAGATCGGGCACCGCCTCGGCGCCGTGCTCGACGGCGATCCGCTCGGCCTTCCCGGCCACCGGGTCCGCGACCGCCGCCAGCCGGACGCCGGGCACCGCGCGGTAGGCGTGCGCGTGGACGCCGGCGATCCGGCCGGCGCCGAGGAGGCCGACCGTGAGCTCGGCGCTCACCCCTTGATGCCCGTCACCGCGATACCTCGGACGAAGTGGCGCTGGAAGATCACGAACACGAGGATCATCGGCAGGGTGGCGATCACCGACCCCGCGAACAGCAGGTTCCAGTCGGTCCGGTTCTGCACGACGAACAGCGCCAGGCCCACCGGTGCGGTGAGCTTCTCCGGGTCGGACATGATGATCAGCGGCCAGAAGAAGTCCTCCCACGCGCCCTGGAAGGTGAAGATCGCGTTCGCGGCGAGGGCGGGCGTGCACAGCGGCAGCACCACGTTCCAGAAGATCCGCAGCTCGCCGGCGCCGTCCACCCGGGCGGCGTCGAGCAGCTCGTCGGGGATCGAGAGCATGTACTGGCGGAGCAGGAAGATGCCGAAGGCGCTGACCACGCCCGGCACGATCAGACCCCAGTAGGAGTCCAGCCAGCCGTGGCCGCCGTTGCCGAGCCAGTCGTTCCCGCCGAAGAACGGGATGTTCTGGATGATGATGTAGTTCGGGATCAGCGTGACCTGGCCGGGCACCATCATGGTCGCGAGGAACAGCACGAAGATCACGTTGCGCCCGGGGAAGCGCCGCTTGGCGAACGCGTAGGCGCACAACGCGTTGAAGAACGTCTGGAGCACGGTGATCGAGATGGCGACGAACGCGCTGTTCGCGAACCACCGCCAGTCGCCGTGCCCCTGCGCCTGCTGGGCCTCGGTCAGCTCGCCGACGTTGAGGAACCCCTTGTAGCCGTCGAGCGTCGGGTCGTCGGGCAGCCAGGTCGGCGGGTTGGCGAAGATGGTGCTGATGGGCTGGAACGAGGCGCTGATCAGCCAGGCGAACGGAGCGACGAAGAGGATGGCGACCGGGGCGAGGATGAGGTACGTCGCCAGCTTGGCCCGGAGGCTGACGTAGCCCTCGCCGCGCGACCCGCCCGGCCGCCGCCGCTTCGTCCGGCGGTCCGGAGGCGGCGGTGCGAGCGCCGGGACCCTCTGCTCCTCGGTCAGGTCGGTCACTGGGTGCCTCCGTCCCGGAACAGGCGCAGCTGCAGCGCGGTGAAGACGAGGAGCATCGCGAACAGTGCGAACGCCAGCGTGCTGGCATAGCCCATGTCGTAGTACTTGAACGCCCAGAGGTACATGTAATAGACCATCGTCGTGGTCCGGTCGACCGGCCCGCCGCTGGTCATCACGAAGATCTGCGTGAAGACCTGCAGCGAGCCGATGATGCCGATGACCAGCAGGAAGAGCGTCGTCGGGCGCAGCAGCGGGATCGTGACGTAGCGGATCCGCCGCCACATCCCCGCGCCGTCGAGCTTGGCCGACTCGTACAGCTGCGCGGGGATGGCCTGGAGTCCGGCGAGGTACACGACCATCGAGAACCCGACGCCGCTCCAGACGGTCATCAGGACGACGGCCGGCATGGCGAGGTTCTGCGACGAGAGCCACAGCAGCGGCTCGTCGATGATCCTCGTGCGGAGCAGGTAGTAGTTGAAGAGCCCGAACTCGCCGTTGTAGAGCCACTTCCACAGCAGCGCCGACACGACGAACGGCGTCACCACCGGCAGGTAGTAGGCGGTACGGAAGATCGCGCGCCCGCGGATCTGCTGGTTGAGCAGCAGCGCCAGGCCGAGGCCGATGATCATCGTCAGCGGGACCGAGGCGCCGGTGAAGTAGATGGTGTTGAGGACCGACCGGACGAACCGCTCGTCATGGATCATGTCCTGGTAGTTCTGCGTGCCGACGTAGGGCTTGTCCGGCTCGATGATGCTCCACCGGTGGAACGTCAGGTAGAACGCGAACATCAACGCGGCCAGCGTGAAGACCGAGAAGATGATCACGCCCGGGGCGATGAACAGGTACGCCGACCGCTCCCGCCACACTCGCCGGAGGAGCCCTGTGTTCCGGCTCCTCCGGGTGCCCGCCTCCGCCTCTGCCTTCTCCGGCGCCACCGCCCTCGACATGATCCTCCTCGGCCTTCAGCCGCGGGCGAGTATCGCCTCGGCCTGTGTCGCGGTGTTGTTCAGCGCGTCCTCGGCGCTCTGCTCACCGTAGATGGCCTTCCCGAGCTCCTCGTTGAGCACGGTCTCGATCCGCGGGAACTGCGGATTGGCGACGGTGCTCGCGACGCCGCACGGCATCAGGTCGATGAAGCCCTGCAGGATCGGCTTCTCCTGGGTGATCGCCTCGCCCTCGAGCAGGGAGGTCAGCGGCGGCAGGAGCGTGCCCTCGGTCTCGTAGGTCAGGCGCGCGAGGGTCTCGGGCCGGGAGAGGAACTCCATCCACAGCCAGGCGGCGTCCGGGTTGTCGGTCTGGTCCATCATCACCAGCGCGTCGCCGGCGATCGTGGTCTTGCAGCCGGCCGGGCCCTCGGGAAGCGGCGCGGTGGCCCACTTGCCCTCGATGTCGGGGAACTCCTCGCTGAGGGTGCCGGCGAACCACGCGCCGGCCATGTACATGGCGACCTGCCCCTCGGCGAAGGCGACCCGGCCGTCCCAGGAGTTGGAGTTCAGGTAGTCCGGCGGCGCGTACTGGGCGAGGCCGACGTAGAAGTCCGCGGCCTCGCGGGCCTCGTCGCTGGTGAACAGAACCTCGCCGTCCTCGCTCAGCAGGTCGCCGCCGGCCTGGTAGAGCCACGGGTACCAGTAGTACGCCGACTCCGGTGCGAACATCTCGAACCCGTAGGTGCCGGCCGCCGGGTCGGTCAGCGCGGCTGCCGCCTCCTCGAACTGCTCCCAGGTGGTGGGGGGAGCGGCGATGCCGGCCGCCTCGAACATGTCGATGCGGTAGAACAGGCCGGTCGTCTCGCCGCCCATCGGCAGGCCCCACATCGCGTCGTCGTAGGTGACGAAGGTCTTGAAGGCCTCGACGTAGTCGTCGGGATCCACCACGTCGCTACGGTCGATGTAGTTCTGCAGGTCGACCGCGGCGCCGCGCGAGGCGTAGTCGGCGGTGTCGCTCGCGTTGACGTACGCGACGTCGGGGGCGTTGTTCCCCGCGATGCGCGTGGTCAGGACCTGGGCGGCCTGCTCGGCCGGGACGTTCTCGAACTCGATCGTGATGGTGGGATGCTCCTTCTGGAACTCCTCGGCCAGCAGCTGCATCTCCGGCTGGTTGCCGATCCACGAGAAGAACGAGACCGTCGTGGGTTCCTCCGGGGCCTGGACCGGCCCTTCGCCCTCGCCTTGCGGCGCGCTGTCCGGCTCGCCGGACTCGCCGCCACAGGCGGACAGGCCCACGGACGTGATCGAGATGGCGACGGCCACGGCGGCCGCCCTCCGGGACAACTTGAACCTCACCGAACCAGCTCCTTTGCTCACTCCGGTGGACGGTCCGATGCCTGAATGCGACATCGATGCAAATCGTTTGGCTCTGGCGGGAAGCATCGTTGCCGGTGCGGCTCGTGTCAAGGGATCGAGGTGGTTCTCGTCACACTCGCGTCACATCTTCATGCTTCCGTGACGTCACTCGCCGCGGCCGTCTCTGCCGACGGCGCGGCGCCGTACCGTCGCCGGTACGCGCGGCCGAAGTGCGACAGGCTGTTGAATCCCGACGCGTGGCAGACCTCGGACACCGACAGGGCCGACGCCGCCAGCAGCGCCCGAGCGAACCGCAACCGGCGCTCCTGGAGGTACAGCTGGAACGGCGTGCCCGTGTAGTGCCGGAAGCGCTCGCTGAAGTAGTTCGCGGAGAGGTGGGCCCGCGACGCGACGTCGGCCAGGGTGATCGGCTCGCGGAAGTGGCGGTCGACGAAGAGGATCGCGTCGCGGAGGTGCTCCTCGCTGGGCGGCCGGCCCGGCCGGGGTCCGTCGTCGACCTCGCAGCGCCGCGCCAGCTCGACGACCAGGCAGGCGACCAGCGACTCGACGAGCAGCCGCGACCCCGGGCGCGGCCGCTCGCACTCCGATCGCAGGCGCCGGAGGTCGGGCTCGGCCGCGCCGAAGTCGTCGGCGCGCCACGGGAACCGGTGCACCGCCGCCGGGCCGAGCGCCTCCAGCTGCCGCTCCATGACGGCCGGCTCGATCACCGTGTTGTAGCAGTCCAGCGGCTCCGGCCCCAGCACGCGGATCTCGTGGAGGTCGGCCGGGGAGAGCAGGAACGCGCTGCCGGCGCCGATGGTGCGGGACTCCCCGTTGAGCACGTGCTCGGCCGCGCCGGAGAGCACCAGGCACAGCTCGTAGTAGTCGTGCCAGTGGACGCCGACGGAGGAGAGCCGCTGCCGGATCACGCGGGCACCGAGGTCCACCGGCAGCAGCGACTCGACGGTGTACCGCTCGATCAGGTCGGTCATCGGCGCCTCGTCGGCTCAAATCGATTTGACTCACGTACAGTAGCGCCATGTCGTGGAGCGACAGGGCCGAAGCGCCGGCGACGCCGACCCGCGTCACCATCGCCAACGTCGCCGACCGCGCGGGCGTCAGCCCGACGACCGTCTCGCACGTGCTCTCGGGCAAGCGCGTCGTCAACGCGACGACCCGCGAGGTCGTGATGGAGGCGATCCGCGAGCTCGGCTACCGCCCCAACCACGTCGCGCGCAACCTCCGGACCCGGCAGTCGCACATGATCGCGATCGTCGTGCCGGACATCACGAACCCCTTCTACGCGGTGCTGACGCGAGGCCTGGCCGACGCCGTCGACTCGGCCGGATACGGCACCTACGTCTGCAACACCGACGGCCAGCACGAGCGCGAGCGCAAGTTCTTCGAGGACGTCATGGACCGCGGCGTCGACGGCATCGTGTTCGCCTCGGGCGAGACCGTCTCGGACATCACCTTCGGCCCGGGCGAGAGCTCCACCCCCATCATCTGCATCGGGGACCACCTCGACCACCCGCTGTGCGACGCGATCACCCCCGACGACGAAGCCGGGTCACGCGAGGCCACGGCGTTCCTCACGTCGCGCGGCTACCGGCGCATCGCCATGATCCAGGGACCGCAGCGCTACGGGTCGCAGCGCACCGCGGGCTTCCGGGCCGCGATGCAGGCCGCGAAGCACAAGGTGGCCGCCGAGCTGATGGTGCGGGGCGACTGGACCCGCAAGGGCGGCTACCAGGCCATGCGGTCGCTGATGGCACTCGACTCGCCTCCGGACGCCGTGTTCTGCGCCAACGACCTGATGGCGATCGGTGCCCTCGACGTCGCCCACGAGCTGGAGCTCGAGGTGCCCGGCGACGTCGCGATCATGGGGTTCGACGACGTCGACGCCGCGACCATCGTCACCCCTCAGCTCACCACCGTGCGCAACCCGGCCTACGAGGCGGGCAGCACCGCCGGCGACCTGCTCCTGAGCCGGCTGTCGGGGCGCTACACCGGGGCCGGGCGCACCGTCGTCCTGCCCTGCCCGCTCGTCGTCCGCGGCACCGCCTGACGGCGGCTCACCCCTCAGGCAGGACGATCACCGCCTTCACGAAGCCCTCGGGCTTGTCGCGCAGGGTCGCGAACGCGTCGTCGATCCGCTCGAGCGGGAAGCGGTGGGTGACCAGGCCGGCCAGCGACAGCACCCCGGACGAGACGAGGCGCATGCCGGTCTCCATGCCGCGCATGATCGTGCCCGGGTCGCGGAAATGCGCGTTGGCGATCGAGAACGCCATCCAGTTCCAGTGGGCCAGGTCGACCCGGCGGGGCGCCCCCTGGTGGAAGCCGACGATCGCGACCGTGCCGCTCATCCGGGTCACGTCGCCACAGGTGGTGAGGCCGGCCTGGGTGCCCGTGCACTCGAACGTGACGTCCGCGCCACGGCCGCCGGTCCGGTCGTGGACGACATCGGCGAGGGACTCGCGGGTGACGTCGACGACGGCGGCGGCGCCCAGCCGGCCGGCCCGGCCGAGCGCGTCGGCGCGGGTGTCGGCGACGATCAGCTGGCGTGGGCCGCGCAGCGCGACGAGCGTCTGGACCAGGTTGCCCATGAAGCCCGCGCCGATGACCACGACGTCGTCGCCGAGCCGGGGAGCGGCCAGCTCCACGGCGTTCACGGCGCACGCGATCGGCTCGGCCAGCGCCTCCTCGAGAGGTCCGGCGCCGGCCGGGAAGCAGTACGCCGCACGGACGGCGACGTACTCCGCGAACCCGCGCTCGGTGACCCAGACGCCGACCCGGTCGCCGACGGTCACGCCGCCCGCCTCCGCGCCGGCCTCGGTGACGATGCCGCTCACCTCGTGGCCGAGGTGGCGGGCCTCGCCCGCGCCCGGGCCCTCGGCCCACGTCTCCAGCTCGGAGGCGCAGACCCCCGAGGCGACCACCCGGACCAGCACCTCGTCGGGCCGGACCCGTGGCACCGGCGCCTCCTCGATCTCGAAGCCCTCCCGGCCCCGCAACACCGCGATCCGCACGTCCCCGGCCTCTCAGAGCTCGCCGTCGTGGAACACCACGATCGAGTAGACACCCAGCCGGTCGAGGACCACCAGGTGCGCGCCGTCCTCCCGCGTGACCTCCAGGGCTGTGCGCTTGCCGTCGCTGGAGACCACGGTCGCGTGCCGTCTCGCCTCGGGCAGCCGGACCCGCAGCGGCACGTCGGTGAGCGTGCGGACCGCGTCGGCCGCCGCGTCGTAGTCGTAGTTGACCAGGTGCAGGGCGACGGAGCCGTCGGCGAGCCGCTGGAGGTTCGCCGCGACCGGCACCGGTGTCTCGACCTGGCGGCCGTGCGGGAGCAGGTCGTCGACGGAGGTGCGGCCGGCGGACCGGAGCCGCTCGTGGCGCGGGAGGCCGCCGGCCACGCGGTCGGTGGTGACCACGGTCCCGCCGCCGGCGAGGTAGCCCTCAACCGCCGCGGCCTGCGCCTCGGTGAGCAGGTGGACGTCGGGAAGCACCACCGTCGAGTACCGCTCCAGCTCACCGGCGGTGGCGCGGTCCGGCGCCGTCACGCCGTCGGCCCAGATGACCACGTCGAACGGCACCGCGGCGCCGGCCAGCGCGCTGGTCACCGCCCGGTAGGGCACCACGACCGACTCGTCGCGGCGGTTGGTGGTGTTGTCGCTGGCGTCGGCCCTGCCGATCAGCTCGCGGGTGGCCGCGACGCTGAAGACGACGGCGACCTCGTTGACGGTGCGGCGGGCGAACAGGTGCTCGTGGTCGGCGAGGAACGCCTGGATCTCGCTCGCCAGGCCGTGCGGGGCGTAGAACGAGTCCTCGATGACGCTGCCCATCCAGGAGCCGTAGGGCACCGACATGTTCGCGCCCAGCGCTGCCGCCTCGAACAGCGACAGCCGGAACAGGTCGTGGCCCTTGCCCTCGGCCAGCAGGCCGATCAGCTCCGGCACGACGCCGCCGTACGGGTTCTCCACCACCACGACGTCCTTGTCGCCGGCGAACGCCGCGACGTAGCGGTACCACTCCGGCTGCCGGTACGTCGTGTTGCGCATCTCCGTGATGATCAGGTCGACGTCGTCGGCGAGCGCCAGGTACATCGGCTCGAGGTTGAAGAAGTTGCCCGAGACGACGATCTCGCGGCCCGCGGAGCGGGCGTACTCGCGGGCGTAGCCGGCGAGCTCGGCGAAGTAGGTCTTGATCGCCCGGCACTGGAAGGCGTAGTAGTCGCCGAACAGCGGGGTGGTCTCGCGGCCGGACCTGAAGTCGTAGCCGCGCTCCAGCAGCCACTCGCCGTAGTGGAAGGTGGCGAGGTCGACACCGTCGAGGGCGATGTCGACCTGGGAGGGCTTCAGGCCCTGCAAATACGCGCGGAAGCCCTTCATGCAGTCCTTGCAGAAGCACGCGCCGTACTGGAACGCGCCCATCGGCAGCTCTGCCTCGTCGAGCTGGATGCCGTCGACGCCGGCGTCGATCTGGATCCGGATGACCGCCTTGAGATACTCGCGCCAGACCGGGTTGTTGCGGTCCATGTAGAAGCACTGGTGCTCGCGGTCCGGGCATTCCACCCAGTGCGCGTGGCACGGCTGCTGGTCGATGTCGCGGACCACGCACTCCTCGATGAGGTCGGTGACCGGCTCGCCGTCGCTGTTGACCAGCCCGTCCGGGAAGTAGTGCTCGACCGGCCGCCACAGCTTCGGGTAGCGGTTCGACGAGAACTCCCGCAGCCCCATCCAGTCCCGCTTGCCGGCCCCGCGCAGCTCGTTGAGCGCGAGCACCTCGTCCTCGTCCTCGCTCAGCTCGACCGGGAACTCCCAGCCCTGTGCCTCGAACACGATGCCGAGGACCTTGATGCCGCGCTCGTGGCAGGCCGCGATGAACTCGCTGTCGTTGACGAAGCCGTAGAACCGCGACCGGGCGTCGACCGGGCCGAACGCCTCCTGCTCGAGGTAGGGCAGCGCCAGTGACCCGCCGCCCATGGAGGCCCAGACGAGCACGGTGGCGCGGTAGTCGACGAGATCGTCGACCATCCGCAGCCGGCGCGGCGGCAGGCTCGGGTGATAGCAGTGCTGACGGGGGAACCAGGCGTCGAAGTACACACCACGGTGCATGGGCGGCCTTTCGTGCGTCGGGACGGGGCGCGGCTGCGTCAGGCCGCCAGCAACGGGCCGAGGGTGCGCTCGGCGACGGCGAGGCCCTGCCGGATCCGGCCGGGTGTGCCGCTCCAGACCGGGTCCTCGTGCTCGACGGAGACCACGCCGTCGTAGCCGGCGCGGCGCAGGGCGTCGACCAGCCGGCCCCAGTCGAGCTCGCCCAGTCCGGGTACCCGGTAGCGCCACCAGCCGCTCGTCCAGGGTTCGCGGTCGAGGACCCGGCCGAAGACGCCGTAGCGGTTGCGGGCGGCCGGATGCAGCTCGACGTCCTTGGCCTGCACGTGCAGGACCCGGTCGGCGTGGGCGTCCAGCGCCGCGACCGGATCGATGCCGAGCCACGCCAGGTGCGAAGGGTCGTAGTTGAGCCACAGGCCGAGCCCGGCCAGCCAGCCCCAGAGCTCGGGCGAGTAGGCGAGGTTGGCGGGATACCCGTCGGGGTGCCATCCCTCCATCGGGCAGTTCTCGATCACCAGGCGCACGTCGCGGGCGGCCGCGTACTCGACGAGCGGCGGGAGCACCGTCTCGGCGAGACGCAGGTTCTCGGCCACGGTCCTGGACACGTCGCGGCCCACGAACGTGCCGACCAGGCCGACCCCCAGGAGCTGTGCCGCGTCGATGCAGCGCCGGAGGTGGTCGTGCGTGGCCTCGCGCACGGCCGGGTCCTCGTGCAGGTTGTTCTCGTAGTAGGCGACGGCCGAGAGCTCGAGGTCGTGCTCGGCGAGCAGGCCGCGGACCCGCGCCGCCTCGGCCGCGTCGAAGGACTCGACGTCGAGGTGGCTGGCCTCCCAGTCGCGGCCGGGCCGGTCGGGCCAGGCCGCGACCTCCAGCGCGGCGTAGCCGTGCGCACCGGCCCACCCGGCGACGTCCGCGAGCGACTCGCCGGGCAGGCAGGCGGTGAGCAGGCCGAGCCTCATGCGGGGGCGGGCACGTTGACGTAGTCGTTGCCGGCGAGGTCGCGCCCGCGGGCCAGCCAGATCTTCCAGCCCTCGTTCTGGGGCACGTCGCGCATCCTCACCGACGAGGGGAAGTAGCGCATCGTGTAGCCGGTGCGGCGGACCGGGCTGGTGTTGGCCTCGGCGCCGTGGATGATCCGTCCGTCGTGCATGGAGAACTCGCCGCGTCCGAGCTCGAAGTAGACCGCGCGCTCCTCATCGACGCCGGCGAGGCCCGCGTGGAAGGTCTGCTCGGTCATGTCGGTCGGCTCGTAGTTCTCGGAGAAGCCGCCGCCCAGGTGCGAGCCCGGGATCACCCGCATGCACCCGTTCTCGCGGGTCGAGCCGTCCTCCAGCGCCAGCCAGATCGTGACGATGTTGTCGTAGTCGTCGAACCGGCCTTCCCAGAAGGCGCTGTCCTCGTGCCACGGCGTGGCCCGGCCCGTGAACGGGTCCTTCGAGATGAAGTGGCTGGTCCACAGGGCGATGTCGGGCCCGATGAGCGGCTCGATCCAGTCGAGCACCTCGTCGGAGATCAGGAAGTCCAGCAGCCGGTCGTCGCGGTAGTGCGGCGTGTCGAGCTCGTCGGAGAGCTTGTCGCCCTTGTCGGCGAGGTGCTCGTTGAAGATCTGCTCGAGCCGGGCCAGACGCTCCTCGGAGAGCAGCTGGCGGCCCGGCAGCAGGTAGCCGTTCTCGCGGAAGAAGGCGACGTCGGCGTCGGTCAGGGTCTGGGTCATCGCAGCAGCGCCTTTCTGGTCGGGAGGTCCGTCCGGGACGGGACGAGATCGACGGTAGGCCGGGGGTGACCGCGGCCACGACGCCTTTCCTCGGGTCGGCTCGACCTATCTTCGGAAGTGGGCGGCGGTCCGGCAGCGGCTCAGGACCGGTCGAGGGCGCGGATGATGTCGATGAACAGCTCCATGTCCTCCACGTAGTCCTCGGGGGTGGTCTTCGGCACCCCGCCGGTGGTGACGACCTCGTGGAAGTACTCCAGCTCGTGGGTGTAGGGGTCCTTCAGGTGCGGGCGCACCACGGTGCGCTCGTAGGAGTCGCCGGCCGTGCGCTCGATCTCGAGGACGGTGGGGAAGTGCCGGACGTACGGCGTGTCGTACTGCACCTTCATCGAGCCGCTCGCGCCGTACACCTCGATGTGGGCGTCGAAGCGCAGCTGCTCGTCGACGCCGGTCTCGTAGGTGACGACGAAGTCGCCGTAGTCGAGCAGCGCGACGACGTAGCTGCCGTTGCGCCACATCTTTGCCGCCGCCACCTTCTTCGGGCGGCCGATCAGCTCCCGCATCGCGGACAGGTCGTGGCTGCCGAGCCCGCAGAGCAGGCCGTAGGTCCAGCCGAGCTCCTCGGGCACGTCGCCGATGGCCTCGCGGACGAGTGCTGCCCGACGGGCCCACTTCTGGTCGATCAGGTCCGGCGGGACGTCGGCGGGCCGCTCGACGAACGCCGTCTGGTCGATGATCAGGCGGTTCTCGCCGATCACGTCGTGGACCCGGACGTAGCGGATCGGGCCCAGCGCGGGAAGCCGGGCCACCGCCTCGGTGAATGCCGGGGCGAAGCGGCGCATGTAGGCGACCATGACCGTCCTCCCGGACCGGTCCCTCGCGGCGATGATCTCCTTCGCCTCTCGCGGGCTGAGGCACATGGGCTTCTCGACCAGCACGTGCAGGCCGGCATCCAGCGCCGCCACGACGCACTCCGCGTGGTACTCGTCGCTGTTGAGCACGAACACGCAGTCGAGTGCGCCCGGGGCCATGAGGTCGCGGAAGTCGCCGTAGCGGTCCTTGACCCGATAGCGGTCGCCGACGCTCTTCAGCAGACCGGGTGAGATGTCGCAGACCGCGGTCAGCTCGAAGCGGTCGGGCAGCGACTCGATGATGGGCAGGTGGATCAGCTGGGCGACCTCGCCCAGGCCGACGACTCCGACGCGCAGGGTGCTCACTTCTGTCCTCTCGGTCGATGGCCGACGAGCCGGCGCGGAACCGCCGGAGGGGGAGCAAATCGGTTTGGTAGACGCAAACTAGGCCCTGGGCACCCTCGGGTCAATGGCGCCCGGCGGTTCACGGCAGCGCCGCCATGCGCTCGGTGAAGAGCGCGGTGAACGCCGCCACGTCGACCCTCGTCGCGATCCGGCAGTTCGGGGCCGGCGGGTGCTCCCACCTCAACAGGTCCGCGATCGCCACGCCGCGCGCCACTCGGCCGGCCGTCTCGACGGCGACGTGCGCGTCCTGCCAGGTGACGAGGTCGGGCCGGGTCACGACGGCGACGGCGAGCGGGTCGTGCAGCGCGCAGCTGTCGTGCTCCAGCTCGTCGCCGGGCTTGGTGCGCGCCTGGTAGTCGATCCACGCCTCGGTGTGGGTGGCGGCGATCCGGCCGAACTCACCGCCCGCGGCGAGGGCGCGGGCATCGGCGCGGGTCAGCCGCACCTGGCGGGTGACGTCGAGGCCGACCAGGCGGACTGCCGCCCCGGCCGTGAGCACCGCCTGTGCCGCGTCCGGATCGCACCAGAAGTTGTACTCACCCGGCATCGCGGCGACGTTGGTCTGCTCGAGGAAGACGCCGCCCATCACGACGATCTCGCGCGCGGCGGCGGCGACCCGCGCATCGGACGCGAGCGCCCGCGCGACGTTGGTCAGCGGCCCGATGGCGACGACCGTGAGCTCACCCGGCTCGGCCAGCAGCCGGCGGGCGATCTCCTCCGCCGCGTCGTCGCCGGCGGGCGCACCCTCGACCACCTCGATGTCGCCGCGCCCGAGCACCTCGAGGAGGTCCCGGGTCAGCCGGGTCGACGTCGCGACGTCGCTGTTGCCGCCCACGGTCGTGACGAGCTCGACCCGGAGGCCGGGATCGGCCAGCGCCAGGGCCAGCGCCAGGCCGTCGTCGATGTCCGACCCCGGCGCACCCATCGCCAGGTCGGTGTCGAGGAGGACACGGGTGACACCCGTCAGCGGCTCGCCCACAGCAGACCCCGTTCGATCAGCACCCGCACGTCGGGGTGGTCGAGGTCGTCCAGCTTGTGGCCGACGGTCGAGACGAAGACCTTTCCCCGGCCCCACTGCCGCGTCCAGACCGCGGGGCAGGTGACGGCCTCGCGCCACGGGGTGTCGCCATCGGGCTGGAACGTGGTCGTGGCGAGGACCTCGTTCAGCTCGTCCGCGAGCACCCAGTACTGCTCGGTGTCGAGCGACCATCGAGGACTCAGGCCGGTGACGAGCTCGTGATCGGCCTTCTCGGGGCGTACCTCGACGTCGTGACGGACGAACCCGCCGGGATGCGCCGCCCACTGGCCGCCGACGAGGTGGAGGTAGTCGGGCGATGCGCGGAAGGAGTCGCAGATCCCGCCGTGCCAGCCGGCCAGGCCGGTGCCTCGGGCGACGGCCGCCGAGAGCCCGCGGACCTGCTCGTCGGTGGCCACGCCCTGTGTGTAGCACTGCACGACGAGATCGGTCGCGGCGAGCAGGTCCGCGTCGGAGTAGGCCTCCGGCCCGTCGTGGACCTCGACCTCGAAGCCGTGCTCCTTCAGATGGGGGACGAACCGCTCGGTGGCCTCGACCGGGCTGTGCCCCTCCCAGCCGCCCCGCACGATCAGGGCGCGACGAGTTCCGGTGTCCATGCAGTTCCTCCCTCGGAGTGATCCCGGGTCGCACGCTAGCCAATCGATTTGCCAAGGTCCAGCGATCCGGGGCTGCTCCCGGCCGGCCCGGCGTTGCTGAGCGACCCTGTCGGACCCGCGTGGTGGGATGGGATCACTCGTCGGAAGCACAGGAAGGAGCGGCACTCCGTGAGGCGTCCCGCAGCGGTCCGGCTGGTGCGCACCGTCCGGCCCACGCCCCCGCCGGTCCGCCTCGACGACTCCCAGCTGCGCGCCGTCGAGCACCGCGGCGGGCCGCTGCTCCTGCTGGCCGGGCCCGGAACGGGCAAGACGACCACGCTGGTCGAGGCGGTGGCACACCGGGTCGAGCACGACGGGCTCGACCCCGAGCGGGTACTGGTGCTCACGTTCAGCCGGCGCGCCGCGGCGGAGCTGCGAGAACGCATCGCCCGCCGTCTCGGCCGCACCACCCGCGAGCCGCTGGCGCGCACGTTCCACTCCTATGCCTTCGGCCTGCTCAGGCGCGAGGCGATCACCCAGGGCGAGCCGTCGCCGCGGCTGCTGGGCGGGGCTGAGCAGGACGTCCTCATCCGCGAGCTGCTGCGCGGCGACGTCGAGCAGGTCGGCGCCGACTACTGGCCCGGCCACCTGCGCCCGGCGCTGCTCACCCGCGGGTTCGCCGCTGAGCTGCGCGACTTCCTCATGCGCGCCGTCGAGCGGGGCATCGGCCCCGACGAACTGGCCGCGCTGGGCCGCGCCCACGGCCGCGACGACTGGCAGGCCGCGGCCCGGTTCGCCCAGCAGTACGGCGCCGTCACGGCGTTCCGCTACCCGCCCACGTTCGACCAGGCCGAGCTGGTCCGCGCCGCCGCCTTGCTGCTGCGCGACGACCCCGACCTGCTGGCCCGCGAGCGGCAGGCGCGCGCGTTCGTCGTCGTCGACGAGTACCAGGACTCCGACCCCGCACAGGAGGACCTGCTGCGGCTGCTGGCCGGCGGTGGGCGCGAGCTGCTCGTCGTCGGCGACCCCGACCAGTCCATCTACGGCTTCCGCGGCGCCGAGCCCGAGGCGATCCGCCGCTTCGCCGACCGCTTCCCGGCGGCCGACGGATCGCCCGGCGAGGTCATGGCGCTGACGGTGTCGCGGCGCTGCGGCCCGCGGCTGCTCACGGCGTCGCGACGGGTCGCGGCGCGGCTCGGCGGGCTCAGCCGGCACCGCGAGCTGCGGCCCGCACCGCCACGACCACCGGGGACCGGCGACGGCGCCTCGAGCGACCGCGGGCTCACCGACGGCGACGACCGCGCGACGGTGCACCTGCTGGCCAGCGCGAGTCAAGAGGCCGCGTTCGTCGCCGGCCGGCTGCGGGCGGCGCACCTGCTCGACGACGTCCCGTGGGGATCCATGGCGGTACTGGTGCGCAGCGCGCCGGCCATCCCGGTGCTGCGCCGTGCCCTGGCCGGCGCCGGCGTGCCGGTCAGCGTGCGCACCGAGGACGTCCCGCTGGTGGACCAGCCGCCGGTCCGCGCGCTGCTGACGGTGCTCGAGCTGGCCACCGGCCTGCGCGAGCTCGACGTCGAGACCGCGCTCGATCTCATCACCGGGCCGCTGGGCGGGGCCGACGCGCTGGCCGTCCGGCGGCTGCGGCAGGAGCTGCGCGCCCACGAGCTCACCGCCGGCGGTGGCCGGGCGTCGGGCGAGCTGCTGGTCGAGGCCATCGCCGGCCCTCAGGAGCTGCGCTTCCTCGACGATCACGCCGTCGCGCCCGCGGCCCGGGTCGCCGAGCTGGTCGCCGTCGCCCGCGAGGCCGCCGAGGCCGACGGCGCCACCGCCGAGGACGTCCTGTGGGCGGTCTGGTCGCGTTCCGGGCTCGAGGCCCGCTGGTCCCGTGCGGCCCTCTCCCGGGGCCGGGCCGCACCGGCCGCCGACGCCGACCTCGACGCCGTCGTCGCCCTCTTCGACGCCGTCGCCACGTTCGTCGACCGCATGCCCGGCGCCGGGCCCGCCGGGTTCGCCGAGCACCTGCGCGACCAGCAGCTCCCCGCCGACACCTACCGCCCCGGCGGACCGCAGCACGACACCGTCGGCATCCTCACCGCACACGCCGCCAAGGGCCTCGAGTGGGACGTCGTCGTGGTCGCGGGCGTGCAAGAGGGCGTCTGGCCCGACGTCCGCGAGCGCGGCAGCCTGCTCGGCACCGAGTCGCTGGTCGACCTCGTCGCCTACCGCGACGGCTCCGCCGTCACCCGCGCCAGCGCCCGGCTGGCCGAGGAACGGCGGCTGTTCTACGTCGCCGTCACCCGGGCCCGGCGCCGCCTCTACGTCACCGCGGTGTCCAACGAGGAGTCGCAGCCGTCGCGGTTCCTCGACGACATCGACCCGCTCCCGGCCGACGGCGCCGTCGAGCGGCTGGTCCAGGCCCCGGGGCGCGGTCTCGACCTCCCCGCCGTCGTCGCCGAGCTGCGCGGCGTCGCCTGCGATCCCGCCCAGCCCGACGAGCGGCGGCGCGGCGCGGCGCACCAGCTGGCCCGGCTCGCCGCCGCCGGCGTGCAGCAGGCCGACCCCGACGAGTGGTACGGGCTGCGGCCGCTCTCCGTCACCGACCCGCTCGGCCATCCCGACCTCCCGGTCCGGGTGTCGCCGTCGAAGGTCGAGGAGTTCAACCGCTGCGAGCTGCGCTGGCTGCTCAAGGCCTGCGGCGCCACCGACTCCGACCTGCGCCGGGCCGGCGTCGGCTCGCTCATCCACGACCTCGCCGAGCGGGCCGCCGTCGAGAGCTGGTCCGACGACAAGCTGCTCACCGAGCTCGACAACTCGTGGCCGGGCATCGACGCCGGCGAGGGCTGGGTCGCGGCGCGCGAGTACACCCGGGTGCGCGACATGGTGCAGCGGCTGGGCCGCTGGCTGCGCGACAACCCGCGCACCATGGTCGGCGCCGAGCTCGACTTCGACGTGCGCGTGGGCGAGGCTCGGCTGGTCGGCCGGGTCGACCGCCTCGACGCCGACGCCGACGGCCGGCTGGTGGTCGTCGACTACAAGACAGGCGTCTCCGCGCCCACCACGAACGAGGTGGCCGAGCACGCCCAGCTGGCTGCCTACCAGCTGGCCATCGTGCACGGAGGGTTCGACGCCGCCACCGACGGCGAGCGGCGCAGCGGCGGCGCCAGCCTGGTCCAGCTCGGCAAGGACGCCAAGGGCCAGGCGAAGGAGCAGCTGCAGGGCGCCCTCCCCGACGACGGCGAGCCGACCTGGGCGCACGAGCTCATGGAACGCACGGCGACGGGCATGCGCCAGCCGACGTTCCGGGCCGAGAAGGGCGGCTGGTGCGGCTTCTGCCCGGCCCGGTCGTCGTGCCCGGTCTGGCCCGAGGGCGAGCAGGTGACGCCGTGACGACGGTGACACTCTCGCCCACGGAGCTGGCCCGCCGCCTCGGCCAGCCCGACCCGACCCCCGAGCAGGAGGCGGCCATCGCGGCGCCGCTCGCGCCGGGCGTCGTCGTCGCCGGCGCCGGGTCGGGCAAGACCGAGACCATGGCGGCCCGAGTGGTCTGGCTGGTCGCGTCCGGCCTGGTGCGCCCCGAGGACGTACTGGGCCTGACGTTCACCCGCAAGGCCGCCCGCGAGCTGGCCGCCCGCATCCGCCGCCGGCTGTCGCAGCTGGCCGCCCGCGGCCTGGTCACGCCCGGCGTCCTCGACGGCGAGCCGACGGTGCTCACCTATGACGCCTACGCGGGGCGCATCGTCGCCGAGCACGCCCTGCGGCTGGGCCGCGAGCCCGGCGCCCGGCTCATCACCGAGGCCGTGGCCTGGCAGTATTCCCAGCGGGTCGTGTCCGCCTATGACGGCGACATGGACGCCGTCGGCTACGCGCCGTCCACCGTCGTGCAGAAGGTGCTCGACCTCCACAACGAGCTGGCCGGGCACCTCGTCGACCCCGAGCAGGTGCGCGAGTTCACCACCGGCCTGCGCGCCCGCATCGAGTCGCTGCCCAAGGCCAAGGCGCAGCGCACCAAGGATCTCCTCTACGCCGACGTCGCCAAGGGCCTGGCCGTGCAGGACGCCCGGGTCGCGCTGCTGCCGGTCGTCGAAGAGTTCCGCGCCCGCAAGCAGGCCGACGAGGTCCTCGACTTCGCCGACCAGTCCGAGCTCGCCGCCAACCTGGCCGCCCGCTTCCCCGAGGTCGGCGCGGCCGAGCGCGACACCTACGGCGTCGTGCTGCTCGACGAGTACCAGGACACCAGCCACGCCCAGCTCGTGCTGCTCCGGTCGCTGTTCGGCGGCGGCCACCCGGTCACCGCCGTCGGCGACCCGTGTCAGTCCATCTACGGCTGGCGCGGCGCCAGCGCCGGCACGCTCACGTCGTTCCGCCGCGAGTTCCGGCCGTCCGGCGGCGAGGGCGACGACGACGGCGGCGGCGGTCTGGCCCGGCTCGACTCGCTGACCACGAGCTTCCGCAACGGCGCCGAGATCCTGCAGGTGGCCAACCGGCTGTCGCAGCCGCTGCGGGCCCAGGGCCTCGACGTGCCGGAGCTCACGGCGTTCGCGGGGCTGCCGCCGTCCACCGTCGTCGCGTCGCTGCACCTCACCGCCGACGACGAGGCCGCCGACGTCGCCCGCCGCGTACGGGCGTTCTGGGACGCCTCCGACGACGGCCGCACGGCGGCGGTGCTGGTCCGCAACCGCAGCCAGATCCCGCGGCTCGAGTCGGCGCTGCGGGCCGTCGACCTGCCGGTCGAGGTCGTCGGCGTCGGCGGGCTGCTGGCCACGGCCGAGGTCGGCGACGTCGTGGCCACGCTGCGGGTGGTCAACGACCCCTCCCGCGGCGACGCCCTGATCCGCCTGCTCACCGGGTCGCGCTGGCGCATCGGGCCGCGCGACCTCGACGCGCTGGCGCGCTGGGCCCGGCGGCTGGGCCGCCCCGGCGACGACACCGGCGGCGGGCGGCCGGGCCGCGGTCTCGCGGCCGACGGCATCGCACTCGACGAGGTCGACGAGCTGAGCATCGTCGACGCCCTCGACGCGCTGCCCCAGGGCGGCGACTGGTTCTCGCCCGACGGCGGCCGCCGGCTGCGGGCGCTCTCGGCCGAGCTGCGCGAGCTCCGCACCCGTACCGGGCAGTCGCTCACCGAGCTGGTCCACGACGTGCAGCGCACCCTCGGCCTCGACATCGAGCTGGCGGCCCGGCGCGGGCCCGGCGGGCGGGCCAACCTCGACCGCTTCCTCGACGTCGCCGCCGAGTTCGAGTCGCGCGGCGACGCACCGACGCTCTCGGCGTTCCTGGCCTACCTCGACGCCGCCGAGACCGCCGAGCGCGGCCTGGCTCCCGGCGAGGTCGAGGTGTCCGGCGACCGCGTCCAGGTGCTCACGGTGCACGGCGCCAAGGGCCTCGAGTGGGACGCGGTGTTCGTCACCGGCCTGGTCGACAAGATCTTCCCGTCCGGCGGCGAGCGGCAGCGGGCCTGGCTCGGCGACCCGGGTGAGCTGCCGTACGCGCTGCGCGGCGACGCCGGCTCGCTGCCGCCGCTCGACCTCGCGGGAGTCGCCGACCAGGTGGGCGTGCGCGACGCCGTCGACGGGTTCTACGGCGACGCCGCCGCGGCGGCCCGGCTCGAAGAGCGCCGGCTGGCCTACGTCGCGGTCACCCGCGCCCGGCGGCTCCTGGTCTGCTCCGGCTACTGCTGGGACGACGCCACCCGCCCGCGCGAGCTGTCGATGTTCCTGCACGAGATCAAAGTGGCCTGCGAGGACGGCGCCGGCGAGGTCGGCGTCTGGGTGCAGCCGCCCGGCGACGACGACACCAACCCGCTCGCCCAGAACGTCCGCGAACTGCGCTGGCCCTACGACCCGCTCGGGCAGCGGCGGGCGCTGCTCGAGAACGGCGCCGCGCTGGTCCGGGCCGCACAGGGCGCCGTCGACGGCGTGCTCTTCGACATGGAGCAGCCGGTCACCGAGTGGGACGCCGAGGTCGAGCGGCTGCTGGCCGAGCGCGAGCGCAACTCCTCATTGCGGCCCATCGACGTGCCGCTGCCCGAGCACCTCTCGGTGTCGCAGCTGGTGGCGCTGCGCGAGAGCCCCGAGGGCCTGGCCCGCTCGCTGCGCCGGCCCGTGCCACGCCCGCCCGCGCCGCTGGCCCGCCGCGGCACCCTGTTCCACTCCTGGCTCGAGTCGCGCTGGGGTGCGCCGCGCCTGGTCGACGTCGACGAGCTGCCCGGCTTCGCCGACGACGGCGCCGCCCCCGACCGCGAGCTGGCGACGCTGCAAGAGGCGTTCCTCGAAAGCCACTGGGCCGGGCGCACGCCGGTCGAGGTCGAGGCGCCGTTCGAGCTGCTGGTCGCCGGCGTGCTGCTGCGCGGCCGCGTCGACGCCGTGTTCACCACCGAGCGGGGCGGCATCGACGTCGTCGACTGGAAGACCGGCCGGCCGCCCTCCACCGACGAGGAGGCGGCAGCGCGCACCGTGCAGCTGGCGGCGTACCGCATGGCGTTCGCCCGGCTCTACGGCCTGCCGCTCGACCACGTCGGCGCGGCGTTCCACCACGTGCGCCAGAACGTCACCGTCCGCCCGGCCGACCTCATGGACGAGGAGGAGCTGACGGCGTTGATCACCGCCGTCCCGCACGCGGAGACCTGAGGGGCCGCGGCGAGGTGGGGCTGACAAAGCTCGCCGCGGCCCAGTTCGTGATGGAACGCCGGTCCCGCGATGGTCGCCGGACCCGGCTGCCCTGCAAGGCGCTGGTCCGGCGACCATCGCGCTCCCGCTGCTCCGTCCCCGTCGAGCTGCGCGGGAGCCGTGTCCCCGGCCGCTGCGCGAGAGTCGCGACCACGGGACCTATGCCCACCACTGTGGTCAATACGGCGGTAATCGGCCAGGTCACGCAGGGAAGTGTGACGATCGGCCGGATTCTGTGACGACGCAAGGAACGGGTCGTGCGGGAACGGCCGATCGGCGCACGTGGAGAGGGCGCGTCAGCGGGAGCCGGGTCCGCCCGGGGTGGACTGCCCGGCACGCGTGGAAGTCCGCATCATACCTGTTCGCGGGCCATTTGGCAGTAGAAATGACTCGTTGTCTCGGTCCCGGAGATGCCCCTTGATCGGCATGCCCGGCCGGGTGACACTCCTGTCTCGTGACCCCCCAGCTGAAACCGCTGCGCCGCATCGCCGCCTACGCCGTCTGTCTCGACGCGTCCGCGCGCGTGCTGCTCATCCGCGAGTCGGTGCGGTCGGGCACGCCCGGGGTCTGGACGTTGCCGGGCGGCAGCGTGCTGCACGGCGAGCACCCGCGCGACGCCGTCGTGCGCGAGGCGGCCGCGGAGTCCGGGCTGCTGCTGCGCGCCGTCACGCCCATCGACGTGCTGGCCGACACCCGGGCGCGGCCGCACCGCGAGGTCACGCT
This sequence comes from Jiangella ureilytica, assembly GCF_004348545.1. Lineage (GTDB taxonomy): Bacteria > Actinomycetota > Actinomycetes > Jiangellales > Jiangellaceae > Jiangella > Jiangella ureilytica. Next base: position 43,601 of record NZ_SMKL01000023.1, on the reverse strand, counting down.
GCACACCGACCGCATCCTGTTCGAGGCCGAGGTCATCAGCGGCGAGCCGGAACCGCTCTCGCCCATGGTCGACGACGTCCGCTGGGTCAGCCTCGACGAGGCGGCCACCCTGCAGCTGCGCCCGTTCGTCGCGCAGATCCTCAAGCTCCCCCTGTCGACGGTGGACCTGCCGCCCGAGCGGATGCCCGAGCTGCCCGGCTTCCACATCCAGCAGGCGCCCGACGGCCGGCACACCGTCCAGCGGTTCGCCGCGTACGGACTGGTCCGCGACCCGCACGGGCGGATCCTGCTCACCCAGGTCGCCGACGGCTACCCCGACGCCGGCTGCTGGCACCTGCCCGGCGGCGGCACCGACTTCGGCGAGCAGCCGTCGCAGGCGCTGCTGCGCGAGCTGCACGAGGAGACCGGGCAGGTCGGCCGCGTGCGCCGGCTCCTCGGCGTGGCGAGCCACCGCGAGCCCGAGCAGGTCGGTCCCGAGGGCTTCGCCATCGACTGGCACGGCGTGCGGCCCTACTACGACGTCGTGGTCGATGAGCCCGCCGAGGTCGTCCTCGCCGACGTCGGCGGCTCCACCGTCGGCGCCCGCTGGTTCGACCCGGCCCAGGTCGCCGGGCTCGCGCTGACCGCCGTCACCACAGAGGCGCTGCGGGCGGCCGGGTCCTGAACGGTCGCCTTCTTGGGGTGGGTCCGGCGGAGGGGCGGTGGATGCTGCGCCGGCTCTGCGGCCAACCGTGGTGGACATCGAGCGCGGCCACTTCACGCCGGCTCCGCATCCACCGCCCCTCCGCCTGGTGAGCCCTGCTCGCGTTGGTGAGGCCGGCTCCCCCTCCGCCGCCCCGGCTCCGGGCGAGGGCGTGTGCGTTCTCGGAGCCGGCGCCGCGCGGCGGTGACCTCGAGCGGGGTCAGGAGGAGGCGCGGGTCTCGCCGTTCTCTCCGTTCCCGCCCGTCTCGGGCGGTGTCATGGCGTCGTCGAGCCAGCGGCGCAGCTGCGGCTCGGTGAGCTCGGGTGCGCGGGCCAGGGCGACCGCTTCGACGGCGGCTCGGGTGGCCGGGCCGAGCCGGCGGGTGCGCTGGGCGATGACGCGCGCCTTCGGCAGGGTGATGCGGCCGTCGTCGAGGGCGGCGAGGGTGGCCGGCAGGCCGGTCACGAGGTCGACCGCCAGGGTCACCAGCTCGGTGGCGGAGTCGAGGTCGAGATGCAAGGCCTCGGCGATGGTGACGGACGTAGCCGGGCCGCCCGGCGGCTCGGGCCGCGACGCGAGCTCGGCGATGACGCGGGCCCGCATGGCGTCGAGGTGGGCGCCCTGGCGCTGGTAGGCCGCGGCGACCCGGGGGAGGTCGCGGCGGGGGAGCGCGGGCGGGTCGAACGTCTCGAGCACGGCGTTGAGGACGGTGCCGGGGGCCAGGCTGGCCCAGGCCGCGCTGGGGTGATCTCCGGGGCGGATCATGTCCCGCAGCCTATCGCACACCTGTTCGAAACGGCGACCGAATCAGACGCACTCTCAGGAACCCCGCAGCTGCTGGCGCACCCGGGCCGCCTCGCGCGTCAGATGGTCGCGCTCCGGCACGCTGGTCGCGGCGCGGGCCGCGTCGGCGTACAGGCCGGCCGCGCGCGAGAGCTCGCCCGCGCGCTCGTACAGATACGCCGTCACCGCCGCGTACCGGGGCAGGCTCGGGTCGACCCCGTCCAGCGCCGCCAGGCCTGCCTGCGGCCCGTCGGCCTCGCCGACCGCCACCGCGCGGTTGAGCCGCACGACCGGGCTGTCGCCGGTGAGGGGCAGCAGCTCGTCGTACCACTCGACGATCTGCACCCAGTCGGTCTCCGAGGCTCGAGCGGCGTCGGCGTGCAGGGCGGCGATCGCGGCCTGCGCCTGGTACTCGCCCAGCCGGTCGCGGGCCAGGGCGGCCTGCAGGATCGCCACGCCCTCGGCGATGAGGCCGGTATCCCACAGCGACCGGTCCTGCGAGCCGAGCGGCACCAGCCGGCCACCCGGGCCGGTGCGCGACTCGCGGCGGGCGTGGTGCAGCAGCATGAGCGCGAGCAGCCCCGCGACCTCGGGCTCGTCGGTCAATGTGACGAGCTGGCGGGTGAGACGGATCGCCTCGGCCGCGAGATCGACGTCGCCGCCGTAGCCCTCGTTGAAGACGAGGTAGAGCACGCGCAGCACGGTCGGGAGATCGCCGGGCTGGTCGAGCGGCTGCCCCGCGATGCGCCGCTTGGCCCGGCTGATCCGCTGCGCCATGGTCGCCTCGGGGACGAGGTGGGCGGCCGCGATCTGCCGCGTCGTCAGGCCGCCGACGGCGCGCAGCGTCAGGGCGACGGCCGAGGCCGGCGGCAGCGTGGGGTGCGCGCACAGGAAGTAGAGCCGCAGCGTGTCGTCGGTCGACGGGGCCGGGCCCGGAGGCGGCTCGGCGTCGACGGCGACCTCTCGCCCCCGCCGCGACGTCTCGGCCCGGACGGCGTCGAGGAACTTGTGCCACGCGGCTGCGACGAGCCAGGCCTTCGGGTCGCGGGGTGGATCGTCCGGCCAGGTCGCCAGCGCCCGGATCAGGGCCTCCTGCACGGCGTCCTCGGCCGACGCGAAGTCGGCGCCGCGGCGGACGAGGATCCCGATGACGGTGGGGACGAGCTCGCGCAGCAGCCCCTCGTTCACTCCGTGCCCAGGAGTTGCTCGGAGAACAGCGGCCGGACCTCGAGCCACTCGCGGGTCGGTGCGCCGCCGGCGCCGGGAGCGGCCGACAGCTGCCCGGCCAGCTCGACCGCCCGCTCCCACGACTCCACGTCGATCAGCATCCAGCCGGCGATGAGGTCCTTGGTCTCGGCGAACGGGCCGTCGGTGACCGGCGGGCGGCCCTCGCCGTCGTGGCGCACGAACGTGCCCTCGGGGCGCAAGGCCCGTTCGTCGACGAACTCACCCGTCTCGACCAGCCGGGCGGCGAAGTCGCGCATGTACTGCACGTGCGCGTCGACGTCCTCGGGCGTCCACTCGTCCATCGGGGGCTGGGGGGCGACGGCGTCGGGCCCGCCCCGGTAGTGCTTCAGCAGCAGATACTTCACGATGATGATCCTTCCTGGTCAGACCTGCCCGGACTTCTGCTGGATCAGCTCCTCGACGGCGCTCGGCAGGGTCGACTCGAAGTCGATCAGCTTCGCCCACGTCGGGGTGACGACGATGCGCACCATCTGGTCGTACAGGGCGCGGACCCCGGCCTCCCACTCGACCCGCTGCTCGGGCGTCATCTCGTAGGTGGTGTTCATCTCCATGTACTCGTCCGGAATGCCGTCGACGACGTCGAGCTCCGCCGTGCCGCGGATCAGCAGCAGGTTCGGCGGGTGCACCTCGGTGTCGATGGTCAGGGCGACGGCCGGGTTGCGGCGCAGATGCGCCAGCTTCGGGGCGTTGGTCGACGTGCACATGACGATCTCGGTGCCGTTCCAGGAGAACCCGATCGGGACGGTGCGCGGCGTACCGTCGGCGGCGACGTAGGCCAGCCGGGTGATGTCGCGGGCCAGCAGCTCCTGGCTGAGGGGGCGGTTCAGGACCTCGGCGATCTGGTTCGGCTGCACTGTCATCACTCCCATCCTCGAGTGGCCCTCGCGGCCGCTCGTACCCCGGGGACGGAGCCGGCGCACGGTTCTCGACACGTGCCGCTAACGAATCTCTAGCCCGCCGGGCGCAGCACGGCCAGCACGGGCCGGTGGTCGCTGCCGCCGGCGGCGCCGAGCACGCTGAACGACACGACCTCCCAGGCCCGCGCGTCGGCGAGCACGTGGTCGATGGGCGCGCCGGCCCACCACGGCCACCCCGCGGGCCAGGTGCCGACGGCGGCCGCGTCGCGTTCCGCGGCGGCGTCGGCGCACGGCTCCGGCGAGCGCAGCGCCGGGTGGTCCAGCGTCGCGTTGAAGTCGCCGGCGACGATCGCGCCCTCACCGCCCTTGCAGCGGCGCACCGCCCAGACGGTGTCGTCGCGCCAGCGAGCCATCGCGTCGCCGGTGGGTGGCCAGGCGTGGACCGCGGTGATCGGCGGGCCGTCACCGCCCGCGACCGGTCGCACGGTGAAGGAGCCGAGCCCGCCCGACGGGTCCGGCTGCGGCTCGCCGTACGTTCCGAGCGACGACGCCACCAGGAGCCCCGTCGCCGACGTGATGCCGGCGTCGACCTGGTGGTGGAAGACCTGGAAGGCACCTCCGGCCAGCTCCGCCGCCCGCGACGTCGTGGCCGCGGAGGTCTCCGGCAGCACCACGACGTCGGCGCCGTACGCCGTCACCAGGTCGGCGACGACCGACGGGCCGGCGCCGTCGTACAGCGTGTTGAAGGCGAGCACCCGCACCTCGCCCTCGCCGGAGGCCGACGACGCGGCCGGCTCCACCCGGTCGGTCCAGACCCCGCGAGACCACAGCACGCCGGCCGAGAACACCGTCGCCACCGCGACGACTCCGGCGACCGCCGCCAGCGGCCACCGGGCCCGCCGGATCAGCAGCGCCAGCACGGCCACGCCGACCACGGCGCAACCGCCGGCCACCACCGTCAGGCCGCGCAGCGCCACCAGCTGGGCCGGGCCGTAGACGCCGGCCAGGCCGAGGCCCTGCGGCCAGACGACCACGACCGCGAGCAGCGCGGCGGGCACGGTCGACCCGGCCAGCCACGCCCACCCGCGCGGTGTCACGACGAGACGGAGTCCAGAGCGAGCTCGACCATCTCGGCGAACGTGCGCTCGCGCTCCTCGGCCGACGTCTCCTCGCCGGTGACGAGGTTGTCGCTGACCGTGCAGACGGCCATGGCCCGGGCGCCGAACTTCGCGGCCAGCGTGTACAGCGCGGCCGCCTCCATCTCGACGGCCATGACGCCGTACTGCGTCAGCCGGTCCCGCAGCTCGGGACGGTCGTGGTAGAAGGAGTCGGTGCTGAACAGCTGCCCGACGTGGTACCGGGCGCCGGCCGCCTCGGCCTTCTCGACGTAGGCCCGCACCAGCGAGAAGTCCGCCGTCGGGGCGTAGTGGAAGCCCTCGAAGCGCAGCGCGTTCATCGACGAGTCGGTGGCCGCGGAGACGCCGATGACGAGGTCGCGCAAGGCGACGTCGGCGAGCAGCCCGCCGCACGACCCGACCCGGACGAGGGTCTTCGTGCCGTACTCGACGAGCAGTTCGTGGACGTAGATGGCGAGGGACGGCTGGCCCATGCCGGTGCCCTGGACCGAGAGGCGCCGGCCCCGGTAGGTGCCGGTGAAGCCCAGCATGTTGCGCACCTGCGTGTAGCAGGTGACGTCGTCGAGGTAGGTCTTCGCGATCCACTCGGCACGGAGGGGGTCGCCCGGCAGCAGGACGGTCTCGGCGACCTCGCCGGACGCGGCAGCGATGTGGGTGCTCACGAGTGGAAACGGTATCCGGCGTAGGGTCGTGGGTCGTGCACGAGGCCTATGTCTTGCCCGGACCCCTCGCCCTCTCGCGTTCCACGGTCGACCGCGCCGCCGACCGCCGCGCCGACGCCGCGTGGCTGGACTCCCTGTGGTCCGACGACGGCACCCGGGTGCTGCTGGTCGGCGACGGGACGGTGCCGGTCGACGGCGACAGCCTGCGGTTCGTCTCGCCGGCCGAGGCGCCCGACGGCGACCGCTTCCTGCTGGGACTCGACGACGACGGCGTCGCCTTCGTGGCCGTCCACGTGGGTGAGAAGCCCGACGGCGGTGCGACGCTGCGCGAGGTGGGCACGGTGCTCGGAGACCGCGACGCCGGCCTGGCCGTCCATGCGATCGCGCTGGCCAACTGGCACGCGACGCACCGGTTCTGCCCGCGCTGCGGCGGGCCCACGCAGGCCGAGCAGGGCGGGCACGTCCGCGTCTGCGAACTCGACGGGTCACAGCACTTCCCGCGCACCGACCCCGCGATCATCGTGCTGGTGGTCGACGAGAAGGATCGCTGCCTCCTGGGCCGGTCGGCGGCCTGGCCGGGGCGCCGGTTCTCGACGCTGGCCGGCTTCGTCGAGCCCGGCGAGACGCCGGAGCACGCCGTCGTGCGCGAGCTCTACGAGGAGGTCGGCGTGCGGGTGACGGCGTGCCGCTACGCCGGCGCCCAGCCGTGGCCGTTCCCGTCGAGCCTCATGCTCGGCTACTACGCGACCGCCGCCGGCGAGGACCCGACGCCCGACGGCGAGGAGATCGCCGAGGCGCGCTGGTTCAGCCGCGACGAGCTCACCGCGGCGATGGAGCGCGGCGAGGTGCTCCCGCCCAGCGGCATCTCGATCGCCCGGAAGCTGGTCGAGGGCTGGTACGGCCGGCCGCTGCCGGCCGACGTCAGCCGGCGATAGCGGTCAGCTTGGCCTTGACCTGCGCCGGGCTGGGGTTGGTCAGTGAGCTTCCGTCGGCGAACACCAGGGTCGGCACGACGGCGTTGCCCGCGTTGATGCCCATGACGAGGTCCGCGGACTTCGGGTCGGTCTCGATGTCGACCTCGTCGAACGTGATGCCCTCGCGGTTCAGCGCGGTCTTGAGTCGACGGCAGTAGCCACACCAGGTGGTGCTGTACATGGTGAACCGCGACATCGACTCTCCTGCTCTCGCGAAACCTCGTTGACGTGTCAGCTGGTTCAACACGGGCGCTCGCCCGGATTGTTCCGTACCGCGACGCGATCCGCCTCGCATCCTGTCGGTGCCGGCTGTCAGGATGGAGCGATGCCAGCCCCCGACGTCCTCGCCGGCCTCGATCCCGAGCAGCGAGCGGTCGCCACCGCGCTCACCGGGCCGGTCTGCGTCATCGCCGGCGCGGGCACCGGCAAGACCCGCGCCATCACCCACCGCATCGCCCACGGCGTGCACACCGGGGCGTTCGATCCGCGCCGTACGCTCGCCGTCACGTTCACCACCCGCGCCGCCGGCGAGATGCGCGGCCGGCTGCGCGCCCTCGGCGCCGAGGGCGTGCAGGCGCGCACCTTCCACTCCGCGGCGCTGCGCCAGGCCCGCTACTTCTGGCCGCAGATCACCGGCTCCGACCTCCCCGAGATCAACTCGAGCAAGCTGCCCATCGTCGGCTCGGCCGCGTCGCGCTGCCGGGTGCCCACCGACCGCACGGTGCTGCGCGACCTCGCGTCCGAGATCGAGTGGGCCAAGGTCAGCAACGTCCTGCCCGAGGCCTACGTCACCGCGGCGGCGGCGGCGCACCGCGAGGTCGGCAACGTCGACCCCGACTCCGTCGCCCGCGTCTACGCCGCGTACGAAGACCTCAAGACCGACCGCAACGTCCTCGACATGGAGGACATCCTGCTCGCCGCCGTCGGCCTGCTGTCCGGGCATCCGGGCGTCGCCCAGCAGGTCCGGTCGCAATACCACCACTTCGTGGTCGACGAGTACCAGGACGTCTCGCCGGTCCAGCAGAAGCTGCTCGACCTCTGGATGGGCGATCGCACCGACGTCTGCGTCGTCGGCGATCCCGCCCAGACCATCTACTCCTTCGCCGGCGCCCAGCCCGACTACCTCGTCCGCTTCCCCCAGCGCTTCCCCGGCGCCACCGTCGTGCGGCTGTTCCGCGACTACCGCTCCACGCCCCAGGTGGTCGACGTCGCCAACGCCGTCCTCAAGCCCGGCCGCGACGCGCTGGCCGGCGTGGTGCTGCAGGCGCAGCGCCCGCCCGGCCCCAAGCCGGTCTTCATCGAGCACACCGACGAGCTCGCCGAGGCCGCGTGGGTGGCCGACCAGGTGGCCAAGCTGGTCGCCAACGGCACGCCGCAGCGCGAGATCGCGGTGCTGTTCCGGGTCAACGCGCAGTCCGAGGCGTACGAGCAGGCGCTGGCCAACGCCGGTGTCGCCTACGTGGTCCGCGGCGCCGAGCGGTTCTTCGACCGCGGCGAGGTGCGCCAGGCGGCCATGCTGCTGCGGGCCGCGGTCCGCACGGCCGACGGCGCCCCTGACGCCCCCGATGCCGCGGCGGCCACGGCCGCCGTACTCAGCTCGGCCGGCTGGTCGCCCACCCCGCCGGCCGGTGGCGGTCAGGCCCGCGAGCGCTGGGAGTCGCTGGCGGCGCTGGTGTCGCTGGCCGAAGAGGTCGTGGCGGCCAAGCCCGGCGCCGGGCTGGCCGACGTCGTCGACGAGCTCGAGGCCCGGGCCACGGCCCAGCACGCCCCGGTGGCCGACGGCGTCACCCTCTCCTCGCTGCACTCGGCCAAGGGCCTCGAATGGGACGCCGTGTTCGTCGTCGGCTGCCACGAGGGCACGCTGCCGCTGAGCTACGCTGAGACGCCCGCCCAGATCGAAGAGGAACGCCGGCTGCTCTACGTCGGCGTCACCCGGGCCCGCGAGCACCTGTCGCTGTCGTGGTCGCTGGCGCGGCAGCCGGGCGGGCGCGGCAACCGCCGGCCCAGCCGGTTCCTCGACGGCGTCCGCCCCGGTGGCGGGGCCCGCAGCGACCACCGCGCCGAGCGCGGCGCCGGGGGCAAGGCCCGCCGGTCGGGTGCTCCGGCCCGCTGCCGGGTCTGCGGCGCGCCGCTGGTCGACGCCGTCGACCGCAAGCTCGGCCGGTGCGGCAGCTGCCCGTCCTCCATGGACGACGCGCTGTTCGAGAGGCTGCGCACCTGGCGGCTGGAGCGGTCGCAGGAGCAGAAGGTGCCGGCCTACGTCGTGTTCACCGACGCCACGCTCATCGCGATCGCCGAGGCCAAGCCGGCCGACGAGACCCAGCTCTCGGCCATCCCGGGGGTCGGCCGCACGAAGCTCGACCGCTACGGCGAGGACGTCCTGACCCTGTGTCGGGAAATCGTCGAAGAATGACCGTAAAAATAGGTTGCCCCTTACACAGGGCCCGGAATAGCATGACCGAGCACCTTGCAATGCAGGGTGCCCACGATCCGGAGAGACCGGCTCGGGATTGACACGGAAGGAGGGAAGCGCCTGATGAAGATCACGACTCTGAACCCGTCTGCGTGCGGTGTCGGCTTCGCGTATGAGCGCGCCCTCCGTGGTGTCTCCCAGAGCGCCCGGGTGCGTTCCGTCGCGCCCGTCACCGCCCCGATGACGGGTGAAGTGCGTCCGCAGGCAGATGCCCCGACGACGCACCTCGTCGATGGGGTCAAGAACGGCGTGCGCGTCCGCACCTGGGGTCCACCGGTCTAGCCATGACAAGACCGGCGCCTTCCAGGCCGCGGACCCCACACCGGGATCCGCGGCCTTTTTGTTTGCCCAGGCAGGCAGTGTCTGCCCGAACCGACTCGGAAGGAAGGGAGGTGACCGAACTCATGATGCTGACCAGCGTTCTCGACCGAGCCGTAGCAGCCGACGAGTCCATTCCGTGCCGGAGGGACCCGGAGCTGTGGTTCGCCGAGTCGCCGGCTGATGTCGAACACGCCAAGCTGCTCTGCCAGGAGTGCCCCGTGCGGGCGCAGTGCCTCGCGGGAGCGATGGACCGGGCCGAGCCCTGGGGCGTGTGGGGCGGAGAGCTCTTCGTCTCCGGAGCCGTCGTGGCGCGCAAGCGCCCGCGCGGACGCCCCAGGAAGAACGAGATCGCGGCGTAGTGGACCAGCACGACGCCGAGACACGAGTTCAGGGCACCAACGGCAGCTGCCGACGACCGATGACCCCGATGGACGGACCGACATGACGACCGAGCTCCGGGCCGCGACGCCCACACCCGACCTTCCGCAGATCACTCCCACCACCGTGAACCGAGACTTCAGGAGCACCGAGATGCATCTCATGAACGAAGCCCTCGCGCGTGCGCACTGTATGGAGCAGCGCGAGCGAGCGCTGCAGGAACAGCGAGTACGGCGCGTGCTGGCCGTCCGCCGGATGGACCGGCGGGCCGCCCGGGCGGCGCAGCGAGCCAGGAACCTGGCCGCCGCGGCCGTCGCGATGCGCAGCCGCACGTACTGATCGGTTGAGGTAGCGCCTGTCCGATGACAAGCTGACCTCAAGCCGACCGCGAGGTCCCATGCGGGGGCGAGTCCCGCAAGGGAAAGGGAACCAGTCCTCGTGAGTTCAGGTCGCCATCGCGCTCTGTCAGCAGCAGCCGAAACACTGACCGACCCCGCACTGTCCGGCATCGTCGACCTCGTGGCCTGGCCCGAGGACGGCGACGGACAGCGCGGGGTCGTCGTCATGAACGCGGCCGGATCCGCGCGGCTGCGGCCCGGCGAGCCGGACGAGGTGCTGGCCGGTCGCAACCCCGTCGCCGACCAGGACCCCATGGCGTTCCTGCCGTACGGGTCCGAGGTCGCCGATCCGTCGCCGCCGAACGAGCGCAACGCCTACCCGTACGCGGCCGAGCGGCTGTTGTCGGTGTTCGCCGACCCCGCGCGCTCGCCCGACCTCGTCGTCGTGCACACGCCGCGGCACTACTTTCCCGAGCTGGGTGGTCACCGGGGTGAGCACGGCAGCCTCGACGTCATCCAGTCGCGCGCGCCGCTGCTGCTCAGCGGCCCGGGCGTCCGGGTCGACGGCATGGTGGCCGACCACGCGCGCCTACGCGACATCGGCCCGACGCTGGCCTGGCTGGCCGGCGTCGACCCGTCACCGTCGCACGGCCGGCTGTCCGACGCCCATGGGGAGCCGCTGGACGGCGTCGTGCTCGACCGGCTGGTCGGCCGCGGCGCCCGCTGGGTCGTCGGCATCCTGTGGGACGGCGCGCACTGCGGTGACCTGCTCGACCAGGCCGCCGCCGGCCGGCTGCCGAACGTCGCCCGGCTGCTGTCGCGCGGGGGCGCGCTGACCGGTGGCGCCGTCGCCGAGTTCCCCAGCCTGACGCTGGCCAACCACACGTCGATCCTCACCGGTGCCGCCGTCGGCCGGCACGGCGTGCTCGGCAACCTGTTCCTCGACCGCACCACCGGACGGCGCATCGACGCCAACGACTCCACCACCTGGCACCGCTGGCCCGAGTGGGCCCGCCGCGACGTGCCGACCGTGTTCGAGCAGGTGGCCGCCGTGCGTCCGGACGCCCTGACCGCCTGCGTGAACGAGCCGGCCGACCGCGGCGCCGGCTACTCGACCATGCAGCTGATCAGGCAGAGCGGTACCGGCGACGGCTCCGTGGCGCTGGCGCACCTGATGCCCGACGCCGCCGCGTCGCCGTACCTCGGCAACCGCGCCCACCTGGCCGACGACTACTACACCTGGGCCACCCGCGCCGACGACGTCGGCCTGCAGCAGGTGCTGGGCCTGTGGGAGTCGGCGGCGGCGGCGCCCGCGCTGATGTGGTGGGCCAGCGCCGTCACCGACGCCGGTCACCACGCCGGCGGGCCGCGGTCGGCGATCGCCCGCGACTCCCTCGCCGACTCCGACCGCCGGCTCGGCGCGTTCCTCGACCGGCTCGACGCCCTGGGCGTCGCCGACGACGTGGTGGTGCTGCTGACGGCCGATCACGGTTTCGAGGCCGCCGACCCCGGGCGCACGGGTGGTTGGGACCAGCCGTTGCGGGCGGCGGGCCTCGAGTTCGACGATATCGGGCCGGGGTTCATCTACCTCGGCGCAATGGGTGGGGGGAACACATGACGACCATGGGGGAGAAGCGCGTGTCCGAAGCGGTGCAGGTGACATGCGCCCAGTGCGGGACGACGGCCGAGGACGTGCCGTTGACCTGGATCAGCAGCGTGGAGCGCGGCCGCACGCTCTACTACTGCGACCGCTGCGCGCGAGACAACCTGCGATCCATCGAGGCACGACTCGACCAGGCCTGGTGGTGAGGGCGGCCGCTGCTGACCGTGGGCGCTGTGGCCGGGTGCCGCACGTCACCCGCGAACCGTGTCGCCTCCTGAACGGGCCGTAGGAGTCGGCGGTGCCGACGAGCGTGACGCCCGGCTCGACCGCCCGGCGTGATTCCCTTCGCGGGTCAGGCGGCGAAGCCCGGCAGCCAGCGCTCCAGCTCGGCCCGGAACGGCGCCTCGCAGTCGAGCTGCGACAGCACGCCGAGGCCGCCGATCCAGACGCGGTGGATGAGCAGGTACGACGGCGGCAGGTTCAGCTTGAGCCCGATGGAGTAACCGGGCCGGCGAGGGTCGTTGATGCGGGCGAACTGCTCGCGCATCCACGGGCGGTTGAAGTGGAACCGCTCGACCCGGGCCGGCTGGAGGAACGGCGCGAGGTAGTCGTAGAGGTCCTCCGGGTCGAGGTGGATGTGCGCTTTGACGAAGCCCTCTTCGCGCAGGCCGTCGAGCATCTCGTCGGCCTGTCCGGCCAGCGCCCGCCGCAGCAGTTGGCCGATGGACGGCGGCAGACCCTCGGGCAGCCGGGCGACGGCGCCGTAGTCAAGCACGCCGAGCCGGCCGTCGGCCGTGATGCGGTAGTTGCCGGGATGCGGATCGGCGTGCAGCAGGCCGGCGCGGGCCGGGCCGGAGAACAGGAACCGGACGTACAGCAGCCCGGCGTGGTCGCGCTCGTCCTTGGTGCCCTCGGCGATGACCTTCGACAGCGGCAGGCCGTCGAGCCACTCGGACACCAGCACGTGCTCGGCACCCTCGACCAGGCGGGGCACGGCGAACTCGGGGTCGTCGGCGTAGGCGAGCGCGAAGCCGTCCTGCGCGTCGGCCTCCATGCGGTAGTCGAGCTCTTCGACCATGCGGTCGTGCAGCTCCTCGACCAGCGCCTTGGCGTCCATGCCGGGGACCAGCGCGCCGATGGAGCGGCCCAGCCGGGCGACCTGGCGCAGGTCGGAGCGCAGCGCGTCGCCGGCGCCCGGATACTGGATCTTGACGGCGACCGTGCGGCCGTCGTGCCACACGGCCCGGTGCACCTGGCCGATGGACGCCGAGGCGGCCGGGGCGTCGTCGAAGGAGCGGAACCGGTCGCGCCAGTCGGGGCCGAGGTCGGCGGCGAGCACGCCGTGCACCGTCTCGGCCTTCATGGGCGGCGCGGACTCCTGCAGCTTGGTGAGCGTGGCGCGGTAGGGCGCGGCCAGCTCCTCGGGGATGCCGGCCTCGAGCACCGACAGCGTCTGCCCGAACTTCATGGCGCCGCCCTTGAGCTCGCCCAGCACCCGGAAGACGTGCTCGGCGGTGCGCTGCTGCACGTCGGTGCTGACGGACTCGGCCGACGCGCCGCTGAGCCGCTTGCCCAGGCCCAGCGTGGCGCGCCCGGCCAGCCCCAGCGGCAGCGACGCGAGCTTGAAGGCGCGGTTGACGGCATTGCGAGGCACATCGCTCACATCACCCATTGTGCAACCTCATCCGCTCCGGCCGCCCAGCCGCACCCGCAGCCCGGGTGCCGGGTCCAGGTTCGCCGCCGCGGCAGCCCCGACGGCAGCGTCACCTCCATGGTGCCGTCCACGGCGGCCGGAACGAAGCCGTCCAGGTGGGCGAGCACCTGCGTGGCGGCCAGTCCGGCGACGACGGCGGCCAGCGCGGCGTCGCAGGCCGGTTCCGGCGGCGGCCGGCGCATCGCCTGGTCGAGCACGAGCGGCCAGTGCGGGTCGCGGCCGGTGCGGTGCAGGTCGTGACAGCGCAGACAGGACGAGACACCAGGCAGGACCAGCGGCCCGACCACGCCGGTGAGCTCGATGACGTGCGCGAGGAGGTGCGGGACGCCGAGGCGGAGCAGCTCGGCCGCCTCCTCGCGGCCGGTCCGGTCGGTGGGCGCCAGGACGGCGAACGCCGGGCCGCCACCGTCGCGAACGCCGTCGCCGGCCGCGTCCGAGCGCAGCAGCTGGTCGAGCGCCGCCCGGCGGGAGGCGCCGACCGCGTCGGCCGAATGCCCGCCGGGGCTGACGTCGGCGGGACGCACCGGCTCGCCGTCGAGCACCACGACGTCGCCGACCCCCGCGGCCGCGAGCAGCCGGGCGACCTGGGCGCCGACCCGGCCGGCGCCGTGCACGTCGACGCGGGCCAGTCGCCGGGACGCGAGGACGCCGTCGCCGCCGTCGGCCGCCCGGGCCAGCAGCCCGGCCGACGAGCGGTCGGGCTGACGGCGCGGGTCCGGCCCTCGCCGCGAGCCGGGCTGACGCCGGGAGCCCGTTCGGCGGCGCCGGTCTCGCCGCTCCGCCGGGGCGAGCCGGTCGCCGTCGACCACGGCGCCCGCCGTCAGCAGCAGGTCGGTGAGCTGGTCGGCGGCCGCGCGGCCGATGCCGAGCTCTTCGGCCAGCTCGCGCAGCCCGGTGAGGTCGGACTCGCCGGTCATGGCCTCGACGAGGCGGCGTTCGGGCCGGCTGAGACCGCCGACCACCAGGGCGAGGTCAGGTGTGACACCGACCTGCAGCGTGGCGTCGTCGCGCCAGGTTCGGCTCAGAGCGGGATGGAGGATGGGGCGCACAGCGGCATCCTGCCCCGTTCGGCGCCGCCGTGCGTCCCGTTGTCCACAGGCCTCAGACGCGTCCGAGGATGCGGTTGAGGTTGGTGGAGCAGACCGGGCAGGTGGCCTTGGCCATGCGGGTGCCCTTGTCATTGACGACGATGTCGCCCGTCGCCTCGCGCTTCTCCTTGCACTTCACGCAGTAGAACTCACCCGTGTACGTCTCAGCCATTCGTGGCCTCCCAATCCTTCGTAGCAGGTGCGGAAGCAGCAGGTCAGCCGCGTCCCCCGTGTGGTTTGAGCCGACACACTACGCCAGCGGGCGGATCCTTCGAGGGAGAAATGACGAGCGAGAAATGCGCACGGCGGGATCTCAGTTCCGCTGACGGTCGCGCGCCTTCCCCGGGCGCGCGGAGGTGTCATCGTTATCCGAGATCCCGCCGAGCGGGATCGGGCGGCCCGTGCGATGTGTGGTGTGCAAGGGATTCGAACCGCCGGACATGTCAGTGAACGTACGGCGATCCCCGAGTGTCGGCAACGGGAACGCGGAGGGACTGTCCCAAGGCTGTGGATAACCTTGTGGACGACTTGTGCAGGACTACGGTCATGCTTGTGGACCACCGGTGCGCAGCCTGTTGACGACGGATTCACTTCGTGACGATGGAGGCGCTGACCAGCGCCGATGCAATCCACCACATGTGCACGAAGAAACTGTGGCGACCAGTGCGTGCACGAAGCCGACCGACCTGGGCAATGGCGTCGTAGGCGGCATCTCGGCCAGTTATCCACATTGCATCCACGCATTGCCGGTCGGATGGGTCTACGGTGCATCCATGGTGGCTCCGGACGTCGAGATACGGCGCTCGTTGCGCCGTCGACGCACCGTCACGGCGTTTCGCGAGAACGGCCGCATCGTCGTGTGCCTCCCGTCCCGGCTCAGCAAGGCCGAGGAACGCCGCTGGGTCCAGGTCATGCTCGATCGCCTGGCGGCGCAGGAGAAGCGCCGCCGGCCCAGCGACGAGGGCCTGCTCGCACGCGCCGGCGAGCTCTCGCGCAAGTACCTCGACGGCCGCGCCACCCCCACGAGCGTGCGCTGGAGTGCCAGCCAGCGGGCCCGATGGGGGTCGTGTACGCCCAGCGACGGCTCCATCCGGCTGTCGGCGCGGCTGCAGGGCCTGCCCACGTGGGTCATCGACTACGTGCTGGTCCATGAGCTGACGCACCTGTTGGTGAACGACCACGGCCCGGAGTTCTGGGCGCTGGTCGGCCGCTTCCCGCGGGCCGAGCGGGCGCGCGGCTTCCTCGACGGCTACAGCCACGCGGCCGGCACGGCCGACGAGGACGGCGACGGCGACGGCCCGCCCGGCGGCGACGACGAGGACGACGTCACCGACGATTGACCGGGGGTCTCACCTGGGTAATGTCCGGCCGTGACGTTGACGCAGGCGTTCGTCGGCATCCCCGCGGGCTCGATCACCTGGGAGGGGTTGCTGAGCGGCGCGCTCGCCGTCCCGGCGGTCTTCCTCGCGGCGCTGCTCGCGTTCTGGCTGCAGTCGCGCCACGGCGCGCGGCAGGGCCTCGTCGAGGCGGTCGAGTCGCTGCGCGAGCTGGTGATGCGGGTGACGTCGGCGACACCCAGCCAGGACGGTGCGTGGGTCCCCGGCGGGTCGCGCCGGCTCACCGAGGCCGAGGCGCGCCTCTTCGTCGACCTCGGCGAGCGGGTCGCCCGGGTCCGCGTCCGCTGCGGGCGTCGCGACCGGGTGCTGGCCGCAGGCCTGCGCAACGCGCACGTGAGCGTCATCGACGCGGTGGTCACCGGCGAGACCGCCGACGCCGCCGCGGTGTGGCGGTTCCTCGACGCCTGGCTGGACCAGCGCGGCGCGGTGCGCCGCGGCCGCATCACCGTCGAGGGCCTGCGGGCCCGCCGCCGCACGCTCGAGCCGTCGGCCACCAAGGCATGACGCCGTCGTCGATCAGGAGGAACGACGACGTCAGAGTGCGGCCCGCGCGGCCGCGATGAGCTCGACGACGCCGCCGCCCAGCGGCTGGGGCAGGTCGTCGTAGCCGAACCAGCCGAGGTCGTTCGACTCGTCGCTGATGGCCGCGACCGCGCCGGCCGGCGCCAGCGCGACGTACTGGACGTCGAGGTGGTGCTCGACGACGCCGGGCCGGCACGGCGCCGGGTGCCGGTCCAGCTGGACCGGCCGGCCGCCGGCGCCGAGGCGCAGCCCGGCGATACCGCTCTCCTCGGTGGCCTCGCGCAGCGCCGTCGCGGCCAGCGAGCCGTCGCCGTCCTCGCAGTGGCCGCCGGCCTGGAGCCACAGGCCGGCCTTGGCGTGCAGGAGCAGCAGCACCCGCCCGGCGGCGGGGTCGACGACGATCGCGCTGCCGGTGAGGTGCGCGGGCACACACGCGCGCCGCATCGCATCGGGGCGGGTGTCGAGCACGTCGAGGTAGTCGCGGCGCAGCCGGTCCTGCTCCGGCGACGGCGCGGCCCACCGCGACAGCACGGCGACGGCGTCGGCGTGCAGCGGGTCGGCGATGGTCACGCGGTCATCTGCTCCTCGAGGGTTCTCGGGCCGGGCATGGCCCCGATTGACCTCACCCTGGCTCGGCGCCTCGCACCGACGATGTCGAGGAGACCTCCGGCCCCCTCTCATCGCCGGTCTGCCCGGCCCTCCTAGGACGGGCTGCCGCCGTTCTCGTCCTCGGGCGGCGCCGGGGTGTCGTCGAGCCCGGACATGTCCCATTCGTCGAGGATCAGGAAGGCCGCGGGGTCGGCGAGGTCGTCGGCCGACGGCATGAGGTCGGGGTGCGCCCAGACGGCGTCGCGGCCGTCGGCGCCGCGCGCCTCGCGGACCGCGGCCCAGAAGTCGGCCGCCTCGCGCAGCTTGCGCGGCCGCAGCTGCAGCCCGACCAGCGTGGCGAAGGTCTGCTCGGCCGGACCGCCGGACGCGCGGCGGCGGCGGACGGTCTCGCGCAGCGCCGCGGCCGACGGCAGCCGGTCGGCCGTGGCCTGCGTGACGACGTCGTCGACCCAGCCCTCGACGAGGGCCAGCGCCAGCTCGAGGCGGTCGAGTGCGGCCTGCTGCTCGGGAGTGGTGGGCACGTCGAACAGCCCGCCCTCGAGAGCCTCTTGCAGGGCCTCGGGCCGCTGTGGGTCGATCTCGCGCATCTTCTCTTCGATGGCGCTGGTGTCGACGCTGACGTTGCGCGCGTACTCCTCGACCAGCGCGACGATGTGCGCGCGCAGCCACGGCGCGTGGCCGTAGAGCCGGACGTAGGCGGCCTCGCGCAGCGCGAGGTACAAGGTGACGTCGCGGGCCTCGACGCCCAGGCCCTCGCCGAAGGCGCGGACGTTGGCCGGCAGCAGCGCCGGGTGGCCGGCGGCCAGCGGCACGCCGATGTCGGCCGAGCCGACGACCTCGCCGGCCAGCTTGCCGATGCTCTGGCCGACCTGCGCGCCCCACATGGAGACGCCGACCTGCTGCATCATGCCGACCAGCGGGCCCGCGGCCTGCGCGACCTCGGGCGGCAGCGACTTGCTCATGGCCTCGGAGACGCGCGCGGCCAGCGGCTCGACGAGGTCCTTCCAGGCGTCGTGCGTGCCTTCGACCCACTCGGCCCGGCTCCAGGTGCGCGGCGCGCCGCCGGTGGACGGGAACGAGGTGGCGCCGTCGAGCCAGGTGTCGGCGAGGCGGAACGCGTCGTCGACCTCGCGGCGGTCCGTACCGCTGACGGAGCGGTCGCCGGCGGCCGAGACGACCTCGCGCGCGGCCTGGTTGGCGAGGTTCCAGTTCACCGGCCCGCCGGACCACGAGAACATCTGGCCGAGCTGCTGGAACATGGCGCCCAGGTCGGGGCTGCCGCCGGGGCCGCCCGGACCACCCGCGCCGAACATGCCGAAGAGGTTGCCGAACGGGTCGCCCGGACCGCCAGAGCCGCCTCCGGAGCCGGAACCGGACTTCTGGGGCCGGTTCTCGTCCGGGTCGTCCTCGGAACCAAAACCGAAGGGGACATCATTCATGGCAGCGCCTCAGGCAGGATGGGAAGCGTTCGGGAGCGCCTCATGCGTTCCACGGTAGTCGTTGTAGGGGGTTTCGTGGGCAGACGGTCGGGCGGGGTTCGCGCTGGGCGCAACGGCGGCGACGGGCTGGTGATCGCGGTCACCGGCGCGGCGTCCGGTGTGGGCCGGCTGCTGGCCGCACGCCTGGCGGCCAGCGACGACGTCGCCGAGGTGGTGGGCCTCGACGACTCCCGCGGCGACGTCGACGGCGTCACGTGGCGCGTGATGGATCTCACCGATCCCGCCATCGTCACGCGGCTGGCCGGGGTCGACGCCGTCGTGCACACCGCCGTCGACATCGGCATCACCCCGGACCCCGCCGTCCGATCGCACCGCAACGTGCGCGGCACCCAGACCATCCTGACGGCGTCCGCGGCGGCCGGCGTGCGCCACCTCGTCGCCGTCACCAGCGCCATGGTCTACGGCGCCCAGGCCGAGAACCCCGTCCCGCTCGACGAGGACGCCCCGCTGCGGGCCGAGCCCGACGGCTCGATCATCAGCGACCTGCTCGAGATCGAGGACCTCTGCGCGCGGGCGCCGCGTTCGCACCCGGGCATGGCCGTGACGGTGGTCCGCCCGGCCGCCGTCGTCGGACCCGGCGTCGACACCGTCCTCACCCGGCACTTCGAGGCGCCCCGTCTGCTGGTCGTCCGCGGCAGCGAGCCGGCCTGGCAGTTCTGCCACGTCGACGACCTCGCGTCGGCGCTCGAATACGTGGTCCTGCACGACATCGCCGGGCCGCTCGCCGTCGGCAGCGAGGGCCACCTCGACCAGCAGACGGTCGAGGAGCTCTCGGGCCGCAGCCGCATCGAGCTGCCCGCGTCGTTCGCCTTCGGCACCGCGCAGCGGCTGCACCGGCTCGGCGTCACGCCCGCGCCGGCCAGCGAGCTGCACTTCGTCACCCGGCCGTGGGTCGTCGCCGGCGACCGGCTGCGCAAGGCCGGCTGGCAGCCCGCGCACGACAACGCCGGGGCGCTGCGGGCGCTCATGGACGAGGTCGGCGGGCGGCACGCGCTGGCGTCGCGGCGCATCGGCAAGCGCGACGCCGCCACGGCTGCCACCATCGGCGCCGCCGGTGCCACCGTCGCCATCCTGGGAACGGCCGTCGTGGTCCGCAAGGCCCGCCGCCGGAAGCGGAGCTGATCATCGTGGACGTCATCCGGCTGCTCGACGTGCGGCCCGGCCCGCTCTCCGTCGACGAGGTGCTGGCCGCCGTGTCCGACCGTGGCGCCGGCGGCACCGTCGTGTTCATCGGGACGGTCCGCGAGGCCGACGGCGGCCGCGACGTCACGAGTCTCGACTACGAGGCGCACCCCACGGTGGCCGACGTCCTGCGCACGGTCGCCGAGAAGGTCGCCGCCGGCACGCCCCTGCGCGCGCTGGCCGCCGTCCACCGCGTCGGGCACCTCGAGATCGGCGACATCGCCGTCGTCGTCGCGGCCGCCGCCGACCACCGTCAGGAGGCGTTCGCCGCCTGCCGCCGGCTCATCGACGACCTCAAGCGCGAGGTCCCCATCTGGAAGCACCAGCGCTTCGGCGACGGCGGCGAGGAGTGGGTCGGAACTCCCTGAAACGTCCTGGCCTCCTCATAGCGTCTGTCTGGGTGAGGACGACGAACGGAGGCTGGCGGTGGCCGGCAGCGCGGAAGGCTTCATGGAGTTCGCCACGTCGTGCAGCGGCCGGTTGTTCCGGACGGCCTGGCTGCTGACGGGCGACTGGCACCTGGCCGAAGACCTGGTCCAGGAGACGCTGGGCAAGGTGTACCGCGCCTGGACCCGGCGGTCGAGGCCCGACGACCCCGCCGCGTACGCCCGCACGACGCTGGTGCGCACCTTCATCACGCAGCGGCGGCGGCGCGGGTCGAGCGAGCGGCCCACCGACTCGCTGCCCGAGATCGCCGTCCCCGAGACCGACGTCGCGCTGCGGGTCACGCTCATCGAGGCGCTGGCCCGGCTCGACGCGAAGGACCGTGTGGTGCTGGTCCTGCGGTACTGGGAGGACCGCAGCGTCGAGGAGACCGCGGCCGAGCTCGGGCTGTCCGCGGGCGCCGTGCGCTCGCGGTGCTTCCGCGCCCTCAACCGGCTGCGCGCCGTCCTCGGCACCGACGACCTGACCCCCCGACCCTGAACGAGGTGAGCTGAGTGACCATCGAAGAAGAGCTCGAGCTGGCCCTGCGGGCCGAGGCCCTGCGCATCGACCCGCCCGTCGTCGACCTCGTCGAGGGCGGGGTCGAGCGCGGCCTCGCGCTGCAGCGGCGGTTCCGCGCCCGGCTGGCCGTCGGCACGGCCGCGCTGGTCCTGGTCGCCGGCGCGGGCACGGTGCTCGTCGTCCCCTTCCTGGACGGTGACGACGGCGGCAGCGGTCCCGTCGCCGCCGGCGACGACGCGGAGACCGGCACCGACGCCGCCGGCACCGCCGTCGCGGCCCCGCCGCAGGCCGAGCCCGCCGGCGAGATCGACCCGGACGCCGTTGTCGACGCCGTCGTCGCCCTGCTGCCGCCCGGCGAGATCACCGAGGCCGACGCCAGCGACAACGGACCGGACTCGGCCTGGTTCTCCTTCGTCTGGGACGACGGCACCGGCGCCAGCTGGGTGAGCGGCGAGGTGTCCATGGTGGCGTCCGATCCGGGCTGCCCGGTCGTCGTCAACGGCGGCAGCTGCGAGTTCCGCACCCTCGACGACGGCACCACGCTGCAGCTGCAGACCGGGCCGTACTACCCGCAACCCGACCGCGAGCCCGACCGCCGCCAGACCCGCGTCACCGCCGTCGCGCCGACCGGCCTGTCGGTCCACCTCGCGGCGATGAACGCGCCCACCGAGAAGCAGTCCGAGCCGACCCGCGCCGAGCCGCCGTTCTCCGTGGACCAGCTGGCCGCCGTCGTCACCGACGGGGTCTGGGCCGAGCTGACCGCCGGCGTGACGCCGCCTGCGCCGGAGAGCTCCGGCCAGCCGCAGATCCCCGACGAGTCGCGGGCGTTGGCCGACGCGCTCGGCGCCGGCTGGGCCGCAGGCCCGGAGACGACCGCCATTCCGGGGCCCGAGGTCACCACCGGCCTCCCCGAGGGCGTCATCGCGGGAGCGGCGAACCTCATCACCATCGGGTCCGAGCTGAGCGTCGAGCAGCACTGCATCCCGATGGAGGAGAAGGGTCGCATCACCCACCCCTGCACGACGACCATCGGCCCCGGCGGCGTGACCGTGCACGTCCAGCGAGCCACCACGACGCTCGAAGGTCCGTACGCGCAGGGCGGATACGGCGCCGAGCTCCTGGTGATCGCGGGCCCCGAGCATCAGAAGACGCGCGTGGCCATCACCGTCAGCGACACGGCGGAGGACACGACGCCCGAGCGGCGCGAGGCCATGGACGACTGGCTCTCCGCCCAGGTCGAGGCGTTCGCCCGCGCGGCCACGGCCGGGATCCAGGAGGCAGGCTGACCCCGTAAACTCGGCGGTGTCGACGCCCGTACACCGTGAGGACCGCCCACACCGATGACCCGCCGATCCGCGACGCTCGCCGTCGCCGGGGCCCTGATCGTCGCGCTCGTCGCGGTCGCGTCCTTCTTCAACCTGCCCTACGTCGTCTACTCGCCGGGGCCGGTCGAGGACACGCTCGGCGAGTGGAACGGCCAGCAGGTCATCCGCGTCGACGGCGCCGACACGTTCCCCACCGAGGGCGTGCTCGACCTCACGACGGTCGGGGTCACGTCCGCCGACGCCGAGCTGGACCTCCTGACGGCGCTGCGGGCGTGGCTCGACCCCGACCGTGCGGTGGTCCCGCGCGAGCTCGTCTACCCCGAGGGCACCACGGCGGAGCAGTCGCGGCAGCAGAACGCCGCCATGCTGGCCAACTCGCAGCAGAACGCCGAGGTGGCCGCGCTGCGCAAGCTTGGCTACGACGTCCCCGAGAAGGTGGTCGTCGACGCCGTCGTCGAGGGCGCCCCGGCCGACGGCGTCCTCGAGCCCGGCGACGTCGTGGTGTCCGTCGACGGCACCCCGGTCGCCGCGCCCGAAGACGTCGTCGACGCCGTCACCGCGCACGAGCCGGGCGAGACCGTCCAGTTCGTCGTCGACCGCGACGGCGAGCAGCTCACCGAGGACATCACCACCATCGCCGCCGACGACGACGGCCGCGCCCTGGTCGGCTTCCAGCCGACGCCCGGCTTCGACCTCCCGGTCGACATCCAGATCGGCATCGACGATCGCATCGGCGGCCCCAGCGCCGGCATGATCTTCGCCGTCGCCATCTACGACACCCTCACGCCCGGGGCGCTGCTCGACGGCAAGCACATCGCCGGCACCGGCGAGATCACCGCCGACGGCGAGGTCGGCCCCATCGGCGGCATCCAGCAGAAGATCGCCGCCGCCAACCACGACGGCGCGGAACTGTTCCTCGCTCCGGCCAGCAACTGCGACGAGGCGGTCGAGGGCAACAACGGCGACATGCGCGTGGTCCCCGTCGAGACCCTCGACGACGCCGTCACCACCATCGAGTCGTTCGTCGCCGGCGACACCGAGGATCTCGCGAGCTGCCCCGCGTCCTGAGTGGGGTTCTCGGGGTCGTGCGGTCGGGCGGGGTGGCCCCGTCCCCCTGCTGCCCATTCTCTTAGGCCGCGCGGGTGCCCTCGAGTCCGCGCGCTCTGTGCTTGCGCGCCGCCGGGGTCGGGGGGTTGCGTCGGGTTCCCCCGTCCCCCTGCTGCCCATTCTCTTCGGCCGCGCGGGTGCCCTCGAGTTCGCGCGCTCTGTGCTTGCGCGCCGCCGGGGTCGTGGGGTTGGGTGGGGTTCCCCCGTCCCCCTGCTGCCCATTCTCTTAAGCCGCGCGGGTGCCCTCAAGTCCGCGCGCTCTGTGCTTGCGCGCCGTCTGGGTCGGGGCGCTTGGACTTGACCGCACCCGCGCGGCCTAAGAACGGGCAGCTATCAGGGGGACGGGGGGAGTCTGGCGACGGGCACGGGGTCCTGGCGGCCTGCTGGTGTCCACGTGGTGGGATTTGGCGCGTTTCGCGGGGCCGTCACGAGGTTCTCTGCCGCTTCACCAGGCATGCATGCCTCGTGATGTGGCAGAACGCCTGGTGATGTAGCGGATCGCCGATGATCATCGCGGTGCACAGTCCGGCGAACCGGGACGAAACGGGCACGCGAACCGGTGAGGCGTGCCCAGGGTCTCCCCGTCCCCCTGATAGCTGCCCGTTCTTAGGCCGCGGGTGCACGGGTCAAGCGGTCCTCTCCGCCGCGAAGCGGCCGTCGGTCCGCTTGAGGCGTGTGCACGCGGCTAAGAGAATGGGCAGCAAGGGGGACGGGGAGCCCACCTCAAACCCCGGCCAACTCAGCAGACCCGGCGAACCCCGATTCTGAATTTTCGCTGACGATCATGGCGGGCGGTGGGCGGAACCGGCGCCCGGGAGGATGATCGGAGGGTGACCGATTCCGTGACGGCCGCGCCGCCGGCCGGCTCGCCCGAGGCGAAGCGCCGGCCGTGGTGGCCGCCGGCGCTGGCCGGGGTGCTCGCGCTGGGCCTGGGGCTGGCCGCCGCCGAGGTGGTGGCCGGTGCGCTGGGCCGGGCCGAGACGCCGGTGGTGGCGGTCGGAGAGGAGTTCATCGACCTCACGCCCGCCTGGCTGAAGGATTTCGCGATCGAGACGTTCGGCATCCACGACAAGACGGTGCTGCTGATCGGCATGGGCGTGGTGCTGACGGTGCTCGGCGGGCTGATCGGCCTGCTGACGGCCCGGCGCAAGGGCCTGGGGATGCTGGCCGCCACGGCGCTGCTGGTCGTCGCCGGGTTCGCGGTCAACAGCCGGCCCGACACCACCATGGCCGGCCTCGTCCCCACGGTCGCGGCCGGCATCGTCGCGCTGCCGACGCTGAGCTGGCTCGTCGGCAAGGCCACGGGGCCGACCACGCCGCAACCGCAGCTGACGCCGTCACCCCCGCCGGCGCCGACGAGACGGTCGTTCCTCACGGCCGCGGGCATCACCGCGGGCCTCGCCGTCATCGGCGCCGGGCTCGGGCAGGTGCTCGGCGCGCGGCGGGCGGGGGTCGAGACGTCGCGCGACCAGCTCGAAGCGACCATCGACCTGCCCCGGGCCACGCCGCCCGACGGGGCCGACCTCCTCGTCGACGGCGCCAACCCGTGGCGGACACCCAACCAGAACTTCTACCGCATCGACACCGCGCTCTCCGAGCCGCTGATCCGGGCCGAGGACTGGACGCTGCGCGTCCACGGCATGGTCGAGAACGAGATCGAGCTCGACTACGACCGGCTCGTCGGCATGGGCCTCGAGAGCCGCTGGCTGACGCTGAACTGCGTGTCCAACGAGGTCGGCGGCCACCTCATCGGCAACGCGCTGTGGACCGGCATCCCGATCGCCGACGTCCTCGCGCTCGCGAAGCCGAGCAGCGACGCAGACGCCGTCCGGTCCACCTCGCACGACGGCTGGACCGCCGGCACCCCGCTCGACGTGCTCACCGACGGCCGCGACGCGCTGTTCGCCGTCGGGATGAACGGCCAGCCGCTGCCGGTCGCGCACGGGTTCCCGGTCCGCATGATCGTCCCGGGCCTCTACGGCTACGTCAGCGCCACCAAGTGGGTCGTCGAGCTCGAGGTGAGCCGGTTCGACGACTTCGAGGCGTACTGGACCAGCCGCGGCTGGGCCGAGCGGGGACCGGTCAAGGTCGCCTCGCGCATCGACGTCCCGAGCAGCCGCGCGCACGTGGGCGCGGGCTCCGTTCCCGTCGCCGGGGTCGCCTGGGCGCAGCACCGCGGCATCCAGGGCGTCGAGGTGCGGGTCGACGACGGCGACTGGAACGCCGCGCGGCTGGCCACGGTCCCGAGCGCCGACACCTGGCGGCAGTGGGTGTGGCAGTGGGACGCCGAGCCGGGCGAGCACCGGCTGACCGTCCGCGCCACCACCGCCGACGGCGAGGTGCAGACGTCCGAAGAGGCGCCGCCGGTCCCCGACGGCGCCTCCGGCTGGCACACCATCGACGTCACGGTCGACGGCTGATCAGGGCACCACGTCCACCGAGGCCCGCGGGCCGTCCAGCACGGGGACGCCGCCGGACCAGGTGACCTCGGTGAGCCACATCGTCCGCCCGGGCAGGGCCGAGCCGACCGACTCCGGCGGCCAGGCGTGGTGGACCATCCAGGTGCGGCCGTCCTTCTCGACCAGCACGCAGTGCCCCGGCCCGGCCGCGTCGTCGCTCGACACCAGGATCGGCTCGTCGGCAGGCTTGTGACACGGCCCCAGCGGCCCGTCACAGACGGCGTACCCGACGGCGTACGCGGCGGTGTCGTACGCGTTCGCCGAGTAGAACAGGTAGTACGTCCCGTCACGCAGCCACAGGAACGGCGCCTCGACCAGGTTCCCCTCCCAGGGCTGGTCCTGCTTCATCAGCCGCACCGGCTCTCCCACGAGCGACAGCCCGTCCGGCGCCAGCGGCTGGGCGTACAGCCAGGTGTCGACGCCGATCGCGTTGCCGTCGTTCTTCCACAGCAGGTAGCGGGTGCCGTCGGCGTCGGTGAACGGGCTCGCGTCGATGGAGCCGCCCTCGTCGGCCTGGCAGATCAGCGGCTCCGCGGACTCGTCGACGAACGGCCCGGCCGGCGACGACGCCACCGCCACCCCCACGCACTGCCGGCCCGACGCCGTGCCGAGCGCCGTGTAGTACAGGACGTATCGGTCCGGCGCGTGCACCGCGATCTCCGGCGCCCAGGTCCGTCCACCGGTGACCCACGGCGCCAGCACCGGCATCGCGTCGCCGGCCGGCTCCCAGGTCACGAGGTCGGACGAGGTCATCGCCGGCACGTTCCCCAGCCGCGAGTTCGTCGCGTAGGCGTAATAGCCGCCGTCGGCCTCGATGACGGCGGGATCGGGGAAGTCGCGGTCGACGACGGGGTTCGTGAAGCCCACGGTGCTGGTCTCCTCCTCGGCAGGATCGGGGTCGGACGGGGCCGAGCCCGCGCAAGCTCCCAGGAGAAGCAGCGCCAGCCCGGCCCCCGCCAAATACTTCATCGAGCCTCGTACAGGCGGAACCAGTCGAACGTCGCGACGGTGGCGGGCGTGGCGCCGCCGCCGGCGTACAGGCCGATCGTCGGCGTCGTGTCCGCCGGAAGGGTCCACGTGGCCCCCCACCGCCACGTCTCGCCGTCGCGCGACGACGCCGACCGGTACCGGTGCTCGCCGGTCTCCGGGTCCAGCGTGTGCGCGATCCGCAGCCACATCGTCTCGGCCACCGGCCCGCCGAGGTGGGCGCCCCAGCGCAGCGCGCCGTTCTCGTCGAGCTCCTTGCCGAACTCGACCTGGCGGGTGCCCCAGATGGCGACGTCGCCGAGTCGCAGCAGGTCGTCGTCGTCGACCCGGACGATCATCCCGGCCTGCTGGTAGTTGCGGATCGTCCCGGTGCCGAGGTCGAGGTGCAGCTTCGTCTCGGCGATCCAGTCGCCCGGCGGCGGCGTGCGCAGCAGCAGCGGCCCGGTGTTGCCGGCGCCGACGACGTCGACCGACTCCAGCGGCCAGCGCAGCACGCCGTCGCCGACGGTCACCGACGGCGACGGCCGCACCCATTCCCAGCCGTCCCCGGGCGCCGCGCCGTCGAACGACTCGTCGACCAGCACGTCGCCGGTCTCCGGCTCGGCCACCCGCTCCGTCACCGGCTCGTGCGCCTCGACGACGGTGAGGTTGTCGACCTGCGCCGGGCCGCCGGACGTGGCGAGCACGACGGGGCGCGACCTGGCCGCGCCGCGGGGCAGGTCGAGGGCGACCTCGGCATCGGCGTCGCCGAGCCGGCTCTCCGCCAGCCGGGCGACCACGCGACCGTCGCGCACCTCGACGGAGAGCGCCGTCCACTCGTCGCCGCCGTACCGCGACGGCAGGGGAGCGGTGTCGCTCTCGACCCGGCGGCCCTGCGTCGACGTGACGGTCAGCGTCCGCTCTGCGGCGTCGACGGTGACGGTGACGCCGTTGCGCCCGGACCGCGCCACGCCCACCGAGAAGGCGCCGGACACCCGGACGTCGGCCTCGACCCGCACGTCCTTCGGCGCCTTCTCGCGAGTCCGCGCCTCGCCGCCGGCCGGCACCAGGCCGACCGCGCCGCCGTCGCCCACGGAGTCCGTGCCCGCCGACCAGTCGCCGAGAAGCGCGTCGTTCGACGCGGGCGCGCCACTCACGATCCCCAGCGACGACGCCGTCACCGGCGCCGGCTGCGGGGTGTCGGACGGTCCCGCCCCGGCTCGCGCGACCGGCCAGCCGTCGATCCAGTCCAGCCGGTCGATCAGCGTCGGTCGCTCGTTGATGCCGCCGGGCGCGTCCAGCCAGGCGTCGTCGCGGTCGATGGCGTGGTAGACGATGTGGTCCTGCCCGGCCACGTCGGTCACGATCGTGTGGTGGCCGACGCCGATCCAGCGGTTGCCGTTCTGCGCCAGCACCTGGGTGCCGCCGACGCGCGAGTCCAGCAACGAGACGCCCTCGTGGTCGGTGAACGGGCCGAGCGGGCTTCGCGACCGGCCGGCGTAGACGCTGTACCCGGTGACCGGTCCGGCGCAGCAGTTCGCCGACGACGCCGTCAGGTAGTACCAGCCGTCCCGCTCGACGACGAACGAGCCCTCGTACCGGTCGCCGACCGTGACCTGTGTGGGCGACCCGACGGCGCGCAGCCCGGACTCGTCCAGCTCCGTCACCCACAGGCCGCCGTGGAAGCCGCCGAAGTACAGGTAGCGCTTCCCGTCCGACGCCGACAGCAGCGCCGGGTCGATGGTGTTGAAGTACCCGCCGTCGCCGGTCGGCCGCGGCGCGACCACCGGTCCGCCGGTGTCGGTCCACGGGCCGGCCGGAGTCGGCGCCGTCGCGGCCCCGATCGCGAAGTTCCACGGGCCGGGCTCGGCGACGGTGTCGGTGACCGTGTAGTACATGACGTACCGGCCGTCGACGTAGCGGATGTCCGGCGCCCAGTAGAACGACGACGACGTCGTCCAGGCCGGCCGGTCGGCCTCGTCGAACACCGTTCCCAGGTACTCCCAGTCGACGAAGTCGCGGGACCGGGCGATGTGCATGAGCCCGAACTCGCTCGGCGCCTCGTGCAATGGGTCGCTGGTCGCGTACAGGTACCACCAGCCGTCCTTGCCGCGGATGACGGCCGGATCGGCGTAGGTGTCGGAGAACGAGCCGGAGATCGGGTTCTGGGTGACGGCGGTGCCGGGGTCGGCGTCGGGCGCCGCTGTGGCCATCGGAGCCGCGCCGGGCAGCGCAAGCAGGGCCGCGAGCAGGAGGCGTCGGAGCAAGGCGATCATCCCTTCAGTCCGCTGCGCGACACGCCCTCGATGACGTAGCGCTGCGTGAACAGGAACAGGATCAGGACGGGGACGCTGGCGACGAACGCGCCGGCCATGATGACGGGGTAGTCGGTCGTGTACGCGCCCTGCAGTAGCCGCAGCCCGGCCGGCAGTGTGAGCCGTTCCGGGCTGAACAGCACGTAGATCGGCCAGATGAAGTCGTTCCAGTTCGACAGGAACGACAGCACCGCGAGCGTGGCCAGCGCCGGCTTCGAGTTCGGCAGCACGACGCGGGTGAAGACCTGCCACTGGTTGGCGCCGTCGATCAGCGCCGCCTCCTCCAGCTCACCGGGGAGCATGGCGAAGAACTGGCGCAGGAAGAACACGCCGAACGCGCCGGCCGCGCCCGGGACGGCCAGCGCCCAGACGGTGTCCAGCCAGCCCAGCCGGTCGATGATCAGGTAGTTCGGGATCAGGAACACGAACCCGGGCACGAACAGCGTCGACACGATGACGACGAACAGCACGCCGCGGCCGCGGAAGTGCAGCCGGGCCAGCGCGTACGCCGCCGTCGAGGCGACCGCCAGCACGAGCACCATGTGCAGCGTCGCCGCCAGCAGGCTGTTGAGGAACCAGCGCAGCACCGGGTAGGCCCCGTCCAGCCGCAGCAGCCCCTCATAGGCCTCGAAGGTCGGCGACGACGGCAGCAGTGTCGGCGGGACGGCGGTCGCCTCGGGGTTGGTCTTGATCGACGTGAGGAACATCCAGACGATCGGCCCGACGAAGATCACCGTCAGGACCAGCAGGAACAGCCAGAACATGCCCTGCCGGGCGAGGCCGCGGGGCGCCCCGCGCGAGCCGGGCGCCGTCGTCGCCCGGTCGTCCTCGCTGGACCGGGACGGACGGGTCAGGAGCGTCATCGCGGCCTCCTCTCGCGCATGGCCAGCACCTGGACGATCGAGACGATGCCCAGGAAGATCGCGAGCAGGTACGACATCGCCGCGGCGCTGCCCATCCGGAACGACTCCAGGCCCTCGGCGAGCATGACGATGAGCGCCGTCCGGGTGGAGTCGCCAGGTCCGCCGTTGGTCACCAGCAGCGCCTGACCGAACATGTTCGCCGAGGCCAGAATCGTGATCGTCACGACGAACAGGTGCACCATCCGCAGCCCGGGCAGGGTCACGTTCCGGAACACCTGCCAGGCCGACGCGCCGTCGACCTTCGCCGCGTCGTACAGCTCGGACGGGATGTCCTGCAGGCCGGCGAGATAGATGATCGTGTTGAAGCCGAGCGTCCACCACACCGTCATCGCGACCAGGCTGATCCAGGCCCACGGCTGCGCGGTGATCCACGGCGTCGTGGTGCCGAGCAGCCCGTTCACGATGCCGATGTTCGGGTCGAGCATGAACCGGAACAGCAGGCCGATGACGGCGACACCCAACACGTACGGCATGAAGAAGATCGCCCGGAACACCGTCCGGCCGGGGAACCGCCGGTTCAGCAGCACCGCCAGCCCGAGCGGAATCGTGACCAGGAACGGCACGCTCGCGACGGTGAAGATCGCCGTCGCCCGCATGCCGTTCCAGAACTCCTGGAACACGGCCGAGGTCGAGTCGAACAGGTTCAGGTAGTTGTCGAGCCCGACGAACGGCCGGCTGGCGAGCATGAAGTCCCAGTCGTGCAGGCTCATCCAGAGCCCGAGTGCCGCCGGGGCCAGCACGAACGTCACGAAGATCACCAGGAACGGCGCCATGAACGCGTACGGCGTCCACGGCGCGTGCCGCCTGATGCGAGTGGGAGCGGAGGTCGCCACGGCGCTACCCGTCGTACCGCTCGCGGTTCTCTTCCAGCTTCTTCGACGCCCGCTCGGCCGCCTCCGAAAGCGCGGCGGCCGGCTCCTTGGTGAGCAGGATCGCCTCGTTGAGCGCCTGGTCGAAGTCGGCGAACGCCTCGCTGATCCCCGGCACCGACGGCGGGAAGTGCAGGTAGTCGACCTGCTGGGCGAGCGCGGCCTGCTCCGGCAGCGCCTCGAACTCGGCGGACTCGCGGACCTCGTTGCGGGCCGGCACCTGGCCGCCCTCGGCCCACGCGATGGACTGCTGGCTGACCCAGTTGATGAACGCCCGCGACGCCGCGAGCTTGTTCTCGTCGGCAGAGCGCTGGCGCATGACGACGAAGTTGTGCGAGCCCGCCCACGCGGCCTCGGTGCCGCCGATGTTCGGCAGCGGCGCGACGCCCCACTGCAGGTCGGGGATCTCCTTGAGCGTGTTGATGTTCCAGATGCCGTTCCAGTTGAACGCGGCCTGGCCGTTCTGCAGCGCGATCGCGTCGGCGTCCTGACCGACGTCCTTCGGGCTCCAGCCGGTGTTGATCGCATCGACCATCCAGGTCAGCGCCTGCACGCCGGGGTCCTCCGCCCAGGTGACCTCGGTGCCGTCCTCGTTGAACAGGTCGCCGCCGAACTGCCAGATCAGCGACTGCAGCGTCATGCTGCCGGTGAACGGGTGCGGCGACATCCAGTGCCCCTGGATCCCGGCGGACGCCAGCGCCTCGAGCGCGGACTCGTAGGACTGCCGGTCCACGGGCGGGTTGTCGGGATCGAGCCCGGCCGACTCCATGACGGTCTTGTTGTAGAAGAACCCGAGCGGGTGCATGTCCAGCGGGATGCCGTAGCGCTGCCCGTCGTACTCGCCGGCGCTCCAGACGGCTTCGGCGAAGTCGCCCTCCTCGAGCTCCAGGGCCGAGGCGACGTCGTCGAGCGGGACGATGACGTTGCGGGCGGCGTTCGTCGGCAGCGAGTCGATGTGCATGATGCCGACGTCGGGCCCGTTGCCGGACTGCACCGCCGTCGGGACCTTCGCGTAGTAGTCGGCCCACTCCATCACCGTCATCGTCACCGCGATGTTCGGGTTCTCGGAGTTGAACGTGTCGACCAGCTCCTGCATGAACGGGCCGTCGCCGCCGGTGAAGCCGTTCCAGAACGCCAGCTCGACGTTCGGCCCGTCGTAGCCGCCGACGCCGCCGTCGCCCTCCGCGGGCTGGGCGCCGGGGGACTGCGAGCCGCCGCCGCAGGCGGAGAGGACGGCACCGGCGCCGATCATGCCGGTCGCGGTGAGGAAGCGTCTTCTGGACAGGGGGTGTCGTGTGGGGGTCACAGCTGCTCCTTTGCAGACGCGCCGGGTCAGGCGCCCAGCCGGATGAGGTGCCAGGACGACGGCGGCAGGGTCGCGGTGAGCGTCTGGTCGCCGTCGACGACGGTGCCGGTGACCGGACGCGGGACGACCCGGTCCGGGTGCTCGGCGGTGTTGGTGGCGGACGGGTCGGCGTCGGCGATCGTGAGGTGCTCGAGCAGCCGGCGCTCGCCGAACGCGCGCAGGGGGACGGTGAGACGGGCCGGTTCCGTGCGGCTCCGGTTCGCGGCGAGCAGGGTGAGCGCCCCGGTCTCCGGGTCCTGGACGGCGGTCACCCGGGTGGCGGGGACGTCGCCGAACCGCTGGGTGCCCACGGCGGGGGTGCGGACGGCCGTGCGCAACACCGTCCCGCGGGCGTGCCGGGCGGTGAGCGCGAACGGGTGGAAGATCGTCTGCCGCCAGGCCGGCCCGCCGGGCCGGGTCAGGATCGGGCCGATCACGTTGACCAGCTGCGCCTGGCAGGCGATCGCCACCCGGTCGCAGTGGTCCAGCAGTGCCATCAGCAGGTCGCCGACGACGACCGCGTCGGTGACGTCGTACACGTCCTCGATGAGGGCGCCGTTCTCCGTCGTCTCGAGCTGCTCCTGCCCGGCGAACCGGTTCTGGTACCAGACGTTCCACTCGTCGAAGGAGATGGTCAGCTTCTTGTCGCTGCGCCGGACCGCGCCGACGTGGTCGGCGGTGGCGGCGATCGCCGTGATCATCCGGCGCATGTCCTCCGACGAGGCCAGGAAGCTGTCGACGTCGCCGCCGGCCGGCTCGTAGTAGGCATGCAGCGAGACGTGGTCGACCAGGTCGTAGGTGTGCTCGAGGACGACCCGCTCCCAGGTGCCGAACGTCGGCATGCCGCTGTTGGAGCTGCCGCAGACGACGAGCTCGACGTCCGGGTCGGCGCGGCGCATGGCCCGCGCCGTCTCCGCCGCGAGCCGGCCGTACTCGTCGGCCGTCTTGTGCCCGACCTGCCACGGGCCGTCCATCTCGTTGCCCAGGCACCAGGTGCGGATCGCGTGCGGGTCCTTGTGTCCGTTGGCCACGCGCCGGTCGGCGGTGCTGGTGGTGCCGGGCGCGAAGTTCGCGTACTCGAGCAGGTCGACGGCGGCGTCCACGCCCCGGGTGCCGAGGTTGACGGCCATGATCGGGTCGATGCCGACGCCGCGGGCCCAGCGGCAGAACTCGTCGACGCCGACGGTGTTCGGCTCGAACGAGCGCCAGGCCAGGTCCAGCCGGCGCGGGCGGTCCGCGACCGGGCCGACGCCGTCCTCCCAGCGGTAGCCGGAGACGAAGTTGCCGCCCGGGTAGCGGACGACGGTGGCGCCCAGCTCGCGGACCAGGTCGGCGACGTCTCCGCGGAAGCCGAACTCGTCGGCGGTGGGGTGGTCGGGCTCGAAGATGCCGCCGTAGACGCATCGGCCCATGTGCTCGACGAACGTGCCGAAGAGCCGCGGATCGACGGTGCCCACGGTGAACGCCGGATCCAGTCCGACCTCGACGTCGTACAAGGGGTTCCTCCGCTCGCCGTGACATTGCGATGAGTCGGCTGCGCGATACCGCGTCGACGCCATCGGAGAGGCCTTCGGCCTCCCTCGGCGCCGATCTCGCGCGGCCTCCTCGGGAATTTACAACGGATAACCGGATGACTGTGCGGACTGTTTTACAACGGATAACCTGGTTTGGGAAGAGGCGATGGCGACTGGTCCGGTCCGGCGAAAACCGGTCGGCCGGACGCGCGTGCGGTGCCTAGACTCGGATGGACGTCGTCGGGGCGGACGGGAGGGCAGCTGGTGGGCACGCGGTTGAAGGACGTGGCAGACCTCGCCGGCGTCTCGTTCAAGACCGTCTCGAACGTCATCAACAACCACCCGAACGTCACGGAGAAGACCCGCCAGAAGGTGCTGCGGGCCGTCGCCGAGCTGCGCTACCGGCCGAACGTCTCCGCGCGCAGCCTGCGGCACGGGCGGTCCGGGTTCCTGGCCATCGCGCTGCCGGAGCTGACGTCGCCGTACTTCGCCGCGCTCGCCTCGCAGATCGGCGCCGTCGCCAAGCAGCAGAGTCTCACGGTGCTGATCGAAGAGACCTTCGGCGAGGCCGAGCGCGAGCGGCTGGCGCTGGAGTCCCTCGACACCCAGCTCATCGACGGCGTGGTGTTCAGCCCCATGGCCATGACGGCCGACGACGTCGCCGCGCACCCGGGATCGACGCCCATGGTGCTGCTCGGCGAGCGCGGCCACCCCGCGGGCTTCGACCACATCGCCGTCGACAACGTCCGCGCCGCCCGCGAAGTGACGGAGCACCTCGTCGGCCTGGGCCGGCGGCACATCGCCGCGGTCGGCGCCGAGTCCGGCTCCGGCACCGGCGGGCTGCGCGCCCGCGGCTACCGGGCCGCCCTGCGGGCCGCGGGGCTGCCGGTCGAGCGCCGCCTCGTCGTCTCCGACGTCGACTTCGACCGCGAAAGCGGCGCCCGCGCCATGACCGCCCTGCTCGACGGCGGCCGCCCGGTCGACGCCGTGTTCTGCTTCAACGACCTCATGGCGCTCGGGGCGCTGCGAGTGCTGCGCGAGCGCGGCCTGCGCGTTCCCGACGACGTCGCCGTCGCCGGCTTCGACGACATCGAGGACGGCCGCTACTCGACGCCGTCGCTCACCACCGTCGCCCCTGACCTGCCGTTCCTCGCCGAAGAAGCGGTCCGCCTGGTGGTCCGCCGGCTGGCCGACCCCGGAGCGAAGGCCGAGCGCATCGAGGTCCCGTTCACGCTGCGCATTCGTGAGAGCACCGCCGGCCGCTAGTCGGGAGGGAGTTCTCCTTGCTATAGCGAGGAAAACCCCCTCCCGGCAGCGACATACGCGGCCTCCAATTGCGTCAGTACGCCGGCTGAGTCTGCTCGTAACCTCGCCGGCGAAACCGGCAGCACCACCCAGCCGAGCATGGCCAGCCTCGCGCGCCGGTGCTCGGTCCGCTCCGGCGCGTCGCCGAAGCCGTGGAACGACCGCGAGTCGACCTCGACGATCAGCCGTCGCTCCGGCCAGCAGGCGTCCGGGACGATGCCGCGGACGCCCGGAAGGGGCCGGTTCCAGAGCGGCTCCGGCAGGATCCGGCTGCGGCGCACCAGGTCACGCAGCTCGCACTCCGGAGCCGACCGGCAACCCGCCTCGATGTCCGCCATCGCCACTCGCACCAGTGCCGATCCTCGCTTCCGCGCGGCCAGCGCCTCGGCGCGCAGCTCGGTGAGTGTCGCCTTGCGCCGCTGCACGGCCTCGCACATCAGTGCTCGGATGTTGCGCAAGGCCGCCCGCGGCAGCGCCGGCGTCCACTCGGGCGGTTGCGGCCGTGGCAGCACGATCGCATCGACGACGGCGCGCGCTGGGGGAACCCTCGGGATCATCCTGGGCCGGGCGGCGGGGGCGAGCGGGTCGAGGACCAGCTCGGCCGGCGACGGCCCCCCGCTCGGACCGCGATCGATCCAGAACTGCGCCCGCGGCGGGCGCGATGTCTGGTGGACTCGGACGAAGCCGGTGCTCGACCGGTCCACCTCGCGCGCGACCAGCAGGTCGACGACGTCGCCGGTAGGCGGGCCGTACGTCAGTCCGGACATCCAGCACGCCCATGCGCCCGTGACGAGCGCGCCGTCGCCGACGCGCAGGCAGGCGGCCCGCAGCCGGTGCAGCGGTGAGAGCGGGCCGGTGAACGTCGCGTAGACACCACGCAGGACCGGCTGCCATGGGCCGCCGGGGCGCAACGCGTGATCGATCGCCGCCGGCGTCAGCCCGGCCGCGAGCGCCTGAGCACGGGTGATGAGTCCGTCCTGCACCTGGGCGAGATGCCGGACACGCACGTGGGACATGAGCCACAGCCTGCGATCCGCGGAACCGGAGCGCCACCCCCGTCAGGCGATTTGTGGACAACCTCGCCGCCGGGCCGGTCGTCAGGAGGGAGTTTTCCTTGCCATAGCGAGGAGAACTCCCTCCTGACGCGAGCTGGGAGCCGTCAGCGCAGCGGCGGGGTGCTGGCCGGTGGCGTGCGGTGCTGGGTGGCCTGCTCGTAGTCGTAGCCGAGGCCGAGCAGGGCCGGCTCGCTGAACGGCAGGCCGAGCAGCTCCACGCCCACGGGCATGCCGTCGGGGGTGAAGCCGGCCGGGACGGTCAGAGCCGGGAAGCCGGTGTTGGCCGACAGCGAGCAGTTGCTGCCCGGCTGCGACAGCCCGATGAGCGCGGCCTGCTGGCGGATGGTCGGGTACACCAGGGCGTCGAGGTCGTTCGCCTCCAGCAGCGCCCGCAGCAGCGTCTGTGCCTCGGCCCGCCGTTCGAGCCGCTGGTGGTAGGCCTCCTGCGGCCCGGTCGACACGCCCTGGCGGTTCCGCAGCGAGGACAGCACCGTCGGCGTGACCTTGCCCGACGTGATGATGTCGTCCATGGTGACCGCGTCGAAGGGCGGCTCGAGCACGGCCAGCGACCGGGGGAACGTCGAGCCGGGCGCGGCGAGGTAGAGGTTGAGGTCGCGCTCGAACTCGTCGTTGATGACGCCCGACGCGCCGACGGCGGACATCAGGGCGGCCTGCGTCGGCAGCTCCACCACCGAGGCGCCCTGGGCCGCCATGTCGTCGACGGCGGCACGGATCAGCGCCGTCGTGGGCTGCTCGGCGGCGGAGGTCCCGAGATAGTCGGTGAGCACGCCGATCCGCGCGCCGGCGAGCGCGTCGTCGTCGAGCGACGGCAGGTACGACGCCGGCACCCGTCCCACCGAGGCCGCCGTCGACGGGTCGTCGGGGTCGTAGCCCGCAGTCGCGTCGAGGACCAGCGCGACGTCGGTGACGGACTTGGCGATCGGCCCGCCCACGTCCTGGGTGTAGGACATCGGGGCGATGCCGTCGCGGCTGGACAGCCCGTGCGTCGGCCGCAGCCCGACCAGGCTGTTGTGCGCCGCCGGGATCCTGATCGAGCCGCAGGTGTCCGAGCCCATGCCGACGGCGCCGAACCCGGCCGCGATGCCCGCGCCGGTGCCGCCGCTGGAGCCGCCGGGGTTGCGGGTCTGGTCGTACGGGTTGCGGGTCTGCCCGCCGAGCGAGCTGATGCTCGTGATGCCCGATGCGTACTCGTGCAGGTTGGTCTTCGCGACGATGATCGCACCGGCCGCGCGCAGCCGCGCGACCTGCTCGGCGTCGTCGGCGGTGTGCCAGCGCTCCAGCACCAGCGACCCGTTCGACGTCGGCAGGTCGAAGGTGTCGTAGTTGTCCTTGACGAGGATCGGGATGCCGTGCAGCGGGCCGCGCACCTGGCCGCGGCGGCGCTCGTTGTCGAGGCGAGCGGCCGCGGCGACGGCGCGCGGGTCCTCGACGATGACGGCGTTCACGCCCGGCTGGTCCGCGTACGCCTCCTCGTACGCGTCGATGCGCGCCTGGTACGCCTTCACCAGCTGCACCGACGTCACCTCGCCGGTCGCCAGCAGCTCACGCAGCGCGTTCGCGTCCAGGTCGACGACCCACTCGGCCAGCTCCGCGTCCGGCGGCCGCGGCGAAGCGGCGCCGGCAGGTGTCGCCGTCGTCGCCAGGAGGGCGCCGGCCAGCAGGGCCGCCACCGTTCGTGCTCGTCGGTTCCGCCACCGTGCCACGTGGTCTCCTCGTCTCGGTCGGCCCCCCGCGCAGAGCACGCTCGCGGATGATCGTTCCGGGGCTGTTTCGTCCGTGTGACAAGGGTGGATATGTGATACTTCGAGACGTGACCGACATGAGCTACCGCCAGTTGGGCGCGTCCGGCCTCACCGTCTCCGTCGTCGGCGTCGGGTGCAACGCCTTCGGGCGCCGCATCGACGCCGCCGCCGCTGCCGCCGTCGTGCACGCCGCCCTCGACCACGGCGTCACGCTGTTCGACACCGCCGACACGTACGGGCTGGGCGAGAGCGAGCGGATGCTCGGCGCCGCGCTCGGCAGCCGCCGCGACGACGTCATCGTCGCGACGAAGTTCGGCAGCGACATGCAGGGTGCCAACGGGCCCGACTGGGGTGTACGCGGGTCGCGGCGCTACATCCGGCGCGCGGTCGAGTCGAGCCTGCGCCGGCTCGGCACCGACTGGATCGACCTCTACCAGCTGCACGTCCCGGACCAGCGCACGCCGCTGGAGGAGACGCTGGCGGCGCTGGACGAGCTGGTCGGCGCGGGCCTGGTCCGCTACGTCGGCTCGTCGAACTTCGCCGCCTGGCAGGTGACGGAGGCCGCCTGGATCGCGCGGACCGAGGGCCTGTCGCCGTTCATCAGCGCGCAGAACAAGTACTCGCTCTACGACCGCGCCGCCGAGGCCGAGCTGGTCCCGGCCGCCGAGAGCGCCGGCGTCGGCATCCTGCCGTACGCGCCGCTGGCGTGGGGCCTGCTCACCGGCAAGTACCGCCGCGACCAGGCCGCGCCCGACGGGTCGCGGCTCGCCGACCCCGGGCAGGCGAAGCGGCTCCACGGCGCCGACTTCGACCGCATCGAGGCGCTGGAGCGGTTCGCCGCCGACCGCGGCGTGGGCATCCTCGACGTCGCGATCGGCGGGCTGGCCGCCCAGCCCGCCGTTGGCTCCGTCATCGCCGGCGCGGTCTCGCCGGAGCAGGTGGCCGCGAACGTCGCCGCCGGCTCGTGGGAGCCGACGGCGGACGACCTCGCGGCCCTCGACGCGATCTGAGGCGCCTCAGGGCCGCCGGACCCGCCAGGCCGCCTCGACCAGGGCGGCCAGCGCGGGCTCGACCTGCTCGTAGGTCCGGGTCTTGAGCCCGCAGTCCGGGTTCACCCAGAGCCGCTCGCCCGGGATGACGGCCAGCGCGCGCCGCAGCAGCGCCTCGACCTCGTCGGCCGACGGGACTCGCGGCGAGTGGATGTCGTACACGCCGGGGCCGATGCCGCGGGCGAACCCGGAGGCGGCGACGTCGGGCACGATCTCCATACGCGAGCGGGCCGCCTCGATGCTGGTGACGTCGGCGTCCAGCCCGTCGATCGCCGCGACCACGTCGCCGAACTCGGAGTAGCAGAGGTGCGTGTGCACCTGCGTCGTGTCGGCCACACCGGCCGTGGCCAGCCGGAACGCACCCACCGACCAATCGAGATACGCCGGGCGATCGACCGAACGCAGCGGCAGCAGCTCGCGCAGCGCCGGCTCGTCGACCTGCACGATCGCGATGCCGGCCGCCTCGAGGTCGACGGTCTCGTCGCGGATCGCCAGCGCGACCTGCCGGGCGGTGTCGCCGAGCGGCTGGTCGTCGCGGACGAACGACCACGCGAGGATCGTGACCGGCCCCGTGAGCATGCCCTTCACCGGCCGCTCGGTCAGGGACTGCGCGTACGTGGCCCACTCGACGGTGATCGGCGCCGGCCGCGACACGTCGCCGTACAGGATCGGCGGGCGCACGCAGCGCGACCCGTACGACTGCACCCAGCCGTGCTCGGTGGTGACGAAGCCGTTCAGGTGCTCGGCGAAGTACTGCACCATGTCGTTGCGCTCCGGCTCGCCGTGCACGAGGACGTCGAGGCCGAGCTTCTCCTGCAGCCGGATCACCCGCTCGATCTCGCTGCGCATGCGGGCGGTGTACTCGGCGCGGTCCAGCCGGCCGGTCCGGACCGCGGCCCGCGCGCGGCGGATGTCGCCGGTCTGGGGGAACGAGCCGATGGTCGTGGTCGGCAGCGGTGGCAGCCCCAGCCGGACGCGCTGGGCCTCGGCGCGCTCGGCGAACGGTGTGCGCCGGGCGTCCGCCGCGGTGAGTCCCGCGAGACGGGACCTGACGCCGTCGTCGATCACGTCGGGAGCGCTCGCGCGGCCGGTGAGCGCCGTCCGTGCCTCCGCGAACGACGGCGTCGGCTCACCGCCGCGCAGGGCGGCCGCGAGCGCCACGACCTCGGCGACCTTCTGGTCGGCGAACGCCAGCCAGGACCTCAGCCGCGGGTCCAGCGACGTCTCGGCATCCAGGTCATAGGGGACGTGCAGCAACGAGCACGAGGTCCCGACGGCGACGGCGCCGGCTCGCGGTTCGAGGGCACGCAGCGTCGCCAGCGCGGCGTCGAGGTCGGTGCGCCAGACGTTGCGGCCGTCGACGACGCCGGCGACGACGGTCTTCGTGTCCAGTCCCGGCACGCCGCCGGGCGGCAGCGAGCCCGCGACCAGGTCGAGCCCGATCGCCTCGACCGGCGACGACGCCAGTACCGGCAGCGCATCGCCCAGCGGGCCGAAGTACGACGTCACCAGGATCGACGGCCGCTCCGGCAGCGCGCCGAGCCGCGCGTAGACCCGGCCCAGCGCCTCCAGCTCGGCCGGCGTCCGGTCGGCCACGTAGGCCGGCTCGTCCAGCTGCACCCACGCCACGCCCTCGGCGGCGAGCGTCGTCAGCAGCAGGGCGTAGACGGCGACGAGGTCGTCCAGCCGCTCGATCGGCGCGAAGCCGTGCGGGGCGCCGTCGGCCGGCTTCGACAGCAGCAGCAGGCTGGCCGGCCCGAGCAGCACCGGCCGCGTCTCGATGCCGAGCGCGAGGGCCTCGCGGTACTCCGACACCGGCTTCGTGGGGTCGAGGTGGAAGCGGGTCGCCGGGCCGATCTCCGGAACGAGGTAGTGGTAGTTGGTGTCGAACCACTTCGTCATCTCCAGCGGCGCGGCGCCGGACGTGCCGCGGGCCATGGCGAAGTAGGTGCCGAGGCCGTCCAGCCCCAGCGCGCTGAACCGTGGCGGCACGGCGCCGGCCGCGACGACGGCGTCGAGCACCTGGTCGTACAGCGAGAACGTGTTCGACGGGACGGAGTCGAGGCCCAGCTCGGTGAGCCGGCGCCAGGTGCGTTGCCGTTCGGCGCGGGCGGCGGCGTCGAGTTCGTCGCGGCCGGACGCGCCGGACCAGTAGGACTCGAGCGCGCGCTTGAGCTCGCGGCCGGGGCCGATGCGCGGGTAACCGGGGACGGTGGCCCCGATGGATGGGGTGCTGCTGGTCATGGTGACGGTGTTCTCCTCGCGAGCGCGGACAGGCGTTCGTCGGGGGCCGGCCACCCCGGTCGACGTCAACCGCGCCGGGGGCCTCTTGCGTCGGCCGGCTCGTACCCATCAGGTACCCGCCGGCCGAACCACCAGTGCCTGTGATCGTAGGCGCCCCGCGGGGGACCGCAAGATGACATCCCGTGATACGGACGGTTACGTCTCAGGATCCGGGAACGAACGGCCCCAATCGTCCTCTTGCGATACGTGCGACTTTGTCGCATCATGCAGAGGACGGTCGTCGTTCGCGCCTGTCGCAGCGGTTCAGATACAGAATCACCGTCCTTGGTCGGACATTTCACTCCCGTTCACGAGGAGGACACCCATGCACGTGCCCGACGGGTTCCTGAACGCTC
This sequence comes from Jiangella ureilytica, assembly GCF_004348545.1. Taxonomy (GTDB): domain Bacteria; phylum Actinomycetota; class Actinomycetes; order Jiangellales; family Jiangellaceae; genus Jiangella; species Jiangella ureilytica. The sequence goes on along the minus strand of NZ_SMKL01000023.1, from coordinate 2,555 downwards.
CCACCTCGGTCGCGACCGGCGCCGTGGCGGCCGCCGGGGTCGCCATCGCGCTGCGCAAGGCGCAGGGCGAGCTCGACGAGCGGACCGCTCCGCTGGCCGGCCTCACCGCGGCGTTCGTGTTCGCCGTGCAGATGCTGAACTTCCCGGTGGGCGTCGGCACCAGCGGACATCTCATGGGTGGCGCCCTCGCGGCCGTGCTGGTCGGCCCGTGGACGGCAGTGCTCTGTCTCTCGGTGGTGTTGCTGGTCCAAGGGCTGTTGTTCGCCGACGGCGGGCTGACGGCGCTGGGTACCAACATCTCACTCATCGGCATCACGACGGTGGTCGTCGGCTGGGTCGTCACCCGCGCGGTCCTGGCGGTGCTGCCGAAGCGGCCGGCGTCGGTGGTGCCGGCGTCGGCGGTGGGCGCGCTGATCTCGGTGCCGGTGGCGGCGCTGGTCTTCGTGCTGCTGTTCGCGTTCGGCGGCGAGGCGTCGCTGTCGCTCGGCGCGCTGACGGCGAGCATGCTCGGCTGGCACACCCTCATCGGCATCGGCGAGGCGGTCATCACGGGGCTGACGGTGAGCGCCGTCGTCGCTGTCCGGCCCGACCTCGTCCACGCCGCCCGCGGCCTGCGCCCGGCCCTGCAGCTCAAGCAGGCCGACGGCACGCTGGCACCGGCACCGGCCCCGGAGCCCGAGCCGGTGGGCGCCGCGTCGCGCGGCAGTGTGAAGCCGCTGCTCATCGGCGGTGGCGTGGTCGCGCTGGCGCTGGCCGGCATCGTGAGCTTCTTCGCCAGCAGCAACCCCGACGGCCTCGAGTACGTCGCCGAGGGCGAGGGCTTCCTCGACCGCGCCCGCGACCACGCGTTCGGCGACTTCGCCCTGGCCGACTACGGCGAGGTCGGCGGCATCCCGGTCGGTGTGGCCGGCATCCTCGGCGTCGCGGTCGTCGTGGCCGTGGGCGTGGTGCTGTTCCGCCTGGTCGCCGGGAAGTCGCGGCCGGCGGGCGCGGCGGCGGGGTCGCGGCAGGAGAACGCCGTCCGGTGAGCGGCGGACACGGGCACGGGCACTCCCTGTACCGGGTGGGCGACTCCCCGGTGCACCGGCTGCCCGCGCACGTCAAGGTGCTCGCGCTGCTGGCGTTCGTGCTGGTGGTCGTCGCGACGCCGCGGGAGCAGTACTGGGCCTTCGGGGTCTACGCGCTGCTGCTGGCCGGCGTGGCCGGGGTGGCCGCGGTGCCGGCCGGGGTCATCGTCAGGCGGATGGTCGTCGAGGTCCCGTTCGTGGTGTTCGCGCTGCTGATGCCGATCGTGTCGCAGGGGCCGCGGGTCGACGTCCTGGGCCTGTCGCTCAGCGAGCACGGCCTGCTGACCGGCTGGAACATCCTGGCCAAGGGCACGCTCGGCGTCGTCGCGTCGATCCTGCTGGCGGCGACGACGTCGGAGCGGGGCCTGCTGCTGGGGCTGCAGAAGCTGCGGGTGCCGGACCGGCTGGTTGAGATCGCGTCGTTCATGATCCGCTACGCCGACGTCGTCGCCGCCGACATGCGGCGCATGCGCATCGCCCGCGAGTCCCGCGGGTTCGAGGCCCGGCACCTGGGGCACGTCCGGGTGGTCGCGCAGGGCGCCGGTGCGCTGTTCGTGCGGTCGTACGAGCGGGGGGAGCGGGTGCACCTGGCCATGCTGTCGCGTGGCTACGCTGGCGCCATGCCGCTGACCTCCGTCGCCGCCGCCACGCGCACCGACTGGCTCCGCGCCGCCGCCCTGCCGCTGGCCGCCGCCGTCGTCGCCCTGACGGCGGTGCTCGCATGACCCCGGGCGAGGTCTCGCTCGAGGTCGACGGGCTGGCGTTCGCCTACGCCGACGGCCACCAGGCGTTGTTCGGCGTCGACGTCACCATCGTGCGCGGCGAGCGGGTCGCGCTGCTCGGCCCCAACGGCGCCGGCAAGACCACGCTGGTGCTGCACCTCAACGGCATCCTGACCGGCGGGGCCGGGACCGTGCGGGTGGGCGGTCTCGAGGTCCGCGCCGGCGACCGGGAGGTCCTGCGGGAGGTGCGCCGCCGGGTCGGCATCGTCTTCCAGGACCCCGACGACCAGCTCTTCATGCCGACGGTGCGCGACGACGTCGCCTTCGGCCCGGCGAACCTCGGCCTGCGCGGCCCGGAGTTGGACGCCCGCGTCGACGAGGCACTGGCGCTGGTCGGCATGTCCGATGTCGCCGAGCGGCCGCCGCACCACCTCTCGTTCGGGCAGCGCCGCCGGGTCGCCGTCGCGACGGTGCTGGCCATGCGGCCGGAGATCCTGGTGCTCGACGAGCCGACGAGCAACCTCGACCCCGCCAGCCGCCGCGAGCTCCACGAGATCCTCGACTCCCTCCCCGTGACGCAGCTCGTGGTCACGCACGACCTCCCGTTCGCGCTGCAGCTGTGCTCGCGTTCGATCGTGCTGTCGGGTGGGACGGTGGTCGCCGACGGCCCGACGGCGGACGTCCTGGCCGACGAGGCGCTGCTCGCGGCGCACCGGCTGGAGCTCCCGTACGGATTCGACCCCCGCTCGGTCGCCCCCCGCTGACC
>NZ_SMKL01000022.1 GCF_004348545.1 Jiangella ureilytica | reverse complement strand
ATGACCGGGCGGTGTGTGTCCCGGCGGCCGACGGCAACGCCGGCTGTGAGACCGACCATCACACGCCGGACGAGCAGCCGGGGCCCGACCTGCCGGACACCGGTGCTGATATCACCGGGTGGTTCCTGACCGGCGGGATGGCGCTGCTGATCGGTGGCCTGGTCCTGGCGGCGGCCCATCGCCGCCGGCTGTGGGGTGGATCCGGTGGTACGTCCGGGCTGACCTCCTAGCCGGAGCCCGCTGCGGTGCCTCCGTCCCTGCGGAGGCGGAGGCACCGTTCCAGCGGACCTGCTCTCCACCACCCAGAGGTGAGGTCGACGGATGACTCGACGGCCGACTCGGTGCGCGGCGCGTGCAGCGACCTCACCAGAGGCTCCCGCTCCACGGCTGGGGCGATCCCCGGCCGGCGCGGGACATGGCCCGGTCATGCGCGACACGAGGGCGCGTGACCGGGCCGCTCACCGACTGTGCGCCCTCACTGGGGCGTGACAGACCCGGTGTGAGCTCATCCGCGCAGCATGCGATCGCCTACAGCATCCGGCCGGAACGGCGAAGACCCGCGTCGTCGCCGCGCCGCGTCACACCCTGAGGACGCGATCGCCACGCTCTATCGGAGCTTCGCCGCTCAGACGCGCAATGTCGCGTTGGGCATCGTCGGCGACGTGGACGATGCCGAGGACGTCGTCCAGGAGGCGTTCTGCTCCGTTCTCGGTGCGATGAGAGCTGGCCGAGGGCCGCGCGACTCAGCGGCCGGCTACCTCTACACCGTCGCGAAGCATGCGGCCTTCCGTCACCGCGACATGCGTCAGTCGGCGATCGCTGTCGGCGCACCGATCCGGCCGCCGGACGAGGCTCGCGACGCTGGGTGCGAGGACGTCTGTCTCGACGTGGCCGCGGCACTGGCCTTCCTGCCGTTGCGGTCGAGGGCGGTGCTCTGGCTCATCGACGTCGAGGGGTACACGCCGGGGGACCTCGCTCCCGCGCTGGCGCTGACACCGAGTGCCGTGTCGAGCCTGGCCACTCGTGCCCGGCGCTCGTTCCGGAAGGCGTTCCTGGATCTCCAGCCGGGCCGCCGTCCTGCGCCGATTCGGGTCAGGCCGGGCGCGGTCGAATGAACCTCGAGCAAGCAGGTGGCCCGGCCCTTCGCCAGCCATACCCACGCCGGTCAGGCATGGTCCACGGTCAACGGACCGGCCGCGACGGCCTCGGTCAGAGCCGAAGCCTACGCAGCCGTCCGGCATCGGCCGGCCGTGCACGGTCTGGCAGGCGCCGGTGGTGACGAACCGGCCCGCCCGTCGGCGGCCGTGTCAGGGGTCGTCGAGCCGCAGCGCAGCAGCGCGAACGCGTAGGCGACGGCCACCATCGTTCGCGGGGACGACCCACCCGAGCTGATTCAGGGGTGCACATGAAGCGTCGCCGGACGAGTGGTTGGGTCATTGACACCGACGGCGTCGTAGCCTGTTCAATACTTTGTGGGTATATGTGGCGATTTCAGAGTTTTCATTTTGAATCTTATCGTTCGGAACGGCGACTTGCGCGCCAATTTCTGGTTCAGTGGAGGAAACATGCTTCGCGACTCGTGCGTTCATCAGCCAGACGTGACCCATGAGCATCTCAACCGAAAGGGTCATTCATGGCCAGGACATCCACTCATCAGTTTCGGCGCGCGTTCTGGCCGGGGGTGGCCAGTCTCGCCGTTGCGGCGCTCGTCACCGCGCCGCTGTACCTGAATGCGGGCGTCGCGAGCGCCGCCGACGCCCCGGTGGGGCTGGGGACGGCGGGCGACTTCTCGGTGCTGGCCGGCTCCACGGTCACCAACACCGGACCGACCACCCTGGAGCAAGACCTCGGCGTACACCCCGGCACCACCGCGCCGGGCTTCCCCCCGGGCGAGGTGCAGGGCGAGACCCACCTGGCCGACGCAGTCGCGCTGCAGGCCAAGGACGACCTCACCACGGCCTACAACGACGCCGCCGGGCGGACGCCGTTCACCAGTCTGGCGTCGGAGCTCGGCGGGACGGTGCTCGACGCGGGCGTCTACCGGATCGCGGCGGCGCAGCTGACGGGTCAGCTGACGCTGGACGGCGAGGGCGACCCGGCCGCGGTGTTCATCTTCCAGATCGACACCACGTTGATCACCGCCACCGACAGCAGCGTGATCTTCATCAACGGCGCCGCACCCTGCAACGTGTTCTGGCAGGTCGGCAGCTCGGCCACGCTGGGCACCGGCACCGACTTCATCGGCACCATCCTGGCCATGGCATCGATCACCATGAACACCGGCGCGAACCTGCAGGGCCAGGCGCTGGCCCGCACGGCCGCCGTCACCCTCGACACCAATCAGATCACCGACGACCCCTGCGAGGAGACGCCGACGCCGACGCCGACGGGGGACGACTCCGGCACCGAGACGGGGACGGACACCGGGACCGAGACGGGGACGGACACCGGGACCGAGACGGGGACGGACACCGGGACCGAGACGGGGACGGACACCGGCACCGAGACGGGGACGGACACCGGCACCGAGACGGGGACCGAGACCGGCACCGAGACTCCGACGCCGACCGAGACACCGACAGCGACGCCGACCGACACGCCCACGCCGACCGATTCGCCCACGGGCACGGAGACGGGAGCCGACACCGGCGACTCCGGCACCGAGACCGGTGAACTGCCCGACACCGGCAGCGGCTCGACCCCGATCCTGGCGGGAGCGGGGATCGCACTCATCGCGCTCGCAGCAGTCATGGTCTTCGTCAACGAGCGGCGTACCGCTGTCCGTTGAGCGCCGGCCTTGCGTTGGGTGCCGGTCCCGTCTCCACCGGGGAGAGACGGGACCGGCTCTCGCGTAATTGCGGTCGATGTCTTTGCGGCCGGCTCACACGCGCCTTTCCGTGCGCCGGGCGTACTCTGAGAACATGTTGACACTCGTCATCGTGTTGCTTGCCGCGTGGCTGATTCTCTCGATCGTCGGTTTTGCCATCCAGGGAATTCTCTGGATCGGCGTCATCGGAGTCGTCCTGTTCGTGGCAACCGCGATCATCGGATGGACCAGGCATCGCGCCACCAGGACCTGATCGCGGCCGGCTACACGGACGAACACCTGGTTCCGGACGGGACCATCGCCTGCACTACCGCTTCGGACCGGCGCCGAACCGCCGGATCGCTGCCAGACTGGTTCCCGGGTGTGCCCGTGCCAGGTCGGCGAGGGCCGAGGTGGTGGACCGATGAGCGCGATCCGGGTGGTCATCGCCGACGACGACGTGCTGCTGCGCGAAGGGCTGGCGAGCCTGCTGGAGCGCTCCGGGTTCGAGGTGGTCGCCCAGGCCGGTGACGCGCCGGAGCTGCTCGACCTGGTGCGCCGGCACCGGCCGGAGCTGGTCGTCGTCGACATCAGGATGCCGCCGGACCACTCGGCCGAGGGGCTGGAGGCCGCACACGCGATCCGGCGCGACCACCCTGAGGTCGCGATCATGGTTCTGTCGGCCCACGCCGAAGTCGAGCACGCGATGCAGCTGCTCGCCAGCGGCGGGGGCATCGGCTACCTGCTGAAGAGCAGGGTCACCGACGTCGCGGAGTTCGTCGACACCCTGGAGCGGGTGGCGCGCGGCGCGTCGGTCATCGATCCGGCGCTGGTGCAGGAACTGGTGGGGGCCCGACGGCGGCACGATCCGCTCGCGGAGCTCACCGACCGCGAACGCGAGGTGCTCTCGCTGGTCGCGGAGGGCCGGTCGAACGCCGGGGTGGCGCGGCGGCTCTGGGTGACCGAGGGAACGGTCGAGAAGCACGTGCGCAGCATCCTCACGAAGCTGGACCTGCCGGAAACCGACGAGGACCATCGCAGGGTGCTCGCGGTCCTCACGTTTCTCGAGCAGCGACGTTAGCGCCGTCGCCGCGAGCGGACAGCAGGCGGCCCGCCTCGCGCACGACCGACGGGATCGCGTCGAGCGGCACGTTGAGCATCTGCAGGAGGTCCTGCGTCGACAGGTCGTCGTCATGGGTCAGCATGTCGGGTCTCCTTCCACCCCCTTGCCAATCCAGCATCCGCCCGGGCGTGCGCCCGTGTCGTCAGGGCCAGCCGCCAATTCGTCTTCCGGCTAGCTGGAAGGCCGGGATGGTGGCTGGCCGCGATGTGCCGGCCGGCCACCCCGCGCGATGCTGGAGCGAAGGCCGTCGAAGTCGAGCAGCAGAGGAGGAGGTCCGCGATGAACCGCCCGGCAGACGTGGTCGAGTTGTTCCGCCGCACCGCGCCCCTCGCCGACTCTCGCGGCGGCCCCCATGACGTCGTGGTGCCGGGCAGGAAGCATCCCCCCAGCGCTGACCCCTGGCGCCACGACGCTCCAGCCGGCGATCCCCTCTACGCCGGCTCGCGCGCGGCCGACCACCGCGCGACCCTCGACGTCGCCGCCGACGCCCAGCCCGCCACCGTGCACGGAGAACACCACACCGGCCTCCTCCGTGTCCGGCTGGCGAGAGACGGCGGTGACGTCGAGGAGTACGCCCTGGACGTCCAGCAGGCGCTGCACCTGGCGCAGCGCCTGCGCGACGCGGCCACGGCCATGCAGGAGTTCCTCTCGGTGCGGACGTGAGGCCCGGGCCGGGTTTCCGGTTAGCAGGCATGCCGCCGGTATGCCCTGGTGCAATGCTGGTGGAGTGGTGCGGCGCTGTGTCATCGTTGACGACAACGAGCGATTCCTGGCGGTAGCGCGCTCGAGCCTCGAGCGCGGCGGTCTGGAGGTGGTGGCGACGGCGACGACGACCACGGAGGCCCTCGAGAAGATCGACGCCCTGAAGCCGGACGTCGTTCTGGTCGACATCGCGCTGGGATCCGAGAGCGGCCTCGACCTCGTCCGCCGGATCGTCGCGGCGACGCCGTCGGGGCCTCATGTCGTGCTCATCTCGACCCATCGGGAAGAGGACGTCGCGGAACTGGTGTCGGGCAGTCCTGCGGCCGGGTTCGTCTGGAAGGCCGACCTGTCGGCGAGGGCCGTGCGCGATGTGGTGGCGGCCGGAGATCAGTGAGACGTCAGGACCACTGACCGGCCGGCCGCTGCTGCGGCGGTGGGCGGGTGGAGCCGTCAACGGCCTGGTCCTCGTCGCGGTGGCGACGGGTCTGGTCTGGCTGCTGAACCGGCAGCTCCCGCCGCGGGGGCTGCTCGTCGTCTACCTGCTGGCCGTCCTGCCCGTCGCGATCCGCTGGGGCTCCGGTCCCGCGGTGCTGGTCGCGGCGCTGGGCGTGGTCACGTTCGTGCTGGTCATCGCGCCACCTCAGAGCGAAGGCCCGGCCCTGGTGGCTCTCGGGGTGTTCGTGGCGACGGCGGTCGTGGTGGCCGGGCTGGCTGCGGGGCTGCGGCGATCGGTGCACGAGTCGCGGGAGCTCGCCGGGGAGCAGTCGGCGCTGCGGCGGGTCGCCACGCTGGTGGCCGAGGGGGTCCCGGCGCCGGAGCTGTTCGAGGCGGTGAGCCGCGAGGTGGGACTGCTCTGCAATGCCGACCTCGTGCGGCTGGAGCGCTACGAGCCCGACGGGACGGTGACCGGCGTCGGCTCGTGGGGGCGGGTACCGGTCCGGCTTCCCGTCGGCACGCGCATCGAGCTGGACGGCATCAGCGTGGCTCGCGAGGTGCGCCGCACCGGCGGAACGGCCCGCATCTCCAGCTTCGTGGGCGAGGACGGCACCGTCGCCGCCGAGGCCCGCGAGCTGGGAATCCGCTCGTCGATCGGCTGCCCGATCAGCGTCGACGGGCATCTCTGGGGTGTCGTCGTCGCGTCGTCGAAGAACGCCAAGGCCTTCCCCGCGGGGACGGAGGCGCGGATCCAGCGCCTCACCGACCTCGTCGCCACCGCCGTCACCAACGCCGAGGCACGGGCGGAGTTGCGGCGCAATGCCGAGGAGCAGGCCGCGCTGCGCCGGGTCGCGACGCTCGCCGCCCGCGGCGACGCCGACCCCAGCCCCGTCTTCGCGATCGTCGCGGACGAGGTGCGGACCCTCCTGGGCGCCGACTGCACGTCGGTGCTGCGGTTCGAGAGCGACGGGTCGGCGACCTACCTCGCCGCCCGCGGCTGGCGCGACCCGAACCGGCGCAAGCCCGGGTCGAAGTGGTTCCCCGAGGAGCCGTCGGTCATCGAGAACGTGCGCCTCACCGGCCGTTCCGCCCGGCTGGACTACTCCGACGTGACGGTGATCCAGGAGCTGCCGCCGAGCCTGCGCGCCGAGGGCATCCGGTCGGCGGTGGCCAGCCCGATCGCCGTCGAGTCGCGGCTCTGGGGCAGCATCGGCGTCGCGTCGCGCACCGGCCGGTTGCCCGCCGACACCGAGCAACGGCTGATCGCGTTCACCGAGATCGTGGCGACCGCGATCGCCAACACCGAGAGCCGTGCGCAGCTGGCCAGCTCGCGGGCCAGGGTCATCGCCGCGGCCGACGCCACCCGCCGCCGGCTCGAGCGCGACCTGCACGACGGCGCCCAGCAGCGGCTGGTCTCGCTCGCGCTGGACCTGCGCAACACCCAGGCCGAGGTGCCGGCCGAGCTGACCGGACTCAGTGCGGCCGTCGGCCGGCTCGCCGACGACGTCACGGAGGTGCTCGACCAGCTGCGCGAGCTGTCGCGTGGCATCCACCCGGCGATCCTCTCCGAGGGCGGCCTCGGTCCGGCGCTGCGCACCCTCGCCCGCCGCTCGCCCGTCCCCGTCGACCTGACGGTCCGCCTCGACAGCCGCTACCGCGACGCCGTCGAGGTCGCCGCCTACTACGTCGCCTCCGAGGCGCTGACGAACGCCGTCAAGCACGCCGACGCCGACCACGTCGAGATCCTGGCCGAGGAGCGTGACGGCGCCCTGCATCTGCTGGTCGCCGACGACGGCGGCGGCGGCGCCGACCAGACGCGCGGCAGCGGGCTCACCGGCCTGCACGACCGGGTCGAGTCGCTCGGCGGCACCATGCGGGTGAGCAGCCCGGTCGGCGCCGGGACGCGGATCGAGGTGAACCTGCCACTGCGGAGACCCTGACCTCGCCTCGCTACGCTGGCCCGGTGACCACGCAGCGCGATCCGTTCGCCGTCCGTGGCATCGGGCTGGGGCTGGCGGCGCTCGGCCGGCCGGGCTATCTGACGCTCGGTCACGGCCGCGACTTCACCGCGTCGGCGAGCGTCGACGAGCTGCGCCAGCGCACCCACGCCGTCCTCGACGCCGCCTGGGCCGCGGGCGTGCGCTACGTCGACGCCGCCCGCTCGTACGGGCTCGCCGAGCGGTTCCTCGGCGAGTGGCTGTCGGTGCATCCCGGCCGGCGCGGCGAGCTCACCGTCGGCTCGAAGTGGGGCTACACCTACACCGCCCAGTGGCGCGTCGACGCCGCCGTCCACGAGGTCAAGAGCCACTCGGTGGCGACGTTCGAGCGGCAGTGGCAGGAGACCCTCGACGCGCTGGGCGGACCCCCGGACGTCTACCTCGTGCACAGCCTCACCTCCGACAGCCCGGCGCTCGACGACCGCCGGCTGCTGGACCGGCTGTCGGACCTGGCGGCCGACGGCGTCCGGGTCGGCTTCTCGTCGAGCGGGCCCGACCAGGCGGCGGTGATCGACCGCGCCCTGGTCCTGACGGCGGACGCGACGGCGCCGTTCGCAGCGGTGCAGGCGACCTGGAACCTGCTCGAGCCGTCGGCCGGTCCGGCGCTGGCGCGCGCCCACGACGCCGGCTGGTTCGTCGTCGCCAAGGAGGCCGTCGCCAACGGCCGGCTCACCGACCGCGGCGACGTCGAGACGTTCCGCGCGGCCGCGCATGCCGCCGGAGTGGCCCCGGACGCCCTCGCGCTGGGCGCCGTCGTGCGCCAGCCCTTCGTCGACGTGGCGCTCAGCGGCGCCACCACCGTCGACCAGCTGCTCAGCAACCTGGCCGCCGCCGGCACCGGCGTCGCCGCGCTGCCGGACCTGGCCGAAGACCCCGTCGCCTACTGGAAGAACCGCTCCGGCCTCGCCTGGACCTGACCGGCCGGACGGTGGCTCACCGGCCGCGCAGCTCGTCGTGCAGCCCGCGGGCGACCCGGCCCATCGCGATCTCCGCGGCCGGCTGGGCGGCGGCCGCGACGCGCGAGCGGGTCAGGGCGACGACGGCGTACCGGTGGCCGTCGGCGTGTTCGACGACGCCGGCCTCGTGCCGCAGGTTGAGCAGCGTGCCGGTCTTGGACGACCACGTCGACGCGTCGCTGACGAACTCCGGCGCGAGGCGGGCCCGGTGCACGTTGGCGGCCATCAGCTGACGCAGCCGCAGCGCGACGCCGTCGTCGACGGTGCCGCTGGTCCAGACGGCGGTGAGAAAGCCGGCGAGCGCCCGCGCCGTCGCCGTGTTCGCGCGGGCGACGTCCAGCTCGGCGATCGCGCTGCCGCCGCCGCGCTCCGTGACGCCGATGGCGAGGTCGTGGCGCAGGCCGCCGCGCAGCGCCTCGGCCGGCGTCGCCATCAGCGCGTCCATCCGGTGCCGGAGGGTGAACCCGGCGATGCCGAGCTCGCCGAGCAGCGCCGCGACCCGCGCCGGCGGCGTGAGGTCGAACAGCGCGTCGGTGGCCGAGCTGTCGCTCAGCGACGCGCTCAGGTAGACGAGGTCGTCGAGGGCGACGCGGGCCGGGTGGCGGAAGCGGGTGATGCCGGTGGGCCCGGGGTCCTCGGACCGGCCCGGCGCGACCTCGACCGGACGGGCGCCGTCGAGCTCGCCGCGCCGGACGCGCTCCAGCGTCGCGAGTGCGAGCGGCAGCTTGACCAGCGACGCGATGGGCAGCTCGACGTCGGGCTCCAGAGCCAGCTCGGCGCCGTCGTCGAGGTCGCGGACGACGAAGGAGCCGTCGAGCCCGGCATCGTCGAGCACTGCGCGCCACCGCTGGTGCGTCGTCACGACCCGGCCTCCGTGGCGCCGAGACAGCGGGCCAGCAGCGGCCCGAGCGCCCCCACCGTCCGATCGGCATCGAGTGCCGACGCGGCGACGACGGCGTACCCACGGGCCAGCCGCTCGTCGCCCAGTGGCAGCCAGTCGAGGCCCGCCTCGGACGCCTCGCGCCGCGTGCACAGCAGCGCGTCGTCGGTGCGGATCACCTCGGCCACCGCGCCCACCAGCGACGACACCCGCAACTGCGACGGCCGCAGCCCGGCGGCGACGGCGCGACGGCCCAGCGCGTCGCCCACGTGCGCGACGTCGTCCTCGGCCAGCAGCCAGATGCGCCGGTCGTGCGCCGCGCCGGGATCGCGCCGCGGCCGGAACTCGCCCAGGAAGACCCGGCGGGCGCCGGACCCGCGCAGCACGGCCAGGCCGAGCGGCACCGTCCAGCGCGCCTCCGGCTCCGGCACCGGAAGCACCGCGGCACGGACGGCGCGGTCGCGGACCAGCTCACGGCGGCGTTCGGGGCCGGCCTGGTCGACGACGAGCGCGATTCCGGCCTCGCGCGAGTCGGCGACCAGCTCGACCAGCGCGGCCAGCGGCAGGTCGGCCGGGAGGGCGACGGCGACGGGCGAGGCAGCGGCCCGGGCGGCGCCGGCGCGCAGGTCGTCGGCGGCGTCGAGCACGCGGCGGGCGGCCGGGAGCATGGCGTGGCCGAAGTCGGTGAGGGCCGCGCGCCGCGTCGCCCGGTCGAAGACGGCGCCGCCCAGGTGCTCCTCGAGCGCCGCGACCCGCCGGCTCGCGACCGGCTGCGGGATGCCGATGGCGGCCGCGCCGCGAGTGAAGCTGCCGCGCTCGCTGACCGCGACGAACGCGGCGCAGGCGGCGACCAGGTCCATGCCGGCACCGTACTATGCCCGATGCGCATGGAATCGAACGCATCCGTCTTGGCGCGCATGAACCGCCACCGCGACGCTGGAGCCATGCGACTCACGAGCCTCCCGGTCCTCGCGGCCGTCACCGCCGCCGTCCTCGCCGGCTGTTCTTCCGACGACGACCCGCCCGGTGCCGCGCCCAGCCCCGCGGCGCCGAGCACGAGCGCGCCCGCGCCGACGACGGACACCTCGACGGCGGACACCTCGACGGCAGAGGCCACGACGCCCGACCCGGCGGTCGCCGCCGCCCTGGCGCAACTGGAGACCGACTACGCAGCCCGGCTCGGCGTGTACGCCGTCGACACCGGGACCCGCGAGACGGTCGAGCACCGCGCCGACGAGCGGTTCGCGTTCGCCTCGACCCACAAGGCGCTGTCGGCCGCGGCGGTGCTGCAGGCCACGGACGCCGCCGCCCTCGACGACGTCATCCAGTACGACGCCGCCGACGTCGTCGGCCACTCGCCGGTCACCGAGCCGGCCGCCGGCACCGGGCTGACCCTGCTCGAGGTGATCCGCGCCGCCATCACCGTCAGCGACAACACCGCCGCCAACCTGCTGTTCGAGCAGCTCGGCGGGCCGGACGGGCTCGAGGCCGCCGTGCGTGGCTTCGGCGACGACACCACGTCGTTCGACCGCATCGAGCCCGGCCTCAGCGACTGGGCCCCCGGCGAGACTCGCGACACCACCACGCCGCGGGCCATGGCGGCCAACCTCGAGCGGCTGGCGCTCGGCGACCTGCTCGCCGCCGACGACCGCGCGGTCCTGGTCGATGCCATGCGCGACAACACCACCGGCGACGAGCTGATCCGGGCCGGCGTCCCCGACGGCTGGCCGGTCGCGGACAAGACCGGCTCGGCCGGCCACGGCGGGCGCAACGACATCGCCGTCATCGAGCCGCCCGATTCCGCCCCGATCGTGCTGGCCGTCTACAGCAACCGGCTCGACCCCGAGGCGGAGTCCGACCCCGCGCTCATCGCCGCCGCCGCCACGATCGTCGTCGACGCGCTCACCGGCTGACCGGCGGTCGCCGCCTCACGGCTCCGACGGGCGCAGTCGGGTGCCGTACCGGGCGAAGAGCGCCTCGTTGTGCGCGTCGCCTTCGGGCACGTTCGCCGAGACCAGCACCGGCACGTCCTCGCCGGACGCGAGCAGCAACCCGCACACCTCGGTCACCAGCAGCTGAGCGATCAGCACACCCGTCAGCGACGACGTCGGCGTGATGCGCACGCCGGACGGCAGCGCCAGCGCGGCGTCGCCGCGCGGGGAGCCGTTGTCGATCACCACGTCGGCCAGCTCGAACAGCCGCTGGCCGGACGGGTGCCGCGACGTGATCTGGCTGCTGTGCTCGGCCGACGTGATGGCGATGAGCGGGTGCCCGCCGGCCTTGGCCAGCCGGGCCATCTCGACGACGGACCCGTTGCCGCCGGAGTTGGAGGTGATGACGAAGACGTCACTGGGGTGGATCTCGGCGAGGTCGAGGATGCGCTGGGCGAGCGACGGGTCGCGCTCGACGGTGGGGTCGAGGATCTCGCGCGGGTCCGCCCCGCCGTACATGACGAGGTCCTTGATCGACAGCGCGTTCGCCGGGACGAGCCCGCCGGCCCGGCCGACGATCTCGGCGGTGATCGAGCGGGAGTGGCCGGTCGCGAACGCCTGGATCAGCCCACCGGCGCGCAGGCCGTCGGCGACCAGCCGGGCGGCCGCGGAGATGGCGCCGGCCTGCGTGGCGATCAGGCGGTCGGCCGCCTCCCGCAGGATCCGCGCGGCGGCCGGCTGGCCGATCGGCTCGAGGTCGGTGGTGGTCACGTGATCAGCCTCCGTGGGTGGATCGATGGGCGAGCTCGTGCAGGGCCCCGGCGACGTCGTCGGCGGCATCGGGACGGAAGGGGGAGATGAGGACCTCGTAGGCGGGCGTGTCGAAGTCGGCGGCCGCGGGGAGGTAGCCGGCGTAGCCGTTCGCGTATCCCAGCAGTACGGCCGGCGCGGCGGCGTCGCGCAGCGAGAGGAACGGCTCGCCGCCGATGCCGTGCAGGGTCAGCTCACCCAGCCGGGCGACGGCCAGCTCCAGCGCGACCGACTCGGGGACGACGGCGTCGGCTGCGGCCCCGCCGTGGGTGCGGGCGGCCGCCGCCTCGACGCCCTGCAGCGCCGTGACCGCGGCCCGGCCGGCCGGATCGTCCGCCGGCACCCCGGCCAGCTGCGCGGCGAAGACGTCGCGCAGCTCGTCGAGCCGGTCCCGGTCGTCCCGACGGACCGGCAGCGTCAGCGTCCGCCGGGAGACGGCGATGCCGTCGTCGGCGGTCCAGGCGCGGCCCGGTCCGGCGTCGAGCAGCTCGGCCAGCCGTGTCGCCGCCAGCCCGGCCAGGCGCCGGCCGTCGGCCTCGGTCTGCGCGGTCCGGGTCCAGCGGGTGCTGATGTCGCCGGCCGCTCCGGTCGCGACCACCACCCACGGCACCGGCCCACCTCCCGCGGCGAGCTCGTCGCGCAACGCCTCCCGGATCCAGGCCGCGAGATCGCCGCTGACCACGCAGGACGACGCCGGCAGCACCGTCGGGTGCACGGGCACCACCGCCACCACCCCGGCGAGCCGGTCGCCGTCGGCGAAGCGCAGCAGGTCGACCGGCACCCGCCGCTCGCCGGTGTCGGCGCTGCGCCGCGCCCCGACGCCGTCGAGCACACCGGCGTGGTGGCTCGCGACGCACTCGGTCTCCGTCGCCACTGCCCGCCGGGCGGCCTCGGCCGCCGCATCGCTGACGGCGTCGACCCAGGCCGCGGGCGTCGTGCCGCCTCCGGGCCGCGATCCGACGTCGGGGCCGGAGTGCGTGTGGGTCGCGCAGACCCAGACCTCCCCGGGGATCCGTCGGCGGATCTGCGCCACGAGGTCGGCGTTGACGCCGACCAGCTCGGCCACCACCAGCAGGAACCGGTCCGCTCCCGCGGCGATCGACACACAGTCGACCTGCAGCGGCGCCAGCATGCCGGCCGACGGCGAGGTGCGCGCGGCGTACCCGCCCATCGGCGTGCCGTCGGGCACGCTCAACAGCGCGGTGCCATGACCGGCCCTCATCGCAGCGCCTCGACCAGCCGCCGGGTGATGGCCATGGGGTTGGTGATCGCCGTGCCGACGACGACGGTGTGCGCACCCGCCTCGAAGCCGGCCAGCACCTCTTCGCGGGTCCAGAACCGGCCCTCGGCGACGATCGGGCAGTCCAGCTCCGCGGCCAGCGCCTTCACCAGGGCGAGGTCCGGCCCGTCACCGGCGGCGGACCCGGGGGCACCGGTGTAGCCGGACAGCGTCGTCCCGACCAGGTCCGCCCCGGCCGCCCGGGCGAACCGGCCGGCGTCCGTCGAGTCGACGTCGGCCATGACGGGGACGCCCAGCTCGTCGTGGATCCTGGCCACCAGGCCGGCGAGCGAACCACCGCCGGGCCGCGGCCGCGCCGTCCCGTCCAGCGCCACCACCGTCGCCCCGGCCCGCACCACCGCGGCCGCGGACTCGAAGGTCGGCGTGATGTACACGCCGTCGCGCTCGCCGGTCTTGTTGATGCCCAGGATCGGCAGGTCGACGACGGCGCTGATGGCGGCGACGTCGGCCGGACCGTCGGCACGGATCCCGGCCGCCCCGCCGGCCGCGGCGGCCTGCGCCATGAGCGCCATCGGGCCCGGCCCGTGCAGTGGGTTGTCCATCCCCGCCTGGCAGGAGACCACGACGGAGCGGTACGGGAACACGGCGTCAGACATGGGCGTCACTCCCGGCGGTCAGCATCAGGGGTGTGTACGGTCCGAGCCCGTCGGCCAGCAGCCGCACGGCGCCGTCGAGCGGGTTGCCCAGCGGCTCGTGCACCAGCACGCCGGGGAAGCGGTCGCTCACGGCGGAGACGAACGGCCGGCGCACGAGGTCGTCGATGGTGAACAGCCCGCCGGTGTAGGACAACGGGACCTCCGCGACGCCGCCGGGGAACGCCCGGCCCAGCACGGCCGCCGTCGTCGCCACCAGGTCGTCGACGGCGCCGGACCAGATGGCCCGCGCCACCGGGTCGCCGGCCCGGGCGACCGCCGCCACCCAGGACGTGCAGCTCGCGACGATCCGCACCGGCGCCGGCGAGGTGTAGATGCGCTGCGACAGACCGGCGAGGTCGCCGAACGCCTCGCGGGCCGCGTCGGTCAGCGCGGTCGCCGGGCCGCGGCCGTCGCGCTCGGCCATGACCGCGCGCAGCGCAGCCCGGCCGACGGCGAACCCGCTGCCGGAGTCACCCAGCAGGTAGCCGTGGCCGTCGCCCTGGTGCGACCCGCCCT
The DNA here is from genome assembly GCF_004348545.1 of Jiangella ureilytica. GTDB lineage: Bacteria > Actinomycetota > Actinomycetes > Jiangellales > Jiangellaceae > Jiangella > Jiangella ureilytica. The sequence goes on along the minus strand of NZ_SMKL01000022.1, from coordinate 71,302 downwards.
CGGCGTCGATGCCGAGGCAGACCACGCCGGTGCCGGCCGTCGTCACGACCCCGGCCGCGCCGCCGAGCGCGCCTGCGTGTGCCGTCACCATGTCCGGCCCGAGCCAGACCTCCGGACCGCCGAGCCGGTCCCGGATCCGCTCGGCCAGCCGGAATCGCCGGTCCGGCTGCAGCGGCGCTGCGGTGAGACCGAGGCAGACCCGTTCGACCCCGGGCGGCGCGCCGAGGGCCCCGAACGCCTCGGCCACCGCGTCGGCGACGCTGTCGAGCAGATCGGTCTGGCCGCTGTAGGCGAAGCCGCCAGCATGGGCGATCTCCGCGACCACGCCGTCGCGGACCAGGGCCATCCGCAGGTTCGTCTGCCCGCCGTCGACGGCGAGGTCGAGGCTCACTTGATCCCCGCCGTCATGGTGATCCCTTCGACGAACTTGCGCTGCAGCACGAGGAAGAGCAGCAGCGTGGGCAACAGGGCGAGCAGCGCTGCCGCCATCATCATCGGGATGCCGCCGGAGCCCAGGTTGTTGGCCTGCATGGCCGCCAGCCCGACCGGCAGCGTCTGGTGCTCCGCGTCGTTGCCGACCAGCAGCGGCCACAGGTGGCTGTCCCAGTTGGTCATGAAGATGAACAGCGCCAGCGCCGCCATGGGCGAGACCATCATGGGCGCCACGACGTGCCAGAGGATGCGCAGCTCGCCGGCGCCGTCGATGCGCGCGGCCTCGAGCAGCTCATCGGGCAGGCCCTCGATGCTCTGGCGCATGAGGAAGATCCCGAAGGCGCTGGTGGCCGCGGGGATGATCAGCCCGGCGAAGCTGTTGACCCAGCCCAGGTCGAAGACCAGCGCGTACAGCGGCACGTAGATGACCTCGAGCGGCACCATCAGCGTCGCCAGCACCACCAGGAACAGTACGTTGCGCCCCCGGAAGCTGAACTTCGAGAAGCCGTAGCCGGCCAGCGTGCAGGTGATGACGTTGAGCACCGTCACCGACACTCCGACGACCGTGCTGTTGAGGTAGTACCGCGCGAACGGTGTCTCCTCGAACGGCAGCGCGAAGTTGCCCCAGAGCCACTGCGACGGCAGCCAGCTCATCGGGTTGGCCAGGATCTCGTCGGCCGGCTTCACCGCCGACAGCGCCGCGTAGACGAACACCGACGCGAACACCAGGCCGCCGGCGAGCAGCAGGACGAAGACGACGACCTTGCCGACCGGCCGGCGCTTCCGCGACGGCGACGGCACGGGCGACGGCGACACCGCCGGCCGCTGCACCACCCCGGCGCTCATGCCGACTTCCTCAGGGCGCGCAGCTGCACGAACGTCACCATGAGCAGCAGGACGAACATGAGGACGGCGACGGCGGACGCGCGGCCCATGCGAGCGCTGGCGAACGCCGTCTTGTAGACGAACAGGTTGATCACCTCGGTGCCGAAGCTGCCGCCGGTGAGCACGACCTGCGGGCTGAACGACTGGAAGCCGCGGATCACGGCCATGACCAGGACGACGACGGTGATCGGCTTGAGCAGCGGCAGGGTCACGTAGCGCAGCCGCCGCAGCGAGCCGGCGCCGTCGAGCGCCGCCGCCTCCTGCAGGTCCTTCGGGATGTTCTGCAGACCGGCCAGGAAGATGATCAGGAAGAACCCGACCTCCTTCCAGATCGCCGCGATCGCGATGGCCCACTTCGCCCAGCTGCTCGACGTCAGCCACGGGATGTCGGTGTTCAGGGTCTGGTTGAGCAGGCCCTCGGGCTGCAGCACCAGCCGCCAGATGACCGAGACCGCCACCCAGGACGTCGCGACCGGCGCGAAGTACAGCAGCCGGACGAACGCGCTGCCGCGCATCCGCGTGTTCAGGCCGAGCGCCAGGACCAGTGCCAGCAGTACCGCGGGGCCGTAGGTCACGACCACGTAGAACAGCGAGGCGCCGAGCGAGGCGAGGAACCGCTCGTCGCCGAAGAGGAAGCGGAAGTTGTCCAGCCCGACCCAGACCGGCGGGCTGGTCAGGTTGTAGTCGTACAGGCTCAGCTGGAACACCCGCAGCATCGGGTAGATCGCGAACGCCGCGAAGAGCACCAGGGCGGGCAGCGCGAACACCAGGCCGACGGCGTCGCGGCGGCGCCGCCAGCCGGAGGCGCCGGAGCCCGGGGGCCGGGCCCGCGCGGTGCGGGCCCGGCCCGGTGCGGTTCGAGTCAACGCCATGCGACTAGCTCGTGACGCTCTGCTCGACCGACTCCGAGGCCTCCTCGAGACTCTCGGCCGGCGGCTGGCCGTCGAAGATGGACCGCTCGACCGCCGCCTTGATCGCGTCCTGCACCTCGCTCCAGTGCGGGCCGACCTCGTCGAACTTGCCCTGCTGGTAGGCCTGCGACCAGACGTCGAGGAACGGGATGTCGGCCGCGGCCGGCGACTGCTCCCAGTCCTTCAGCGGCTGGACGAAGCTCACGTCCTCGAGCCAGCGCTCGTGCTGCGAGGTCATGTACTCGATGAACTTCCACGCCTCGTCCTGCTGCTCGGAGGCCTTGTTCACGGCGAAGTAGTAGCCGTACCAGCGCCCGGACGGGTTGGCCGGGTCGACCTGCGGGAGCGGGACGACGGCCAGGTTCTCGAACGTCTCGGGGTTGTCGATGGCGATCTGCTCGACCGCCCACGGGTAGATCATCGTCATCGAGCGCCGGCCCGAGGCGAAGTCCTCGAACGGCGACGTCGCCTCGCGCGAGGCGGTGTCGGCGTCGCCCACCTGGTCCTCGCGGATGAGGTCGTGCCAGATCTGCAGCGCCTCGACCGACTCCGGCTCGGTGAGCGCCGAGCCGGTGCCGTCCTCGTTGAGGATCGAGCCGCCGGTCTCGTTCAGCAGCGTCTGCAGCTGCTGGGTGTACCAGCCGGCGTGCAGGTAGACGAAGTTGAAGCCCTCGTGCCCGGCGGCCACCAGCTGCTGGCCGTACTCGGACACGTCGTCCCAGGTGGCCGGCGGGTTGGCCGGGTCGAGGCCGGCGTCGGCGAAGTGCTGGGTGTTGATGGCGAACGCCGTGGCGTTGAACTCGCTCGGCACGCCGTAGAGGGTGCCGTCGTCGCCCTTCGCGCCGTCGAGCGTGCCGTCGACGTAGCGGCCCTCGAGCTCCTCGACGGAGTCCGCGCCGAAGGCGGCCGGGTCGATGGGCGCCAGCAGCTGCTTGGGGATGTACTCGCCGCGCAGCGCGCTGTCGTCCATGTTGATGATGTCGGGACCGGACCCGTTGCTCAGCGACGTCAGCATCTTGGTGCCGAAGTCGTTGTTCGGGATCGTCTCGTAGGTGATGTTCACGTTCGGGTTCGCCTCTTCGTACTCCGCGATGAGCTGCTCGTTCAGCTCGGTCATCGGCGGGTGCGTGTGCGTCCAGTAGGTCAGCTCGATCTGGTCGCCCTCACCGGTCGACCCGCCGCCGTCGTCGGAGCCGCAGCCGGCGGCGACCGCCAGCAGCGCGAGGGCCGGTAGCAGGACCGTGCGGGCGCGCGGACGTGCACTCATGGGTTGCTCGCTTTCGTCGGGGCCGCCCATGACGGGCGGAAACGTCAGATCAGGCGGGTCGCCGGACGCGGCGCAGGGCCGGTGCGGGGACGGGTCGCAGCTCGGCCGTGAGCTGGAACCGGTCGCCCCGGAAGATGTCCGTGCCGCACTCGACGACCCGGCCGTTCGCGCCGAACGTGACGACGTCGAGCTGGAAGGCCGGTCGTCCCGGCTCGGTGTGCAGCAGCGCGGCGTCCGGCTCGTCGAGCAGCGTCGGTTCGATGGTGGTGCGCCCGGTCAGGATCGGGATGCCGTAGCGGCCGGCCAGGAGGTCGTACCAGGAGCCGTTGAGGTCCGCCGGCGTGAGGCCGGGGACGACGTCGTCGGCCACCCAGGTGGTCTCCAGGCCGATGGGGTCGCCGTCGGCGGTGCGGAGCCTGGTGAAGCGGACGATCGGGGTGTTGACGGGGATGCGCAGCGTGCGGGCGTGTCGCGGATCGGCCGGGAGGCGCCGGAACTCCAGCGTCTCGCTGCCCGGGACGAGGCCGCGGCTGCGCATCTCGTCGGAGAACGAGGTCATCGCGAGCCGGCGGTTCAACTTCGGTCGCGCGACGAAGTTGCCCCGGCCGTGCTCACGTACGACGAACCCGGCCGTCGCCAGGTCGTCGAGGGCCCGCCGCAGCGTCATGCGGGCCACACCCCAGTCGTGCGCCAGCCGGCGTTCCGACGGGAGCGCGACGCCTTCGTCGCCGTGGTCGATCAGCTCGAGCAGGCGCCCGCGGACCTGGGCGACCTTGCCGGTCGCCGACCCGAATGCGTCGTTCGCCATGTCAGTGAGCTCCTCGACGTGAGGTGAGGTGCGCACCTTTATAGTCCCTGCCGCTGGAGCGCGCCAGGCGAACGGCGAAGCTGCGTTAGACCAGTAGCGCTCGGCCGGGCGCGACGATGCCGCAGGCCAGCGCCCTTTCCGCCCGGCCGGACCACAACTGGTCCAATCGGGAGGTCAACGCAGCAATGACCGGGCGGTGGGTGCGAGCCGCAGGGTGACCGGCGGTCCGGCGAGCCGCCGGTCCAGCTCGGCGCGGAGGCCGGCGCGGCGTTCCCAGGCGGCCACGTGGTCGTCGTGGGCGGCGGCGTCGTCGAAGCGGGCGACCCAGACGAACGCGTTCTCGCCGACGCGGACCGGCAGCGCCGGGTAGGTGTTCGGCGACGGGTCGGTCTCGAGCCGGGCCAGCGGCGCGACGCCCAGCGCAGGCTGCACGTCGGCGGCGAAGAACCGGCCGAACTCGCGCAGGTCGCCGGCCACCGGGTAGACGACGACCCTCACCAGTGACGACGGCGTCAGGGTCGCCCCGGCGGGTGGTCGCTCGACGGCGGCGCCGACCGCCGGCAACGGGAAGCCGGCGCCGTCGTCGACCGGATGGAGCAGGTGGACGTCGTCGATGTCGATCATGGTGACGTTGGCGGCGGCTCCGTGCTGTGTCCAGACCGGGCCGGAGTAGAACGCCGTCAGCGCCGCCTCGCGCGTGGGCATGTCGGGGAACCCGCGGATCCAGACGAATCGGTCGGGCCGGTCGAGGTCGCGGAACTGCCCGACCAGCCGCATGCCGAGCATCTCTTGCGTCTCGACGAACTCGCGGTCGAACAGCGTGACGAGGTCGTCGCGGCGGTCGGCATGCACGGTGTACTGCCGCAGCTCGACGATGGGGCAGCACGGGCCTGCCTTGTCCCTTGCGGGGGTCGCCGCAGCCTGGACCTCGCGGTCGGGCGTCGGTCCGTCACTGGTCATGCGCCGGACCATAACGGCCGGCACCGACATCCGGCCTCGCGCGTCAGCGCGCGAGCAGTGCCCGCAGCTCCGCCTCGATCAGCTCCGGCGCCGACTCCGCCATGAAGTGCCCGGCCGTGGTGGTGGTGTGGTGCAGGTCCGGCGCCCATGCCCGCCACAGCGCGGCCGCGTCGTAGCCGAGAGCCGTGCCCCAGTCCTGCTGGACGACGGTGACCGGCATGGCCAGCGTTCGCCCGGCCGCACGGTCAGCTTCGTCGTGCTCGACGTCGATGCCGGCCGATGCCCGGTAGTCGGCGACGATCGAGGGGACGGCGGCGGCCGACGCCCGCAGGTACTCCGCCCGCACGTCCGCCGGCAGCGCGTCGTCGCCGGGCGCTCCCCACGCATCGAGGAAGTGGCCGAAGAACTCGTCCGCCGTCGCCGCGATCATGCGCTCGGGCAGGCCGGGCGGCTGCGCCATGAGGTAGAGGTGGAACGCGACCGCCGCCCGCACGCCGTGCAGCACGTCCCACATGTCCAGCGTCGGCACCACGTCGAGCGTCGCGAGGTGCGTGACCCGGTCCGGGTGGTCCAAACCCGCGCGCAGGGCGACCAGCGCGCCGCGGTCGTGGCCGGCCAGCGCGAACCGTTCGTGCCCGAGCGTCGCCGCGAGCGCGACGACGTCGGCGGCCATGGTCCGCTTGGCGTAGGTGTCCGGCCCGGCCTCGGCCGGCTTGTCGCTGGCGCCGTAGCCGCGCAGGTCCGGGACGATGACGGTGTGGTCGGCGGCCAGGCCGGCCGCGACGTGCCGCCACATGAGGTGCGTCTGCGGGAACCCGTGCAGCAGGATGATCGGGCGGCCGGATCCGCCCACCGCGGTGGCGAGCGCGACGCCGTCGGCGACGGTGATCCGCTCGTGCTCGAAGTCCGGGATGGTCGGCGTCATGGTGACTCCTTGGGGGAGGCTGGGTGGGAGGCCGACCGCGAGGTCCCGGAGCGGCGGCGAGTCCCACGAGAGAATGGGGGTCAGGACGTGTCCAGCCTCCGGCCCGCCGATGAGCGTCCGATGAGCACGCGGTTCGGCGTGCTGGGCCCGGTGGTCGCCTGGTCGTCCACCGGTGAGGACATCGACCTCAAGGGACCGCGACACCGCGAGGTGCTGGCCCGGCTGATCGTGGCCCGCGGCCGGGTCGTCCCGGTGGAGCGGATCGTCACCGACCTGTGGGAGTCGCCGCCGGACGGTGCCGTCGTCGCCGTCCGGACGTTCGTCGCGGCGCTGCGCCGGGCGATCGAGCCGGATCGGGCGCCGCGATCGCCGGCGACCGTGTTGGTGACCGAGGGTCCGGGCTATGCACTGCGGGCCGCGGCCGACACCGTCGACGCCTGGCGGTTCGCCGACGGCGTGAGCTCCCGGCCGGGCGAGCCCCCGGCTACGGCGCTCGCTCGGCTCGAGGACGTGCTGGCGCTGTGGCGCGGCCCGGCCTACGCCGACTTCGCGGCGGCGCCGTGGGCGCGGGCCGAGCGGTCCCGGCTGGAGGAGCTGCGGCTGACCGCGCTCGAGCGGCGGGCCGACGCGTTGCTCGCGCTCGGCCGGGCCGCTGACGCCGTCCCCGATCTCGATGCGCACGTCGCCGCCCATCCGTGGCGCGAGGAGGGGTGGCGGTTGCTGGCACTCGCGCTCTCTCGCACCGGGCGGCAGGCCGACGCGCTCGCCGTCGTGCGCCGGGCCCGGACCTTGCTGGCCGACGAGCTCGGCCTCGACCCGGGGGTGCGGCTGCGGCGGCTCGAGACCGACCTGCTGCGGCAGCCGGGCGACTTGGAGGCCGACGCGGTCGGCCGGGCCTGGGCCGACGCCGCGGCGGCCTACGACCAAACGGTGGCGGCCGGCGCGCGGGGGCGGCTGGAGTCGACGGTGGGACTGCTCCGGCTGCTCGCACTGACCGGCGGGCGTGGGCTCGAGGCGGCGCAGGAGCAGCGCGTGGCCGCGATCGCCGCCGCGGAGCAGCTCGGCGATCCGGAGCTGACCGCGCGGGTCATCGGCCTGTACGACGTGCCGGGCGTGTGGACGCAGCTGGACCACCCGGACCGGTCGGCGCTCGTGGTGGCGGCGGCCGAGCGGACGCTGACCGCGCTCCCGCCGTCCGCCCCGCCCGCGACCCGGGCCCGGCTGGTGGCGACCGTCGCGATGGAGTCGCGCGGAGCACGGTCGCCGCGGCCGGCGGAGGCCGCTGCCGAGGCCGAGCGGCTGGCTCGCGAGCTGGCCGATCCCGGGCTGCTCGCCTTTGCGCTGAACGCCCGGTGGGCGCAGACGTTCCAGCGGGCCGGCCTGGCCCCGGAGCGCGACGCGATCGGCGCCGAGCTGGTCGCGGTGTCGGCCGCGCACGGGCTGCCGGCGTTCGAGATCCTGGGCCGGCTGGTGCGGATGCAGGCGCGCGCGGGCCTGGGCGACTTCGCGGCCGCCGACGAGCACGCGGCCGCGGCCGACGATCTGGCCCGGCGGCACGAGCGCCCGCTCGTCGGCGTGTTCACGCGGTGGTACCGGGCGTTGCGACTGGCCGCCGCGGGTGGCGAGGAGACGTTCGACGAGGCGGAGGCCGCCTACGCCGATGCGGCGGCCCTGCTCGAGGGCGCCGGGATGCCGGGCGTCGAGCGCGGGCTGCTGCCGCTCGCCCGGCTCTGCCTGCGGGTCTGGCGCGACCGGCCGCTGTCGGTGTTCGCCGACGTCACCGACTGGGGTCCGTACGCGCCGTGGGCGCGGCCGCTGGTGCTGCTGGCCGCCGGGCGGGTCGGCGAGGCGGCGCAGGCGCTGGCGGCGGTGCCGGAGCCGCCGCCCGGCCTGCTGCTCGAGGCGCTCTGGTGCCTGACCGGCCGGGCCGCTCTGCTGCTGGGCGACCGGACGGTGATGGCGCGGGCGCGCGCGGCGCTGGCGCGCGCGGCGCTGGCGCCGGCTGCCGGCGAGCTGGCCGGTGCGGCCAGCGGCATGCTCACCGTGGGGCCGGTCGTGCTGCATCTCGCCGCCCTCGACACGGCCCTGGCCGGCGCCGGGTGAGGTGTACGGTGCCGGTCATGGGGTCGGCATGAGCGCACCACGCAAGGACTTCGACGCGGCGCTGGAGGTCGCCGGCAGCAGGGCCCGGGCCTGGCTCGACACGCTCGACGAGCGCCCGGTGCGGGCCACCGCCGGCGTCGACGACGTGCGGGCGGCACTCGGGACCTCGCTGCCCGAGGGACCGTCCGACCCGGCCGAGGTGGTGCGGCTGCTGGCCGACGCCGCCGAGCCGGGACTGGTGGCGACACCGTCGGGCCGGTTCTTCGGGTTCGTCATCGGCGGCACGCTGCCGGCGGCGCTGGCCGCGGACTGGCTGGTCAGCGCGTGGGACCAGAACGCCGCCCTGCGCGCCGCGAGCCCGGCCGGCACCGCCGTCGACGACATCGCGGCGGCCTGGCTGCTCGACCTGCTGGGCCTGCCGGGCGATGCGGGTGTCGGCTTCGTGACCGGCGCGACCATGGCGAACTTCGCCGGGCTCGCGGCAGCGCGCGACGCCGTCCTGGCCCGGGCCGGCTGGGACGTCGGTGTGGCAGGTCTCAGCGGGGCACCGCGGGTCCGGGTGCTGGCCGGCTCGGAACGGCACGACTCGATCGTGTCCGCGCTGCGCTACCTCGGGCTCGGCGCGCCGGAGGCCGTCGCCGTCGACGACCAGGGCCGGGTGCGCGCCGACGCGCTGCTGGCGGCCCTGCGGGACGGCGCCGGAGCGGCCGACCAGCTGACGATCGTCTGCCTTCAGGCCGGCAACATCCACTCCGGCGGCTTCGACCCGTTCGCCGAGACCATCGCGGCCGCTCACGCCGTCGGCGCGTGGGTGCACGTCGACGGCGCGTTCGGGCTGTGGGCGGCCGCGTCGCCGCGGACCCGGGCCCTGGTGGCGGGCGTCGCAGACGCGGACTCGTGGGCGACCGACGCGCACAAGACGCTCAACGTGCCCTACGACAGCGGCATCGTCGCCGTCCGCGACCCGGCGGCGCTGCGCGCGGCCATGAGCTACCACGCGGACTACCTGGTCACCGACGCCACGCACCTCGAGCCGTACGAGCGGGTGCCGGAGCTGTCGCGGCGGGCGCGGTCGGTGCCGGTGTGGGCCGCGCTGCGCTCGCTCGGCCGGTCCGGGCTGGCCGACCTGGTCGACCGGCTCTGCCGGCACGCGACCGCCTTCGCCGACGGCGTGCGCGGCATCCCCGGCGCCGAAGTCCTGAACGACGTCGTGTTCACGCAGGTCTGCCTCTCCTTCGGCCCCGACGAGCGGACCCGCGAGGTGGGCCGGCGGCTCATGGAGGACGGCACCGTCTGGATGACCGGCTCGCTCTGGCGCGGCCGCGAGGTGCTGCGCATCTCGGTGAGCAACTGGTCCACCGACGACGGTGACGTGGAGCGCGGCCTCGACGCCCTCGCCCGCGCTGCTGCCACGTGATCCTGGCGATCACTGGTGTCAGGACACCGGCGATCGCCGATGATCATGGCGGCCCTGACGGTTCCCCAGCCGGCGGGGTGGAACCGCGTGAGGCCGGCGTCGTCGACGAGGCGTCGAAGCTCCTCGACCGACGCAGGCGCCCGGCACGTGCGGACGCGACGTGGACATGGAGGCGGAACCGGACCCCGCGCCCTCCGGTAGCAGCCGGGCGATCTGCCACGGATCTACTCCATGCGGCGACCTCACCGTACGATCGGCGCATGAATCCCGCCACCGTTGTCGACCACGACGATCTGCCCGTCGAGCTGGACGGATCGGCGGTGGAGTTCGAGGGCCGCGACCACGGCAGCAGCATCTCCGTCATCCTCGTCAGCACCGACGAGGACGGCGCCGGCCCGAAGCTGCACCGGCACCCGTACGACGAGACCTTCGTCATCCGCGGCGGCGAGGCGCTGTTCACGGTCGGCGACCAGGAGCTCGTCGGACGGGCCGGGCAGATCATCGTCGTCCCGGCGCAGGTGCCGCACAAGTTCGCCAAGACCGGGACCGGGCGCCTCGAGATGATGGACGTCCACGCCAGCCCGGTGTTCATCACCGAGTGGCTGGAGTGACCGCGGCGGGCGAGCCGGACGTCCAACGGCGTCAGTTCGCGTAGCGCGACAGCAGCTCGGCCAGCGGCTCGCGCCGGGCACACGCGTCGAAGGCGAACGACGCCCCCAGCTCGGCGGCCTCGTCGGGCGTGACGCCCTCGAAGCAGCGGGCGAAGTCGCCGGCCATGGGCTCGGCCAGCAGGATGTGCCGGACCAGCACGTCGACCCAGCGCTTGCGGCCCCACGGGAACGGCGTGTAGTCGGGGAACTCCTTCTCGAACAGCTCGTCGATGGGGTCGAGCACCGAACGGACGCCGTCGTCGACCGAGCCCCAGGCGTCGACACCGAGGCGGGCCTTCTTCTCCAGCACCGGCGCGATGCGGCGCAGGTACGGCGAGTCGGGACGGGCGTACGTCAGGCCCTGCAGCCCGATGTCCTTGTACGTCCACAGCGCCCAGCTGGCACCGTGCTCGCGGTACAGCGTGAGCTGGTCCTCGAGCAGCCGGTAGCGCTGCTCGTCGCGGCCGGCGTCGCCGGTGTAGACGGGGCCGAACTCGCCGATCCAGATCGGGGTGCCGGTGCTGCGCATGAACTCGGTGCGGGCCAGGAACGTCTTCTCGACGTACGCCTGGTCGACGTACTGGCCGCGGCTCTCGCCGGGATACGGGCCGCCGTCGACGAACCCCGGCAGGGCGTACTCGTGGGCGGTGTAGACGGTGTTCGGCAGCGGGTCGCCGAACATGTGGAACTCCGTGGAGTACCGGTTGCCGTCGAGGAAGAGCACGTGGTGCGGGTCGACGGCGCGAATGGCCGCCTCGAGCCGGCGGTAGAACGGCCCGACCACCTCGCCGGTCGCGTCACCGGGCTCGTTGACGGGGTTGTACCCTGCGACCCACGGGTTGGCCTTGTAGCGGTCGGCCAGCGCCTCCCACAGGTGCACCGCGCGGTCCTGGAAGTGCCTGTGGTTCCAGAACTGCGCGTAGTGCGTCGGGTTGTCGCTGTGCCAGTGCTGGTTCTGCGCGCCGGGCAGCGCATGCAGGTCGAGGATCGTGTAGATGCCGTGCCGGGCACAGGCGTCGACGACGGCGTCCAGCCGCTGGAAGCCGGACTCCTTCAGCTCGAACGGCCGGTCGTCGTCCTCGAAGTGGCGGTAGTTGAACGGGATGCGCAGCGAGTTCAGCCCCAGCGAGGCCAGGTAGGCGGCGTCATCGGCGGTGAAGAACGACGTCAGGAAGGCGTCGAAGAACCGCTCGTACGCCTCGTCGCCGAGCACCCCGCGCAGGGCCTTGCGCTGCAGCGACTCCGTCGACGGGTAGCCGGTGATGAAGTTCTCCATGTTCAGCCAGCCGCCCAGGCCGAACCCGCGGAGCACCAGGGTGGACCCGTCGCCGCCGACGAGCCTGGGCCCGTCGACGGCGACGAAGCCGCTGGTCGTCATCGCACGCCGTAGAGGTAGTCCAGAGCCAGCTGGTCCAGCCGCTCGAACGCCATGCCGCGCTGCGCCGCCTCCTCGGGGTCGAACTCGTCGCCCCGGATCGAGTCGACGGTCTCGCCGGGCGCCGCGGTGGGCGTGGCGAGCTGGTCGAGCCGGGCCGCGGCCAGCGCCTCCTGGACCTCGGGGTCGGCGCGGAACGCCGCGGTCTTCTCGCGCAGGATCAGGTAGTTGCGCATGCAGCCCTCGGCCGACGCCCATACGCCGTCCATGTCCTCGGTGCGCGGCGGCTTGAAGTCGAAGTGCCGCGGCCCGTCGTAGCCGCCGGACTCGATGATGTCGACGGTCCAGAAGGCGCCGCGGGCGTTGCCGGCGCCGAAGCGGAAGTCCTGGTCGTAGCGCGGGCCGGTCTGGCCGTTGAGGTCGATGTGGAAGAGCTTGCCGTGCCACAGCGCCTGGGCGATGCCGTGCGCGTAGTTCATCGAGGCCATCTCCTCGTGCCCCACCTCGGGGTTGAGGCCGACCAGTTCGGGGTGCTCGAGCTCGTTGATGAACGCGATGGCGTGGCCGATGGTCGGCAGCAGGATGTCGCCGCGCGGCTCGTTCGGCTTCGGCTCGATGGCGACCCGCAGGTCGTAGCCGCGGTCGATGATGTACTGGCCCAGGAGGTCGAAGGCCTCCTTGTAGCGGTCGAGCGCGGCCCTGATGTCCTTGGCGGCGCCGGACTCCGCGCCCTCGCGGCCGCCCCAGGCGACGAAGACCTTGGCGCCCAGCTCGGCGCCGAGGTCGATCTGGTCGGCGGCCTTGCGGATGGCGAAGCGGCGCACGTCGCGGTCGTTGTTGGTGAACCCGCCGTCGCGGAAGACCGGGTGCGAGAAGAGGTTCGTGGTGACCATCGGGACCTGCAGCCCGGTCTCCTCGAGCGCTGCGCGGAACGGCTTGAGGGCGGCGTCGCGCTCGGACGCCGAGGCGCCGAACGGGATGACGTCGTTGTCGTGGAACGTGATGCCGTAGGCACCCAGCTCGGAGAGCTTGCGCACGGCGGCGGCGGGGTCGAGCCGCGGCCGGACGGCGCCGCCGAAGACGTCCACCCCCTCCCAGCCGACCGTCCAGAGGCCGAAGGAGAACCTGTCCTCGCGGGTGGGGGTGTAGTCGTTCATGCGCGCGGCCTCCAGCCGAAAGTTTCTTCAGAGACGTGGCCACCCTAGGCCCGCGTGGAGTGCAACCGCAAGGGTCGGACGTGGGTTGATGCCACGCCATTGACGTGAGATTGTGGCGCTCGTTACGGTGAGGGTTCCGAAACTTTCGGCCGTTGGAGTATTCGTGACGCATGACCACGTCCGCCGCAGCCAGGCCTGGTTCGGGGCGGCCGGCCGCTCCGGCATGATCTACCGGTCCTGGATGCGCAACCAGGGGTTCGGCCCCGAGGTGTTCGACGGGCGGCCGGTCATCGGCATCGCGTCGACCTGGTCCGAGCTGGCGCCGTGCAACGCGCACCTGAACCGGGTCGCCGAGGCGGTGAAGCGCGGCGTCTGGCAGGCCGGCGGCTTCCCGCTCGAGTTCCCCGTCATGGCCACCGGCGAGACCCTGATCCGCCCGACGGCGATGTTCTACCGCAACCTGCTGGCACTGCAGGCCGAGGAGCTGATCCGGGCCAACCCGCTCGACGGCGTCGTGCTGCTGTCCGGCTGCGACAAGACGACGCCCGGCCTGCTCATGGGCGCGGCCAGCGTCGACCTGCCCGCCGTCATGGTCACCGGCGGGCCGATGCTCAGCGGCAAGTTCCGCGGCCAGGACGTCGGTTCGGGCACGCACGTGTGGAAGTTCGAGGAGGACCTCAAGGCCGGCCGCATGACGCAGGCCGAGGTCTTCGAGGCCGAGGGGTGCATGGCCCGGTCCAACGGCCACTGCATGACCATGGGGACGGCGTCGACCATGGCCTGCGTCGCCGAGGCGCTGGGCATGCAGCTGCCCGGCTCGGCGACCTGGCCCGCCGTCGACATGCGCCGGTTCGAGGTGGCGCAGGAGGCCGGCCGGCGCATCGTCGCCATGGTCGACGAGGACCTGCGGCCCAGCGCGATCATGACGAGGGCGGCGTTCGAGAACGCCATCCGGGCCAACGCGGCCATCGGCGGGTCGACCAACGCGATCATCCATCTCATGGCCATCGCCGGCCGGCTCGGCGTGGAGCTGTCGCTGGACGACTTCGACGAGCTGGCCCGGCCGGTGCCCACCGTCGTCGACCTCATGCCGTCGGGCCGGTTCCTCATGGAGGACTTCTGCTACGCCGGCGGGCTGCCGGTCGTGCTGCGCGACCTCGCCGAGGCCGGGCTGCTCGACGGCGACGCGCTGACGGTCACGGGCCGGTCCATCGGGGCGAACGTCGCGACGGCGCAGTGCTGGAACCGCGAGGTCATCCGCCCGATGAGCGAGCCGCTGCAGCCGGCCGGCTCGGGCACGGCGGTGCTGCGCGGCAACCTCGCCCCGGGCGGCGCCGTGGTCAAACAGTCGGCCGCCTCGCCGGGGCTGCTGCGCCACACCGGCCGGGCGGTCGTGTTCGACACGCCCGAGGCGTACCACGAGGTCTGCGACGACCCCGATCTCGACATCGCGGCCGACGACGTCATCGTCGTCCGCGGCGCCGGGCCGCGCGGCTATCCCGGCATGCCCGAGGTGGCCAACGTCCCGATCCCGACGAGGCTGCTGCGCGCCGGCGTCACCGACATGGTGCGCATCTGCGACGGCCGCATGAGCGGCACCGGCTACGGCACCGTGGTGCTGCACGTCGCGCCGGAGTCCGCGGTCGGCGGGCCGCTGGCGTTCGTCCGCACCGGCGACTCCGTCACGCTCGACGTCGCCGCCCGCACGCTCACGCTGGACGTCGACGACGACGAGCTGTCGCGGCGGCGCGAGGCGTGGAAGCCGCCGTCGCCGTCGCACGAGAGCGGCTACGGCTGGCTCTACACCCAGCACGTCCTGCAGGCCGACCGCGGCGCCGACTTCGACTTCCTGGTCGGCTCGCGCGGCGACGGCGTCCCCCGCGAATCCCACTGAGACGGAGACCGCTGTGCTGCTGGTCCGGTTCGCCACACCGTCGTCCCCGGCCGCGAGCGCCGGCGTGCTCGACGGCGACACCGTCACGACGATCGACGGGGTCGAGTCGCTCGCGGCGCTCTGGCGGCTGGCGCCGGCGTCCTTGCGGTCGACGGTCGAGGCTGCGGCCGGGCGCGCGTACCCCGCGGGCGACGTCACGCTGCTGCCGCCGGTCGACGCCGCCACCGAGGTCTGGGCCTGCGGCGTCACGTACAAGGTGTCCGAGGAGGCGCGGGTCGAGGAGAGCGAGCGGGCCGCGTCGGTGTACGAGCTGGTCTACGACGCCGAGCGGCCGGAGATCTTCTTCAAGTCCGTGGCCTGGCGCGTGGTCGGCGACGGCGAGCCGATCGCCGTCCGGTCCGACTCCCGCATCGACGTGCCCGAGCCGGAGCTCGCCGTCGTCGTCACCGCGCACGGCGAGATCGCCGGCTACACCGTCTGCAACGACGTCTCCTCGCGCACCATCGAGGGCGAGAACCCGCTCTACCTGCCGCAGGCCAAGGCCTATCTGGGCGCGTGCGCCGTCGGCCCCGGCATCCGGCCCGCGTGGGAGGTCCCGGACCCGTACGCGCTGCCGGTGTCGATGTCGATCACGCGCGACGGCGCCGAGGACTGGTCGGGCACGGCGAGCACCGGCCAGCTGCGGCGGCGGTTCGACGAGCTGGTGTCGTACCTGCTGCGTGCCGACGTGTTCCCCGACGGCGCCGTGCTCACGACGGGCACCTGCCTGGTCCCGGCCGCGCCCTGGACGCTGCGGACGGGCGACGTCGTGCGCATCGAGGTCGGCGGCGTCGGTGTGCTGGCCAACCCCGTCGTCGAGGGCGTCGAGGCGATGTCGTGGCTGGTCGACGCGCGCGACGACGTCCGGCTGCGGGCCGCGGGCAGGCCGGCGCCGTGACGAACACGCGGGTGACCATCGCCGAGATCGCGCGCGAGGCCGGGGTCTCCGAGGCGACGGTCAGCAAGGTGCTCAACGGCCGCACGGAGGTCGCGCCGGCCACCCGCGCGCGGGTGCAGGAGCTGCTCGACGCGCGCGGCTACGAGCGCCGCGGCACCCGGGTCGAGGAGCGCACCGGCCTCATCGACCTCGTCATCTCCGAGCTCAACACGCCGTGGTCCATGGACGTGCTGCGGGGTGCGGAGCAGGAGGCCCGCCGGGCCGGCGCCGCCGTCGTCGTCACCTCCACCGAGGGCCGCAGCGACGAGAGCTGGCTCGACCGCGTCACCGAGCGGCGCTCCGACGGCGTGCTGCTGGTGCTGTCGCCGCTGCCCTCCGGCGCGGCCCGCCGGCTCACGGCGGCCGGCATCCCGTTCGTGCTGGTCGACCCGGTCGGCGGGTTCGACCCCGCCATCCCCACCGTCGGCGTCACCAACTGGGCCGGGGGGCTGGCCGCGACGGAGCACCTCATCGGCCTCGGGCACCGGCGCATCGGCATCGTCACCGGGCCCACTGACCTCGTCTGCAGCCAGCAGCGGCTCGAGGGGTACCGCGCGGCGCTCGGGCGGGCCGGGCGGCCCGTCGACGACACGCTCGTCCGTTACGGCGACTTCCGCGCCGACGGCGGTGCGCGCGAGGTGCGGGCCCTGCTGGACCTGCCCGACCCGCCGACCGCCGTCTTCGCCGGCTCGGACCTGCAGGCCACAGGCGTGTACGCCGAGGCGCACCGGCGCGGGCTGCGGATACCCGACGAGCTCAGCGTCGTCGGCTTCGACGACGTCGCGCTGTGCGAGTGGGTGTCGCCGACGCTCACCACCGTGCGGCAGCCGCTGCTCGAGATGGCCCGCATGGCCATCCGCTCCGTCCTCGACCCGACGGAGTCCGACCGGCCGCTGCGGCTCGAGCTCGCCACCAGCCTGGTCACCCGCGCGAGCACGGCGCCGCCTTCGGCGTGACGCCCGATGGGTGAGAATGGCGGCGTGGTGCGGCCGGAGATCTCCGCGCGCGAGGCCGAGGTCCTCGCCGCGCTCGGCGAGCACCTGACCAACGCCGAGATCGCGGCCCGGTTCGTCATCTCCGTCCGCACGGTCGAGAGCCACGTCTCCGCCCTGCTGCGCAAGTTCGGCGCGGGCGACCGGCGAGCGCTGGCCGCGCTGGCGCCGTCGGTGCCGGGTCCCTCTGATGCGGCGGCGGGTCCGGCGGCAGCTCCGGCGCTGCCGGTGCCCCTGACCTCGCTGGTCGGGCGCGTGTCCGAGCGCGCCTCGGTCGCGTCGGCGCTGGCGGAGCAGCGGCTGGTGACGGTCGTCGGTGCCGGCGGCGTCGGCAAGACCCGGCTGGCGCTGGCCGTCGCGGCCGACGTCGCGGACCGGTTCGGCGGCGGCGTCTGGTACGCCGACCTCGTCCCCGTGCCCGACGGCGAGGCGCTGCCGGCCGCGGTGGCGGCGGCGCTGGGCCTCGGCGAGCAACCGGGCCGCAGCGCGCTCGAAACCGTGCTCGCCTGGGCGGCCGGCCAGCAGGCGCTGCTCGTGCTGGACAACTGCGAGCACGTCGTCGACGGGGTGGTCGCGTTCGTCGAGCTCCTGCTGGCCGCGGCGCCCGGGCCGACGGTGCTCGCCACCAGCCGGTCCCGACTGCTGCTGCCGTTCGAGTGGGTGGTGCCGATCGGCGGCCTGGGCGACGACGCGGTGGCGCTGTTCGAGCAGCGTTCCCGGGCGGCCGGGGCGCTTCCCGTCGGTTCCGGCGCTGAGACCGAGCGGGTGGCGGCGATCTGCGCCGCGCTCGACGGCAGCCCGCTGGCGATCGAACTGGCCGCGGCCCGGCTGCCGTCCGTCGGACTGGACGGGCTGGAGCACGGGCTCGGCGACCGGCTCCGGCTGCTCGACGGCGCCCGGCGCGGCGGCGGGCGGCACGGGTCGCTGCGCTCGGCGCTGGACTGGAGCCACGACCTGCTCGACGAGCCCGGGCGCGTGGTGCTGCGCCGGGTCTCGGTGTTCGCGGCGCCGTTCTCGGTGGCCGCCGCGGACGCCGTCGTGGCCGGCGACGGGGTCGCGGCCGAGCTCGCGGCGCTGGCCGACCACAGCCTGCTGGTCCCGGTGGGCGGGCCCGGCGGGACCCGGTACCTCGCGCTGGAGACGATCCGCCAGTACGGCGCCGAGCGGTTGATCGAGGCCGGCGAGGACGCCGTCGTCCGGGCCGCTCACCTGCGCTGGTGCACGGACAAGGGGACCGCACTGCTGGCAGCCGATCCGGCCGCACCGGACTGGCGCGGCCGCGTCGACCGGCTCGCCGACGACCTGCACGCCGCGCTCGGCTGGGTGACGTCATCGGCCGCGGCATCGTCGGAACCGTCTGATCCGTCCGCCATGGAGGTGGCCCTGCTCGTCGGGCGACTCTGCCACCGGCGCGGG
Organism: Jiangella ureilytica; assembly: GCF_004348545.1. Lineage (GTDB taxonomy): Bacteria > Actinomycetota > Actinomycetes > Jiangellales > Jiangellaceae > Jiangella > Jiangella ureilytica. The sequence continues at coordinate 53,134 of NZ_SMKL01000022.1, read as the reverse complement.
CTGCAGGGCGAGGCGCAGCGCCGGTTCGAACAGGCCGCCGACCTCGCCCCGGACGCCGCCGGCGAGGTGGGGGCGCTGCGGCTGGCCGCCGGCTCGGCCCGGGCCCGGCTGGCCGGCGGCGATGCCCTGCGGCTGCATCGGGCCGCGGCGGCCGTCGCCGAACGCGCCGGCGACGGCGTCACCGCGGCCGGCCAGCTGGCCCAGGCCGCCGAGCTGGTGCATCGCTCGGCCGGCATCCTGGCCGAGGTGCCGGCCGCCGCGACCGCCGCCGGCTGGCTCGCCGACGCCCGCCGGCTGGGCGGCGACGATCCCGGCGTGCTGGCCCGCATCGCCGTCGTCGAGGCGTTCGCCGCCGCCGATGACGACCGGGACGCCGCCGCTCGCACCGAGCGGGCGCTCGAGCTGGCCCGCGCGAGCGGCGACGCCGTCGTCGAGAGTGCGGCCCTGGACCAGCTCACCGGCCTGCGGCTGGCCCGTGGCGAGGCCCGGGCGGCGCTGGCGAGCGCGCTGCGGCGGACCGAGCTGCTGGCCGGGCCGCTCGACCCTCAGCAGGGCTTCGAGCTGTCCGACGCCTACGGCATGGCGACGGAGTCCGCGATCGCCGCCGGCGACCTGCGGCTGGCCCGGCAGACCGCCGAGACGCTGCGCGACCTGCCGTCGCAGCGCGAGGTCGCCCACGTCGGCACCGCCCGGCTCGCCGTCGTCATGGTGCTGAGCGGCGACTGGGCCGAGGCCGTCGCCGTCGGCGAGCTGTTCCGCGAGAGCTGGGAGCGGGCGGGCCGGCCGCGCATCCCGTCGATGCGCCGGGTCGCTGCCGCGCTCGGTTCCGTGCACGGCGCGCGCGGTGACGTCGCGCAGCAGGAGGTGTGGCGCGACGTCGAGGCCGGAGTGGCCTCGGCCGACCACCGCCCGCACGACCAACGCGCCGTCGAGAGCGTCTTCGCCGCGCTCGAGGCCCTGCACCGCGACCGCATGGACGACGCCGTCGCCGTCCTGCGCCGCGAGCCCGAGGAGTTCCGCGGCTGGTTCGAGCTGATCTGGCGGCCCTGGTACGCGGCCGCGTGGGCCGAGGCCGCGGTGCTGGCCGGGCGGCCCGACGCCGTGGAGCGGATCGACCGCGCGCGTCTGTTCACCACCGACAACGTCGTGGCCGCCGCCCTGGTCGACCGGGCCGCGGCGCTGGCCGCCGGCGACGTCGACGGCATCCTCGCCGCGGCCGAGACGCTCGACGCCGCCGCGTCCCGGTACCAGTGGGCGCGCAGCCTGCTGCTGGCCGGCGGCGCGCACCGGACCCGCGGCCTCGCCGCCCTGGCCGAGCTCGGCGCCCCCGTCACCTACTGACCACGTTCCGTGGTCGATCCGTGCTCGGCACGGATGTCCGTGCCCACCCCTCGGCGCGATCGTGAAGTCGCCGGAAGAAATCTCGCCGGCGATGTCGAAAACCGGTCCCGCCGCACGACGTACCGGTAGACCGCACCGAGGGAGCACACGATGACGATCACGATCCAGCACCAGCAGTCCACCGCCGCCGTCGCGCTGCGCGGCGCCATCGCGGGCACCGTCCACGAGCCGGGCGACGCCGGGTACGACGCGCACCGCAAGGCGCTGCTGCCGACGCTGGACCCGCGGCCGGCCGTCGTGGTCGAGGCGCGGTCGACGGCGGACGTGCAGGCCGCGGTGCGCACGGCCCGCGAGCACGGCCTGCCGTTCTCCGTGCAGTCGACCGGCCACGGCACGTACGTCCCGAACGACGGCGGGCTGCTGCTGAAGACGACGGCGATGTCCTCGGTCTTCGTGGACCCGCGGCGCCGGGTGGTCCGGGTCCGGCCCGGCACCGTCTGGGGCGACGTGCTCGAGGCGACCCGGCCCTACGGGCTGGCGCCGCTGTCCGGGTCGTCGCCGACGGTCGGCGTCACCGGCTACACGCTCGGCGGCGGCATGGGCTGGCTGGCCCGCAAGCACGGGTTCGCCGCCGACAGCGTCATCAGCGCCGACATCGTCACCGCCGACGGCGCCCTGCTGACGGTGACCGCGGACCGGCACCCGGAACTGTTCTGGGCGATCCGCGGCGGGGGCGGCGGCTTCGGCGTCGTGACGTCGCTGGAGTTCCGCGTGTACCCGGTCGCGCAGGTGTACGGCGGCATCTCCTGGTTCGACGTGGACAACGCCGCGGCCGCGCTGCGGGTCTACCGCGACTGGGCCGCTGCGGCGCCCGACGAGATGAGCAGCGCGGTCGTGCTGTCGCGCATCCCCGACGTCGAGTCGGTGCCGGCGCAGCTGCGCGGGCGCCGTGCCGTCGGCATCAAGGCCCTCTACACCGGCCGCGCCGACGACGCCGAGCGGCTGCTCCGCCCGCTGCGCCTGGCGGCCGGCCCGGCGCTGGTCGACGGCTACCGGAGCATGGACTACGCCGACGCGGCCATGGGCGGCACGCCGGCGCGGTTCTTCGACTTCTTCCCCGTCCTCGGCGACGAGGTCGTCGACACCGTCGTGGCCGCCGCCGAGGCGGGCTCGACCGTGGAGATCCGGCACTGGGACGGCGCCACCGGGCGTCCCGGCCCCGGAGCCGGCCCGGCCGGACACCGCGGCGTGCCGTTCAGCATCATCCTCGACCAGCCGAGGCCGGAGTTCGTGCAGCCGCTGCGGCCGCACGGCATCGGCGGTGCGTTCCTCAACTTCCTCTCCGACCCGGCCCGCACCGCCGACGCCTACACCCCGGCCGGCTACGCGCGGCTCTGCACGGTGAAGGCCACCTACGACCCGAACGGCTTCTTCGCCCAGGGCCACGCCGCCCTCGGCCACTGACCGCCGTACGACGAGTTCCGCCGCCCCGCCCCGGAATGATCACGTTCAGCACGGGATCTCGTGCCGCACTACGCCTGCAATCGTGGTGCGACAGGGGATTTCGTACTGAACGTGATCATTCCCAGGCAAGTCAGAGCGAGGCGAGGGCGCGGACGCGGGACAGGCGGTCGCGCCACCAGCGTTCGCGTGCGGGGTCGGCCAGGCGGTACTCCGCCAGCCGCGCGGGGTCGGGCGACGGCGGCGCCGGCGGGACGGGGAGCGAGCCACTGACCGGCCGCAGGCTGACGCCGTCGTCGACCAGGTCGCCGGTGAGCAGCGAGAGCGTGCCGAGCCCGCAGGCGTACGGCAGCTCCGGCAGTGCGCCGGCCAACGCCAGCTGGCCCGCCAGCCCGACGCTGGTCTCGAGGGCGGACGACACCACGCACGGCAGCCCGGCGGCCTCGGCCACCCGGAGCGCGCGCCGCACCCCGCCGAGCGGCGTCCCCTTGATGACCGCGATGTCGGCGGCGCCCGCGACGGCGACCTTCAGCGGGTCGTCGGCGCGGCGGATCGACTCGTCGGCCGCGATCGGCACGTCCACCGCGCGGCGCACGGCGGCCAGTTCGTCCAGCGTCCGGCAGGGCTGCTCCGCGTACTCCAGCCCACCCGCCGCCCGGTCCAGCGCGCGCAGCGACGTGATTGCGGTGTCGACGTCCCAGGCGCCGTTGGCGTCGACCCGGACCCGCCCGTTCCGCCCGAGCGCAGCACGCACCGCCTCGACCCGCGCCGCGTCCTCGGCCAGCGAGCCGGGGTGGTCGGCGACCTTCACCTTCGCCGTCGTGCAGCCGGACGCCGCGACGATCTCGTGCGCCCGCTCCGGCCCGACCGCGGGGACCGTGCAGTTGACCGGGACGCGGTCGCGGACCGGCGCCGGCGGCGGCACGGTGGCCTGTTCGACGGCGGCCCGGAGCCAGGGCACGCACTCGGCGTCGTCGTAGTCGGCGAACGCGCAGAACTCGCCCCAGCCGGCCGGACCACTGAAGACCAGTCCTTCGCGAACGGTGATGCCGCGGAACCGGGTGCGCATGGGGATCGCGTAGACCACCGCACCCGCGAAGTCGACGTCAGCCACCGGTCCATGCTGTCAGGGGTTTGCCTGCGTCGCGGCAGGGCACCCTACCGCTGAGGCGCATTGTCATGAACTGGTTCACCGCGGAGGGTTACTGGCTGAGCCGGCTGGTGTTCCAGCGGGCCCTGGCAGCGATCTACCTGGTCGCCTTTCTCAGCGCCGTCACCCAGTTCCGCGCGCTCATCGGCGAGCGCGGCCTGACGCCGGTGCCGAGGTTCGTCGGCCGGGTGCCGTTCCGCCGCGCGCCCAGCCTGTTCCAGCTGCACTATTCCGACCGATTCTTCGCCGTCGTCGGGTGGCTGGGTGTCGCGTGGTCGGCGGCGCTGCTGGTCGGACTCGCCGACGACCTGCCGCTGTGGGCGCATCTGCTCGCGTGGGCCGTGCCGTGGGCGCTCTACCTGTCGATCGTGCACGTTGGGCAGGTCTGGTACGGCTTCGGCTGGGAGACCCTGCTCTGTGAGGCCGGCTTCCTGGCGATCTTCCTGGGGCCGTCGACGGTGGCGCCGCCGCTGCTCGTGCTGGTGGCGCTGTGGTGGGTGCTGTTCCGGCTGGAGTTCGGCGCCGGGCTGATCAAGCTGCGCGGCGACCGGTGCTGGCGCGACCTGACCTGCCTGTACTACCACCATGAGACGCAGCCGATGCCGAACCCGCTGAGCTGGTGGTTCCATCACCTGCCGCGGTGGGCGCACCGCGTGGAGGCGGCGGCCAACCACGTGACGCAGCTGGTGGTGCCATTCCTGCTGTTCGCGCCGCAGCCCGTGCGCACCGGCGCCGCGGCCGTCGTCATCGTGACGCAGGGCTGGCTGGTCCTCAGCGGCAACTTCGCCTGGCTGAACGTGCTGACCATGGTGATCGCGACGACTGCGGTCGGCGGGGACGCGTGGGCGTGGCTGCTGCCGGTGACGGCGCCGGCCGGGCTCGACGACCCGCCGGCCTGGTACGCCGCCGTGGTCCTCGCCCTGGCGGTGGTGGTCGCCGTGCTCAGCTACTGGCCGGTGCGCAACCTCATCTCGCGCGAACAGGTCATGAACACCAGCTTCAACCCGTTGCTGCTGGTCAACACGTACGGCGCGTTCGGCAGCGTCACCCGGATCCGGCACGAGGTCGTCATCGAGGGGACCGCCGACGCCGTGATCCGCCCGGACACCGTCTGGCACGAGTACGAGTTCAAGGGCAAGCCCGGCGACCCGCGCCGGCTGCCGCGCCAGTTCGCGCCGTACCACCTGCGGCTGGACTGGCTGATGTGGTTCGCCGCCATCTCGCCGAGCTACGCGCAGGCCTGGTTCCCGGCGCTGCTGTCGAAGCTGCGCGACGACGACCCGGTGACCGCCCGGCTGCTGCGGCACAATCCGTTCCCGCACCTGCCCCCGGCGCACGTGCGGGCCCGGCTGTACCGGTACCGGTTCACCGACCGGGCCGAGCGCCGTGAGACCGGCGCCTGGTGGCACCGGACGCTGGTCGGCGACTACTGGAGCGTGGGCGAAAGCCCTGCGGACATACGCCGGCCCCGGGCGTGATGCCCGGGGCCTCGGCGTTCTCTGTGTGGGTCTAGCCGGCCTTGATCAGGTACTCGTCGCGGGCGGCCTCGAGCAGGCCCCGCCACGAGTCGACCTCAGGACGCCGCCGGAGCAGCGCACGGCGCTCGCGCTCCGTCATGCCGCCCCAGATACCGAACTCCGTCCGGTTGTCCAGTGCGTCGGCCAGGCACTCCGTGCGCACCGGGCAGCCGAGGCACACCGCCTTCGCCCGGTTCTGGGCCGCGCCCTGAACGAACAGCTCGTCGGGCTCGCTACTGCGGCACGCCGCCAAGCTGGTCCAGTCATCGATCCATGTCATCCGGCTGTCACCCCCGTCAACTTGGTGAGCACACCAAACCCTCTCTAGTTCACCCCGATGACGTGACGCTATGCAAACATGTGGGTCATGACCAGACCCTGATCGACCGAAAATAGATCAGCCGGTTGGACGATGGCCGCGGCGTGGCGATTCTGGTAGCTGCTGGCGCGCCGGCTGTCGGTTAGAGACAGTGTGGCATAACGACGTAAGCTTGCCGTCCATGGCGATACGTCCCTCCGCCGTCGTTGCCACGGTACGCCGTGTTCTCCTCGTTGCCGGGGTTGCCGCGCTGTGCGGTGTGCTGCTGGCCGGCCTTGCCCTGCCCGTGGTCGCGGGCCTCGGCCTGACCGCGCGTGAGAGTGCCGACACCTTCGCCGCCATGCCGGCCGACCTCGAGCCCGGCCCCATGGCCCAGACCTCCTACATGGTCGACGCCGACGGGCAGCCGCTCGCCACGTTCTTCGAGGAGAACCGCGTCGAGGTCGGCCTCGACGAGATCTCGCCGGTCATGAAGGACGCCATCCTCGCCATCGAGGACGACCGCTTCTACGAGCGCGGCCCCATCGACATCCAGGGCACCCTGCGCGCGTTCCTGCGCAACGTCGAGGCCGGCGAGACCCAGGGCGGTGGCTCCACGCTCACCCAGCAGTACGTCAAGCAGGTGCGCATCTCGCAGGCCACCTCACCCGAAGAGGTCGCCGACGTCCAGGCCAGCACTGGTGTCGAGGGCTACCGCCGCAAGCTCGAAGAACTGCGCATGGCCGTTCAGGTCGAGCAAGAGCTGACCAAGGACGAGATCCTCCAGCGTTACCTCAACATCGCCTTCTTCGGCTCCCGTTCCTACGGCATCGAGGCGGCGGCCAGGACGTATTTCTCCACCACCGCCGCGAACCTCACGCTCACGCAGGCCGCGCTGCTCGCCGGCATCGTGCAGCAGCCGGTCGCCTACGACCCCACCCGCGACCCCGAGGCCGCGCTCGGGCGCCGCAACGTCGTGCTCAACCGCATGGCCGCCACCGGCCGCATCACCGAGCAGGAGGCCGCCGAGGCCCGCGCCACCGACCTCGGCCTGGTGCCCAGCGCCACGCCCAACGGCTGCGTGCCGTCCTACGCCGGCTACTTCTGCGACTACGTCGTGCACGAGCTGCTCACCATGCCCGAGCTCGGCGAGACGCCCGAGGAGCGGCAGAACCTGCTCGAGCGCGGCGGCCTGCGGATCGAGACCACCATCAGCCCGGCGGCCCAGGCGGCGGCCCAGGACGCGGTGTCCGACCGGGTCGCGCCCACGGACGGTGCCATCGGCTCGCTGGCCACGGTGCAGCCCAACAACGGCTACATCCGCGCCATGGCCAACTCGCGCACCTACGGTGTCGAGGGCGACGGCGTCAGCAGCATCAACTACGCCGCCGACGAGGTCATGGGCGGCGGCAACGGCATCCAGTCCGGGTCGACGTTCAAGGCGTTCGTTCTTGCCGCCGCCATCGAGCAGGGCATCCCGCTCAACACGTCGATCAACTCGCCGCAGCAGGTGAGGCTGCGGGTGAACTCGTTCAGCACGTGCGAGGGCCGTATCCGCAGCAGCGAGGTCTGGGAGCCGAAGAACTCCACCGGCAGCGGGACGTTCAACCTGCGCACCGGCACCGAGCGCTCGGTCAACACGTTCTTCGCCCAGCTCGAGCAGCGCACCGGTCTCTGCCTCCCGGCCACCATCGCGCAGGGCGCCGGCGTCATGCGCGCCGACCTCGACGAGGCGAACGCGGTGCAGCCGCTCAACCAAGTGCCCTCGTTCACCCTGGGCGCCAACGAGGTATCGCCGCTGTCCATGGCCGCGGGCTACGCCATGTTCGCCAACCGCGGCGTGCACTGCCCCACCACTTCCGTCGTCCGGGTCACCGACAGCGCGGGCAACGTGCTGGTCGACCACACGCAGCCGACCTGCGAGAAGGTCATCGAGCCGGCCGTCGCCGACGCCGTCAACTCGGTCCTGCAGGGCGTCATCTACAACTCCGGCGCCACCGGCAACCGCATGCAGCTCGACGGCGACCGACCTGCCGCGGGCAAGACCGGTACCACCAACAGCGCCATCGCCGTCTGGTTCGTCGGCTACACGCCGCAGCTGTCCACCGCGGTGGCGGTCGCCGACGTCGACGGCCGGCTCGAGACGCTGGACGGCCGCACCTACAACGGCGAGCGCATCCGCGAAGCCTGCGGTGGCTGCATCCCCGGTCCCATCTGGAAGCAGATGATGGACGCCGCGCTGGACGGCGCTGATGAGATTCCGTTCACCGCTCCTGACCCGCAGACCATCCAGGGCGTGACGGTGCGCGTGCCGGACGTGCGCGGCATGGACTCCGACGCTGCCATCGAGACCCTTGCGGACGCGGGTTTCAGCGCCTCCGTCTCCGGTGAGGTGAACTCCGACTTACAGGAGGGCCTCGTCGTCACCACCGATCCCGGTGCCGGCGCCGAGGTCGCGTCGGGCAGCAACATCGGCCTCGTCATCAGCAACGGCGAGGCCCCGGCCGACGACGACATCTCCGGCGGTCCCGCCACTCAGCCGCCGACCTTCGGCGGCGAGGACGGCGACGAAGAGGGCGACGGCGACGGCTGGCGCGACACCTTCACGTTGCCGCCGGGCGAGGTGTTCTCGCCGGGCGGGGTGCTGCCAGGGGAGCTGCTGCCGGCGCGCTAGCGCCGACGGCCGTGCGGGGGTCGCGCCTCACGAGGCGCGGCCCCCGCGCCACCTCCCGGTCGCCGGCCCGGAGCGAAGCGCACCCGAGGGGGCCGACCGCCGCCGTGGACAGCCGCACGTGGAGACGCATCGGCCGCGCGATGGCCGCACTCGCGGTCGTCCTCGTGCTGCTCGTCACGACGCTCGTCATCGTCATCTGGTACCAGTGGCGGCAGGGTGAGCAAGAGGTCCTCGACGAGCAGGCGGCCGAGGCGGAGATCATGCGCGGCAGGCTGGAGCGAAACCGCGATGCCGGCGAGTTCGACGAGGCCGTCGGTGCCCGCCTCGAGGACATCGTCGAAGACCTCGTGACGCGCACTCAGGACGGCGAGCTGGTCTCGGTGACGGAGCGGCCGGACGACCTCCAGGTGGTCGCGGTGGTGGGCGTGCCCCCGGCCATCGCGATCAGTGCGCAGAGCGGCGTGGACAAGGCCTGCTTCGAGTTCACGGTGCCGCCGTCGCCCGCACCGGTCATCGTCGAGCGGCTGTCACCCGACGAGGGCCGCTGGCCGGACGAGTGCTACGGCTTCAGTAGCTGACAGCCGTCAGCCGGCGTCGAAGAGGGCGCCGATCTGGCGCAGGCCGTCGAGGTCGTGGACGTCGCCGGCGAGGGCCGGGATGCGCGTCACGGGCACGTCGGGGTGCGTCGTGCTGAACCGCTCGCCGATGCGCTCGTCGCGGGTCGCCAGCTTGAGCCGGTCGGCGTGCAGGCGCAGCAGGGCCGCCGTCAGCACATGGTCCTCGTCGGACGCCGACTCCAGCCGTTCGGCCGCGGCCACCGCCTGCTCCGCGCCGATGCCGGCCGCCCCCGACGCGTGCACCCGGTTGAGCAGCAGCCCGGCCAGCGGCATGGCGTCGCGGGAGAGCCGGTCGACGAAATAGGAGGCCTCGCGCAGGGCGTCGTGCTCAGGTGCTGCGACCACGATGAACGCCGTCTCGGGGCGCTTCAGCAGCGCATAAGTCTGCTCGGCCCGTTCGCGGAAGCCGCCGAACATGGTGTCGAGCGCGTTGACGAAGGTCGAGACGTCCTTGAGCAACTCGCCGCCGAGGATCTTGGTGAGAGTCGACGTCACGACGTTGAAGCCGGCGTGCAGCACCTTGAGGTAGGTGCGCCCGCCCGCCCGGGCCGTCCCGCCGAGCAACCGGATCAGGCGCCCGTCAAGGAAGGAGCCGAGCCGCTCCGGGGCGTCGAGGAAGTCCAGCGCCGACCGCGACGGCGGAGTGTCGACGACGATGAGGTCCCAGTCGGGCCGGGCGCGCAGCTGTCCGAGCTTCTCCATGGCCATGTACTCCTGCGTCCCGGCGAAGGACGAGGAGAGCGCCTGGTAGAAGGGGTTGGCCCGGATCTGCCTGGCCCGCTCGGGCGTGGTGTGTTCCTCGACCACCTCGTCGAAGGTCCGCTTCATGTCCAGCATCATCGCGTCGAGGCTGCCGCCGGCCTCGCCGTCGACGCCCTTGACGGCGCGCGGGGTGTTGTCGAGCTCGGACAGTCCCATGGACTGCGCCAGCCGCCGGGCCGGGTCGATGGTCAGCACGACGGCCTTGCGGCCCCGCTCGGCCGCCCGTAGCGCGATGGCCGCCGCCGTCGTCGTCTTGCCGACGCCGCCGGAGCCGCAGGTGACGACGATGCGGATCCGGCGGTCGTCGATGAGGCGGTCGACGTCGAAGTGCGGCGGCCGGGCCGCCCGAGGTCCTGGGTTCACACGGCACCCTGCTCGGCCAGGGCGTCGGCAAGCTCGTAGAGCGCGGTCGGATCGATGCCGTCGGCGATGCGGGGCAGCTCGTAGACCGGCCGGCCGAGGTCGTCGACCAGCGCGCGCTGGGTCTTCTCGAGCGCCGTGCGCTCGGCGTGGTCGGCGGCCTCGCGGGTGAGCAGGGCGACGACGGCGTCGGTGGCGGGCAGCCCGGCGGCGCGCAGGCCGGCCAGCACCGCCTCGTGGTCGAGCCGGCCCCGCCGGGCCGCGGGCAACGACCGCGCGGCGAGGTGTGGCGGCCGGACCTGGTTGACGACCACGGCGCCCACCGGGATGTGCGCGGCCTGCAGGTCGGCGACGGCGTCGGCGGTCTCTTGCACGGGCATGTCCTCGAGCAGCGTGACCACGTGCACGGCCGTGCGGGGGCTGTGGATGAGGTCGGTGATGGAATTGGCCTGCCGGTTGATGGGACCGACCCGGGCCAGCGACGACACCGACGTGGTGACGTCGAGGAAGCGGACCACCCGGCCGGTGGGCGGCGCGTCGAGGACGACGGCGTCGTAGGTGTGGTGGTCGGCGGTGCGCCGCCGGGTGGCCTCGTAGGCCTTGCCGGTCAGCAGGACGTCGCGCAGCCCGGGGGCGATGGTGGTGGCGAAGTCGACGAAGCCGAGCTTGTCGAGCGCCCGCCCGGCCCGGCCGAGCCGGTAGAACATGGCGAGGTACTCGTGCATGGCTTCGCGTGCATCGATGGCCAGTGCGTACACCTCGCCACCGCCCGGCGCCGAGGCCACCCGGCGCTCCTCGTAGCTCAGCGGCGGGACGTCGAACAGCTGGGCCAGGCCCTGCCGCTCCTCGACCTCGGCGACCAGCACGCGACGGCCCCCGGCCGCCAGCGCCATGGCGAGCGCGCCGGCCACCGTCGTCTTGCCGGTGCCGCCCTTGCCCGTGACGACGTGCAGCCGCACGCCCTCCCAGTCGCCCATGAACCGTGCCCCTACTCGAACCTCGTGTCATGCAAGGATACGAAACGCACCCTGGTCGACGTCCGGATGGACCGAAACCTCAGGGAGACGTTCCGGCCCCCATCGGCCGTCGGTTCGCATGACCCTCGTGAGGCCTACGGAACCGCCGCTACGTGCTGCGTGAAGGCGCGGACCGAACGGCCGTGCAGCAGCCGCTGCAGGGCGAACCCGGCGGCCAGCGTGGCCCAGCCACCGACGGCGTCGAGCACGTAATGGTTGGCGGTGGCGGTGATGACCAGCACGGTGGCCAGCGGGTACAGCACGCCCAGCACCTTCACCCAGTGCCGGCGGGCGAACATGACGATGGCGATGCCGCACCACATGGACCAGCCGGCGTGCATCGAGGGCATGGCGGCGTACTGGTTGGACAGGTTCTGCAGGTCGCCCGACGTCAGCGCGCCCACGGTCTCGTGCAGGGCGACGGTGTCGTAGAACAGCCCGGAGGGCAGCAGCCGCGGCGGCGCCAGCGGGAACAGGTAGTAGCCGAACAGCGCCAGCGCGGTGGTGACCGCCAGCACCGTCCGAGCGGCCCTGTAGCGGCCCGGATGCCTGAGGAACAGCCAGACCAGCACCGCGCCGGTGACCACGAAGTGCAGGAACACGTAGAAGTAGTTGATGGTGACGGTCAGCCACTCGACGGCGTGCACGGTGTGGTTGAGCCACAGCTCGAAGTCGATGTTGAGGCTCTGCTCGGCAGTCCAGACCTGCACGCTGTTGGCCATGGCGCGGGCCTGGTCGTCGGGCACGCTGTTGCGGATCAGCGAGTAGATGCCGTAGACGGCGGCGAGGATGACCATCTCGACGATGAGGACGGGGCGCCGCGGCGTGCGGACGCGCCGTAGTGCCCACCGGATGTAGTCGGACGGGGTGTGCGGAGCGACCGGCGCAGGAGCCTGCGCCGGTTCGTCCACGACTGACGGATGTGCCACCTGGCTCCCCCAGCTACCGGTTCAGGTCGTCGTCATGTCACGCCGGCGGAAGCCGAGCAGACCGATCCCGAAGAGGGCGACCGCTAGCACAACCATTATGACAACCGCTACCGTCCCGAGGTCTCCTCCTGGAAGAGGAGAAGCGGCCTGGAAGGGCGAGATCTTCGTCACCCAGCCGGGGAACTGGAAGAAGCCGCCCAGCACGCCCACCACCACACCGTAGGTCAGCACCACCCAGGACAGATGCACCAGCTGCGGCGCCAGGCCGACCAGCGCGACGGCGACGGCGATCACCAGCCAGATGCCCGGCAGGTGCGCCACGGCGGCGCCCAGCAGCGTGCCGAACACGCTCGCGTCGTCCAGCGCGAGCGACGCCGTCAGCGCCAGGCTCAGCCCGCCGGCCAGCATGAGCAGCAGGCTGCCGCCCACCGCGACCGCGAGATGGCTACCTGCGAACCGGACCCGCGACACCGCCGTCGCCAGCACCGGCTCGCCCCGGCCGGACGTCTCCTCGCTGCGCAGCCGCAGCACCGCTGTCAGCCCGTAGGCGGCCGCGAGCAGCGCCATCATGAGCACGACGATGGCCATGAAGCCGTCGATCAGGGTGCCGGAGTCGCCCAGCATGTCCTGCAGCGTCGAGTTGTCCGAGACGAACTCCTCGATCGACGACGCCAGGCTGCCGTAGGCGAGACCGAACACCACCAGGCCGACACCCCAGCCGATGAGGCCGCCGCGCTGCAGCCGCAGGGCCAGCCCGAACGGCGTTGAGAGCCCGGCGCGGCCCCGCGGACTACCGGGACGCGGCGGGACCAGCCCGGCGCCGACGTCGCGGCGGCTGGTCGTGGCGAACGCCAGGGCGACCAGCACCACCGTCAGACCCACCGCGAGCAGCAGTGGCCACCAGCGGTCGTCGACGTAGACCCGGGTGCGCTGGGCCCAGCCGATGGGCGACATCCAGGACAGCGCCGCGTTGCCGACATCGCCGATGGCACGCAGCGCGAACGCCACGCCCACGGCGGCCGCGCCGATCCCCGTCGCCGCCCGAGCGTGCTCGGTGACCTGCGCGGCCAGCGCACCGACACCGGTGAAGACGAGGCCGACGGAGGCCACGGCGGCGCCGAACAGCAGCGAGCTCGACGCGGACAGCTCGGCCAGCGTGGCCGGCATCAGCACCGCGAGCAGCAACCCGATCAGCAGGTTCGCGCCGGCGACGACGACGAATGCCGCGGTCGTGGGGGCGTGCCGGCCCAGGACGCCGGCGCGCAGCAGCTCGGTACGGCCGGTCTCCTCTTCGGCGCGGGTGTGCCGGACCATGAGCAGCACGCTCATCAGGGCGACGGCGATGGCGACGAAGCCGAGCAGCTCGTTCGCCGTCATGGCGCCGAAGGTGTAGTCGTCGGTGCCGTAGGCGGGGCCGGTCAGAGCGACGGTGGCCGGGTTGTCCAGCAGCGCGGCCCGGGCCTGCCGGTCGGCCGCCGTCGGGTAGGTCTCGGGGAACGCCGGCAGGCTGCCGACGACCGAGAGGACGATGGCGCCGATCCAGATGGGCAGCCGGACGCGGTCGCGGCGCAGGACGAAGCGGATCATCGTGCCGGTGCCGGTCAGCGTGCTCCCGCCGGACCTCGCGGCGGCGTGATGGCCGGGCCGCGGGCCGGCGGTCGCGACGCTCACGACGAGGCCCCTGCCTCGGCCACGGCCTCCTCGGCGGCGAGCTCGTCGCCGTAGTGGCGCATGAACAGTTCCTCGAGCGTCGGCGGCTGGCTGGTGAGCGTCTGGATGCCGAACTGTGTGAGGTGCTTCATGGCGCCGTCGAGCTGGGCGGTGTCGACGCTGAACCGCACCCGCCGGCCCTCGGCGTCGAGATCGTGAATGCCGGGCAGCCGCTCCAGCCCGGTGGCCGGCTGCTCGGTCTCGGCCGCGATGGCGGTGCGGGTGAGGTGGCGCAGCTCGCTCAGCGTCCCGGCCTCGACGATCGTGCCGGCCCGGATGATGCTGACGCGGTCGCACAGCTTCTCGACCTCGGTCAGGATGTGGCTGGACAGCAGCACGGTCTTGCCGTCGTCCTTCCACTCGTCGATGACCTCGTTGAACACGGCCTCCATCAACGGGTCGAGGCCGGAGGTCGGCTCGTCGAGGATGAGCAGCTCGACGTCGGAGGCCAGTGCCGCGACCAGCGCCACCTTCTGCCGGTTGCCCTTCGAGTAGGTGCGGCCCTTCTTCGCCGGGTCGAGGTCGAACCGCTCGAGCAGCTCCTGGCGGCGCTTCTCGTCCAGCCCGCCGCGCAGCCGGCCGAGCAGGTCGATCGCCTCGCCGCCGGTGAGGTTGGGCCACAGGTTGACGTCACCGGGGACGTAGGCGAGCCGGCGGTGCAGGGCGACGGCGTCGTTCCAGGGATCGCCGCCGAGCAGCCGCGCGGTGCCGGAGTCGGCCCGCAGCAGCCCCAGCAGGACCCGGATCGTCGTCGACTTGCCGGCCCCGTTGGGGCCGAGGAACCCGTGGACCTCGCCGGTGGAGACCTTCAGGTCCAGGCCGTCGAGGGCGCGGACCGGTCCGAAGGTCTTGACGACGCCGGCGACGTCGATCGCAGTGGTCATGCTCGCGACACTACACACTCTTCACATTTTTGTGAATTGCTTAAAGTCCGTTATGGTCGAGAACATCGTGATGGGGGTGGGAGGACCGTGACCGACGCCGCCGCCGAGCAGGCCCGCAGCCGGTTCGTCGAGCAGTTCGCCGTGCTCCTGAACGACGCCGGCCTGCAGCGCATGCCGGCCCGGGTGTTCGCCTACGTCCTGGCCTCCGACGCCGAGACGCATACGGCGGCCGAGCTCGCCGCGGGCCTGCGAGTGAGCCCGGCGGCCATCTCCGGCGCCGTACGAGTGCTGACCGGCATCGGCATGCTGGTCAAGGACCGCGTGCCGGGCGACCGCGCCGACCACTACCGTCTGTACAGCGACGACGTCTGGGCGACGATCATCGGCCGGCAGGAGCCGATGTTCAGGCGCGTCGACCAGCTGTTCGCCGAGGGCCAGACGCTGCTGCCGCACGACCGCGCCGGGTACCGGCGCATCCACGAGACGCGCGAGTTCTACCGGTTCGTGTCAGCGCAGCTCGAGGTCGCCGCCGCCCGGTGGCGCGCGCATCGGGCCGCGTTGGTGGAGCTCAGGTCGGAACCGGTACGCGCTCGCGTCGCGCCGGGCGGGTGACCGCAGCCCGGCTGCCGCGCGCCAGCAGCACGACGCCGGCCGCGGCGGTCAGCGCGGCGGCCACGGACAGCGTCACCTCGGCCGGGCCGCCGGAGAACCGCTCGCCGAGCAGCCCGATGCCGATGGCCGACGCCGTCACGGGATTGACGATGGTGGCGGTGGCCAGCGGGGCACCGAGGCCGCCGCGATAGGCGCGGCGCGAGAGCAGCAGCCCCGTGGCCGCCAGCACCAGCACGACGGCGCTGGCGGGCTGCAGGACGGCGGCGGTGCCGGTGTCGGTGACCCGGATGGTCACCGTCTGGGTCAGCGCCGACGAGACGCCGAAGGTCGTGCCGGCGGCCAGCGCGAACAGCAGGCTGCGGCGCACCGGCCGCAGCGGCAGCCGCGAGGCGCCGACGACGGCCACGGCGATGAGGGAGACGACGGCGAGGGTGAGGAGGAGGATCTGCGTGGAGCTCAGCTCGCTGCGTGGCCGCGTCGGCGCGGCCAGCAGCAACAGGGCGGCGAGCCCGGCCATGCTGAGCGCCATGCCGGCCCACTCGAGCCGGCTGACCCGGCGGCGCGTGACGGCCCACGAGAGGATCAGCGCGAACGCCAGGCTGAGCACTCCCAGCGGCTGCACCAGCGTGAGCGGGCCGAAGTGCAGGGCGCACACGTGCAGGCCCGACGCGGCGATGGTCAGCGCGGTCGGGTACCACCAGCGGAGCTGCGCGACCATGCCGAGGGCGGCCAGTGCGTGCAGGCCGGCGGCGCCGGCGGCGAACGCGACCGCCAGGCCCGTGCTGCTCACCGCGCGTCCTCCGATCCGATGCCGGTCGGGCGCGGTATGACCGCGGCGCCCCAGGCTCCACCGAGAATACTGCTTCGTCGAGAAGCCGGTGGCTCACCGGGGCGCGCGGTCTCGGGCACCCCCGCCTGGGTGCCAACCTAGTCGCCGTTCACAAAATTGTGAACTGGATAAAACGTATGATGGTGCTCACAGTGAAAGGGGACGGCCACATGACGGCTCCGGCCACCGGTCCGGACGACGACGCGTTGCTGCGGTTCGTGGAGCAGTTCGCCCTCGTCCTCACCGAGTCCGGGCTGCCCCGGATGCCGGCCCGGGTGTTCGCCTACGTGCTGGCCGAGGACGCGGAGCGCTACACCGCCGCGGAGCTCGCCGAAGGCCTGCGGGTGAGCCCCGCCGCCATCTCCGGCGCCGTCCGCACGCTGGTGCAGGCGGGCCTGCTGGCGCGCGAGCGCGAGCCCGGGTCGCGCGCCGACCACTACCGCATCTACGACGACGACGTGTGGGCGCACATCATCATGCAGCGCGAGCCCCTGCTGCGCCGCTACAGCGCCGTGCTCAGCGACGGCATCGCCAAGCTGCCGCCCGGGCGGGGCGCCCACCGGCTCGTCGAGACGCTCGACTACATGGAGTTCATGCGCGCCGAGCTGCCGCTCATGATCGAGCGCTGGCGCAAGCACCGCGCCGAACACCCCCTTCATCAGGACTGACGTCAGACCTCGGGGTCGGCGACAAGGCCTTCTGACCCCTCAGAGGTCGAGCAGTAGCCCCAGTGGCCGCTCGACGCAGTCGGCCACGTAGCGCAGGAACCCGCCGGCGACGCCGCCGTCGCACACCCGGTGGTCGAAGGTCAGCGAGAGCTGCGTCACCTTGCGCACGGCCAGCTGCCCGTCGACGACCCACGGCTTGTCGACGATGCGCCCGACGCCCAGCAGCGCCGCCTCGGGATGGTTGACGATCGGCGTGGAGCCGTCGACCCCGAACACACCGTAGTTGTTCAGCGTGAACGTGCCGCCGGTGAGCTGCTCCGGGGTCAGCGCGCCGGCCCGGGCCGCCTCGGTGAGCCGGGCCAGCTCGGCCGCGAGCTCGGCGGTGCTGAGCCGGTCGGCCTCGTGGACGACGGGGACGACGAGCCCGCGCTCGGTCTGGGCGGCGAAGCCGAGGCCGACGTGGCCGTGGCGGACGAGGACGAGGTCGTCGCCGTCGTGCTCCACCGACGCGTTGAGCTCGGGGAACCGGGTCAGCGCGGCGACGCTGATGCGGCCGAGCAGCGCCAGCAGCCCGACGCCGAGGGCCTCGCGCGCCTCCATCAGTCCGGTGGCGTCGACGTCGACCCAGGTCGTCGCATCCGGGATCTCGCGCCGGCTCCGGGCCGACTTCTCTGCGATGGCCCTGCGAATTCCGTGGAGGGTCTGTCTGCTTTGCACCGACGGCGTTGGGTGCGACTCCCGCTGTGGTCGTGCCGGGGGGCCGTTCGGGGAGCGCTCGGCCGCCGCCGCCGGGGCCGCTTCGACGTCGCGCCGCAGGATGACGCCGTCAGGCCCCGAGCCGCTGAGCACCCGGACGTCGACGCCGCGGTCGCGTGCCAGCCGGCGGACCACCGGCGATAGCACCCGCGGCGCACTACCGCCGGCCGCCACCACGGTCCGGCTGCGCGAGCGCCGTCGCATCGTCGCGTTCTCGGTGCCGTAGCCGACGAGGACCGCCCCTGACCCCGTCGCCGCCGGTTCGGCTGTGGCGCCGGCGACGGTGATGAGCGGCGCGCCGACGGCGACCATCGTGCCTGGCGCGCCGTGCAGCCTCGTCACCCGGCCGGCATGCGGGCAGGGCACCTCGACCGTCGCCTTGGCGGTCTCGACGTCGACCACCACGTCGTCGACACCGACCTCGTCGCCCTCGGCGACCCGCCACGCGACGATCTCGGCCTCCGTCAGGCCCTCACCGAGGTCGGGAAGAACGAAGGTGCGCTCCACCGGCTGTTCCCCGTCCTCGACGGAGGAGCGTGTCTCGGCCGCGGGGATCGGGTAGTCCGTCACGTCGCCTGCTCCGGCACCAGGAAGCGCGGGTCGGGCACGTCGTCCCACTGCAGCCGGTCGACGGTGTCGAGCACGCGGTCGACGCCGGGCAGGTGGTACTTCTCCAGCACCGGTGGGGGGTACGGCACGTCCCAGCCGGTGACGCGGAGCACGGGCGCCCACAGCGAGTGGAAGCAGCGCTCCTGCACGCGGGCGGCGATCTCGGCGGACACGCCGGCGAACCCGGTGGCCTCGGCGACCACGACGCAGCGGCCGGTCTTGCGCACCGACTCGGCCACGGCCGAGTCGTCGAACGGGACCAGCGTGCGCAGGTCGACGACCTCGAGCGAGCGTCCGTCCTCCGCCGCCGCGGCGGCCGCCTCGAGCGCCACCGGGACGGCCGGGCCGTAGGCGACCAGCGTCGCGTCGGTGCCCTCGCGCCGTACCTCGGCGGTCCCGAACGGCGCCGTCGTCACCGGCAGCGACACCTCGTCCTTGGCCCAGTAGAGCTTCTTGGCCTCCATGAACACGACCGGGTCGGGGTCGGCGATCGCCTCGCGCAGCAGCGAGTAGGCGTCGGCCACCGTCGCCGGCGTGACGACCTTGAGGCCGGGCGTGTGTGCGTAGTACGCCTCGGAGGAGTCCGAGTGGTGCTCGACGCCGCCGATGCCGCCCGCGTACGGCACGCGGATGACCATGGGCAGGTTGACGGCGCCGCGGGTGCGGTTGCGCATCTTGGCGACATGCGACGCGATCTGCTCGAACGCCGGGTAGGCGAACGCGTCGAACTGCATCTCGACCACCGGCCGGAAGCCGTTCATCGCCATGCCGACGGCCATGCCGACGATGCCGGCCTCGGCCAGCGGCGTGTCGAAGCAGCGGTCGCCGAACTCCGCCGCCAGGCCGTCGGTGACCCGGAAGACCCCGCCCAGCGCGCCGACGTCCTCGCCGAACATCAGCACGGTGTCGTCCTCGCGCATCGCGTCGCGCAGCGCCGCGTTGAGGGCCTTGCCAATGCTCAGCGTCATCGGGCGAGCTCCTCGGCCAGCCACCCGGCCTGCTCGCGCAGTTGCGGCGTCGGCGCGGCGTAGACGTGGGCGAACAGGTCGGCGGGGTCGCCAGAGGGCTCCTCGCCCAGCCGGGCGCGGACGTCGGCGGCGTACGCCTCCGCCGCCTCGCGCGCCGCGCTCACGTCGTCGTCGGTCAGCTCGCCCTGCGACCGCAGGTACGCCTCGAGCCGTGCGATCGGGTCGCGCCGCTTCCACGTCTCGACCTCGTCGTGGTCGCGGTAGCGGGCGTCGTCGTCGGCATTCGTGTGCGGCTCGATCCGGTAGGTGTGGGCCTCGACGAGGACGGGGCCGCCGCCGGCCCGCGCGGACTCGACGGCCTCGGTGAGCACGGCCAGGACGGCGAGCGGGTCGTTGCCGTCGACGCGCTCGCCGCGAACGCCGTAGCCGGCGCCCTTGTGCGCCAGCGACGGCGCCGCCGTCTGCCGGGACAGCGGGACGGAGATGGCGTATCCGTTGTTCTGCACGAGGAAGACGACCGGCGCGTGGAAGACGGCGGCGAAGTTCAGTGCCTCGTGGAAGTCGCCCTCGCTGGTGCCGCCGTCGCCGATGAGCACCAGCGCGACGGTGTCCTCGCCGCGCCGCCGGGCGGCGTAGGCGACGCCGACGGCGTGCGGGGCGTGCGTGGCCAGCGGCGTGCACTGGGGCGCGGTGCGGGTGGCCATGGGGTCGTAGCCGCAGTGCCAGCTGCCGCGCAGCAGCGTCAGCGCGTCGGCCGCGTCGATGCCGCGAGCGGCCAGCGCCATGGTGTCGCGGTAGGTCGGGAACAGCCAGTCGGCTTCGCGCAGCGCCAGCACGGCGCCGATCTGGCAGGCCTCCTGGCCACGGCTGGACGGGTAGACCGCGAGGCGGCCCTGTTTCGTCAGCGCCGTGGCCTGGGCGTCGAACCTGCGGCCGAGCACCATGGCGGCGTAGGCGCGGCGCAGCAGTTCCGGCGCCGGCCGCTCGTACCGGCCGTGGGCGTCGCCCGGCGCGGGGCCGCCGTCGTCGTCGAGGAACCGGATCGGTTCGGCCGACGGCAGCAGGTCGGCGTCGGCGGGCAGCGTGGCGGGAGGCATCCGGTGCTCGGCCTGCGTGGTCATGGGTCAGTCACCTCTGTCGGCAGGCGGACGCTGTATCCCTGAATGGTGCCCCTGTGAGATGGTCATCTCCAGATCCGGCAGAAATCGAGGACAGCTGGTAGTCAGGAGGCGCGATGAGCGACCAGATGTCTCAGAGTGACCGCGGTCACACCTGGAATACCGGCCGATCGTCCGCGCGCGACCTCGACGACGTCGACCGCCGCATCCTCGCCGAGCTGGTCGAGCAGGGCCGGCTGTCCATCCGCCAGCTGGCCGAACGGGTGCACGTGTCGCGTGCCAACGCCTACGCGCGGGTCGACCGCCTGCTCGCCGACGGCGTCATCACCGGGTTCGCCGCACAGGTCAACCCGGAGCGGGCGGGCCTCGCGACCAGCGCCTACGTCATGCTGTCGATCCAGCAGAACGCCTGGCGCGAGGTGGCGGCGGCGCTCGGCTCCCTGCCCTACGTCGAGCACTTCGCCCTGGTCGGCGGCGACTTCGACGTGCTGGCGCTGGTCCGCGCTCCCAACAACAGCGAGCTGCGCCACGTCGTGCTCGAGCACATCCAGGACGTGCCCGGAGTGCTGAGCACCCGCACCTGGCTGGTCTTCGACGAGCATCCTGGCCAGGGGTCGCGCTGGGCCTGACCCCCCGCCCAGTAGGCTCGCGCCCATGGCCAAGTGGGAGTACGCGACCGCGCCCGTGCTGGTGCACGCGACCAAGCAGATCCTGGACAACTGGGGCGAGGACGGCTGGGAGCTGGTCCAGATCGTGCCCGGCATGAACCCCGAGAACGTCGTTGCCTACTTCAAGCGGGAGAAGCCCGAATGACGGGGACTCCGGAGGAGCGGCTGACCGCGCTGGGCCTGAGCGTGCCCGACGTCGTCAAGCCGGTCGCCGCCTACGTGCCGGCCGTGCGCAGCGGCTCGTTCGTGTTCACCGCCGGCCAGGTGCCGGTCCGGGGCGGCGAGCTCATCCATAAGGGCAAGGTCGGCGCCGACGTCACGCCCGAGCAGGCGTACGAGTGTGCCCAGCAGTGTGCCCTCAACGCGCTGGCCGCCATCCGCGCCGAGGTGGGCGACCTGTCCGCCGTCACCCGCGTGGTGAAGCTGCTCGGCTTCGTGGCGTCGACGGTGGACTTCACCGGCCAGCCGCAGGTGATCAACGGTGCCAGTGACCTGCTCGGCAAGGTCTTCGGCGACGCCGGGCAGCACGCCCGCAGCGCCGTCGGCGTCCCGGTGCTGCCGCTCGACGCGCCGGTCGAGGTCGAGATGATCGTCGAGGTCGGCTGAGGTCCGTTCGAGTGAACGACGGCCGACGGCGGGCGCTGCCGGGTCCGCTCGCGGAGCGGGCCCGGGCGTTCCTGGCCGGCGGGCTGCCGGTCGTGGCGCCACGGCCGGCGTCGACGGTCGCACTCCTGCGCCCGGCGGGCTCGGGGGACGGCGTCGAGGTGTACGTCCACGTCCGGCACACCGGCATGGCGTTCGCCGGCGGCATGGTCGCCTTCCCCGGCGGAAAGGTCGACCCGGTCGACGGCGCCGATCCCGCGGAGGCGTTCGTGCGTACGGCCATCCGCGAGACGCACGAGGAGACCGGCGTGCTGCTGACGCCCGGCGACCTCGTTCCGTGGGCGCACTGGATCACGCCACGGTTCGAGGAGCGCCGCTACGACACCTGGTTCTACCTGGCGGGACTGCCGCACGGCCAGGAGGCGGCCGATGTCTCCGGCGAGGCGTCCGAGGTCGGGTGGGTGCGGCCGGCCGACGTGCTGGAGCGGGCCGCGCGCGGCGAGGTGGTCATGCTGCCGCCGACGGCGGTGGTGTTGACGTCGCTGCTCCCGTTCGCGACGGTGGCCGAGGCGCTCGCCGCGGGCGACGGCCGGCCCATCGAGACCGTCGTGCCCGGCTGGCTCGACGACGGCGCCGAGGTCTGGGGGCTGCTGCCCGACGACCCCGAGTATCCCGGCGACGACCCGGGAGAGCAGCCGTGACCGGCGTGGTCCTGCCGGAGTGGTGCCGGCTGGTGCTGGCGGACAACCCCGGCCCCATGACGCTCGACGGCACGAACACCTATGTGCTGCGGACGGGCGACGGGATCGTCGTCATCGATCCCGGGCCGTGGCTCGAGGAGCACCTCGACGCGGTCCTGTCGCTGGGGTCGGTCTCGCTCGCGCTGATCACGCACCACCACGCCGACCATTGCGGCGGCATCGAGCTGTTCCGCGAGCTCACCGGCGGCGCGCCCGTGCTGGCCCGCGACCCGGCCGCCAGCGGCGCCGACGCCGAGCTGCCCGCCCACGGCGAGCGGCTGGACGACCTCGGCCTGCTGGTGCTGGACACGCCGGGTCACACCGCGGACTCGGTCTCGTTCGTCGCCGACGACGGCGAGTCCGTGCTGCTGTTCACCGGCGACACGGTGCTCGGCCGGGGTACCACCATCGTGTCGCACCCCGACGGCGATCTCGCCGCCTACCTCGCGTCGCTGGAGCTGTTGCGCACGGCCGTACCGCGCGGGGCGCTGTTGCTGCCGGGCCACGGCCCCACGCACGCCGACGCCGTCGCCGTCGTCGATCAGTACCTCGCCCACCGGCGGCAGCGGATCGAGCAGGTGCGGGCCGCGCTCGACGGCGGGGCACGGACCGCCCGCGACGTCGTCGAGGTCGTCTACGCCGACGTCGACCGCGCGCTCTGGCCGGCCGCTGAGCGCACCGTCGAGGCGACGCTGGCCTATCTGCGTGCGACGGGCTGAGCCGGCGTCAGCGGGCGCGGCGGCGCAGGCGGTCGACGTCGAGGACGACGACGGAGCGCTGCTCGAGCCGCAGCCAGCCGCGCGACACGAAGTCGGCCAGCGCCTTGTTCACCGTCTCGCGCGACGCGCCGACCAGCTGGGCCAGCTCTTCCTGCGTGAGGTCGTGGACGACGCGCATGCCCTCTTCGGACGGCACGCCGAAGCGCTGGGAGAGGTCGAGCAGCTGCTTGGCCACCCGGCCCGGCACGTCGGAGAAGACGAGGTCGGTCTGGATGTCGTTGGACCGGCGCAGCCGCGACGCCAGCTGCAGCAGCAGGCCGCGGGCCACCTCGGGCCGCCCGGTGAGCCAGGGGGTGAGGTCGGCGTGGCTGAGGCTCCACAGCGTCGTGTCGGTGACCGCCGTGGCCGTCGCCGAGCGCGGGCCGGGGTCGAACAGCGACAGCTCGCCGAACATCTGGCCGGGACCGAGCAGCGCCAGCAGGTTCTCGCGTCCGTCGGGTGCGGTGCGGCCGAGCTTGATCTTGCCCTCGGTGACGACATAGACGCGGTCGCCCTCGTCGCCTTCGCGGAAGAGCGTCTCGCCGCGGCTCAGGTGCACCTCGGTCATCGACGCGCGCAGCGCGCCGGCGGCCTCGTCGTCGAGTTCGCGGAACAGAAGTGCGCTCCGTAGAGCGTCGTCAGACACTGCCAGATCCTCCTTGCCGTCGAGCCACGCGCGGTCAACCGTCCGGTGTTTCGCGTCACGTCGGCCGCGACCTATTGTGCCTGCGGCCCATCATGGCTCACCATGCACCCCTACGACTGCGAATCGCCCCGCGGGACCCGCACGGATGCACGCCGAGTCCTCGGGCGACTGCGAATCGCCCCGCGGGACCCGCACGGATGCACGCCGAGTCCTCGGGCGACTGCGAATCGCCCCGCGGGACCCGCACGGATGCACGCCGAGTCCTCGGGCGGATCGGATTCACTCATCGAACACCGGCGGCGGGTCGCCTCTTCCGCGACTCGGACTGTCGGCGCGGGAACGTAGAGTGAAGTGGTGTCGATGGCCGCTACCGAGTCCAAGCTCGCCCTCACGCGGCGGGCGCGCAAGATCAACCGTGAGCTCGACGCCACCTATCCCGACGCGCACTGCGAGCTCGACTTCACCAGTCCGTTCGAGCTGCTGATCGCCACGGTGCTGTCCGCACAGACCACCGACGTTCGGGTCAACGGCGTCACGCCCACGCTGTTCGCGCGCTACCCCGACGCCGTCGCGCTGGCGGCCGCCGAGCGCGACGACGTCGAGAAGATCATCCAGCCCACCGGCTTCTTCCGAGCCAAGACGCAGTCCATCCTGGGGCTGTCGCAGGCCATCGTCGAGCGGTTCGGCGGCGAGGTCCCCGGCACGCTGAAAGATCTCGTCACGCTGCCCGGCGTGGGGCGCAAGACCGCCAACGTCGTGCTCGGCAACGCGTTCGGCGTCCCCGGCATCACGGTCGACACCCACTTCGGCCGGCTGGTCCGCCGGTTCGGCTGGACCAGCCAGACCGATCCGGACAAGGTCGAGGCCGAGATCGGCGCGCTGTTCCCCAAGAGCGAGTGGACCATGCTCTCGCACCGGGTCATCTGGCACGGGCGCCGACGATGTCACGCCCGGCGGCCGGCCTGCGGGGCCTGCCCGCTGGCCCGGCTGTGCCCGTCGTTCGGCGAGGGCCCCACCGATCCCAAGGTCGCCGCCAAGCTGGTCCGCGAAGGACCGCGTGCATGACCACTCCCGCCGGCCCGCGGCTGCCCGACTGGCTGCGGCGCATCGCCGACGCCGCGGCCGGCGAGTGGGCCAAGCAGGCCGGCCAGTGGGGACCGCCCGACGACACCGCGCGCGAGTCCGCCGTCCTGCTGCTGTTCGGCGAGACCGACGGTGAGCCCGACGTCCTGCTCATCGAACGGGCGGCGGGCCTGCGCAACCACGCCGGCCAGGCCGCGTTCCCCGGTGGCGGCGCCGACCCCGGCGACGGCGGCCCGGTCGGAACGGCGCTGCGCGAGTGCGCCGAAGAGACCGGCGTCGACCCCGCCGGCGTCGAGATCGTCGCCACGCTGCCGCCGTTGTGGGTCTCGGTCTCGAACTACGCCGTCACGCCCGTGCTGGCCTGGTGGCGCGAGCCGTGCGAGGTCCGCGTGGTCGACCCCGCCGAGGTCGCGTCGGTGCACCGGGTGCCGGTCAGCGAGCTCACCGACCCCGCCAACCGCCTGCAGCTGCGCTACCCGTCGGGCCACGAAGGGCCGGCCTTCCGGGCCAGCGGCCTGCTCATCTGGGGGTTCACGGCGGGCGTTCTGTCCACTTTGTTCGATGCTGCCGGAATCGCCGAGCCGTGGGATCGTACTCTCGTCGAGCCCATGCCTACGGGGGCGGGCCTGAGCCGTGAAGGTCGAGGTGGGTCGTGACGCTGGGCTTGAACGCCGTCGACCTCATCATCATCATTCTTGCGGTGGTCGTCGGCTACACCGGCTGGACCCACGGCTTCGTCGTCGGCCTCCTGTCCTTCGTCGGGTTCGTCGGCGGCGCGGCCGCCGGGCTGCTGCTGGTGCCGCTGGTGCTCGGCAGCTTCGACCCGGGCCTCGGGGTGTCGGTGCTGGCGGTCCTGCTGGTGCTCGGCGTGGCGTCCATCGGGCAGGGCGTGCTGGCGTGGGCCGGCGGCTGGGTGCGGTCCAAGGTGTCGTCGCAGCCGGCCAAGAAGTTCGACGCCGCGGGCGGTGCCATCCTGGGGGTGGCCGGCCTGCTGCTGGCCGCGTGGGCGGTCGGGCTGGCCATCTCCACCGCCGCCGTCCCGTACGCCTCGCCGGGCGTGCGCGAGTCGCGGCTGCTCGACCTCGTCGACCAAGCGGTGCCCATCTCGCCCGACAGCCTGCGCGACGCCTTCGAGGACGTCGTGGCGGCCGGCGGCTTCCCGCAGGTCGTCGTGCCGTGGGCGTCCGAGCCCATCGTCGACGTCGGCCCGCCCGGCAGCCTGCTGCGCCGCGACCCCGAGGTCCGCACGGCCGCGAACAGCGTCGTCCAGATCACCGGCCAGGCCGACGCCTGCGAGCGGGTCATCACCGGCAGCGGCTTCGTCGTGGCCGCCGAGCGCATCATGACCAACGCCCATGTCGTGGCCGGCGTCCGCGAGCCCGTCATCACCTTCCCCGACGGCGACCCGCTCGCCGCCACCGTGGTCGCCTTCGACCCCGAGACCGACCTCGCCGTCCTCGCCGTGCCCGGCCTCACGCTGCCGCAGCTCACGCTGACGCCCGACAACCCCGCCAACGGCGACGAGGCCGCCGTCATCGGCTACCCGAACAACGGCCCGCTGCGCAGCGAAGAGGTCCGCGTCCGCGACGTCCACCAGCTCATCGGCCACGACATCTACGACGAGAACACCATCACCCGCGACGTCGTGTCGCTGCGCGGCAGCATCCGGCCGGGCAACTCCGGCGGGCCGCTCATCTCCCCGGACGGCACCGTCCTGGGGGTCGTGTTCGCCGCGTCGCTCACCGACCCCGACACCGGCTACGCACTGGCGCCGAGCGAGTTCACCGAGCTCGCAGCCGGCGCCGCCGAGGCGACCGAACCGGTTCCGACCGGCTCCTGCACCTGAGTCCGCCTCAGCGCACCGGCCGGGCGAGGTCGACGGTCTCGAGGGCGGCCGACGCCCGGCAGACCTGCGTCAGCCGGTCGCGGCCGAGGTCCTCGAAACCGCGGTCACCGACGGCACGGGCGTTGGCGACGTGGTTGACCAGCTCCAGCAGCTCGACGAGCTCGACTCGCTCGGGCCACCGCGGCGGCACGTCCGCCGGGTGGTAGGCCGCCTCGAACGCGGCCCGCGCGCCGGGATAGCGCGGGAACACCTGCCACCGCAGCTTCACCAGGTCGACGGCGGGGTCCCAGGCCTCGGCCCCGTCGAAGTCGACCAGCGCGGCCAGCCCGGCATCGGGCGTGGCGAGCAGGTTGTCCAGGTAGAGGTCGCGGTGGCACGGCGCCGGCGCGACCGCCGCTGAGACCCGCTCGGCCAGGTCCGTGATGCGCCCGGCCAAAGCGGCGAACGCCGCGGGTTGGAACGCGTCCGTCGCGGCCACCCGGCCGGCGACCTGCGGAAGCCGGTACGCGACGTAGCCGGTCCACCGGGCGAACACGGGCGCCGACCCGTCCAGCCGGGACGAGAACGTCTCGAGGTCGATCGCGTGCAGCCGGCGCAACGCCGTGCCGAGGTCGCCGAAGAACCGGCCGACGGCCGCGTCACCGCGGAGCACGGATGCCGGCTCGACGCCGTCGACCCAGGTGAGGAGTCGCATCGCGGCCCCTCCGGCCTCGGGACAGTGCGCCTCGAACGCCGCGAGGCGCGGCGCGGGAACACCGGCCCGGCGGGCGAGGTCGTAGGCCGACGACGCCGCCGACCACTTCTCGGCCGACGCCGGGTCGCCGAACTTCACCAGGAACCGCTCGCCGCCGTCGGCGGTGACCCGCCAGTTCTGGCCGCCCCAGCCGCGTGGCACCCGAGCCGCGTCGCTGGTCTCGCTTCCCAGCGCGCGGGCGGCGGCGGCCAGGACGGCCTTCGCGGCGACGGCGGTCACCCGACTGTCCGGGTTCAGAGTTGGTCGTGGCGGGCGCGCTGCTTGACCAGCCAGTCGAGCAGCGCGTCGGTGACGGCGGCGGGCG
Organism: Jiangella ureilytica; assembly: GCF_004348545.1. Classification (GTDB taxonomy): domain Bacteria; phylum Actinomycetota; class Actinomycetes; order Jiangellales; family Jiangellaceae; genus Jiangella; species Jiangella ureilytica. Next base: position 25,453 of record NZ_SMKL01000022.1, on the reverse strand, counting down.
CCTCCTCGTGCGGGAAGTGACCGGCGGACTCGAGCGACAGCCAGTGGTACTCGCCGCCCACCATCGTGCGCGACGCCGCGGCGAGGTCGATGTCGACGTTGGAGTCCTGGGCACCGTGCACCTGCAGGACCGGCATGGTGAGCGGGTCCTGGACGCGCTTGGCGAAGCGCCGGCCGTCGCCGCGGAACAGAGAGCGGAACAGCCAGCGCTGGTACTCCAGCGCGCAGTGCGGCGCCGGCCACAACTGCATGGCGGCGCGGTAGTGGCGCGAAGCTTCGTCGTCGGGGAAGGCGGAGCCGGGGGCTGACCAGCGGCGCAGCAGCGTCTCGACGTGCGCGCCGTCGTCGGCGACGAGCCGCCGCTCCGGGGCCATGGGCGTCTGCACCCAGGCCAGCGAGCCACTGTGCCGTAGCCGGCCCTTCAGCAGGTGCCGGCGCAGGATCAGCGGGTGCGGCATCGACAGGACGGCGAGCGCGTCGACGTGCGCGGGCCGCATGGCTGCCGCCGTCCACGCCCCGTAGGCGCCCCAGCCGTGCCCGACGAGGACGGCGCGCCGCTCACCGAGCGAGCGGATGGCGCCGGTGATGTCCGCGGCGAACGTGAACGCGTCGTACCCGCGCGGGGTCTTGTCGCTGCCGCCGGCGCCGCGCAGGTCGAGCGCGACGGCGCGCCAGCCGGCCGCGGCGAGCGCGGGCAGCTGGTGCCGCCAGGCCCACCAGAACTCGGGGAATCCGTGCAGGAGCAGGACCAGCGGCCCGTGGCCCATCTCGGCGGCATGGAACTGGGCGCCGTTGGCGGCGACGGTGCGATGCGTCCATGGGCCCGGGATCTCGACCGTCTGGCGATGTGCGTCGTTGGTGATCACGTGCTGTTGCTCGACCTCGTCAGGGCTCGGGCGGCGTCGCGAGCGGTGACCTTCGTCCGCTCGGCCATGGAGATCCTGCCGAACCGGCCGCGGGCCAGGAGCAGCAGGACGAGTGCGACGAGCACGTAGAAGCCGGCGACCACGAGGAACGACCAGCCGAGCGCCAGGCCCAGCGCGTGCACACCGTAGACCAGCGCGAACGAGCCGAGAATGACCGCCAGCAGGAGGAGGACCGCGGCCGCCCCGGACATCGCGCCGCCGAGGGCCGCGGACTTCGCGTCCTCTTTCAGCTCCGCCTTGGCCAGCGCGATCTCGTCGCGGACCAGGCCGGTGAGGTCGTCCTTGATGGAGCTCACGAGCCGGCCGATGGAGGCGGGCCCGTCGGCCTCACTGGTTGCCCGTGCGGCCATCTGCCAACCCCCTCGTCGCAATACGTCACGAGTCACGACGGCCGCGACGGCGGTGCCGGCGTGGCCTCGTGTTCGACTCTAGAGCAGGTCGGCGAACATGGTCGCGAAGACGGGCCGACGGGTCATCCCTGAGTGTCCTGCCCGTCGACCTCGTAGACGTCAGGGATCCCGTCCCGGTCCTCGTCGCGGGACTCTTCCTCCGCCATGCGCCGGTAGATCGTGTTGCGCCTGGCCAGCAGCACCGTGGCGATGAGAGCGGCGAGTATCGAGCCGACCAGGACAGCGGTCTTGACCAGTTCTTCCATGTGCGGGTCGTCGCGGAACGCCAGCTCGCCTATGAGCAGCGAGACCGTGAACCCGATGCCCGCGATGGTCGCCAGTCCGAAGACGTCGCTCCAGGTGAGGTCGGGGTTCAGCTCCGCCTTGGTGAAGCGCGCGATCAGGTAGGTGCCGCCGAAGACCCCGATCGCCTTGCCCGCCACCAGCCCGAGAACGACACCCAGCGCCACCGGCTCGGTGAACACCTCGCGGATCGACGGGCCGGAGACGGTGACGCCCGCCGCGAACAGCGCGAAGATCGGCACGCACAGGACGGCGGAGAACGGCCGTACCCGATGCTCGATCCGCTCCGCGGGCGCTTGGTGCTCGCCGGCGCGGCGGTGAGCGCGGGTCAGCAGACCGAACGCCACGCCCACGACGGTGGCGTGCACGCCGCTCTCGTGCATGAGTGCCCACGCCACGACGCCCATCGGCACGTAGAGCCACCACGCATGGATGTTGCGGCGCTGCATGAGGTGGTAAGCGACGAGGATGGCCGCCGCGCCGGCCAGCGGCCACAGCCGCACGTCGGTCGTGAAGAAGATCGCGATGAGCAGGATGGCCAGCAGGTCGTCGACCACGGCGAGCGTCAGCAGGAACGCGCGTAGCGCCGACGGCAACTGCGATCCGATGACGGCCAGCACGGCCAGGGCGAAGGCGATGTCGGTGGCGGTGGGCACCGCCCAGCCGTCCGGGCTGCCGCCGCCGATGCCGTTGACCAGGAGGTACACGGCGATCGGGCCGATCATCCCGCAGGCCGCCGCGACGATGGGCAGGATCGCCTCGGCCGGTCGGCGCAGGCTGCCGACGACGAGTTCCCGCTTCAGCTCCAACCCGGCGACCAGGAAGAAGATCGCCAGCAGGCCGTCGGCGGCCCAGGTCGCGAGGTCGAGGTCGAGGTGTAGCGACGCCGGGCCCACCGTCGTTGTCCGGAGGGCCTCGTAGGAGCCGCTTGCGACGTTCGCCCACAGGAGCGCGGCGGCTGCGGCCAGCAGCATGAGGAAGCCGCCAGTCGTCTCGCTGCGCAGCACCGAGGCGACGTACTGGGCCTCGGGCCAGGTGGACCGGGCGAACAGGCGGCGGGGCACGGGCATCACCTTCTGTGTCTGGGCGCGCGACGGCGTGACGCCGACCAGACTTCCCGGCACACCTGCCGTGTACTTTATCGTCCACTCCTGGACCGGTCCTAGCGGGTGAAGGTGCGCACGGGCTGCCCGGGCCGCCAGAGCCGGATCTCCATCCCCGTCCGTGCGTCGTTCAGCCCGGCCAGCACGACGTCGTCGAGGCCGAGCCGGAACAGGTGGAACGGTCCCGGCGGCAGCTGCGCCGCATGGGCGCTGCGATAGGCCTCGTACTCGGCACCGACGACCTCGACGGCCCGGCCGGAGACCTTGAGGTCCGGCGTCGTCATCGACCCGTCTCCGGGGTTGGAATGCAGCGAGTAGCGGGGGTCGCGCTGCAGGTCCCGCGCCTTGAGCGCGCCCGGCATGGATCCCAGCGTCAGGTGCTCGCCCTCGAAGGCGACCTCGGTGCCGCTGACCCGCGGCGAGCCGTCGGCCCGCAGCGTCGCGAGCACGTGGTGCAAGGTGGCGGTGAGCCGGTCGCGGGCGACTTCCGCGAGCTCGGGCGCCTCGTCCTCGAACTGTCTCCAGGTGGCCATGGTCCCCATGGTCGCGCCACATCGCTGACACCTTTTGTCAGCTTCTCCGGGTAGGTTCGGCGGTGTGAGAGCCAGCCGGCTGATGGCGATGATGCTGCTGATCCAGCAGAAGCGGACGGTCACGGCCGCCGAGGTCGCCCGCGAGCTCGAGGTGTCCGTGCGCACGGTCTACCGCGACATCGCCGCGCTGCAGGCGTCCGGCGTGCCGCTGTGGACGGAGTCCGGGCCGGGCGGCGGCATCCGGCTGGTCGAGGGCTGGCGCACCACGCTCGACGGGCTGACCGGCGACGAGGCGGCCGCGCTGTTCGTCGGCGGCGTCCCGAGCGCCGTCGCCGACCTGGGGCTGGGCACCGTCCTGGTCGCCGCACAGACCAAGGTCATCGCCATGCTGCCGCCGGAGCTGCGCGGCCGGGCGGCCCGGTTGCGCGAACGCTTCCACGTCGACGCACCCGGCTGGTTCGACACGTCGGCGCCGCCCGCACACCTGGCGGCGGTGTCCGACGCGGTCTGGTCCGGCAGGCGGCTCGACGTGTCGTACCGGCGCTCGGACCGGACGGTGTCGCGGCTGCTCGACCCGCTCGGGCTCGTGCTCAAGGCCGGCACCTGGTACCTGGTCGCGGCGCACCGCCGGCAGGTGCGCACCTACCGGGTCGGGCGCATCGACGCCGCGACGGTGCGGGCCGAGACGAGCTGGCGGCCCGACGGCTTCGACCTCGCCTCGTGGTGGGCGGCGTCGTCGGCGGAGTTCGACCGGTCGCTGCTGCGCTACCGCTGCCGGGTGCGGCTGTCGCCGTCGGCGCTGCGGCGGCTGCACACGGCGGTCGGCGCGCTGGCGGCCTCTCAGGCCCGGGCGACGGCGTCGGAACCGGACGCGGACGGCTGGTCCGCCGTCGAGCTGTGGACCGAGGCCGAGGAGGTCGCCGCGGCCCAGCTCTTCACCCTCATGAACGGCGTCGAGGTGCTCGAGCCCGGGTCCCTGCGCGCCACCCTGCACACCGTCGCCCTCGAGGTCGCCGCCCACAACGCCTGAGAACCGAGTTCCAGGAAATCTGGAACCTGCCGTGGCCATGTTCTGGTTCGAGGCCCGAAGACGTGAATCTCACCGCGGTGAGTTCCAGCACTCGAGGACGCGATGGACTGCGCCCGATCGGGTCGCTCGTGCCGATGGGTGGAACTGATGGTCGTACCGGCAAGGAGTACGACCACATTGCCTACGTTCCCGCTCGTCGAGCTGCACATCCTCCGGCCGTACGGTGGTGAGCATCCACGGCGTTTCGTTGCAGCAGACGTGCTTTCGGCGATCCAGGGTCGCCGAACCTGATCGGCCGGCCGCGGAGCAGCCCGGCCGGCCGATCAGAGCGGGTCAGTCCTCGGACGAGCTGCTCTGCGACAGGCCCTCGCTGATGAGGTTCATGACCGTCGGGTCGGCGAGCGTCTGGACGTCACCCAGCTCGCGGTTCTCGGCCACGTCGCGCAGGAGGCGGCGCATGATCTTGCCCGAGCGCGTCTTCGGCAGCTCCGGCACGATCATGATCTGCCGTGGCTTGGCGATGGGGCCGATCTCCTTGGCGACGTGGTTGCGCAGCTCCTGCACGACGTCGGCGCCGCCGTCGCCCGCGCTGGCGCGCAGGATGACGAACGCGACGATGCCCTGCCCGGTGGTCGGGTCCGAGGCGCCGACGACGGCGGACTCGGCCACCTTCGGGTGCGAGACGAGGGCCGACTCGACCTCCGTCGTCGAGATGCGGTGGCCGGACACGTTCATGACGTCGTCGACCCGGCCCAGCAGCCAGATGTCGCCGTCGTCGTCCTTCTTGGCGCCGTCGCCCGCGAAGTAGCGGCCCTCGAAGCGCGACCAGTACGTGTCGATGAAGCGCTGGTCGTCGCCCCAGATGGTGCGCAGCATGGACGGCCACGGCTCGGTGAGCACGAGGTAGCCGCCGTGGCCGTCGGGCACCACGTTGCCGGCGTCGTCGACCACGTCGGCCGAGATGCCCGGCAGTGCCTTCTGCGCCGAGCCGGGCTTCGCGGCGGTGACGCCGGGCAGCGGGCTGATCATCACGGCGCCGGTCTCGGTCTGCCACCAGGTGTCGACGACGGGGGTGCGGTCGCCGCCGATGACGCGGCGGTACCAGATCCACGCCTCCGGGTTGATCGGCTCGCCGACGCTGCCGAGGACGCGCAGCGACGACAGGTCGCGCCGGCCCGGGATCTCCTCGCCCTGCTTCATGAACGTGCGGATGGCCGTGGGCGCCGTGTACAGGATGGTGACCTTGTACTTCTCGACGATGTCCCACCAGCGCCCGGGCTCGGGGAAGTCCGGCGTGCCCTCGTACATCACCTGGGTGGCGCCGTTGGCGAGCGGGCCGTAGACGATGTAGCTGTGGCCGGTGACCCAGCCGACGTCGGCCGTGCACCAGTAGACGTCGGTCTCGGGCTTGAGGTCGAAGACGTTGCGGTGCGTGTACGCCGCCTGGAGCAGGTAGCCGCCGGACGTGTGCTTGATGCCCTTCGGCTTCCCGGTGGTGCCCGACGTGTAGAGGATGTAGAGGGTGTCCTCGGCGTCGTGGGGTTCGGGGGTGTGCTGGTCGGACTGCCGGTCGACGATGTCGTGCCACCAGACGTCGTGGCTCCCGTCCCAGTCGACCTCCTGCTCGGTGCGGCGCACGACCAGCACCTTCTCGATGGACGGCGACTTGGCGACGGCCTCGTCGACGGCCGGCTTGAGCGCCGACGGCTTGCCGCGCCGGTACCCGCCGTCGGCCGTGATGACCAGCTTGGCCTGGGCGTCCTCGATGCGGCTGCGCAGCGCCTCGGCCGAGAACCCGCCGAACACGACGGAGTGGATGGCGCCGATGCGGGCGCACGCCAGCATCGAGACGGCCGCCTCGGGGATCATCGGCAGGTAGATCGCGACGCGGTCGCCGTGGCCGACGCCGAGCTCGGTCAGCGCGTTGGCGGCCTTCGAGACCTCGCGCTGCAGGTCGGCGTAGGTCAGTGTGCGGGTGTCGCCCGGCTCGCCCTCCCAGTGGAGCGCGACGCGGTCGCCGTTGCCGGCCTCGACGTGCCGGTCGACGCAGTTGTACGCCACGTTGAGCTTGCCGTCGACGAACCACTTCGCGAACGGCGGGTTGCTCCAGTCGAGCACCTGCGACCACTCGGAGTCCCACGACAGCAGCTCGCGCGCCTGGCGCTCCCAGAACGCCAGCCGGTCCGCTGCGGCCTCCTCGTAGAGGTCCGCCTTGGCGTTCGCCTGGGCGGCGAACTCCTCGGACGGCGGAAAGCTCCGGTCCTCGTGCAGCAGATTGGAGAGAGCGTCATTGGTCACGTTCGTCTGCTCCTCATGTCGGTGATCGTGGTGCCTGCGGGGTCCCGGCGGCGCACCCGGACGCGCTGCCGTCTTACCTCACCATCGCACGTGCCCGCTGGGCAAGGACGACGAGGTCGACGGCAGCGCGCGCCGGGGGCTGGCGCGGGTCAGTGCGAGGAGGTGGCCTTCTCGGCGCCGGCGCCCGAGAGCGACCGGACCTCCATCTCCGCGTACTTCGCCTTGTTGTACTCCTTCGACAGCCGGGTGCCGATGAAACCGAACAAGAATCCGGCCGGAATCGACACGATTCCCGGATTGTCCAGCGGGAACCAGTGGAAGTCGACGTCCTGGATCATCGACAGGCTGCGGCCGGTCTCCGGGTTCTCGGGCTTGCCCGACACCACCGGCGAGAAGACGATCAGCGTCACCGCGGTGAGCAGACCGCCGTAGATGCTCCACACCGCGCCGCTGGTGTTGAACCGCCTCCAGAACAGCGAGTAGAGGATCACCGGCAGGTTCGCGCTGGCGGCGACGGCGAACGCGAGCGCCACGAGGAACGCGACGTTCTGGCCGTTGGCCAGGATGCCGCCGACGATCGCCACCGCGCCGATGACCACGGCCGTGAGCCGGGCGACCCGCACCTCGTCGTTGGCCGCGACCTCGCCCTTCTTGATGACGTTGGCGTACACGTCGTGCGCGAACGAGGCCGACGCCGTGATCGTCAGCCCCGCGACGACGGCGAGGATGGTCGCGAACGCGACGGCCGCGATGATGCCGAGCAGGATGGTGCCGCCCAGCTCGTATGCCAGCAGCGGCGCCGCGGAGTTCACGCCGCCCGGGGCGCCCAGGATCTCCTCCGGCCCGACCAGCGCGCCGGCGCCGTAGCCGAGCACCAGCGTCAGCAGGTAGAACAGGCCGATCAGGGCGATCGCCCAGGTGACGCTGTGCCGGGCGTCGCGCGCCGTCGGCACCGTGTAGAAGCGCATCAGCACGTGCGGCAGGCCGGCGGTGCCGAGCACCAGGGCCAGCGCCAGCGAGATGAAGTCCAGCTTCGAGGTGTCCGTCGCGCCGTACTGGTTCATCGGGTCCAGCAGGCCGGCGGCGCCGCCCGCGCTGTCGACGGCCGCGCCGAGCAGTTGCGACAGGTTGAAGTCGTGCTGCGCCAGCACCCAGATGGTCATGACGAACGCGCCGGTGATGAGCAGGATCGCCTTGACGATCTGCACCCACGTGGTGCCCTTCATGCCGCCGACCAGCACGTAGAAGACCATCAGCGCGCCGACGACGCCGATGACGACGCCCTGCCCGCCGCGGTCGGTGACGCCCAGCAGCAGGGCCACGAGGCCGCCCGCGCCGGCCATCTGCGCCAGCAGGTAGAAGAACGACACCGCGAGCGTCGACGTCGCGGCCGCCGTGCGCACCGGACGCTGACGCATCCGGAACGACAGCACGTCGGCCATGGTGAACCGGCCGGTGTTCCGCAGCAGCTCGGCGACCAGCAGCAGCGCGACCAGCCACGCCACCAGGAAGCCGATGGAGTACAGGAAGCCGTCGTAGCCGTAGACGGCGATGGCCCCGGCGATGCCGAGGAAGGACGCCGCCGACAGATAGTCGCCGGCGATGGCGATGCCGTTCTGCTGGCCGGTGAACGCCCGGCCGCCGGCGTAGTAGTCCGCCGCGGTCTTGTTGTTCCTCGACGCGCGCAGCACGATGACCAGCGTGATCGCGACGAAGATCGCGAAGATCGTGATGTTGACCCCGGGGCTTCCGACATGGGTGTCCATCAGCGCGCCCCTTCCAGCTCGTCGCGGATCTGCGTGGCGATCGGGTCGAGATTGCGGTCGGCGTGGCGGATGTAGAGCCACGTGATCAGGAACGTCGACGCGAACTGGCCGAGGCCGAACAGCAGGCCGACGTTGATGTTGCCGGCCACCCGCTGCGACATGAAGTCGACCGCGTACGTCGACAGCAGGTACCAGGCCAGGAACGCGGCGGTCATGGGGAAGGCGAAGTTGCGGAACCGCTTGCGCAGCTCGGCGAACTCCGGGCTCGCCTGCATGCGCTCGTATTCCTCGGCGGTGGGTATGGCGCGCTCGGGCGGGGGTGTCTCGAGACTGGCCACGTTCCGACCTCCTCGTCGTCATGTGGTCCGGGTCACAGTGATCCGGTTCGAGGCGCCACGGTAGGGCTGTGCGCTGCTGCCTCGGGAGATGGCTCGCGCGGGCCTGCGCCGAGCGGCACGAGAGTGCGGCGTGCGGACGTCCGCCCTGCGACGAACGGTCGGTGCCCTGCGACGAGCGGTCCGGTCCGTCGCCATGATCATGGTCTCTCGCGGCGCGTGAGCACCCGCGAGCGCACATGATCATGAGCGAGATCGCCGCCGGTCACGTGCGCCAGCGGTCCTCGGGATCCCAGTCGCCGCGGTTGAGGTCGAGGTTCTCGGGCGTGTGCAGCCGGACCATGGTGCGGTTCACGCCCGGCGCCAGGTGCTGCTGGGTCCCGAGCGACACGGCGATCATCACGACGAAGGCGAGCGGCATGGTCCATGCGGCCGGCTGGGCCAGCAGCGCGCCCACCCACCCGGACTGCGGCCCGCCCAGAATCGTCACGACGACGGCGGCGGTGGACGCCCCGCCGCCCGCCAGCAGGCCGGCCACCGCGCCCGGCCAGGTCAGCCGCCGCCACCAGATGCCGAGCAGCAGCAGCGGGCAGAACGACGACGCGGCGACGGCGAAGGCGAGCCCGACCACGTCGGCGATCCCGAGGAACGGACTGGTCAGCGCCAGCCCGATGGGGACCAGCAGGGCCAGGAACGCGCCCAGCCGGAAGCCGGTCACCGGGTTGCGGACCCGGCCGTGCAGCAGGTCCTGCGACAGCACGCCCGCCACCGACACCGTCAGCCCGGACGACGTCGACAGGAACGCGGCGAACGCGCCCGCCGTCACCAGCATCGACAGCGCCTCCCCGGCCACGCCGTCGACCAACCGGGCCGGCAGCACCAGCACGACGGCGTCGGTGCGGCCCGTCAGCAGCAGCTCCGGCGTGTACAGCCGCCCCAACGCTCCGTACAGCCCGGGCAGCACGTAGAACACGCCGAGCAGCCCGAGCACCGCCAGCGTCGTGCGCCGCGCGGCCCGCCCGTCGGGGTTGGTGTAGAAGCGCACGAGCACGTGCGGCAGCCCCATCGTCCCGAAGAACAGCGCGATGATCAGCGAGTACGTCGCGTAGAGCGGGTGGTCGCCGCCGGCGGTCAGCGGCAGCGCCCACGACTCGCCGGTCATCGGGGTCAGCGACGACGCGTGCGGGATGGGCGCTCCGGCCGGGAAGTCCAGTACGGTCCCCGCCGAGACCTCGTGGGGCCCCGGTTCCAGCACGAGCGGCTCGCCGTCCGCGACGACGGAGATCTGCGACGGCACGTCCACCGTCACGTCGATGGTGACCTCGACCGACGTCGGCTCCTCGAACACCGGCGAGCCCGGGGTCGCCAGCTCGGGCCGTCCGTCGCCGACCCAGACCAGGAGCAGGAAGAGCGCCGGCACCAGCAGCGCCGTCAGCTTCAGCCAGTACTGGAACGCCTGGACGAACGTGATGCTGCGCATGCCGCCACCGAGCACGCTGACCAGCACGACGACGGCGACGACGACCGGCCCGGCCCACTGCGGCGCTCCGGTGACGGTGCGCAGCGTCAGCCCGGCGGCCTGGAACTGCGGCAGCAGGTAGAGCCAGCCGATGGTGACGACGAGGATGCTCGCCATCCGGCGCGCCGCCGACGACTCCAGCCGCGCCTCGGCGAAGTCCGGCAGCGTGTACGCGCCTGACCGCCGCAGCGGCGCGGCCACGAGCACCAGCAGCATGAGATAGCCCGCGGTGTAGCCGACCGGGAACCACAGCATGTCGGTGCCGTACGCCAGCACCAGCCCGGCAACGCCCAGGAACGACGCCGCGGACAGGTACTCGCCGCCGATGGCCGACGCGTTCCACCACGGCGTCACGGTGCGCGAGGCGACGTAGAAGTCGCTGGTCGTGCGGGCCGCGCGGACGCCGTACATGCCGATGAGCACCGTCGCCAGCGCCGTCAGGACGACGGCGGCGATGCCGGTCGGCGAGCTCACGACCGGTTCACCATGTCGCCGAAGTCGCGCTCGACGCGTTCGGCCGCGCGCACGTAGAACCAGGCAGCCGCGACCAGCGCCGGGTAGATCAGCCCGCCGAGCACCAGCCACGGCAGCGGGATGCCGGCCAGCTCGATCGCGCTGATCCGCGGCGCGAGGGCGAACAGCAGGGGCAACGTCGCGAGCAGCCCGAGGACCACGCCCGCCACGGCCAGGCTGAGCCGGAGCTGGGCCCGCAGCAGCGCCCGCATGTACACCTCGCCGAGCTGCGTCTGCGCGTCGATCTCCGCGGTCACCGCCCGTCGCCGGGCCGGCGGCCGGCGCCGTCGGGGGCCCGTGACGGTGACCCGCTCCATCACCGGGTCACCCCGTTCCGCCGGCCCGCCGGACCAGCCGGTCGCGCAGGTCGCGGGTATGGCGCCGGCTGACGGGGAGCGTGGTGTCGCCGATGACGACGGTGTAGCGCCCGGCGTCGGCGCGCAGCTCCTCGATGGACGTGAGCGCGACGAGGTAGCTGCGGTGGATGCGCACGAACCCGGCCGGCGCCCAGCGGTCCTCGAGCGTCGCGAGCGGCACCCGCAGCAGGTGGCTCCCGCCGTCGGCGGTGTGCAGCCGTGCGTAGTCGCCCTGGGCGCTGACGTAGGCCACCTCGCTGCGGCGGATGAACCGGGTGACGCCGCCGAGCTCGACGGAGATGGTCTCGTCGTCCCCGTCGTCGCCCGCGGATGACCGCGCCCCGTCCACCGCGTCGGTCGCGCGCCGGATCGCCTCGAACAGCCGCTCGCGCCGGTACGGCTTCATGACGTAGTCGACGGCGTGCAGGTCGAACGCGGTGACGGCGTGATCGTCGTAGGCCGTGACGAAGACGACGGCGGGCGGGCGGCGGAACCGGGCCAGCACGCGCGCGAGGTCGAGCCCCGACAGACCCGGCATCCGGATGTCGAGGAAGACGGTGTCGACGTGCTGCTGCTCGAGCAGCCGCAGCGCACCGGCCCCGTCGCCGGCGGTCAGCACCTGGCCGACGTGCTCGTTCTGCTCCAGCAGGAAGGCGAGCTCCGCCAGCGCCGGTGGCTCGTCGTCGACCGCCAGAACGCTGAGCATGGCCGCGAGGCTAGTGCCGGGCGCCCGCCGAAGGCCAGCGTCGCGCGGTGCGACGCCCGGCGTCACGTCGCGTGCACGCCCGGCCGGTACTTCGGCACCCGCAGGCTGACCTTTGTTCCGGCCCCGTTCGCGGTCTCGATGACCAGGCCGTACTCGTCGCCGAAGACCGCACGCAGCCGCTCGTCGACGTTGCCGATGCCCACCCGATCGCCGGCGACGTCGCCGGCCAGCAGGCCGCGCGCGAGCTCCGGATCCATGCCGACGCCGTCGTCGTCGATGCTGATCAAGGCCTCGTTGCCGGCGTCCTCGGCGACGATCGTGATGTGCCCGGGGTCGGAGCGGCCCTCGAGCCCGTGCCGGACGGCGTTCTCGACCAACGGCTGCAGGCACAAGAACGGGACGGCGACGGGGAGCACCTCGGGCGCGACCCGCAGCGTCACCGACAGCCGGTCGCCGAACCGGGCCTTCTCGAGCGTGAGGTACCGCTCGATCGAGCGCAGCTCCTCGGCCAGCGTGGTGAAGTCGCCGTGCCGGCGGAACGAGTACCGGGTGAAGTCGGCGAACTCGAGCAGCAGCTCGCGGGCGTGCTCGGGGTCGGTGCGCACGTACGACGCGATCGCGCCGAGCGCGTTGTAGATGAAATGCGGCGAGATCTGCGCCCGCAGCGCCCGGATCTCCGCCTCGGCCAGCTTGGCTCGCTCGCGGTCGAACTCGGCCAGCTCGAGTTGGCCGGACACGAACCGGGCGACCTCCTCGACGGCGCGGACCAGACCGGCCGACGGCCGCGCCGACGTGTAGGCGATGAGCGCGCCGGCGACGCGGTCGTCCATGGTCAGCGCGGCGGCGACGGCGTGCCGGACGGGGCAGTCGAGGCGGTCACACTCGACGGCGGGCGGCCCCAGGACGTCGGTGTTGCCGCCGTCGAGCGCCCGGGCCGCATGCCGCCGCACGTTGTGGATGTGCTGGTTCGCGCCCACGCCGTCCCAGGTGACGACGCCGTCGCCGTCGGTCAGCGCCAGCGCGGGCGTGGCCAGCAGCTCGCGCAGGTGCCGGACCGCCTTGTCCGCGCCGGCGGCCAGCCCGGCGCGCAGCTCGGGCGAGGCGAGGCTGGTCGTGTGCAGAATGCGGTAGGTCGTCTGGTCCTCGGTCGTCCCCAGTACCAGCCGCGAGCGCACCAGCCGGGTCAGCAGGACGGCCGCCAGCGACACCGCGATGACCGCGACGACGAACACCACGACCTGCGACTCCATGCACCGGACCCTACTGGGCAGCGATGACCTCCTCGGCCCGATCGGCGGCGGCGTCAGCCTGCGGCCCCGCCGTCGGAGCGCGCCCGGACTTGTCGGTTCCCGCCCGTAGGGTGGGGCTCCCTCCCAACCGGGCGGGGTCGGCGGAGGACCAAGCCGGGTCGGCGGAAGGACCAAGCCGGGTCGGCGGAGGACCAAGCCGGGTCGGCGGAGGACCAAGCCGGGTCGGCGGAAGGACCAAGCCGGGTCGGCGGAGGACCAAGCCGGGTCGGCGGAGGACCAAGCGGGGTCGGCGGACGACGGGTGGTGGCCGACCCGACCGGCGGGGGCTGACGTCGTCATCCTCCCGTCGGAGCGCGCCCGACCTGTCGGTTCCCGCCCGTAGGGTGGGACTCCCTCCCCACCGGGCGGGGTCGGCGTAGGACCAAGCGGGGTCGGCGGAGGACCGGGCGTGGCCGACCCGACCGGCGGCGGCTGACGTCGTCGTTCTTCCCCGGAGCGCGCCCCAACATTGTCGGCATTGTCGGTTCCCGCCCGTAGGGTGGGACTCCCTCCCAACCGGGCGGGGTCTACCCCAGACGGGCCGCGACCGGTTCCGTCGTCTCCCGGGCGATGCAGTGGCGCAGCTCGGCCCCGCTCGCGTTGCCGCCGGTGCAGACGACGCCGACCCGGCGGCCGGTGAAGCGGTCCGGGTCGGCCAGCACGGCAGCGGTCGCGGCCGCGCCGGCGCCCTCGGCCAGGAGGTGGGCGTCGTGCAGCAGCCGCCATTGCGCCGCGGCGATCTCGTCGTCGCCGACGAGGACGAAGTCGGCCAGCCGGTCGCGCAGGATCCTCTGCGGCAGAGCGAAGCCGGACCCGGTCGCGAGCCCTTCGACGGCGGTCCGGTTCGGCCGCCGCACCAGCTCGCCGCCGCGCCACGAGTCGCGCGCCGCGGGCGAGTCCGCCGCCTGCACCGCGATGATTTCGCAGCCCGGGGCCAGCGCCGCCGCGACCAGGCAGGCCGCCGCCGCCCCGCTGCCGCTCCCGACCGGGACGACGACGGCGTCCAGGTGCGGCTGCTGCGCGAACAGCTCGGCGTACACCGTCGCGACCCCGGCGATGATGTCCGGCTCGTCGGCCGCGCTCACCAGCCGCATCCCGCGATCCGCCGCCAGCGAGCGTGCGTACGGCGCGGCGTCGTCGAAGGTCGCGCCGTGCTGCACGAGCTCCGCGCCGAGACGCCGGACGGCGTCGGCCTTGGCGCGGTTGGCCTGCTCTGGCATGACGATGGTGCACGGCACGCCGAACAGCCGCGCGGCGTAGGCCAGCGACTGAGCGTGGTTGCCGGTGGAGTAGCCGACCACGCCGCGCTCGCGCACCGCCGGGTCGAGCCGCGACAGCAGCGTGATGCCGCCGCGCACCTTGAACGCGCCGGTGGGCTGGGTGTTCTCGTGCTTCACGAACACCGTCGCGCCGGCCGCGGCGTCGAGCGCGGGGTAGTTCCAGGTCGGAGTCGGCGGCAGGTGCGGGGCGAGCAGCCGCTGGGCGTCGAGGACGTCGGCGAGCGTGGGTGGCTCCATGCGCCCCACGGTCGCCCGACGCGCACCCATAGGTCCAATGCGGGTTTTCTACGTCTTCATCAATGCTGCCTATAGTTCCTGCTCATGCTGGATCTCACGCGGTTGCGTGTGCTGGTCGCCGTCGCCCGCGAGGGATCGGTCACGGCGGCCGCCGACGCCCTGCACTATGCGCAGCCCTCCGTCAGCCACCACCTCGCCCGGCTCGAGGCGGAGGTCGGGATGCCGCTGACGCAGCGGGCCGGCCGCGGGCTGCGGCTGACCGAGGCGGGGGAGCTGCTGGCCCGTCGCTCCGCGGAGATCCTGGGCCAGGTCGAGGCGGCCGAGGCCGAACTGTCCGCCCACGCCGGCCTGCGCACCGGCCGGGTGCGGCTGGCGGCGTTCCCGTCGGCGCTGGCCACGCTGGTCCCGGCGGCCGCGGCCCGGTTCAGCGCGGCGCACCCGGACATCGAGCTCGCGCTCACCGAGGCCGAGCCACCCGCGGCGCTGACGGCGTTGCGCACCGGCGACGTCGACGTGGCAGTCGTGTTCGCCTACGGCCCGCTCGAGGAGCGCGACGTCACCGTCGAGCCGCTGCTCACCGAGCCGCTGTACCTCGTGACGCCCGCCGGTGTCGTGCCCGTCGGTGTCGCGGGGTACGGTCCCCGCCCGGCTGGGAGGGTGCCCACCCTACGGGCGGGCACCGACAGAATCGCGCGTGCCGCGCCCGCCGACGGCCTCGCCGCGCACGCGAACGCTCGCTGGATCGCCGGCTGCGAGCGGTGCCGCGCGCACCTCGTCGAGTCGTGCGAGCGGGCCGGGTTCAGCCCCGCCATCGCGTTCGAGACCGACGACTACGTGGCGGTCCAGTCGCTGGTCGCGGCCGGGCTGGGCGTGAGCACGCTGCCCGGGCTGGCGCTGACGGCGAACCGGCATCCCGGCGTCGTCGTCGAGGCGCTGCCGGACGACCGCCGCACCGTCGCCGTCGCCACCTACGGCCGCTCGCCCGCGCCGCTTCCCGTCCAGGCGTTCCTGACGGCGCTGCGCGCGACGGCCGCCGGCTTCACGAACTGGTGCTGAGGGCCTGCCGTGCGGCGGGGATGACCAGCGGCGTGCCGGTCTCGGGGTCGTCGATGATGCGGCAGTTCAGCCCGAAGACCTCGCGGACCAGCGTCTCGTCGACGATCGCGCCCGGCGCGCCCTGGGCCACGATCTCGCCGTCGCGCATGGCGATGAGGTGCGAGGCGTAGCGGCAGGCGTGGTTGAGGTCGTGCAGCACGGCGACCAGCGTGCGGCCGTGCGAGACGTGCAGATCGTGGCAGAGGTCGAGCACCTCGATCTGGTGCGCGATGTCGAGGAACGTCGTCGGCTCGTCGAGCAGCAGGATCGGCGTCTGCTGGGCCAGCACCATGGCCAGCCAGACCCGCTGCCGCTGCCCGCCGGAGAGCTCGTCGACGCGGCGGTGCCGCAGGTCGGTGACGCCGGTGTTCGCCATGGCCTCGGCGACGGCCTCGGTGTCGGCCGCCGACCACTGCCGGAACAGCCGCTGGTGCGGGTAGCGGCCGCGGGAGACGAGGTCGGCGACGGTGATGCCCTCGGGCGCGACCGACGACTGCGGCAGCAGCCCGAGCCGGCGGGCCGCCTCCTTGGTCGAGTACCGGGTGATCAGCTGCCCGTCGAGGTGGACGGCCCCGGCCGACGGCTTGAGCATGCGGGCCAGCGCGCGCAGCAGCGTCGACTTGCCGCAGGCGTTCGGCCCGACGATGACGGTGAACGAGCCGTCGGGAATCGAGACGGACAGCCCGCGCGAGATGACCCGCTCGTCGTACGCGAGTGTGAGGTCGTTCCCGTGCAGCCGGGGTTCAGACATGGTTGCGCCGACCTTCCCGCGCGAGGAGCCAGACGAGGTACAGACCGCCGATGCACACCGTCACCACGCCGACCGGCAGCGGCGACGGCAGCACCCACTGCGCGACGAGGTCGCTGGCGCCGAGCAGGGCCGCCCCCATCAGCGCCGCCGAGCCGACCGCCGCCCCCGCGGCGCCGGTCAGCCGCCGGGCCAGATGCGGCGCCGCCAGCGCGATGAACGCGATCGGCCCGGCCGCCGCGACGCTGATCGCGGCGAGCACGGTGGCGGCGATCAGCATGCCGAGCCGGACCCGTTCCGCGTCGACGCCCAAGCCGGTCGCGGCGTCGTCGCCCATCTCGATCATGCGCATCGGCCGGGACAGGACGGCGAGCAGCGGCGCGATGACGGCGACCCCGATGCCGACGGCCGTGACGTGGTCCCAGGCGCGGGTGTTCAGCGACCCGGTCAGCCAGACCTGCGCGCTGGCGGCCTGGATGAGCTCGGCGCGCATGAGCAGGTAGTGGACGCCCGACGTCAGCATGGCGCCGGCCGCGATGCCGACGAGGATGAGCCGGAAGCCCTGCACGCCGCGCTTGTAGGCGAGCAGGTAGACGGCGACCGCGGTGACCACGCCGCCCGTGACGGCGCCGCCGGCGACCTGCAGCATGCCGCCGCCGGCGACCAGGATGACGAACACCGCGCCGGCCGACGCGCCGGAGGTGAAGCCGATGACGTCGGGGCTGCCCAGCGGGTTGCGCGACAGGCTCTGGAACACCGCGCCCGACGCTCCGAGCGCGCCGCCGACCAGGAACGCGACCAGCACCCGGGGAAGCCGGCGGCCGTTGACGATGAAGTCGGCCAGCGGGTCCGGCGGGTTCCCGAACAGCGTGCGCACCACGTCGGCCGCGGAGATCGTGTAGTCGCCGACCGCCAGCGACGTGAGGAAGACGGCCACCATGACGGCGACCAGCAGCGAGCACATGAGCAGGACGCGGCGGTCGAAGCGGACGGACGCGTCGCGCGGGCCGCGCAGCACGTACGCCGTCGGCGACAGGCCGGTCGGCTCGACGGTGAGGCGGCTCACGACGACACCATCCGCCGACGGCGCACCAGCGCGATGAGGACCGGGCCGCCGACGACCGTCGTGACGATGCCGACCGGAAGCTCGCCGGTGCCCAGGACCACCCGGCCGACGATGTCCGACACCAGCATGAGGATCGGGGCGACCACCAGGCAGAACGGCAGGATCCAGCGCTGGTCCGGGCCGGTGAACGCGCGCACGACATGCGGCACCATGAGCCCGACGAACGCGACCGGCCCGATGGCGGCCGTGGCGGCGCCGCACAGCAGCGTCACCGCGAGCACCCCGACGATGCGGGCGAGCATGACGTTCACGCCCAGGGCGGCGGCGGTGTCGTCGCCCAGCGCCATCGCGTCGAGGGTGCGGGCCAGGCCGAGCGCCAGCAGCACGCCGACGACGATGAACGGCAGCACCGCGCCGACGGTCTCGACGTCGCGGCCGGCCAGCGAGCCGACCTGCCAGAACCGGAACACGTCGAGCACGTGCGGGTTCGAGATGATCATCGCGTCGGTGAAGCCCAGCAGGACCGCCGCGAGCGCGATGCCGGACAGCGCCAGCCGCACGGGCGAGGCCTGCCCCCGTCCGACCATCGCCAGCGCGTAGACGACGACGCTGGCCAGCGCAGCCCCGGCGAACGCGAACCAGATGTAGCCGGTCAGGCCCATCGACCCGAACAGCGTCACTCCCAGTACGACGGCGAACGCGGCACCGGCGTTGACGCCGAGGATGCCGGGGTCGGCGAGCGGGTTGCGGGTGAGCGCCTGCATGAGCGCGCCGGCCAGCCCGAGCGCGATGCCGCACACCAGCCCGAGGATGGTCCGGTTGACCCGCATGTCGCCGACGATCACCTGGTTGTCGGCGTCGCCGGTCTCGAACAGCGCCCGCACCACGTCGTCCAGCGGGATGTACTTCGCGCCGATGGCGATGCTGGCCAGGCACGTCACCGCCAGCGTCACCGCGCAGACGGCCAGCCAGAACAGCCGGCCGCGGGTGGTGCGCACCAGCCCCGCAGCAGCGGTCCGGGCGTCGCCGACCGGCTGCTCGACGGTGGGGACTGGCATGAGCAGAGGCTAACCTTAGTAGGGCAGAGCGCGCGAATCGTCGCCCTCGCCGTGCCCGGCGCCGGCCGTCAGCCGCGGCGGGAGCGGAAGCAGTACGTCAGGTAGGGCAGGACGACGCCGTCGGGCGCGGCGACCCGGTCGTAGAGCTCGCCGACCCGGACGAGCAGGGCGGCGCGCTGGTCCCTCGGCAGGACCGCGACATAGGAGCGCGACTCCACCAGCCCGAGCAGGCCGTCGCGGTCGAGGCGCTGCTCGTGCCGGAACGTGCGCGGCTCGACCGGGCCGAACGGCGGGATCACTTGGGGATCGTCGGCCCGCCGGCCCTCGTGGTCGCCGAACATCGACCAGAGCTCGTCGACCCAGCCGACGGAGTCGTCGCGCAGGTTCCAGACGATGCCCAGCCGGCCGCCCGGGTGCAGCACGCGCGCGATCTCGGGCAGCGCGACCGCCGGGTCGAACCAGTGGTACGCCTGCCCGGCCGTGACGACGTCGACCGACGCGTCCTCGAGCGGAAGCCGTTCCGCCGACCCCACTCGAGCGTCGACCGCCGGCAGCGCCGTCCGCAACTGCGCCAGCATGGGCTCGGACGGGTCGACGGCGACGACGTCGTGACCGGCGGCGACGAGCGACCGGGTCAGCTTGCCGGTGCCCGCGCCGAGGTCGAGGACACGGACCGGAGTGTCGCCCGTCAGCCAGGCGACCGCCTCGGCCGGGTAGCCGGGACGGGCGCGCTCGTAGACGTCGGCGACGCCGCCGAACGACGTGGCTCGCCGGCGGAACTCGTCGGTCGTCACCTCGTGACTCTAACGCTCTTCGGGGCCTTGTTCTCAGAACGGTCACGATATATCGTCAGAGTATCGCGACAGTTCGACGGAGTGGGTGACGGAGATGCACGGACGACGCGGAGGCCACGGCTTCGGGCCGTGGGACATGTTCGGAGGCAGCGGCGGTGGCCGCGGGTCCTGGGGCGGCGGCCCGCCGTGGGCGGCCGGTCCGTGGAGCGGCCCGCCGCCGTGGGCCCGGCGCGGTCCGAAGGCGCGGCGCGGCGACATCCGCGCGGCGATCCTCGGCGTGCTGGCCGACCAGCCGATGAACGGCTACCAGATGATCCAGGAGATCGCCGAGCGCAGCGGCGGCGCGTGGAAGCCGAGCCCCGGCTCCATCTACCCGACGCTGCAGCAGCTCGAGGACGAGGGCCTCGTCCGCGCCGAGGACCACGGCGGCCGCCGCGTCTTCCGGCTGACGCCCGAGGGCGAGGAGTACGTCCGGGCGCACGCGGCCGAGGTCAACGCGCCGTGGGAGGCGATGTCGGCGAACGCCGAGGGCGACGACGCCGCCGGGTTGCGGCCGCTCATCGGCCAGACGGCGTCGGCGCTGTGGCAGATCATGGCGACCGGCAGCCCCGACCAGCAGGCCCGAGCCCGCGACGTGCTGTCCGACACCCGGCGCAAGCTCTACGGCATCCTTGCCGACGGCGACGACGACGCCGAGGGTGACCCGCGATGACCGGCCAGGTGCCCGGCGCGTTCCGGGTCGGCGACGCCGAGCGCGACGCCGCGGTGTCGGCCCTCGGCGAGCACTTCGCCGCCGGCCGCCTCACCAAGGACGAGTTCGACGAGCGGTCCGGCCGCGCCTGGTCCGCCCGCTACGCCGGCGACCTCGACGAGCTCTTCACCGACCTCCCGCAACCGGTCGCCGTCAGCGCCGAGTCCCGGCCGTCGGGGCGCCCGGCCGGCGCGGCTCGGCCTCCGTGGCCGAAGCTCCTGGTCATGCTCCCGCTGGCGATCATGGCGATCGGCGGGCTGCTGTTCCTCATCGTCGTGACGGCGCCCTGGCTGCTGTTCATCGTCGGCATGCTGTTCCTGTTCGGCGGGCCTGGCCGCCGCCGGCGCCGGCACGGTCAGTGGCACGGTGAGTGGCACGGCAACGGGCACGACGGTGGCGCGCGTCCCGGCTGGGGTCCCGCCCCGCGCGGCGCCCGTCCGGGCTGGGGTCCCTCGAGCGGCGCTCCGTGGGGCCGGGCGGCGCACGAGTGGCGTCAGGCCGCCGGCGCCGGCTGGGGCTGCGGGCGCTACTGAGCGCCCCACCCGAGCAACCACGACGACGAACCGAGAGCCGGTCCCGGACCTCCGGACCGGCTCTCGCCCTGCTCGCCTGCGGCCGCGTCGACCCGATCAATCAGGCGTCACGCCCCAGCCGGCGGTCAGGCGCCGAGGTCGAAGGGCGACTCGGCGAGGATCGCGGCCAGCGCCTGCACCGGTGCCCGCTGGAACGGCTCGGCGTTCTCGAAGCCCTGCGGCCGGAGCCCGCGCAACCAGACCAGCACGCGGGCGACCTTCCCGGCACGGCAGGCGAGATCCAGCTCCGCGACCAGCTCGTCCCGCGAGCCGAGGTCGCCGAACGCCTCGAGATAGGCGTCGCGGACGCGCCGCACGCCGGGGTCGTCGTCGGGCCGGTGGTGCTGCAGGCGGAGGAATCCGAGCGTGACGAGCATGCTCGTGAACGGATGCGCCACGACGCTGTCGCCCCAGTCGTAGAACCGCGGCGTTCCTCCGGGCGTCACCAGGACGTTCCAGGCATGCAGGTCGTGGTGGTCGAGGCTGGCCGGCACGGCGCCGGAGGCCAGCCGGTCGCACCAGTCCTCGACGAGCGGCCGCGCGGCGGCGGCCCGGCGCAGCACCTCGCGGTCGTCGTCGGTGGCGTGGTGGCCGAGGTAGGCGCCGACGGCCTCGAGGGCCTGGTCCAGTCGCTCGGGCAGCGCCGGCGGGCGCATGTCGGCCAGCCCGAACGACAGCAGCTCGGCGACGTTCCCGGACAGGTCGCGCTGCAGCTCGGCGTAGTGCGGGATCGCCTCGGCGAGGGCGCCGGGCAGGTCGTCGGCGCAGACCTGCTCGCCGAGCGGGGTGCCGCCGTCGGGGAGCAGCAGCCAGCCGCGCTCGACGTCGGCGGCGAGGGGCACGAGCACCCAGCGGGGCGCGGCCTGCGCCAGGAGTCCGTAGAGCGGCACCTCGAACGCCGTCTCGGAACCGGGTGCCTTGAGCCAGACCGGTCCGGCGTCGGTGGGCGCCCGGAGCGCCGTGGCCCAGAGCCGCACGTGCGGCTGGGTGACGGGACCGGTGCGCGTGCGACCGGCCGCCGCGAGCTGCTCGTCGAGCCAGCCCGTCGCGGCCGCGAGCCACTCGGCGGACGTCCAGGGCTCGATGGTCGTCACGCATCCTCCGTTCTTCGCGGGTCCGCGCCATCGTGCCAGGCGACGCCGACGACCGCGCGCTCCCTAGGCTGTCGGCATGGACGATCCGTTCGCGGGGGTGCTGACGCTCACCGGCGTGGGCGCCGCCGCCGCGCAGGCCCGCAGCTCGATCGACGCGCTGCTGCGGCATCGGGCGTTGCGCCGCGACGCCGGCCGGGTCGCGTCGGAGTCGGCGCTGCGAGGTGCGCGAGCGTCGGCGACCCTCGACGGAGGCGACCCGGACGCCGTCGACGATCCGGTGCTCCAGGGTGCGCTGCGCGTGACGGCCGAGGTGCCCGAGCTCGCGCAGGTGTGGAGCCGGTCGCCGCGGCAGGCGCTGGCGCGGCTGCACGTGCTGGCCGCACGCGACCTCGTCGACGATCCCGACCGGCTGGGCCGGCCGCGGGCCGGCGCCGACGCCGTCCGGCTCGACCAGTTGTTGCGGCTGGCGACGGCGCCGACGGCGGCTCCGGGGGTGGTCGTCGCCGCGCTGGCGCACGGCGAGCTGCTGGCGCTGCGGACGTTCGGGACGGCCGACGGCGTGGTGGCGCGGGCCGCCGAGCGGGTCGTGCTCGTCGCGCTGGGCGTCGACACGAAGGCGGTGAGCGTCCCCGAGGCCGGACACCTCGCGCTGGCCCGCGCCTACGAGCCGCTGGCCCAGGCCTACGCGGACGGCCGGCCCGACGGCGTGAGCGCCTGGATCCGGCACTGCGCCGACGCGTATGCCCGTGGGGCCGAGGCGGGGCTCACGCTGGCCGAGGCGACGCGGGCCTAGGTCCGGCGCACATGCGAGCGGCGCCCCGCGTGAGGTAGGGCGCCGCCGCTGACACGGCTGAACAGGGGTACCAGAGCGTGCATCTCGTCCGTCGCCCCGGCATTCCCGGAACGACTGCCCGTACATGGGTTGATCGCCGCGTGGGTTCCCTCCGCCGTGCTGTGGACCTTTCGGTCCGTACCTCATGTGTAGGCCATCGCGCGGCGTGGGCGAAAGGGCAACGGGGAGATCTTTACGTTTCGCAGACCCGGACGGCGAGCCGGACCAGTTCGATCAACGTCGGATTGTCCAGCGGCTGCGACACCCGGGTGTCCATGGACTCGTTGTGGATGTTGACGGCGACGGTCGCCTCGGAGAACCGCGCGGCGGCCTCGCAGTCCGTCACCGTCCACAGCGTCTCTACCTGCACGGTGCCGCCGGCCTCGACATCGACCGGCAGCGGGTCGGTCTGCATGGTGAAGCCCGGGGTCGTCGTCTCCATGGCCGTGACGGTGAGCGGGTCCTGGGCGCCGTTGGTCACCGGCAGCATGATGCGGGCCCCGCTGGCATCGGCCTCGATGGTCCGGGTGTCGCCGATGAAGACGCCCGTGCCGGCGGAGGAGTCGCAGCCGCCCTGCCAGGCCCAGATCAGCTGGTCGTCGCCGGGCTGACCGGCCACGACGACGGTCTGCTCGCCGGTCCCGGTGCGCACGTGGACCCGCAGCGTCCCCGGCGGGCGGGTGTCGCAGTCGGCCTCGACGTCGGTCCCCACCCGGACCCACTCGCCAGGCGCGGCGGTGACGGACTGCTGGTCCTCGTCGCCGTCCTCGCCCGTGACCGCGGTGAAGCCGTCGACGTCGACGGAGAGGATCTCGACCTCGCGCGGCCCGCTGTTGACGAGGTTGACGGTGAGCCGCTGCGCATTCGACGAGAGCGGCGAGCCGTACTCGACGTCGACCGTGCCGCGGACGAGGTCGACCTCGCTGTACTCGGCGGCGTCGTTGCGGGCGTTGTTGGCGACGATCCCGATGACGGCGCCGAGGATCAACGCGGCGCCCAGGCCGCCCCACCGCTGCCAGGCCGGCGTCGGGCCGGCGTCGTCGTCCCGGTCGTCGGCCGGACGCATGGTGCCGAGCTGGAGCGGCTCGGAACGGTCGTCCTCGCTCATGAAACCGATTGTTGCGCGAAGTGGCTCGTTTCGCACAGCACAGAGGGGTCACGGTTCGTTCCGTTTGCGAGGTCTGCCCTTGGGGGCCATGATCGGAAACCATGGTGAACCGGGGGAACCGGCTCAGATACGTCATGTGGATCGTTCTGGCCGGCGTCGTGCTGCTGCTCGCTGCCCTGATCGTGGCCATCGCGATGGACGTCCAGATCTCCACCGCCGCCTCGGCGGCGATCCTGGCGGCCTGCGGTGTCATCTCGGCGGCGCTCATCATCAGCAGCTCGCGGCTGCCGGTGAGACGCGCGGTCGGTCCGGCTCAGTCGGCTCACGACTCGGGACAGGTCACGGACCCGTCCGCGGGCAACATCTCCAACTGGATGTTCCTCGCCGACGCGTACGTCGAGCGGCGTGAGTACGAGTCGGCGGAACGGTTCTACCGCCGCGCCGCCGACGCGGGCCACGGTCCGGCCATGGCCCGCCTCGGCGAGGTGCTGTACGAGCTCGGACGCGACGACGAGGCCGCCTACTACCGCGATCGGGCGCGCGAGATCGGCGAGGTGGGCGATTAGTCCGGTCGATTGTGGTCGCGCAGCGGGTTGCGCGCTCGGCGCGAGCGCGACGGCGACGCGGCGACGGCGGACGCGGCGGCTGGGGACGCGGCGGCTGTGGCGGACGTCCGCCCGGCGGGCTGTGTCAGCGGACGCCGCGGCTGCAACGAACGTGGTCCCGGGTTGAACCTCTCAGGTGACCACGGCGGCACCGCGGGTTGCGCCGTGACTCCTCATCAGGATCGCCGGCGGCGGACGGCGTACCACGCCAACCCGGCTGCGGCTGCTCCGGCGCTGATCGCCGCCGCGGCGATCGCGGGCTTCGGCGCGTCGCGGATCGAGGCGCGCTGGCGCAGCGCGACCGGCTTCGAGAAGACGATGGCGGGCCAGCCGTGGTCGGCGGCGGCCTTGCGCAGCGCGCGGTCGGGGTTGACGGCGTACGGGTGGCCGACCGCCTCGAGCATGGGCAGGTCGGTCACGGAGTCGGTGTAGGCGTAGCTGCGGGCGAGGTCGTAACCCTGGTCCTTGGCCAGCTCGCGGATGGCCTCGGCCTTGTTCGCGCCGTACGCGTAGTAGTCGATCTCGCCGGTGTACCTGCCGTCGTCGCCGACGACCATGCGGGTCGCGATGACGCGGTCGGCGCCGAGCATCTCGCCGATCGGTTCGACCACCTCGGCACCGCTCGACGAGACCACGACGACCTCGCGGCCGGCGAGGTGGTGCTCCTCGATGAGCGTGACCGCCTCGTCGTAGACGATGGGGTCGACGATGGTGTGCAGCGTCTCGGCGACGATGTCCTTGACGACCTGCACGTCCCAGCCGGTGACCAGGCCGGACAGGTACTCGCGCATCCGCTCCATCTGGTCGTGGTCGGCGCCGCCCACGAGGTAGACGAACTGAGCGTACGCGCTGCGCAGCACGGCTCGGCGGTTGATCAGACCGCCCTGGTAGAAGCTCCTGGAGAAGGCCAGCGTGCTCGACTTCGCGATGATCGTCTTATCGAGGTCGAAGAACGCCGCGGTCGCGGGGTGGTCGTCGTTGTCCACGAGGTACGAGGATATCGATCTGGATCCGAGACCGCCCCGCAACAGGTCGGTCGCGCCTCCCGGATTAAAAGTTCCTCACGTGTGTTTGGCCCCTCGGGACGCTGGGCACGATGCCTCTCGGCGGCACCCCCCCGCCGCCTTTTGACCCGGCCAGGGGGGCGG
>NZ_SMKL01000021.1 GCF_004348545.1 Jiangella ureilytica | reverse complement strand
CGGCGGGCTGGGCGAGTCGGCCGACCTCGTGCTGGAGCCGCTGGCCGCCCGGCTGAAGGCGCGGCTGACGTTCCAGCGGCCGCCGCGCATCGTGGCCGCCGAGCTGGGCGACCGCGCCGGGTGCGTGGGCGCCGGCCTGCTGGCCCGGGAGCTGATCGCGTGAGCCGCGTCGTGTGCGTCACGCCGAACCCGGCGGTGGACGTCACGTACCGGGTCGGGTCGCTGGTGCCCGGTGCCAGCCACCGGGTGAGCGACCCGGTGGAGCGGCCGGGCGGCAAGGGCGTCAACGTCGCCCGGGTGCTGCACGCGCTCGGGGTGCCGGCGGTGGTCGTCGCGCCGCTCGGCGGGCCCGCCGGTGCCGGGCTGGCCGAGGCGCTACGGGCCGGCGGGCACGCCGTCCGGCCCGTGCCCGTCGCCGCCGAGACCCGCCGCACCGTCACCGTCGTCGACGACGCCGGTGCGGCCACGGCCTTCAACGAACCCGGCCGGGCCCTGTCGGCCGATGAGTGGCCGGCGGTCGTGGCCGCGGTGACCGAGGAGCTCGCCGACGCCGTCGCGCTGGTGGTGTCGGGCAGCCTCCCCGCGGGCGCGCCGGACGACCTGCTGCCCCGGCTGGTCGCGGCCGCCCGCGCCGCCGGGGTGCCTGCCGTCGCCGACACCTCCGGGCCGGCGCTGCTCTCGGTGGCGGGGAGCGGTCCCGCGCTGGTCAAGCCCAACGCCGACGAGCTGGCCGAAGCACTTCCCGGCGACGACGGCGTCAGCGGCGCGGCCGGGCGGCTGCTCGCGCTCGGGGCCCGGCGGGTGGTGGTGTCACTGGGCGCCGACGGCCTGCTGGGGCTCGGCGGGTCCGGCGGCGACGGCGCCGTCTGGCGGGTGGCCGGCGTCCCCGGCGTGTCCGGCAACCCCACCGGCGCCGGCGATGCCACAGTCGCGGCCCTGGTCCGCGGCCTGGTCGCGGGCACGCCCTGGCCCGAGGTGCTGGCCGACGCCGCCGCGCTCGGAGCCGCCGCCGTGCTGGCCGCGGCCGCGGGCGAGGTCGACCTCGCCGCCTACGAACGGTTCCTGCCCACCCTGCATGCGGAGCGAGTGGAATGACACTGACCTCGATGACGGAGCTGTACGGCCGGGCCGTGGCACGGGGCGGGGGCATCGGCGCCTTCAACGTGATCCTGCTCGAGCACGCCGAAGGGCTGGTGACCGGCGCGGAACGGGCGGCTGCCCCCGTCGTCCTGCAGATCAGCCAGAACTGCGTGCGCTACCACGGCGCGCTCGAGCCGATCGCCGTCGGGACCCTGGCCGTGGCGCGCGCGGCGGCGGTGCCGGTCGTGGTGCATCTGGACCACGCCGAGGACGCCGCGCTGGTGCACGAGGCGGTCGAGCTGGGCGTCACCAGCGTCATGTTCGACGCGTCGACGCTCGACTACGCCGACAACGTCGCCGCCACGCGCGCCGTCGTCGACCACTGCCACGCGCGCGGGGTCGCCGTCGAGGCCGAGCTGGGCGAGGTCGGCGGCAAGGACGGCGTCCACGCGCCCGGCGCGCGCACCGACCCCGCCGAGGCGGTCGCGTTCGTCGAGGCCACGGGGGTCGACTCCCTCGCCGTCGCCGTCGGGACCTCGCACGCCATGCGCACGCGCGACGCCGTCGTCGACCACGACCTCGTCGCCGCCCTGCGCGCCGCCGTCCCGGTCCCGCTGGTGCTGCACGGCTCGTCCGGCGTGCCCGACGAGGAGCTGACGAAGGCGGTGGCGGCCGGGATGACCAAGGTCAACATCGCCACCCACCTCAACGCGGTGTTCACCGGCGCGGTGCGCGGCCGGCTCGACGGCGACGCCGCCCTGGTCGACCCGCGTCGCTACGTGTCCGCCGGCCGCGAGGCGCTGGCCGCGGAGACCGCCCGGCTGCTCGACGTGCTGCGCGCGGCTTGACCGAGATCTTTTTGTCCTCCTTTGACCCTTGTGCTTACTGATTGTGTGACGAATACTGCTCGTTACCCGGTGAAAGTTTGCATGATCGATCAGGGGAGTGATTCGGGTGGCCCTTCCGCACAGGTATCGACCCTCCCGCCGCGACATCATCAGGACCGGCGCCGCGCTGGGCGCTGCCGCCGGCTTCGGCGGGACCGCCGCCGGCACCGCCGCCGCATCCGGCAGCTCCGACGACGTGCGACGGGAGCCGCCGCGCATCAAGGGGCGCGAGCGGTCCATGGCCGAGGTGCCGTTCGAGGGATTCGAGCACGTCCGCGTCGGCCTCATCGGCGTCGGTGAGCGCGGCGGCGGCCAGGACGTCCGCTGGGGGGCCGTGTCGAACGTCACCGCCGTCTGCGACATCCGGCCGGAGCGGGTCAGCCGCACCATCGGCCGCATCATGGCGCAGGGCTTCCAGGACAACGAGCCGGTCGGCTACTCCGGCGGCGAGGAGGACTTCCTCAACCTGGTCCGCCGCGACGACATCGACCTCGTCTACGTCGCGACCCCGTGGGAGTGGCACTACCCACAGGCCAAGGCCGCCATGGAGCACGGCAAGCACGTCGCCGTCGAGCTGCCCATCTCGCCGCACCTGGACGAGATCTGGGATCTCGTGCGCACGTCGGAGCGGACCGGCAAGCACTGCATGCTGCTCGAGAACGTCAACTACTTCCGGCCCGAGCTGCGCATGTTCACCATGGCCCGGGCCGGCCTGTTCGGCGACCTGCAGCACGCGTCCGGCGGGTACGTCCACGACCTGCGCTGGCCATACCTCTTCGGCGGCGCCTACCACCCGGAGCACTGGCGGCGGCGCTGGCAGACCCGCATGAACGCGCTGCACTATCCGATGCACGGGCTCGGTCCCGTCTCCGCGACCATGGGCATCAACCGCGGCGACCGCTTCGCCGAGCTCGTCGCCGTCGCCACCCCGCCGATGAACCTCGCGCTCTTCCGCGAGAACGACCCGCGCGTCGGCCCGGACCACTCGTCCTGGGACGACGACGAGTACATCTCCGGCGACCGCCACACCGCCCTCATCAAGACGGCGAACGGCCTGATGATCCGGGTCGAGCACGACGTCAACTCGCCGCACCCGTACAGCCGCGAGACCACGCTGACGGGCACCAGCGGCGTCGTCGAGCTCGACAACTCGCGCATCTACCTCGAGTCGCTCGGGCACGACGATCACTCCTGGCGGACCGGCTCGGCCTACAACGCGATCATGGCCGAGCACGACCACTGGCTGTGGCCGGCGCTGGAGGACCTCGCCGACCAGTACGGCGGCCACGGCGGCGGCGACTTCATCGCCATCTTCCGCCTCGTCCAGCTCATGCGGCTGGGCATGACGCCCGACATCGACGTCTACGACTCCGCGGCCTGGTGCTCGGTCATCCCGCTCAGCCACGAGTCGATGAAGGGCGGGCGCATCAAGGCGGTCAAGGTGCCCGACTTCACCCGCGGCTACTGGGAGGACCCCCGGCCCACCTTCGACCGCGAACGGCCCGACGACCCCTGGCTCGACGGCTGACGGGCGGGCTCGAGAACATCCAGGATCGACCACGCCATGACGGGGTCGATCCTGGATGATCACGGGCCGGAGCTCAGGGGCAGGCGATGTGGCGCAGGACCACGTCGAGGTCGGTGACCTTGCCGGGCGCCACCCGGGCCGACACCGTCCGCGGGATCCAGGTGTCGTCGCCGGCGACGAGGCGCAGCGGGTTCTGCCGCACCGGGAGCCACAGCACGTAGCGGCCGGCGGCGTCGGTGCGGAGGGTGTGCGACTCGTCGCGGCCGTCGATCCAGACCTCGGTCCCGGCGAGCGGCACGACGGAGCCGTTGCAGGTCCGGCCGGACAGCGTCCCCGCCACCGCACCCCACGAGCGCGGCGCCGCCGTGTCGAAGGCGACGGCGACCTCGCGCTGGTCGTACGGGGTGTCGTCGCCGCGGACGAGCAGCGCGCCGGTGTACGCGCCGGGCCCGTCGGCGGACGAGCCCGCGAGCGACACCGTCACCTCCAGGCTCTCGCCCGGCGCCAGCGTGGGCGCCGGTCCCGCCGACGCCGAGAGCGACAGCCAGGACGCGTCGCGGTCGGAGCCGCAGTCGGTGTAGCCGGGCAGCGTCTCGACGAACGGGCGGCCGGAGTAGCCGGCGTTGCCGCCGCCGACGCGGTGGAAGCCGCACGTGCTGCCGCCGCGGGCCAGCGCGTTGACCGCGGCCGGCAGCTCCGACCACGCGTCGGCGACCGGGTCGTAGGCGAAGCCGGCGTTGGTGGAGTCGTGGTACCGGCCGCCGCTGACCCCGCCCGACACCAGCAGCCTGCCGTCGGCGACGGTGTGGGCGGCGCCGGAGAGCTCCATGGGCAGCGGCGCCACCGCGGTCCACGTGTCCATCTTCGGGTCGTACGCGTACGCCGCGGTCTTCGTCGGGCCGCGCAGGACCAGGCCGCCGGCGCAGTAGCCCTTGGCCTCGATGGCGCCGCAGGCGGGCTCGGCGATCGGCTCCGGATAGTCGGCCAGCTGCTCCCACTCCCGGGCCGCAGGGTCGTAGCGGAACACGTCGTCGGTGCCGCAGTCCTCGTCCTCGTCGCTGAGGCAGCCGCCGACGACGTACATGAGCCCGTCGAGCACGAAGCTGCCGGCCATCTGGACGGG
Source organism: Jiangella ureilytica (assembly GCF_004348545.1). Lineage (GTDB taxonomy): Bacteria > Actinomycetota > Actinomycetes > Jiangellales > Jiangellaceae > Jiangella > Jiangella ureilytica. The sequence goes on along the minus strand of NZ_SMKL01000021.1, from coordinate 80,964 downwards.
GACCGGGGCGCCCGGCTCGGTGGTCCAGCTGTTGGTCGCCGGGTCGTAGACGTCGGTGCCGGGCGAGATGCCGCTCTCGTAGATGCCCGGCTCGCGCCCGCCGGTCACGTAGAGCCTGCCGTCGACGAACTCGCCGGCGGGGCCGCCGCGCCCGTGCGGCATGGCCGGCAGCGGCTGCCAGCCCTCACCCGACGCCGGGTCGAGGACGAAGCCGCGCGTGGTCGCGTAGTCGAAGCCGGACTCGCCGCCGACCGAGTAGAGGCGGCCCTCGTGCAGTCCGGCGACGTTGTCGACGATGTTGATCGGGTAGTCCGGCAGGGCCTCCCAGACCGGCGCGCCCGGCCCGGCCGCCGCGGCCACGCCGGCCGACGCCGACCCCGTCGTCCGCGGATGCCCGGTCGTGTTCGGCACGAACGACACCGGACGCTCCGCCAGGGTGACGGCGGTCGGGGCGGTGCCCTCGTTGGTGACGGTGACCGTGGCGGTGGCGCCCTCGCCGAGGCCGGCCGCCGCCGACACCGACGCCACGCTGGTGGTCAGCATCCCGGCGCCCAGCTCGAAGTCCGCCGTCGCCGTCGTCCCGGGCTCGATCCGAACCGACGACGACCCGTCCTGGTACTGCAGTCGCGCCGCCGTCACCGCATGGGAGCCGGCGCCGGGCACGAACATCCAGTAGAACCCGTCGCCGTCCGTGGTCGCCGCCGCACCGTCACCGGCCGTGACGGACGAGCCCGCCACGGCGAGCCCGGTGTTGCCGTCCGTCACGTGCCCGGCCACCAGCCCGCCGTCGACGGGGTCGCAGCTGCGGTTGCCGACGAACACGTCGTCGAGCTGCCAGCCGTTGGCCGCCGTGTAGGGGCCCTCGTGGTAGCGGAACCGTACCTGCACGTCGGTACGGCCGGCCGCCTGCGGGATCGGCACCAGCTCCGTCGCCGGGCCGTACACGGGCTCCACGCGGTGCCACACCGTCTCCCAGGTGGCGCCGCCGTCCAGCGAGAGGTCGACGTCGGCGATACCGCCCGGCTCGTCCCAGACCCAGGTGTCGAAGTGGTGCGCGAACCCGATCGCCGGCTCCGCGACGCCGGTCAGGTCGAGCACGGGCGTCACCAGGGAGGTGTCCTGCCGGGTCACGTAGCCGTAGAACTCGCCGTCGACGATCGCGAACCCGGACCGCCCGCCGGTGAGGTTGCCGCGCTCGCCGGGGTCGTCGAACCGCCAGTTCTCACCGTCGCCGACCTCGTCGGTGACCGTCCAGCCCGCGGGCAGCCCGTCGTCGAAGCCCGCGGCGACGCCGTCGGACACCAGCGCGTAGCCGGGGGCGAAGCAGCGGACCGGGTCGACCTCGAGCGCGATCTCCGCATCGGATCCGGACAGCGACACCGTCGTCGCCGGATAGCCGGGATACCGGCTGGTCACCGTCGCGGTGTGCGTGCCCGGCGGCAGCGAGAGCGAGAACGCGCCGGTCGCCGGGTCGCTCACCGCGCTCACGCCGTCGACCGTCACGTCCGCCCACAGCGGCCAGCCCTGACCGGACCCGTCCCGGACGATGCCGGTGACGGTGACGGTGTCGGCTGCGGCCGCCGCCGGGGTCAGGGCGGCAGCCAGGAGCGCGGCCGAGATCCCGGCCGCGATGCTGCCTCGACGCCGTCGGTTCATCGGTGCTCCCTGTCGATCGCGCCGGGCGGTCATCGGCCGCATCCGGTCTGGCGGAGGGTGAAGTCGCGGACGGTGTCGCGGCCGGGCCGGACCCGCAGCTCGGCGGTCTGCGGCTGGTAGCCGCTCTTGACGACGACGGCGCCGACGGGGTTGGCGGCGGTGTCGAACCAGGTCGCATACCGCCCGTCGGCGCCGGACACCAGGGTGCGCGAGCCGGTCGCGCCGTCGAGCTGCACGACGACTCCGGGCAGCGGCGTCGTGGTCCCGGCGCAGGACCGGCCGAGCACCGTCCCGGTCAGCCGTCCCCACGTCGACGGTGCCGACACCGTCAGGTGGACGGGGACCGCGGCGGCGTCGTAGGGGGTGTCGTCGCGCAGCACCAGGGCGGCGGACACCGCGCCGGGCTGCTCCAGCGCCGACGCGTCGAACGTCAGCGTGACCCGCGCCGACGCGCCGGGTGCGAGCGTCAGTGCCGGCGGGTCCGCGGCCAGCCAGCCGACGGCGTCGCCGGAGCCGCAGTTCGCCCAGCCCGGCAGGACGGCCGTGGCGCTGGTCGTGCCCGGACCGGTGCTGCCGCCGACGGTGTGGAAGCCGCAGGCGCTGCCGGCCCGGTACACCGCCTGCGGGGCGTTCGGGATCGGCGCCCAGGTGTCGGTGGCGGGGTCGTAGGCGAACCCCTCGTTGGTGATCGCGCTGTTGCGGTCGGTGACGCCGCCGGACACGATCAGCTTGCCGTCGGCCGCCGCGTACGCCGATCCCCACAGCCCGGTCGGCAGCTCGGCCAGCTCGGTCCAGGTGTCGCCGGCCGGGTCGTAGACGTAGGCGGAGGTCAGCTCCCGCAGCGACTCGCCGCGTGCGCCGCCCGCGCAGTAGAGCTTGTGGTCGATGGCGCCGCAGGACACCAGCGCGGTCTCCTCCGGGTAGTCGGCCACCCGCTCCCACTGCCCGGCCGCGGCGTCGAGCCGCAGCACCTCGGCGCTGCCGCAGTCGCCGGGACAACCGCCGACGACGTAGAGCATGTCGTCCATGACGGCCCAGCCCGCGCTGGTCACGGCCTTCGGCATCGCCGGGCCGGGCGACCAGGTGTCGGTGCGCGGGTCGTAGACGTCGACGTCGACGCGGGTGGCGCCGGTGCTGCTCCAGCCGCCGGCCGCGTAGAACCTGCCGTGCAGGAAGCCGCCCATCGGCCGCTGCCGGGCCCGGGGGAGCGGCGCGATCGCCTCCCACTCGCCGTCGCCGTCGTGCACGTAGGCGGCGTTCGTCGCGCCGGACCCGGTCCCGCCGCCGACGGAGTACACCCGGCCGTCGAGCACGTCGACCGCGCTGTCCCAGATCGGGGACGGGTAGTCGGCCAGCAGCGCCCACGGGGCGATCGGCTCGCCGGCCGGTGCGGTGCCGGCGGTGCCGGTGCCGCCCGCGACCTCCGGGCCGGCGGTGAAGGTGCCGCTCACCCGCTGGACCGGCGCGCCCGCACCGGCGGCGGCCGGCGCGCTGACGCCCGGGCGCTCGGTGAGGTCCAGCGTGGCCGGCGCGCTGCCGTCGTTCGCGACCGTGACGGTCGCCGTCGCCGTCCCGCCGAGCACGACGGCGCCGTCGACCCGGTCCTCGCGGATGTCCAGCCTTCCCGCCGGCAGCGCGAACTCGACCGGCGTGACGGTGTCGGCCGCGACGTCGACCACGACCGTCGTGTCGCTGTAGCGGGTGCGCGCGCCGGTGAACGCCTGCTCGCCGGGGCCGGGGACGAAGGTCCAGAAGAACCCGTCGCCGAGGCCCGGGTCGTCCGGCGTGGCGACGGTGCTGACGGTGAGCGCGGGGTCGGCCGCGCCGGTCACCGTCGCCCCGACGATCGGCGTCTCGGTGTTGGCGTCGACCACGTGGCCGGTCAGCAGCCCGCCGTCGACGGTGGCGCAGTCGCGCCGGCCGAGCACGACGTCGTCGACCTGCCACCAGCCGTTGAATGCCGAGGCGAACGTGAACCGGACCCGTACGTCCGGCTGGCCGGCCGCCGCCGGGATCGGCACCTGCACCTCCTCCTCGTAGATGCCCTCGGAGCCGCTGTGCGACCAGACGGTGGCCCAGGTGGCGCCGCCGTCGACGGACAGGTCGACGCCGATGTCGGCGTCGGACGAGTAGTCGGTCTTGAACCAGAGCGCCGGCACGTCGACACCGGTCAGGTCGATGACGGGCGACACCAGGTCGGTGTCCTGGCGGCCGTCGGGACCGTAGAGCGCGCTGAAGACCGAGGCGAAGTTGCCCTCGCCGCCGGTGCGGTTCCAGTCGTCGTGCGGGAACCGCCAGACCTGACCGTTGCCCACGTGGTCGGCCACGGACCAGCCGGGCGGCGCCGTGTCCGGGTCGAACGTCTCGGTGTAGGTGACGACGCGGTCGCGCTGTTCGTAGCCCGGCGCGGTGCAGGCGTACTCGTCCGCGGCCAGCGCGACGTCATGGGTCGTGGCGCCGGCCAGATCGACGGTGGTGGTCGACGGCGTCAGGCCCGCAGCAGCGGCCTCGACGGTGACGTCGTAGCTGTCACCCGCGGGCAGGTCGATGGCGTAGCTGCCGTCGACGGGGTTCGTGTAGTAGGTGCCGTCGGGGACGCCGTCGACGGTGATCGTGGCGTAGAGCGGCCAGCCGTGGTCCGAGCCCTCGGTGACGGTGCCGGTCAGGGTCGCCGTCGGCCGCGGCGTCAGCGTCAGGTCCAGCGTCGTCGTCTCGCCGGTGCGGACGGCGGCCGAGCCGGCACCGTCGTCGTGCCCGAAGAGCGACGCGGTCACGTCGTAGTCGCCGACCGGCACCTGCACCGACCACGTCCCGTCCGGCGCCGTGCCGAGCCGCCGGTTCGCCGGGCCCGCGACGGCGACGGTGACGCCGCCAAGGCCCGCGCCGGTGGCGTCGGTGACGGTGCCGCGCAGCACGCCGGTGTCGCCGCGCGGCGCCGCCTCGACCGCCGCGTAGACGTCCAGCCGCCCCTCGCCGAAGACGTTGTTGTTCTCGGGGGTGCCGCCGCAGCTGGTGTCGTCGGTGTCGATCGCCTTCTCGTCCAGCAGCGTGCGCGTGGCCTCGACGTCGCCGAGCACGATCGGCGACGACGACCACAGCAGCGCGACCGCGCCGGACACGTGCGGCGTCGCCATGGACGTGCCGCTCCAGCTGGCGTACGTGTCGCCGGGCAGCGACGAGCGGATCTGCACGCCCGGCGCGGCGATGTCCGGCTTGGTCTCGCCCTGGTAGCCGGGGCCGCGGCTGGACTGCGGGTCGATGACGTGGTCCATGTCGTACATGCCGGCGCTGTACGTGCCCGCGCCGTTGCCCGGGTTCTCCGCCGACCCGCACGACGGGCCGGAGTTGCCGTTCGCGAACGCGGGGAAGATGCCCGCGGCGACCCACGCCTCGACCAGGTCGTCGTACCAGCGGGCGGTCGTGCCGCCGCCCCACGAGTTGTTCACGATGTGCGGGCGCAGGTCCGGCCGCGGGTCGTCGCCGTCGACGTCGGTGGGCGCCAGCATCCACTCGCCGGAGGCCAGCAACGAGAAGTCCGTGCAGCCGTCGCTCTCGCAGCCCTTCGCCGCGATCCAGCGGGCGCCGGGCGCGACGCCGATCTGCGCGCCCTCGCCGGTACCGGTCATGGTCCCGGTGACGTGCGTGCCGTGGCCGTTGTTGTCGCACGGCTGTGGCGTGCTGCCGGCGCAGATCTTCGCCGGGTCGTACCAGTTGTGGTCGTGGTCGAACGTGCCGTCGCCGTTGGTGCCGCGGTACTGGCCGACGAGCGCCGGGTGGTCGAACTCGACCCCGGTATCGATGCTGGCGACGACGACGTTCTCGCCCTTCGTGCCGAAGTCGGCCCACACGTCGTCGGCGCGGATGTCGGCGACGCCCCACTCGACGGCCGCCGTGGTCGCGGCCAGTGGCGCGACGTCCTGCCGCGGCTCGGGCAGCGCGTACGTGCGGGCCGGCTCGATCTCGGCGACCTCGGCCCGGCCGGCCAGCCGCGTGGCGAGCTCGGCCGTGCCGTCGACGACATAGATGACGTTCGAGGCGTGGAAGGCGCGGTACTCGACGCCGGCCGCGTCCAGCTGGCGGCGGACGGCGCGCTGGCTGCGGTCGGCGGTGCGCCGCAGCGCGTCGACGACGGCGGCGCCGCGCTCGGCCCAGTCGTCGACGGCGGCCGCGGCGGTCAGGTCGGCCCGCTGCTCGAAGGAGATGAGGAAGTCGGCCGTGGCGCCGTCGTCGAGCCGGCGCGACAGGGTGGTGTCGACCTTGTCGCCGGCGTCGGCGGACGGCGACGGCGGCTCGGGGGCGGCCGTCGACGGCGCCGCCGCCGGCGCCGTCAGGGACAACAGGGCCAGGGCGGTCGCGAGCCAGCGGCGACGGGGGGAGTCGTGCCTCACGGGGGTCTCCTCGGTCACGGGCCTCGTGGGCCCGCCGCCGGGGTGCGGGCGCAGGGCACACAAAGGGGGCAATGCCGACGTTTGCCGGTGAACGTAGCGGCTGCCGCCGTCGCTCAGCACCGGTTCACGCGTGACGCACTAGAGTCACGTCACAGTTATGACACTGCAGAGCGACGGTGCCGCGAGCCGCCGACGGCTGTCGGCCATCGGCCTGAGCGAGGCCGAGGAGTCGGTCTACCGCGCCCTGCTCGACCTCGGCCCGGCCACCGGCGCCGACCTCGCGCGCCGGCTCGGTCAGGACGAGCGCCACGTGCTGCCCGCCGTTCAGTCGCTGGAGGCCGCCGGGCTGGCCGGGCGCACCACCACCCGGCCGCCCCGGTTCACCGCGGTGCCGCCCGAGGTCGCGTTCGAGCCGCTGCTCCTGCACCGCCAGCAGGAGCTGCAGTCCGTCCGCACCGAGGTGCACGAGCTGCAGCACCGGTACCGCGAGAGCATGCTGGTCTCGTCGGCGGCCGACGCGCTGCAGCTGGTCACGGAGCCGGCCGCCATCGTGCAGCGGTTCGAGCAGCTGCAGCTGTCGGCGCGCTCGGAGGTCATGGTCTTCGACAAGCCGCCGTACGTCGGGTCCATCGAGGGCAACATCGACATCGAGCTGCGCATGCTGGAGCGGGGGGTGCGCTACCGCGGGCTCTACGACCGGCAGGCGCTCGAGGAGCCGGCGAAGGTGCGGGCGCTGACGGAGCTGCTGTCCGCCGGCGAGGAGGCCCGGTGCATGGCCGAGCTGCCGATGAAGCTCGCCATCGCCGACCGCGAGGTCGCGATGATGCCGCTGCGCGTGCGGGAGAGCACCGGCGCCCTGGTGATCCACGCGTCGTCGCTGCTGGACGCGTTGTGCGCGCTGTTCGAGACCCTGTGGAACTCGGCGGCGACGGTGAACCTGGCCCGACCCGACGGCGTCGACGACATCCTCGGCCCGGACGAGCACCTGCTGCTCGGGCTGGTGGCGTCCGGCATCAAGGACGACGCGATCGGCCGCCAGCTCGGGGTCGGGCGGCGCACCGTGCAGCGGCGCATCACCGAGCTGCAGGAGCGTCTGGGGACGACGACCCGGATCGGGCTCGTGGTCGAGGCGGCCCACCGCGGCTGGATCTGAGCCGGCCCGCGTCGTCGCGATCGGGACTGGGCTGTGGCGGCGCCTGCCGTCAGGCGGCGCCGACCGGGGCGACGCCGCTGATGCGGTGGACGGCGAAGGAGCGGACCTCGCCGCTGCGGTGGTCGAAGGCCGACAGCCAGCCGCCCTCGATGCGGGCGGGGTCGACGAGCCGTTCGGTCGTGGCGCCGTGCTGGTCGACGTAGCCGATCCAGACCGTGGCGCCGGTCTCGAGCGCGTCGCGCAGGTCGGCGAGCGTGGCGGCGGCGGTGGTGCGGCCCAGTCGTGCCGGCGTGCCGTCGGCCGGGCCTTCGGCGCGGGACCGGTCGCCGGCCCGCAGCGCGCGGACCGCCGCGCCCAGCAGGGTCTCTTCGGGCGCCGTCAGCTCGGCCAGCGCCGCCCGCGGCGCGAACCGCGTCGTCGCCCGTCGGGGCATCGAGCGGCCGATGACGATGGAGCCGTCGGCGGCCTCGGGGACCGGGCTGAAGCCGAGCTGGCGCAGCCGCTCGACCAGGGAGTTCGCGGCGATGCTCGACGCCAGCACCGTCGGGGCCAGCCGGCGCAGTCCCAGGCTGGACGAGCGTGGGTCGGCCATGATGGCGGCCAGCACGGTCTCGTCGTCGCAGCGGACGAAGGCCGACGCGGTGCCGACGCGCAGCTGCCCGTGCGTGCGGGCGACGTCGTCGACGAGATACGTGAGCGGCTGCGGGACCGGGGTGCGCGAGATGGCGGCGAGGAACGCGTGCACGTCCGCCGCCGACCGGCCGGCGTCGAGCGCCCGGCGCAGCGACCCGGCCGTGAACCGGTGCACCGACGCGCCCCCGCGGCTCTCGACGTCGGAGATGAGGCTCAGCTCGCGCTCGAGGTCGGTGCGCAGCGGGCCGGGCGCGATGGCCGTCAGGTCGGCCTGCAGCAGCACGTGGTCGAGCGGCTGCGGCAGGCTCGCCCGCACCGCCTCGGCCGCCGCCACGACGGCGCGCTCGCCGGCCCGGCCCTCGAGGAACGGCCGCGCGAACGACGCCAGAGCGCCCATACCGGTGAGCCCGAGCTGTTCGGCCTCGCGCAGCGTCCACCGGACGAGGTCGTCGCGGAACCGGCCGGCCCGGCGCGGCCGCCGCCACTGCAGGACGGCGAGCACACCGACGAGATCGGGCGCCCAGCCGGCCGGCAGCCCGGCCAGCTCCTCGAGCACCAGCCGGCGCACCTCGGGCGCGGCCGGGCGCTCGAGGTCGCGGCCGAGCGGCGCGATGGGCCGGTCCTTCTCGTCGCGGCTGCCGGCCAGCCCGGCGACCCGGCTGGTGCTGAGCCAGGCGTGCGCGAGCACGGCCCAGCGCCGGGCCGGGTCCTCGCGCCGCCACGCGTCGAACTCCGGTGTGGGCAGCCACACCTCGTCGAGGTCCTCGCTGGCCGAGACCAGCCCGGCGGCGTAGGCCACCTCGGCGATCAGCGCGGCGCCGGCCTCGTCGGTGTCGAGCAGGTCCGGCAGCCGGCGCAGGTCACGCACCCCCAGCCCGCCGGTGCGAAGGACGGGCGGGGGCTCGGACGCCCAGGTGTCGAGCAGCAGCTCGACCTTGCGGGTGAGGTCGAACGCGCCGGCGCCGGCGGTGCGATCGACGGTGACGGGGGCGCGCTCGGTGACCGCCGGGACGGGCGGCGCCGGCTGCGCCTCGGCATGGACCAGCCCGCCGCGCAGGTGCAGCGCGACCTCGCGCGGCAGCACGACGGTGGTCGAGTCGACCGGCACCAGCAGGCCGACCGACAGCAACAGGTCGATGGGTGTGCGCGCGGTCGCGCGGTCGGCCTGGCGCAGGGCGTCGTCGATGCGGCCGGTCGGCGGCCCCGGGGTGAGCGCGTCGAGCGCCGAGCGCGCGTCGTCGGTCAGCTCCGCCAGCAGCGCCGTCAGGGCGGGGCGGTCGGAGAGCAGCGCCGCGACAGTGTCGACGTTGCCGGCGTGGTCGCCGGTCGCGGACAGGCCGAGCCCGCTCATGACGACCGCGAGTCGCGACGGCGCCAGCGCGAGCAGCGCCTGGCGGGCCGGCGGGCCGAGGCCGGCCGGATGCGGCCCCACGATCTCGTGCACGATGCGAGGCAGCCGCAGGTCGTCGTCGGAACCCCAGAGCAGGGCCTGGGTCCGCAGCGTCACCAGCGCCTTCTCGACGGCGGCGTCCTCGACCCCGAGCGCCATCCGCACGTCGTCGGGCGAGACCGGCGCCGGCACGATGACCAGCGCGTCGACGACCTGGAGGGTGAACCGGTCGAGCCGGTCCAGCGCCCGGACGGCGGAGGCCCGGGTGGTGGCCCGCGACGCCAGCTGCGACACGTCGGCGGGGACGGGGACCAGGAGATCGGGCCGGGCACGCAGCAGCGCCGCCAGCTCGTCGTCGGCGCGGGCGCGCAAGTCGTCGGCGAGACTGCGCGGAGCCGAGTCGTTCCCGGTCATCCGCTCTACGGTACGGCGTGCATCTGGTGCGCTGCGAATCAGAGCCTGCGCAGACGCTCCAGGAGCTCCGCACTACGTTCGGCGGCTTCGACCCGGGCTTCGACGTCGGCCGCCTTCAGCTCTGCGGTGATGTCGGGATCTACGGGAATCTCGAGGGGCTTGCGTCGTTCGACAGTCACATGCGCGACATTACCGGCCTCTCGGAAGTGGATCCAAGCCCCCGTCCCATCACGCGAGTGACGTCCGGAAGGTCACGCTGGGTTGCATTGTGTCCGACCACGTGGGTCGGCGAGGATGCATGCCCATGACCCGGCTCGACCCGCGGCAGGCCCGCACCCGCTACCTGATCCTGCTGGCCCTGCGCTGGCTTCCGTCAGGCATGTTGCTGCCCGTCCTGACCCTGCTGCCGCTCGACCGCGGCCTCACGCTGTCCGAGCTGGGTCTCGCTGCGGCCGCGCAGGGTCTCGTGGTGTTTCTGCTGGAGCTGCCCACGGGCGGTCTCTCCGACGCCCTCGGCCGCCGCCCGGTGATGATCGCCGCCGGGCTGATCAGTCTCGGCGGCCTGGCCCTCATCCTGACCGCCGACTCCTTCCTGGTCTTCGCGCTGGCTTTCGCGGTCCAGGGGGTCTACCGGGCGCTCGACAGCGGCCCGCTCGAGGCCTGGTACGTCGACACCGTGCAGGCGCATGACCCGGACGCGGACATCTCCGAGGGCCTGTCCCGAGGCGGCACGGTCGCCGGCATCGCGATCGGCGGCGGCGCGCTGCTCGCCGGCGGACTGGTCGCGCTCGGCCCCGTCGGCTCACTCGAGGCACTGGCCGTGCCTGTGGTCGTCGCCGCGCTCTTCCGCGTCGTCTCAGTACTCGCCACGATGAGGCTGCTGGTCGAGCCCGGTCGGGTGACGAGCTGGCGGGCGTCGCTCGCCGCGACGCGCGAGGTCCCCGGCGTCATCGGTGGAAGCCTGCGGCTGCTCAGGGCGTCGCGAATCCTCCAGTCGCTGGTGTGCATCGAGCTCTTCTGGGGCGTCGGCGCCATCGCCTACGAATCGCTGACGCCGATCCGGATGGCCGAGGTGCTCGACGACGTCGACAGGGCGGGCGCGATCATGGGCCCGGCCGCTGCCGCCGCCTGGCTGGCGTCCGCGGGTGGTGCCGCCCTGGCGCCGGCGCTCTCGCGACGGCTCGGTGTGGCGGCGACGGCTGCGGCGACCCGTCTGGCACAGGCCGTCTTCATCGCGACCATGACGGTCTTCGCGGGACCGGCCGGGCTGCTGGTGGCCTTCCTGGCCTGTTACCTCGCCGACGGTGCGTCGAGTCCGATGCACATGACCTTGCTGCACAAGGAGGTCACTGGTGCCCACCGGACCACGATCGTGTCGCTCAGCTCCATGGTCTTCCAACCGGCTTCGGCGATCGGCATGCTCGTCCTGACCAATGTCGCGGAGACGGCGTCGGTGACGACCGCCATGCTGGTCGGAGCCGTCGTCATCGGGCTTGCCGTACCGCTGTACCTGCCCGCGCTCCGGGCGGAGCGACGCGAGCCGGCCGGCGAACCCGAAGGGCCGCCGGCCGGCTCGGTCAGCTGATCGTCAGTCGGCCAGGACTCGAGGGCCGACGCCGGCCGGCCCCGCCGTCGCGGCGTCGGCCAGGACGCGTTCGCGTGCGACGGGCGCGCTGACGCCGTCCTCGATCATGCGCCGGGTGATCATGCCGGCGACCGCCGGGGTCGCGAACGAGGTGCCGGACCAGACGGCGTGGCCGCCGGTGACTCCGCGGTCACCCCGCCGTGGTACTCGTAGGTGCCGTTCGGGAACGGGACGGTGACGTCGTCGCCCGGTGCGTAGACGTCTACCCAGTCGCCGTGGTTCGACCAGTCCGCCCGGGCTGAGCCGTCCTCCGTCAGGCCGCCGACACCGGTCACCCAGTCGAACGCCGCCGGCCAGAACTTCTCGCCGGAGCCGTTGTTGCCGGCCGCCGCCACGACGACGGTGTCCGGGTGCGCGGCCAGCACCTCGTCGTGGAACGCGGCGAACGCCACCGACGCCACGTGCTCGCGTGTGTACATTCCGGCCTGCAGGCTGACGACGTCGGCGCCGGACTCGACGGCCGCGGTCAGCGCCTCGACCACCGTCACCTCGTCGACGGCGCCACCCACCAGGCAGCTGTCGACGTGCACCGTCGTCGACTCCGCGCCGGAGACGGCGAGCAGGCGGGCCGCGGCGGCGGTGCCGTGGCCGCCGTAGGCCTGGATGCGGTCCGTGCCGTCGGCGTAGACCTGTGCGTCCGCGCGCGACTCGGCGCTGACCGCGCTGAACCGCGTGTAGCCGTCTTGGCCGGCGAGGGCGTGGACGAATCCGGTGTCGACGACGGTGACATCGACCCGCCGGGTGCCGGCCGGCTCGGGCAGGTCGCGGACCGGCCCGCCCGACGGCACCGGTTCGGTGGCCGGGCACATCGACATGCGCACCTGGGAGTCGAGGACGTGGTTCGGGGTGACGACGTCACCGCGGCCCAGCGCCTCGGCCAGGGCGTCGGCCATATCGGCGGCGTCGCGGCCGCCGATCCCGAGGACACAGAGGGACGCCGGTCCATCGCTGACGTCCGGACGCGGCTGACCGATCGTGTCGAAGGCATCCATGGCCGCAGGGAGGTCGGCGGCGCGGCAGATGAGCTGGCCCTGGCGGTACAGGTAGTCGACCCCGACGCCGGAGGGGTGCCACCGGACGCCGAGCTCGAACGCATCGGGGCGGGCGGGGATGTTGCGGTGCAGCCGCTGGATCTCTTCCATCAGCCGGTGGTTCTGGTCGAACATCGCGTCGGACGACGCTACGGCGGCCGGAGTCGTGGTCGGGAGGGATGCTGCTGCGCCATGGGTGACTCCTGACGGTCAGGTGGCGAGGGTAGATTTCCGCAAGGTACCCCCGCCGCCGTGACCGATCAATACCACATCGTCCCTTGATGCGTTGATTCAGACGATGAGACGGGGGCCGGTGTGCGGAAGCGCGCCGATGGCGGCCTCCTGCAGCAGGATGTGCCGCGCGACCGGTGCTGAGACCTCACGCTCGATCATGCGGCGGGCGATCAGCCCTGCGACCACGGGCGCTGCGAACGACGTGCCCGACCACAGGGCGTGCCCGTTGCTGAACCGCGCCGACGTCTGGTCCACGTAGGTGTAGCGGCCGTTCGGGTAGGGGATGACGGTGCTCTCGCCCGGCGTGTAGGCGTCGACCCAGTAGCCGAAGTTGCTCCAAGGAGCGCGGTAGTCGCCGCCGCGGGTCAGCGAGCCGACCGCCGTCACCCAGCTGTACGCCGCCGGCCAGAAGGGCATGTCGGTGCCGTGGTTGCCCGCCGGAGCCACGATGACGGTGTCGGGGTGTCTGCTCAGGATCCGGCGGTAGAACATGTCGAACGCCTTCGGCGTGTTGCCCGGCCGGGCGTAGAGGCCGGCCTGGACGCTCACGATGTCGGCCCCGGCCTTGACGACCTTCTCCAGGTCCTCCACGATCGCCAGCTCGTCGACGGCGCCGCCGAGCAGGCAGTCCCTCACCTCGACATCGACCGACTCCGCCCCGGACACCGCGAGCAGCCGCGCGGCGGCCGCCGTGCCGTGACCCCCGTACGGCCGGATCTCGTCGGTGCCTTGGACGTAGACGTCGTCGTCGATCTCGTACTTCTTCACCGCCGAGAACCGGCTGAAACCGGAGTCGATGCCGGCCTCCGGGAAGTACCCCGTATCGACGACGGCGATCTTCGCGCGGCCGGGGCCGACCGGTTCGCCGAGGACCGGGATCGGCGCGTGCGACGGCACGGGCTCGGTGGCTGGGCACATGGCCGAGTGCACTTGCGCGTCCAGCACGTGGTTAGGTGCGACGATACGCTCGTCGCCGAGCACGTCGGCCAGCCTGGCGACGATGTCGGCCGCGTCGGCGTCGGGCACATACAGGACGGCCAGCCCGACCGGCCCCTCGGTGACTTCTGGTCGTTCCAGTCTTAGTTGGTCGAACGCGTCGAGGACGGTGTCGAGATCGCGCTCGTCGCAGATCAGCTGACCTTGGCGGTACAGGTACTCGATTGCGGTCTCGTCGCGGTTCCAGCGCGCGGCAAGCTCGAACCCCCGATCCTTCGTGCGCCGCGCGCTGTTGTCACGCAGCCGTTCGAACTCCTGGTGCAGCCGTTCTCGGTCCTGTTGCATTGCGTTCCCCCAAGCCTGATCCGGACAAACGCCTACATGTCTAGCATCAGAGGGTGACCTCGGGAAGTACGTCGGCGACAGTTGCCGCGATGGACTTGCCGGCGCTGGCCATGTCGCGGCCCGGGGAGGCGCGCGTCCAGTCCGAAGCGGTCCTGAAGGGCAACGCGCGGCCACTGGACCAGACGTACGCGCTGCAGGCCATCGGGATCGTCGAGCGGGAACAGGGGAACCTGGCCAGCGCCATCGCGGCGATGCGCAAGGGCATCGCGATCAGCCGCCGCAACGTTCTTCCCGCACGTGAAGCGGACCTGCAGGCGAGCCTCGGCACCGCGTTGAGCTTCACGGGCCGGCGGGCGCTCGCGCTGAGCGCGTTCGAGCGCGCCCTCGAACTCAGCGAGGGCCCTGAACGCGCCCGCGTCTTCGTGCGGAAGAGCGCGGCGCATCTGCATTTCCACGAGTTCACCGAGGCCTACGCCGACGGGTCGGCGGCAGCCGAGATCCTGGCCCGTGTCGGCGACCCAACCTGGGAGGCACGGGCGAGGACCAACGTCAGCTGGGCGTTGATCGGCTGGGGGCGCTTCGCCGAGGCCGAAGACCAGCTCCTGACCGCGCAGGAGCTCGCGGTGGCGGATCGGCAGGACTATCTGGCCGCGATCATCGTGCAGAACCGGGGCGACCTCGCCCATCGGATGGGTGACCTGCCGCGAGCGCTCCGCCTGCTCTACGAGGCCCGCGGCCGATACGACGAGCTGGGCGTCTTCCCGCCCGAGGTGGTCAAGGACCTCTCGCTCGTCCAGTTGGCGGCCGGGCTGACCGAGGACGCGGCGACCACGGCGGACGAGCTGGTGGCGGTGCTCGAGGGCGCGCGCGACTCGGCGCTGCGCCGGTCCGACGGGTTCATCGCGGCCGCCATCGTGCACCTCGCCGCCGGCAATGCCGGGCGCGCCGCCGACCTGGCGAGCCGCGCCGCCCGGTCCAGCCGCCGCCAGGGCCACGAGGACGCCGATCGGCACGCGCGCGTTGTGCTGCTGCGCGCCCAGGCCGCAGCCGGCGCCGTCACGAAGAGGCATGCCCGGGCGGCCGCCGCGCTGGCCGCGGAGCTGACCGACCGGTACGCCTCGGAGCGGCTCGACGCGCTGGTGCTGGCGGGCCGGCTGGCGTTGGCGACGGGACTGCCGGAGCTGGCCGAGGAGTCGCTGCAGACCGCCGCCGCCGGACGCCGCGGCCGCGGGTCGGCGCTGCGCCGGGCCACCGGCTGGTACGCGCAGGCGCTGCTGGCCGAGGCCGCCGGCGACCGCCGCGCGATGCTGCACGCCTGCGGCCGCGGTCTGGACGTCCTCGACACGCACGCGCTGTCGCTGGGTGCGACGGAGCTGCGGGCGCGGGCGACGGTGCACGGCAGCGAGCTCGCCGCGCTGGCCACCCGCCGGGTCGCGATCGACGGGTCCGCGCGCGAGCTGCTGCGCTGGACCGAGCGCTGGCGCGGAAGCCTGCACTCGCTGCCCTGGCCCGAGGCCCGGCAGGACGCCGAGCTCACCGCCCAGCTCGGCCGGCTGCGCGCCGCCGGCGGCCTCATCGGCAGCCACGCCGACGAGGCCGAGCGGCGGCGGCTCGAGGAGCGGATCCGCCGGCACGTCCACGGCCGCGACGCGGGGGCGGCGAGAACCGCCCCCGCAGGGACCGCCGGCGACGCGGCCCGCACCGAGAGCCGTCGCCGTCGTCGCCTGGAGGTCAGGGAGCTTCTCGACGCGCTCGGCGACCGGACGCTGGTGAGCATCGTGGGGCTGCGCGGCGGCCGTTTCCACGTCGTCGTCGCGCGCAAGGGGCGGCTGAAGCACGTGGTCGCGGGCGTTTCCGCGGCGGCGCTCGACGAGGTCGAGTACGCCAAGTTCGCGCTGCGCGGGGCGGCCGTCGCCGCCGACGCCGTCGCCGGCGTGCTGCTGAGCGCCGCCGAGCCGGGGCTCGCCCGGCTGCAGGAGACGATGCTCGGCCCGGCGGTCCGCGAGCTGGGCGACGGGCCGGTGGTGCTGGTGCCGCCGTCGACCATGCAGTCAGTCCCGTGGGGCGCGCTGCCGGCGCTGCGCGAGCGCGACGTGACGGTGGCGCCGTCGGCCGCCGCCTGGCTGCGCGCCCGCACGAGCACGCCACCGGCCGACCGGCGGGTCGCGCTGATCGCCGGCGCCGACCTCGCCTCGTCGGGTGCGGAGGTCGGCGTGCTGGCCGGCGTCTACCCCGACGCGACCGTGCTGACCGGCGACGACGCCACCACCGACGCCACGCTGGCCGCGCTGGACGGGTCCTGGCTCGCGCACGTCGGCGCGCACGGCCGCTACCGCGGCGACAACCCGATGTTCTCCTCGCTCGAGCTGGCGGACGGGCCGCTGACGGTGTTCGACATCGAGCGGCTGCAGTCGCCGCCGTACCGCCTGCTGCTGACGGCGTGCGAGTCCGGCGTCGGGTCGCCCACCGGCGCCGACGAGCTGCTCGGGCTGACCACGTCGCTGTCCGCGCTGGGCACCGCCGGGCTGCTGGCCACCGTCGTCCCCGTCAGCGACGCCGCCAGCGTCGAGCTGAGCCTCACCGTGCACGAGCGGCTGCGCGCCGGCGACGACCTCGGCGCGGCGCTGCTGGCGGCCAGGCGGGCGGCGGCCGGCGCGCGCGACCGGGCGACGGCGTGGTCGTTCCTGGCGCTCGGCGGCGCCTGAACGCCGGCATGTGACCACGCTCAGTGAGCTGCGTGACACGATCAGTGGCGAATGCCGCGTATTGTCATGATCGTGCCCCTTACCGTCGGATTCGATCTGGACCTCACCCTCGTCGACTCCGCCGACGGGATCATGGTCTCGATGACCGAGGCGTTCCGGCGGGTGGGCGTCGCCATCGAGCCCGAGCAGCTGCTGCCGATGATCGGCCTGCCGCTCGACGTCACGATCCGCACGTTCGTGCCCGAGGAGCGGGTCGACGATGCCCGGCGCATCTACCGCGACCTCTACCTCACCCTCGGCATCCCCGGCACGAAGCCTTTGCCGGGCGCGGTCGAGGCCATCGACGCCATCCATGCGCACCACGGCACCGTGCTGGTGGTCAGCGCGAAGATCGAGTCGGCGGTCCGCGCGGTGCTCGCGCACGTCGGACTGCCGGTCGACGACGTCGTCGGCGAGCGGTACGCCGAGACCAAGGGCACGGCCCTGCGCGAGCGTGGCGCCGACGTCTACGTGGGCGACCACCCCGGCGACATGATCGGCGCCCGGTCGGCCGGCGCCTACGCCATCGGGGTCACCACCGGGACGCACGACGCCGTCGCGCTGCGCGAGGCCGGCGCCGACGTCGTCTTCGCCGACCTGCTCGACTTCCCGTACTGGCTCGACGACTACGTCGGCACCCCGACCTGAGCCGCCGGCGTCAGAGCACGAGACGCCGCAGCAGCCGGTCCAGCTCGCCGGCCGGATCGTCGGTGAGCCCCGCGTGCACCGGCCCGGTCTGCACGATGGTGCTGCGCGGCGCCGTCAGCCAGCGGAACCGCTCGCCGATCGCCGTGGCCCCCACCGGGCCGGCCGTGTCGGGGTCGGCGCAGGCGCGCGCGTAGGCCTCGACGGCGGCCGTGATCGCCTCGACGTCGGCCTCCGGATCGAGGGCCCGCAGCCGGTCGCCGTCGACGCGCGTGGCCGCGTTCAGGTAACCGGCCTTCTGGCTGTAGACGATGACGCCGGCGTTGACGAACTCGGCCCGCTCGACCCGCGGGACCACGCGGAGGACGGCGTACTCGAACGCGATCATGCCGCGACCGCCGGAAGCCAGGCCGCCGACTCCGCGGCGCGGGCGGCGAGGTGGTCGACGTAGACGGCGCGCACGGCGTCCGGCCCGGCGGCGCCATCGGACAGGCCCGGCACCTCGGGCAGCCAGTCGTCCGGCACCAGCGCGAGGATCTCGGCCAGCGCCGACGGCGTCACCTGCGGCGCGAGCGCCGCGTCGATCGCCGGCAGCTCGTCCGCCGCGAACGCCAGCACGTGGTCGTCGATCGGGTACGGCCGGGCGGCGAACCTCTCGACCCCCGGCCAGGTGTGCTGGAACAGCAGGGCGGCGCCGTGGTCGATGGCCCAGAGCCTCCCGTGCCAGGTCAGCAGGTTCGGGTTGCGCCAGCTGCGGTCGACGTTGACGGTGAGGGCGTCGAGCCAGAGCACCTTCGCGGCGTCGACGGCGTCGGCTCGCCTCCCGTGGCCGTCGTAGCCCAGCGATCGCGGCAGGAAGTCCATGCCGAGGTTCAGCCCGACGCTGGCGAGCAGCAGCTCCTGGATCTCCGGGTCCGGCTCGCGCCGGGCGATCGCCTCGTCGAGGTCGGTGAGCACGAGGTCGGGCACCCGGATGCCGAGGCGCCGGGCCAGCTCGCCGACCACGATCTCCGCGACCAGCGACTTCGTGCCCTGGCCGGCGCCGCGGAACTTCACGACGTAGGTGCCGAGATCGTCGCCCTCGACCAGGCCGGGCAGCGACCCGCCCTCGCGCAGCGGCTCGACGTAGCGGACCGCGCGCACGACCGGGAGAACCTCCACCATGGGCGACGACGCTACGTCATCGGATTGATCGCCCCCGGAGCGGCCGACAGGCCGTCGTCGGCCTTAGTCTTGTGAGGTCTCCCGGCGACGGGAGAAATGTCCGGTCCCCCCGACACGAAGAGGTCAGCCGTGCCAACCGGCAAGGTCAAGTTTTTCGACACCGAGAAGGGCTTCGGGTTCCTCTCGAAGGACGACGGCGGCGACGTGTTCGTGCACTCGTCCGCGCTGCCCGCGGGCGTCACCGCCCTGAAGCCGGGTCAGCGGGTGGAGTTCGGGGTGGCCGAGGGTCGCAGGGGAGAGCAGGCGCTGTCGGTGCGCGTCCTCGACCCCCTCCCGTCGGTGTCCGCGGCCACGCGGAAGAAGCCCGACGACATGGTGACCATCATCGAAGACCTCATCAAGCTGCTCGACGGGCTGTCGAACACCTACCGGCGCGGCCGGCACCCCGATCCGAAGGCGGCGCACAAGGTCGGGACCGTCCTGCGTGCGGTGGCCGACGACCTCGAGGCCTGACCGGGCTCAGTAGTCGTCCGGCGTGCGGGCCGGTGGCGGCGCGGGGTGCGACGGCGGCGTGCGGTCGGCCGGCGCCGTCGCGGTGCGCCGCTGCGGGCGCACCCGCAGCGCGAACACCAGCCCGGCCAGCATGACCAGCGTCGCCGTGCCCATGCCGACCCACGGGATGAGCGGCAGCACGATGCCCACGGCGCCACCGGCCACCCAGCCGAGCTGCAGCAGCGTCTCGGACCGGGCGAAGGCGTTGGACCGGTTCTTCTCCGGCACGTCGCGCTGCACGACGGCGTCGAGCGAGAGCCGGCCGAGCTGCTGGGCGAAACCGGCCGCCAGCCCGATGAGGATCACCGTCAGCAGGTTCCAGAACACGGCGGTGACCAGTGTGCTCGCGGCGCCGAACCCGACCAGGACGATGATGGTGCGGTCGGGGCTGCGGGCCTGCACCAGCGCGCCGACCGACGACCCGATGGTGCTGCCCAGCCAGGCTGCGGCCGCGACGATGCCCAGCAGGACGAGGTCGTCGAGCCCGGCGACCGGCTCCTCGCGCAGCACGAACGCCATGAACATCGTCATGAACCCGGACAGCCAGCGCAGCGCGGTGTTCGCCCGCAGCGCGCGGACCACCGCCGGGCCGACCCGGAACTTCCGCGGCTTCCCGCCCGGACGGGTCTCGTCCTCGCCGCCATCGGTGAGCGACGCCGCCTCCTCGCCCTCGGACAGGTCGACCCGCTTGGGCAGCAGGATCGCCAGCACCGTCGTGCCCACGTAGGCGAAGAACGCCGCCCGCAGCGGCCAGTCGTCGCCGATCTGCGCCAGCGCCAGTCCGACCGGCGCGCCGGCGGCCGTGCCCAGCGTCGCGGCGAGCTGCAGCCGGGAGTTCGCCGCCACCAGCGTCCAACCCTCGGGGAGCAGCCGGGGCACGGCGGCGGCCCGGGTGACGGCGTACGCCTTCTGCCCGACCAGCACGCCCAGCGCCGCCGGGTACAGCCACACCCCACCGTCGATGACGGCGTCGGCGGCCACCCAGGCGAGGAAGCCGCGCGTGGCCGCCGTGAACCCGATGGCCCAGCGCCGGCCGTGGCTGAACCGGTCGAGGAACGGCCCGAGCACCGGCGCGACGACGGCGAACGGCGCCATGGTCAGCAGCAGGTACAGCGCAACGTTGCCGCGTGCCTCGGACGTCGAGGCCGAGAAGAACAGCGTGCCGGCCAGCGCCACCGTGACCAGGGCGTCGGCGAACGCGCTGGCGGCGTTGAGCTCGATCAGCCGCGACAGGCCGGTCTGGCCGGCGCCCTTGGCCTCGGCGGCGCGGTGCAGGCGGCCGGCACTGACGCGGGCCGCGCGGGACGTGCCGGCGGCGGCGGACTTCGCGGCCCGGCCGGTGGCCCCGGCGGCGCGGCGCACGCGCGCGCCGGGGGTCGGCGGGGGCGGCATGGTGCGGGTGGAGTCGTGCGGCGGATCCTGCGCCCCGGCCCCGCCCGCGTCGGCGTCGTCGGCGCCGCCGGACGGCCCACGCTCGGCGAACGGGGACTCGTACCGCCCGCCGTCGTCGCGCGCGCCGCGCCGCCCGCCGTCGTCGGGCGGACCGGCGAGCGGATCCGTCTCTGCCACACACCCATCCAACCTCATCGGGGCGGCCGGCTGACGCGGATGTCCTCCCTTCGGGCGCGATGTGTCGATCATGGCCGGAGTTTGCGACAATCAATGACTGTGACCGCCGCATCGCCCCGTGCCCGCTCCGTCAAGGCCGACTCCGTCCTCGTCAAAGCCGTCGAGGACGCGCGGACGGCCGCCGTCGACGTCGGCAGCGAGGACGCCGTCGGCGCGCACCTCGGCCACGACTCCGAGGGCGAGCGCGTCGTCACCCACTACTTCGCCTGCGAGCTGGCCGGCTACGTCGGCTGGCGGTGGGCCGTCACCGTCACCCGGGCGTCGCGGTCCAAGGCCGTCACCGTCAGCGAGTGCGTGCTGCTGCCGGGCGCCGACGCCGTCCTGGCCCCGGCCTGGGTGCCGTGGGACGAGCGGGTCAAGCCCGAGGACCTCGGCCCCGGCGATCTGCTGCCGGTCTCCGAGGACGACTACCGCGTCGAGCCCGGCTACGTCACGGCCGACGACCAGGACGCCCTCGAGGTGATCCGGGAGCTCGGCCTCGGCCGCGAGTGGGTGCTGTCGCGCGAGGGCCGCGACGACGCCGCCCAGCGCTGGTTCGAGGGCGACACCGGCCCGCAGTCCGACATCGCCAAGGCCGCGCCCGGACGGTGCGGCAGCTGCGGGTTCGCGGTCATGCTGGCGGGCACGCTCGGCCACGCGTTCGGAGTCTGCAGCAACGAGCGCACCCCGTTCGACGGCAAGGTCGTCTCGCACGCGCACGGCTGCGGCGGGCACACCGACGTCCGTCTGCCGGCGCCGTCCGACGACACCCCGGAGCCGGTCGTCGACACCCTCAGCTACGAGCTGGTGCCGCTGGAGCTCGACGCGCCGTAACCTTCGGCTCCGTGGACGACTTCGACACCGCGGCGCTGCGCTCGCGGGTGCTGGCCGCCTGGTCCGCGTCGCCGGCCCGGTTCCGCGAGGACGCCAACGCCGAGGACGAGCTGGTCCGCGGCGCCTACCGCGACCGTGTGGTCGTCGAGCTGGCCCAGAACGCCGCCGACGCCGCCGCTCGGGCGGGTGTTCCCGGCCGGCTGCTGCTGCGGCTGACCGGGTCGACGCTGCTGGCCGCGAACACCGGCGCGGCGCTGGACGCCGCGGGCGTCGAGGGCTTGTCGACGCTGCGGGCGTCGACCAAGCGCGACCAGGCCGCCGTCGGCCGGTTCGGCGTCGGGTTCGCGGCGGTGCTGGCGGTCACCGACGAGCCCCGGGTGCTGACGGCGTCCGGGACCGGGGTGGAGTGGTCGCGGGCCGATGCGCTGGCTGAGGCGGCGAGGGTGCCGGCTCTGGCCGACGAGCTGGTCCGGCGCGGACCGGCGGTTCCCGTGCTGCGGCTGCCGTTCCCGGTGGGGTATGCGGCGGGCGCCGTTCCGGCGGGCTACGACACCGCCGTCGAGCTGCCCCTGCGCGACGACGACGCCGTCCGGCTGGCCCGGCGGCTGCTCACCGAGGTCGACGACGCCCTGCTGCTGGCGCTCCCGTGGCTGGGCGAGCTGGTCGTCGACGTCGACGGCGCCGCCCGGCGGCTGTCCGCGGGTGAGCCGGACGAGCTGGCGCCCGGCCTGACGCAGCGCCGCATCGGCGAGCGCGTCTGGCGGCTGGCGACCCGCACCGGCGTAGCGCGGGGCGAGCTGCTGGCCGACCGGCCGTTCGAGGAGCGGTCGCAGCCGGGCTGGTCGGTGACGGTGGCGGTGCCGGTCCGGTCCGACGAGGCGGGGGTGCGCGTGCCGGGTGCGCTGCCGCCGTCCCTCCCGTCGGTCGTGCACGCGCCGACGCCGACCGATGACCGGACCGATCTGCCGGCGCTGGTCGTGGCCGGGCTGCCGCTGGACTCCTCGCGCCGGCGCGTGGCGCCCGGACCGCTGGCCGACCTGATCGTGGCGGCGGCCGGCGAGGTCTATGCCGAGCTGGTGGCCTCGTTCGTCCCGGCGGGTCCGGCCGCCGCCGGGCTGGGTGCGGCGGTGCTCGGGCTGGTGCCGGGACCGCTCGGCGCCGACGCGGTGGACGCCGCATTGCATCGGGCGGCCAGAACGGCGCTCGCTGCCAGTGCGTTCGTACCCGGCGCCGACGGAGCGCGGTTGCGGCCCACCGAGGTCACGCTGGTCGACGGGCTGAGCCGGACCGGCGACCCGGCGGTGCTGGGTGGCGTCGTGCGTGGATTGCCGGCGCGCGACTGGTGGCGGGCCGACGTGCTGGCCGGGCTCGGCGCGACGGTGGTCCCGCTGGCCGACGTGGTCGACGAGCTGGCCGGTGAGCGGCTCGAGCCGGCCGGGTGGCGGGCGCTGTACGACGCGCTCGACGGCTCGGACCAGGAGTCGCTGGGGGCGCTGCCGGTGCCGCTGGCCGACGGCCGGCTGGTCCGCGGGCCGCGTGGGCTGCTGGTGGCAGGCGAGGTCGGCCCGGAGCTGCTGGCGCCGTTCGACCTGCGCGTCATCGCCCCGGACGCCGTCCACCCGCTGCTGCACCGGCTCGGCGCGCTCGACGCGACGGCGGCCTCGGTGCTGCGCGACCCGATGGTGCAGGGCGCCGTGGCCGACCTCGCCGAGAGCGACGACGACCCCGCGCCCGTCGCCGAGGCCGTGCTGCGGCTGGTCGCCGAGTCCGGACTCGATGTCGCCGCGGAGCCGTGGCTGGCCGGGCTGCCGCTGCCCGACGCCACGGGCGCCGTCGCTCCGGCGCGCGAGCTGCTGCTGCCCGGGTCGGCGCTGCTCGACGCCCTCGACGCCGACCCGGCCGAGTTCACCGTCGCGCCCTCGCTGGTCGAGGGCTTCGGCCCGGCGGTGCTCCGGGCGGTCGGGGTGCGTGACGGCTTCGCCGTCGTCCGCGACACCGACGTGACGCTCGAGCCGGACACCTGGCACGACCTCGACGACGAGGACGCGTGGATCGACGACGTGCTCGCCGGCCTGCCGCGCCAGGACGTGCCCCCGCTCATGAGCGAGTTCGCCGCCGTCGCCGACCTCGACCTCGTCCGCGACGACGCCTGGCCGCACGTGCTCGAGTGGCTCGCCGACGACGCCGACGCCCGCGCCGCCGTCGTCGACCCGGTGCGGCTGACGCTGGGCGACGGGAGCCCCCGATCGGCGCCGTCGTACACCGCCTGGTGGCTGCGCCGGCACGCACGCGTCGGCGGCCGGGCGCTGACCGGGCTGGCCCTGCCGGGATCGGCGCCGGTGGTGCGCGCCGTCCTGCCCGTCGCCGACATCCCGCTCGACGACGCCTTCGCCGCCGCCGTCGGGCTGGCCCGCGAACCCGAGGACCTCGACCCCGGCGCGGTCCTCGCCCGCCTGGCCGAGGACGATCTCGAGCTGCCCGCCGCAACATTGGCGCAGGTCTACGACGTGCTGGCCGCGCACGACCCGGCCGGGGTGCGGCCGCCTCCGCGTGTGCGCGTGGCCGACGGCGCCGGCAGCCGGGTGGTGCCCGCGGCATCGGTCGTGGTGTGCGACGGGCCGCACTGGCTGCAGCTCGGGCTGACGGCGGTGGTCCCAGGCCCGGCCGCGCTCGCCGACCTGCTCGACGTCGACCTCGCCTCGGAGGTGCACGACGCCGCCCTGGACGGCGACGGCCGGTCCCAGCCGGTGCCGGACGTCGTGGCCGCCGTGCTCGGCTCGGCGCCACGGACGTACGTGGAGCACGACGACCTGCGGGTCGGCGGAACCGCGGTCGACTGGTGGGTCGACGGCGACGACGTCCACGCGGCGACCACCGACGGCCTCGCGCGCGGGCTGGCGTGGACGGCCGGCCGCTGGGACCTGCGCTGGCTGCTCGCCGAGGCCCTCGCCGAACCGGCCGCGCTGCCCTCGCTGCTGGCCGAGGACGCCTTCGACTGAGCCCCTCGGGTTCGGGCGCCGGTCGCGCTCCGCCCGCCGTCCCGGTGCCTGCCGCCTGAGCGTGTGGGCCGGTCGCGCTGCCGAGGGTGTCGGTGCCCGCTCGTAGGGTGGGGTCCCACCCCACCGGGCGGGTCATGTCCGCCCCAAACGGGCCCGGACCGCCGGCGGATGGTGTCAGAAGCGGCGGCCACCGCCGGAGCGGCGCGAGGATCGCCGGCTCGACCCGCCGCCGAAGCTGCGCCGCCGACTGCGCCCGCCGCTCGACCCGCCGGAGCCGCCGCCCCAGCCGGATCCCGGCGATCCGTTGCCAGAGGACGTCATGGCCGAGCTCGCGGCCTTGCTCAGCGACCGTCGCATGCCGGCCAGCCGGGCGCGCGGGCGCCGGGAGTCCCACCGCGTCCATAGCGACCCGCGGGCGCGGGCGTGGTCGTCGTGCGGGAACCGCCAGGAGCCGCCGCTGCCGGCCCAGTAGCCCTCGATGTAGGCGACGAGGTCCTCGCCGCCCTCCCAGTAGCTGCGGCTGCCGGCCCGCCGCGCGGCGGGTGCCTCGCCGGCGTCGAGCCGGGCGGCGCACTGGTCGCAGACCGGGACCTCGCGCTCCGCGCCCTCGGCCGGCCGCCACTGCCGCTGCTGCGTACTGGGTCCGTGCCGGGGGTCGAAGAAGCACGGCGGCGTGGGCTCGGGCACCGGCCGGCCCTGCTGCAACGCCTCGAGGCACGCGATCTTGTAGCGCGCGGTACCGAGCAGCGTCGTCACCGCCTGCACGTGCTCGTCGGTCTTCGCGGCGTCGAGGCGGTGCCGGGCCTTCTCGACGGTGTCGAGGATCTCCTTCGTCAGCGCCGCCTGGGCGATGTCAGAGGTGGTCGGCAGGTCGGAGACACGGTCGGACAGCTCGATGACCTCTTCGGTGAGCATCGGCCGGACGACGTCGAGGTGGCGTTGCTCCTCGGCCCGGCGACGGCGCCGGGCGCTGAGCGCCGTGCCGCCCCACCAGCCCCCGGCGATGCCGGCGGCGCCCACTGCCCAGGGCGCGACGTCGCGGTGGAACGGATGGTCGACATCGGAGGCGCGCTCGACGAACCGGTCGATCATGGGCCCGTAACCGGGCGCGCAGCAGTCGATCGCCTGGTCGATGGCGTCCTCGACGTGGTACGTCGGGCCCTCCTCGCTGTGCTGCACCGCCCACATGCCGCGGCCGTCGTACGACGAGTCGGCCACGGACATGACGAGGTAGACGCCGTCGACGCCGACGCGGTCGTACAGCTGCGACGCGAGCTCCTCGCCCTCGTAGAGCAGCGTGCGGCCGAACAGCCGCTCCTGGCCCTCGGGGTCGAGCTTCCACGCGGGAACGACGGCGATGCGCATGCCGTTGCCGGGAGCCTCGGCGGCGGCGTCGTCGAGCTGGGCCGCCTCGGCGGCGCCGATGACGCCGCCGGCGTCGGGGTCGATCCAGACGCCCGGCTCGGCCAGCTCGACCGCCACCTCGTCGAGGTAGCGGTCGACGTCGGACTCGTCGGCCGCGGCTGGGACCGTGCTCGCCCAGAGCGCGGCGACGGCGGTCAGCACGGCGATCGCGGCGGTCACCGCGAGCCGGGCCGCCGGCCTCATCGGGCCGCTCCGGCCAACCGGTCGCGGCAGGCGGCGCAGACCGGGATCTCGCGGGCGCGGCCACCGGGCGGGGTGTACATCCAGTCGGTCACGGACACTCCATGGCGCTGGTCGAAGAAGCAGTCGGCCCGGCGTGCGGGCAGCGGCCGGCCGGCCAGCCGCGCCTGCGCGCTCGCCAGGCGCCACCGACCGTACTCGACCGTCGATCGCACCGCGCGGAGCACGTGGTCGTCCGGATCGCCGTCGACGGCCCCGCCGGCCTCGGCGTAGGCGTCCATGGCGGCCTGGACGTCGGCGGCGACGGAGGGATCGGTGACGTCGAGATCGGCGGCGTCGAGCTCTTCGCCGAACCGGGTGACGTCCTCGCGGGCCAGCTGCCGGCGCTCACCCACCGAGTCGGCCTCGTCGTCGAGCACCTCGAACGACGGACGGTAGGCGGCCGGTCCCGCGGCGCCGTCGCCGGCCGTCCGCCGGCGGCGGCGCCACCAGGCCAGCGCCCCGGCGGCGAGGGCCAGCACGACGAGGACGACGACCACAGGCGGCACCCAGCCGGTGCCGCCGGGTTCGGCCGGTGCGCCCGGCACGCCGAGCTCGGTGAGCGCGTCGTCGATGATGGCGACCTGCTGCGACCGGGTGTGCCGGTCGACGGCGGCCTCGACCGCCTCGTGCACCGGCGCCTCGATGCCGAAGCCGCCGCCGTACGTGGCCGCTCCGCCGAAGACGACCAGGTAGGCGCCGACGGGGCCGCCCGCGGCGTCGATGGCGTCGAGGAAGGCCGCGCCGCGGGCGTCGTCGTCCTCGCCGGGCATGTCCGACAGCGCGGTGGCCGGGACGACGGCGATGAAGGTGGCGGGATGGTGACCCTCGACCCGTTCGGCGAGCCGCTCGGCCTCGTCGGCGGGCACGATGCCGTCCTGAGTCTCGTCGACGTAGACCGGCCCGGACTCCCAGGCGGCCGCGACGTCGGCCGCGAGCCCCTCCACCGGCGCCTCGGTGCCGGCCTCAGCGGTGACCACGGTGGCGCCGCCGGCTGCCGCCGTCG
Source organism: Jiangella ureilytica (assembly GCF_004348545.1). Lineage (GTDB taxonomy): Bacteria > Actinomycetota > Actinomycetes > Jiangellales > Jiangellaceae > Jiangella > Jiangella ureilytica. Next base: position 53,943 of record NZ_SMKL01000021.1, on the reverse strand, counting down.
TGCCCGCCCATCCGGACACGGCCGCCACCAGCAAGGCGACCGCTCGGAACGTCAGCCGCATGGGTCTCCTCGCCGGGTGGGTGCGTCGGTCAGCGCCCCCGATCCTCACACGCCGCGATGAACTCCAGCGCGCGCCCGTGCATGGTCTCGGCGGCCTGCCGGTCGTACTCGCTGGTCAGCGAGGAGTCGGCGAACAGGTGCGCCGACACGCCCGGGTAGCCGTAATAGTGGTAGGAGGCGCCGGACGCGCTGACGGTCTCGGCGAACTCGCGGTTGGCGTCGTCCTCGCGGAACGGGTCGAGCTCGGCCTCGTGCACCTGCACCGGGACCGACGACGGCCACAGCTCGGCGCCGACCGCCCGCACCGGCACCGACCCGTGGAACGACAGTGCCCCCAGCGCGCCCGGCCGCGAGGTGACCAGGTGCACGACGGAGATGACGCCGTTGGAGTATCCCGCGTAGACCACCCCGGGCCGGACGCCGTCGACCGCGGCGTCGGTGCGGCGCAGCAGCTCGCCCTGGCCGCCGTACTTGTCGAGGAACTCGAACGCCTCGTCGTAGCCGTCGAAGACCGCGCCGCCGTAGAGGTCGGGCACGTGGACGGCGTGGCCCGCCGCCCGCCACTGCTCCGCGGTCTCGAGCACGCCGGGACGCAGCCCCAGGACGGAGTGGAACAGCACGATCTCGGTCATGGTCTCAAGGTGTACCGGACGGCACCGACAATGTCGGGGCGACACGAGTCAGCGCACGCCGAGCAGGTCCTCGATCGGCGTGATCGCGAAGTAGACCACGAACAGCGCCGCCACGATCCACAGCAGCGGGTGCAGCTCGCGGGCCTTTCCCTTCGCGATCTTGATGATCACGTACGAGAGGAAGCCGGCGCCGATGCCGGTGCTGATGGAGTACGTGAACGGCATCAGCGCCAGCGTGAGGAACGCCGGGATGGCGATCTCGGCGTCGTCCCAGGCGATCTCGCGGACCTGGCCCATCATCAGGAAGCCGACCAGCACCAGCGCCGGGGCGGCCGCCTCGTTCGGCACCATGGCGACCAGCGGCGCCAGGAACGTCGCCAGCAGGAAGCAGATCCCCGTCACGACGCTGGCCAGGCCGGTGCGCGCGCCCTCGCCGACGCCCGAGGCGGACTCGATGTAGGAGGTGTTGCTCGACACCGACGCCGCGCCGCCCGCCGCCGCGGCGACGGAGTCGACCAGCAGGATCTGCGTGGTCCTCGGCGGGTTGCCGTCCTCGTCGAGCAGCTCGCCCTCGGCGCCGACGGCGACCATGGTCCCCATGGTGTCGAAGAAGTCGGCCAGCATCAGCGTGAACACGAACAGCAGCACGCTCACGACGCCGACGGACTCCCACGAGCCGAGCAGGCTGAAGTCGCCGATCAGCGAGAAGTCCGGCAGATCGACGATCTGGTCGGGCCACTGCGGTGCGTTGAGGTTCCAGCCGCCCGGGTTCTCCGACGACGTGCCCAGGTCCGCCACCGTCTCGACGACCACCGCGAGCACCGTCGTCCCGATGATCGTCCACAGGATCGCGCCGCGGATCTTCAGCGCGTACAGCACGATGACGGCGATCAGGCCGGCGCAGAACACCGCGACCGGCCAGGTCGTCAGCGAGCCGCCCTCGCCCAGGCCCACCGGCGGCGACGGGTTCCCCGTCGACCGCACGAACCCGGCGTTCACGAACCCGACCAGCGTGATGAACAGGCCGATGCCGACGCTGATCGCGGTCTTGAGCTGGCGGGGGACCGCCCCGAACACGGCCTGGCGGAATCCCGTCAGCACCAGGACCAGGATGACCAGGCCCTCCATGACCACCAGGCCCATGGCGTCGGCCCAGGTCATCTGGGCCGCCAGTCCGAACGCGACGAACGCGTTCAGCCCGAGGCCCGCTGCCAGCGCCAGCGGGAAGTTCGCGACCACGCCCATGGCGATGGTCAGCACGCCCGCGACCAGGGCGGTCGTCGCCGCGACCGCGGCCAGGTCGGGGACGTCGCCGCCGCCCAGATAGTCGCCGTCGACGTCGGCGACCGTGCCGATGATCAGCGGGTTCAGCACGATGATGTAGGCCATCGTGAAGAACGTGACCAGGCCGCCGCGCACCTCGCGGCCGACGGTCGAGCCGCGCTCGGTGATCTTGAAGTAACGATGGATCGCGGTCGGTTCGGTGGGCTCGGTGGTGGTCGTGCCGGGATCGCTCATGATGCCCTCCGGGCGGCTCGGCGGGGGACGGACGCAGCCGGGTTTCGCCGTGAGGATGCCAGAAGATCGTCCGCGGACGAAGACGGCGGGCTGTGGATCGGCTCGCCGCGATGTATCCAGGCGGGCTAGCCTGGGGTTCATGGCGAAGCGTCGGCGGCGGTCCCCCGGGGAGCCCGAGGTCGAGGCGGTCGAGCCCCACGAGGTTCAGCCGCTCGACGTCGACGGCGTTCGCACGGTCGCCGTCGTCACCGTCCTGTGGGCCGTCGCCTTCGTGCTGCTGGCCCTGCGCATGGACTCCTTGCAGGCCGAGGGGCGCGGCTGGTGGGTCTGGACCTGCCTCGCCGGCGTCGGGCTCGGGCTGCTCGGCCTCGAGTACACCCGCAAGCGCCGCGACGCCATCGAGTTCGAGCGTGAAGAGGCCGAGCTCGCGGCGGCCGAGGCCGCCGGCGCCGCTGACGGCCCGGCCGGCGAGGTGCTCACCCGCGGCGAGGTCATCGCCCGCGACACCGACGTGGCGGCCCGTCCGCAGAGTGCGCCCGACTCCGTCACCCGGCCCATCGACACCGGCGACGACCTTCCGCCCGTCCGGCCCGAGACCACCCGCACCGACACCACTCGCGTCGACGGCACCCGGATCGACGGCACCCGGATCGACGGCACCCGGGTCGACGGCGCCCGCGTCGACCCGCCGCCCACGCGACCGGGTTCCGATCCGCGTGGCGCCCGCCCCGACACGACGACCCACGGCCGGCCGAGCTGGTCCGGCGATCGCGAGCAGGCCGGCGGCCTGCCGGGCGGCCCTGCCCAGGTGCCCGGTGCGGCCGAGCGCCCGGTCGCGCCGTCGCGCACCGGCGCCGGCGAGCGTCCGGCCGCCACGCCGCAGCGGCCCGCCGCCGACCTGCCGCCGCGATCCGGGCCGGGCGATCGTCCGGCCCCTCCGGCCGAGCGGCCGGCCGCCGTTCAGCGGCCCGGCGCGGGTGAGAGCCCGGCCGGACCACAGCGTCCCGGGGTCGGCTCGCCGCGACCTGGTGCCGGCTCGCGCACCGACGCGGGTGCGGGACCGGCCGGCGCACAGCGACCCGGCGCCGGCTCGCCGCGCCCGGGGGCCGCTCCGGAGCGTCCAGCCGCCGCACCGCGACCTCGTGCCGACGAGACCCCTGCCGCGCCGCACCGCCCGGCTGCCGCCCAGCGGCCCGGCCCGGCCGAGAGCCCGGCCGCGCCGTCGCAGCGCCCGACCGCGCCCGACCCACGGCCCGCGGCGGGGGACCGCCCGGCCGCGCCGTCGCAGCGCCCGGCCACGCCCGAGCGCCCGGCTGCCGCACCGCGACCCCGCTCCGGCGAGACCCCGGCGGCGCCGCGCCCCGCCGCCACTCCACCGCCGCAGGCCGAGCGCCCGGCCCGCCGAGCCACGCCGCCCGCGTCGGAGCTGTTCGGCGAGCCGCTCAGCCGTCCCGCCGCTCCCCTCGACGACGACGAGCCGCTGCTCGACACCACGTTCGGCGGGCGCCGGCCGGCTCCGGCCGAGGAGCCCCCGGCCGCCTCGGACGCCGACGACACCACCGAGGGCGGCAGCCAGTACCGCGGCCGCCGCGCGCGCCGCTCCGACACCGCCTGACCCGCGTCGCGCCGGCCGCACCCCGGCCGCGCCCCTCGTGCCGCCGGCCGCGCCCCTCGTCCCGCCGGCCGCGCCCCTCGTTCACCCCGACGCGGGGGTTGATCTTGGAGTAAGCGCGGGACCGATCGGACATTTCGCCCGGCAGCTCCGCAGATTCTCCAAGATCAACTCTGTTGCCGGGCGCGCGACCACCACGAATCCGCTGCCAGCACCCATGTCACCCGACGCCGCTGGCCGTTAGCAAAGGTAATGAGTTAGACTAAGGAAAGTGCCAGCCACGAAGATTCCTCAGAACACCGCGTCCCAGGGCCAGCCGGCGCGCTCGGGCTCGGCGCAGCCGCGTACCCAGGCCGGGCTGGCCAGCTCCCTCCGCATCGCCGTCGGGCGGCTGAACCGCCGGCTGCGCAACCAGCGCGAGGACGACTCCCTCACCCTGAACCAGCTGTCCGCTCTGGGCATCCTCGAGCGCAAGGGCCCGCTGCCCGTGGGCGAGCTGGCCGCGTGCGAGCGCATCCGGCCGCCGTCCATGACGCGCATCGTGTCCGGGCTCGAGGAGCTGGGCCTCGCGGTCCGCGAGCCCGACGCCGTCGACCGGCGGGTCACGAACGTCCGCATCACCGAGGCCGGCCGGGCCCGCACCGTCGCCGACCGCAAGCGCCGCGACGCCTGGCTGACGCACAAGCTGCGCGACCTCACCCCTGACGAGCGCGAGCGGCTGCGCGCGGCGCTGCCCGTTCTCGAGAAGCTGGCGGGCCTGTGAGCCCCACGTTCCACTCCCTCCGCCACCGCAACTATCGGCTCTATTGGTCGGGCATGTTCCTGTCCAACGTCGGCACCTGGATGCAGCGCATCGCGCAGGACTGGCTGGTGCTGGTCGTGCTGGGCGGTGGCGCGCAGGCGGTGGGCATCACCACCGGCCTGCAGTTCCTGCCGTTCCTGCTGGTGGCGCCGTTCGGCGGGCTGCTGGCCGACCGGTTCGACAAGCGCAAGCTGCTGATCCTCACCAACAGTTTCCTCGGCCTCGTCGGGCTGACCCTCGGCGTGCTGACGCTCACCGGGCTGGCCGAGATCTGGCACGTCTACGTGCTGGCGTTCCTGCTCGGCGTCGGCAGTGCGCTGGACAACCCCGCGCGGCAGGCGTTCGTGTCGGAGCTGGTGGCCAAGGACGACCTCACCAACGCCGTCGCCCTCAACAGCGCGTCGTTCAACGCTGCGCGCCTGATCGGGCCGGGCGTCGCCGGCATTCTGATCGGCGTCATCGGGACCGGCTGGGTGTTCATCCTCAACGGCGCCTCGTTCGTGTCGCCGATCCTCGCCCTGCTGCTGCTCCGCGGCGTCCCCGGCCGGCCGAAGCGCGGCGAGGAGCGGCCGGGCGCGGTCTCGCAGCTGCGCGAAGGGGTGGCCTACCTGTGGTCGCGGCCCGACCTGCTGATGGTCGTCACCATCATGTTCGGGCTCGGCACGTTCGGCATGAACTTCCAGATGACCATGGCCCTCATGGCCACCGACGTCTACGACAAGGGCCCGAGCGAGTACGGCCTGCTCGGCTCGATCATGGCCATCGGGACCCTGTCGGGCGCGCTCGTCGCGGCCCGGCGCCGGGTGCCGCGCCGACGGCTCATCGTCGGCGGGGCGGTGGTCTTCGGCGTGTTCGAGATCGCAGCCGGGCTGATGCCGTCGTACCTCCTGTTCGCCATCTCGCTGGTGCCGGTGGGCATCATCGCGATGACGGTGCTCACGGCGGCCAACGCCTACGTGCAGACGACGGTGCCGCAGTACGTCCGAGGCCGGGTCATGTCGCTCTACATGATGATCTTCATGGGCGGCACGCCGTTCGGCGCGCCCGTCATCGGCTTCGTCGCCGACGCGTTCGGCGCCCGCTGGTCGCTGCTCGGCGGCGGCATCCTCACCGCCGCGTTCGCCATCGGTGCACTGCTGATCCTGGCCCCGAGGAGCGGCGTGGTCGTGCGCACGCGTCTGCGCCCCCGGCCCGGCCTCGTCGTCGTCACCACCGCCCCCGCGCCGATGCCGGCCGACGAGCCCGAGAGCGTCCGCCCCGGCACCCGCGACGCCGTCAGTGCCGCCTGAACGTCGCGCTCTCTCGGCCCACGCGCCGATGCCTGCCGTGGAATGGTTGCCGTGTGCGACTGTTCGCCGCCGTCGAGCCGCCAGCGGAGGCGGTGACGCACCTGGACGCCGTCGTCGCCGGGGTGCGTGACGGTGCGTTGCGCTGGTCCGAGCCGGCCGGCTGGCACCTCACGCTCGCGTTCTACGGCCAGGTCGCCGAGGACAAGGTGCCGGAACTCACCGAGCGGCTGGAGCGGGCCGCCCGACGGCACCCGCCGACCCGCGCGCGCATCGCCGGGGCGGGCCGGTTCGGCACCGCGGTCCTGTGGGCGGGTGTCGACGGCGACGGCGTCGTTCTGCGTGCCCTGGCCGGGTCCGTTCGGGCCGCCGGGCGACGCACCGGCGTCGGCCACGAGGACACGCAGCGGTTCCGCCCGCACGTCACGCTGGCCCGAGCCCGCGGCGCCGCTGACCTGCGGCCATACGTCGAGCGGCTGGCCGGCTACGAGGGCCCGGAGTGGGCGGCCGACACCGTGAGGCTGCTGCGGTCGCACCCGGGCGGACCCGGCCGCGGGCCGCGGTACGAGCCGCTCGCGACGTTCCCGCTGCGCGGCGCCCGCTGAGCGGGAGGCGTCAGAACGCCGCCGCGATCGCCACGATGATCAGCATCACGACCAGGGCGGCGGTCACCAGGTGCCGGGTGGTCTTCGGCCGCACCGTGTCGCCTCCTTCGCCGACGCCGTCGGCGGCGCCCGACGCTCAGCCTACGCGCCGCCCCACGCAGCCGAGCCGCCGCCGTCGTCACTCGGAATTCACTCGGTTGTGACCGCCATCGTGACTAGTCGATCAATGACCATGGAAGCCATATCGGCCACCGGTTGATCATGGGCGCGGCCTGCGCAAATCGTCCCGCTACTGCGGTGAAAGGCTGACCGCGCGGATGATCGGCAGCCGACCGAACGGATGATCCCCAGGATGATCGCCGAGCTCTATGGTTGTCCCAGGAACCACGACGGGGGAATGCGGTTCCTGCAGTGAGAGGAACCAACAACGCGCCCGGCCGCTGACACGAATCGCGGCCGGGCGTTGTTATTGACAAGAAGTCCTGACCTAGGCGCCGAGCTTCTCCACCACGAAGTCGATGCTCGCCGTCAGCGCCTCGACGTCGGCGGGGTCGACCGCCGGGAACATCGCAACGCGCAGCTGGTTGCGGCCGAGCTTGCGGTACGGCTCGACATCGACGATGCCGTTGGCCCGCAGCACCTTGGCGACGGCGGCGGCGTCGACGCTGTCGTCGAAGTCGATGGTGCCGACCACCAGCGAGCGGGCAGCGGGGTCGGCGACGTACGGCGTGGTGTACGGAGTCTTCTCGGCCCAGCTGTACAGGTGGCTCGAGGACGCCGTGGTGCGGCCGACGGCGAACTCGAGGCCGCCGTTGCCGTTGAGCCAGTCGAGCTGCTCGGCCAGCAGGAACAGCGTCGCCACGGCCGGGGTGTTGTACGTCTGGTCCTTGCTGGAGTTGTCGACGGCCGTCGGCAGGTCGAGGAAGGCCGGGACATAGCGGTCCGTGGCGGCGATCTCCTCGACCCGGGCCAGCGCGGCCGGCGAGAACGCGGCGATCCACAGCCCGCCGTCGGAGCCGAGGTTCTTCTGCGGCGCGAAGTAGTACACGTCGGCCTGCGAGGCATCGACCGGCAGGCCGCCCGCGCCGCTGGTGGCGTCGACCAGCACGAGAGCGTCGTCGGCGGCGCCCGCGACTCGGCGTACCGGGGCCATGACACCGGTCGAGGTCTCGTTGTGCGGCCACGCGTAGACGTCGACGCCGTCCTCGGCCACCGGCACGGGCAGCGAGCCCGGGTCGGCCTTGACGATGCTGGGCTCATCGAGCCACGGCGCGGTCTTGGTGACGGTGCCGAACTTCGACGAGAACTCGCCGAACGACAGGTGCTGCGCCTTCTGCCGGACCAGGCCGAACGCGGCGGCGTCCCAGAACGCCGTTGTGCCGCCGTTGCTCAGGACGACCTCGTAGCCGTCGGGCAGGTCCAGCAGGGCCGCGACGCCCTCGCGGACGCGGCGGACCAGGTTCTTGACCGGCGCCTGCCGGTGCGAGGTGCCCATGACCTCGGCGCCCTGGGCGGCGAGGGCGGACAGCGCCTCGGGACGGACCTTGCTGGGGCCCGAGCCGAACCGGCCGTCGGCGGGCTTGAGGTCGTCGGGGATCTGCACAGCGTCGGTCATGGGTGCGCTCCGTGTCGGGTGTCCGGCGGGTTACGGAAGTGTGACGACACTGTCAGTGGGCCATTGTGCCGCATGTCACCGGACATGCGAGCGCCGGTCCGTCACCTGACACGGACCGGCGCGTGGCGGCGTACGAGTGTGCTGCTCAGGCGGCCCAGGAGAGGTTCCAGCCGGCGACGGTGTCGGGCGTGCGTGCGCCCGGCCCGGTGTACATGGCCGACGGGCGGACCAGGCGGCCGGTCTTCTTCTGCTCGAGGATGTGCGCGCACCAGCCGGCGGTACGAGCGCACGTGAACATCGAGGTGAACATGCTGGCGGGGACCTCGGCGAAGTCGAGCACGATGGCGGCCCAGAACTCCACGTTGGTAGCGAGCACGCGGTCGGGCTTGCGTTCGTGCAGCTCGGACAGCGCGGCCTTCTCGAACGCCTCGGCGACCTCGTAGCGCGGCGCGCCCAGCTCGCGGGCGACCCGGCGCAGTGTGCGGGCTCGCGGGTCCTCGGCGCGGTAGACCCGGTGGCCGAAGCCCATCATCCGCTCGCCGCGGTCGAGGACGCCCTTGACGTAGCCGAGGGGGTCGCCGGTGCGCTCGATCTCTTCGATCATGGCCAGCACCCGCGAGGGCGCGCCGCCGTGCAGCGGGCCGCTCATGGCGCCGACGGCGGCGGACAGCGAGGCGCCGACGTCGGCACCGGTGGACGCGACCACCCGGCCGGTGAACGTCGACGCGTTCATGCCGTGCTCGGCGGCCGAGGTGAGGTAGGCATCGACGGCGGCGGTGTGGCGGGGGTCGGGCTCGCCGCGCCAGCGCACCATGAACTGCTCGACGATGCTGCCGGCCTGAGCGACGACGTCGTCGGGCACCGGCGCCTCGCCGGCGATGTGCCGGGCCGACTGGGCGACGAAGCTGAGCGCCGTCGACGCCGACCGGGCCAGCTGGTCGCGGGCGTCCTCGTCGCTGGTGTCGAGCAGCGGCTTGAAGCCCCACAGCGGAGCCAGTGCGGCGAGGGAGCTCTGTACGTCGACCCGGACATCGCCGGTGCGAATGAGCAGGTCCAGGGGCTCGGCGGGCGGCAGGCCGGGGTCGAAACTCCCGTCGACCAGGAGCCCCCAGACGTTGCCGAACGGCACCCGGCCGACGAGGTCGTCGATGTCGACCCCTCGGTAGCGGAGCGCGCCACCCTCCTTGTCGGGCTCGGCGATCTGCGTCTCGAACGCTACGACACCCTCAAGGCCATGCTTGACCTCGGTCATTGACATCTCCATTCGTGGTGCGCTCGCGGGCCCCCACCCCATCATGCCCCGCAACTGGTGGCACTCCACAAGTTGCGACAATGTGAATGTGCGGTTTCCCACAGTGGCCTTGCCCACGTTCCTGTGATCGCCCCTGGTCGACCGGCTGCGGCGGGCGTTCGGTCTGGTCGAGGTGACAGAGTGGACGCCGTGGAGGAAGGACTGTCCCGGATGCGCCGGCGCTACACCGCCGGACGCCTACTCGAGCGCGACCTCGCTCCCGATCCGTTCGACGAGTTCCGGGCCTGGCTGCACGACGCCGTCACCGTGGGCATCGCCGAACCGAACGCCATGGTCCTCGGCACCGTCGGCCCCGGCGGCCAGCCGAGCAGCCGATCCGTGCTCCTCAAAGGGATCGACGACGGCGCCTTCGTCTTCTTCACCAACACCGGCTCGCGCAAGGCCGCCGAGATCGCCGGCAACCCGCGCGTCTCGCTGTGCTTCCCCTGGATCGCCATGGAACGCCAGGTCCTGGTCTGCGGCTCGGCGTCGACGGTGTCACGTGAGGCCACGCGGGCCTACTGGCGCACCCGGCCGCGGGAGTCGCAGATCGGCGCCTGGGCCAGCCGCCAGTCCAGCGTCATCGCGACGCGGGAGGAACTGGAGGCGCTGGCCGCCGAGATGTCCGAGCGCTACCCCGACGAGGTTCCGCTGCCCGACTTCTGGAGCGGCTTCCGGGTCGTGCCCGACACGGTCGAGTTCTGGCAAGGCGGCGTCGCCCGCCTGCACGACCGCCTTCGCTACCGCCGCGGTCCGGAGCAGGAATGGATCGTGGAGCGCCTGGCCCCCTGAGCGTCCTTGGTGCGTGGGGTTGCGTGGGGTTCCCCGTCCCCCTGCTGCCCATTCTCTTAGCCCCGGACGGTCGCCTCAAGCGGACCCTGGTGGCGCTTCGCGCCGTGGGGGTCCGCTTGACCCGCCCGTCCGGGGCCTAAGAACGGGCAGCTATCAGGGGGACGGGGCGAGTCTGGCGACGGGCGCGGGGTCGGCGGGCCTTGGTGCGTCCGCGATGTGGGATTTGGCGCGTTTCGCGGGGCCATCACGAGGTTCTCTGCCGCTTCACGAGGCCTGCATGCCTGGTGAAGCGGCAGAACGCCTGGTGAAGCGGCAGAACGCCTGGTGATGTAGCGGATCGCCGATGATCATCGCGGTGCAGAGTCCGGCGAACCGGGCCAACCGGGCGAAACGGGCGCGCGATACGGGGGCGCGAAACGGGGGCGCGAACGGGGACGCGAACGGGGACGCGAACGGGGACGCGGGCCGCGAGGCGTGCCCAGGGTCTCCCCGTCCCCCTGATAGCTGCCCGTTCTTAGGCCCCGGGTGCCCGGGTCAAGCCGAAGCCCCGCAAGCGCAGCGGCGAGGTGACCACAGAGGGCGCCGGCTTGAGGCGGGTGCCCGGGGTTAAGAGAATGGGCAGCAGGGGGACGGGAGCCCACCTCATCACCCCGGCGAACCTCGAACCCCCGGCCAACCGGCAGAACGGGCCCGGAAATGGGACGACCCGTGGGCTGCTTCCACTCCGCTGACCAACACGGTCGGCGGACGTGGCCCGGACGGACCAGCGCCGGGAGCCCACGGGTCGGGTGACTGCTCGGTAGTGCCAGCAACCAGGCCGGCGAACGCGGGGGTCACCCCCAAGTCCTGCGTCGAGCAGGGCTGCTAGCGAGCAGCCACCTCACAAGTCCGATAGCTATTCATCTACTGGACCACCTCCTCTCCGTGTGCCCCCAACGTTAAGCAACGCCCCCGCCCTCCGGCAACGTCTTTTCCGCCCGGTGAACACGGGAACAAACCGGGCACGAGTCACGGCAGCGCGATCCACGTCGACCGGGCCTGGCCGAGCACGCGCCCGTCGGAGCCGTAGACCGTCGAGTCGGTCCAGGTCTTGCGGCCTTCGGTGCCGACGAGTGCGCCCATGACCAGGCACGTCTCGCCGGGCAACGGCACATCCGACACCAGAGCCGTGATGCGGCCGAGCACCATCGGGCGGCCCTCGATGGGCGCGGCCCAGCCGCCGGGGCAGTCGAGCGCCGCCCACACGAACTCCGGCGCACCCGCGACATCGGCGCCCACAGACCAGGCGCACGCCGTCCGGCCGTCGCCCACCCGGCCGGGAAACAGCCGCAGCCCGTCGCCGGGGGAGCGGTCCGGGCCGCAGACGAAGCACTCCGGGAACGGGTGCGCCGAGAACCCCGGGTACCGCGCCGAGATCGCGGCCACCTCCGACGCGGCGACCGGCTCGACGGCGACCAGGTCACCCTCGGGCGCACCGCCAGCGGCGACGGCGACCAGCGTCGGCCCGTGAAGCAGCGACACACCCTCACCCTCCGGGGAGGGCGCGACCGACAGTGGCGTCTCCAGCGGCGGCGGCGTCCGCAGCGTGACGGTGACCGGCCCCTCGCCGCCCGGGAACGTCGCGGCCAGCAAACCGGCGACGTAGCCGCCGTTGCCCGATGTCGTGGGGCCGCGGAACCGCGACTGCACCGTCAGCGTCATGCGGCCCCAGCCTAGGACAAGGGAGTCGTCGTGCCCGGGCAAGCCGCTGCACAGCCACCCGAGCCCGCTCCACACACCGGCCTCCTGGGGCCGCCACGCGATACGGTGCGGTCCGACACGGATCGAACCGGGAGGAACGCGGATGTCGGTGATCGCCGGCGCGAGGATGGTCACGCCCGACGGCGTGGTGGAGCACGGCTGGCTGCGGGTCGACGGCGGCCGCATCGCCGCGCTGGGCCACGGCCCGTCGCCCACCCCAGCCGACCGCGATCTGGCCGGAAGCTGGCTGATCCCCGGCTTCGTCGACATGCACACGCACGGCGGTGGTGGCGGCACCGTCGTGGGCGCCGACCCCGAGGCGATCCACACGTTCGTCGCCACCCATCGCCGCCACGGCACCACCTCCGTCGTCGCGAGCCTGGTCAGCGGCGAGTACGACGCGCTCGAGCGTGACGTCCGGGCGCTGGCCGAGCTCACCGACGACGGCCTGCTCGCCGGCGTCCACCTCGAGGGGCCGTGGATCTCGCCGGCCCGCAAGGGCGCCCACGACGAGCGGACGCTGCGCGCGCCGGAGCCGGCCGCCGTCGAGCGCCTGCTCACCGCCGGGCACGGCACCGTCCGCATGGTCACCGTCGCGCCGGAGCTCGAGCATGGCCTCGACGCGGTCCGCGCGGTCGCCGCGGCGGGCGCCGTCGCCGCCGTCGGGCACACCGACGCGACCTACGACACCGCCCGCGCGGCCATCGACGCGGGCGCCACCGTCGCGACGCACCTGTTCAATGCCATGGCGCCGGTGCACCACCGCGACCCCGGGCCCATCGTCGCGCTGCTCGAGGACGAGCGGGTCACCGTCGAGCTCATCCTCGACGGCGTCCACCTGCACCCCGCGGTGGCCGGCCTGGTCCGATCGGCGACGGCGTCAGCATCCGGTCCGGGGCGGGTCGCCTTCGTCACCGACGCCATGGACGCCACGGACATCGGCGACGGCGACTACGTGCTCGGCGGGCTCGCGGTGCGGGTCGAGGACGGCGTCGCCCGGCTGGTCGAGGGCGGCTCCATCGCCGGCAGCACGCTGACCATGGACCGCGCGTTCCGGTTCGCCGTCGAGCGGGCCGGGTTCACCGTGCCCGAGGCGGTGCGGGCGTCGTCGGCGATCCCGGCGCGGCTGCTGGGCATCGACGACCGCACCGGCGCGCTCGCCCCGGGGCTCGACGCCGACCTCGTCGTGCTCGCCCCGGACCTGACCGTCGAGGCCGTCATGGCCCGAGGGGAGTGGAGCGAGGCCTAGCTGTAGCCGGGTCGGCTCGGGCCTCCCAGAGGCCAGCTCGTCAGCACCCGGCACCGGTGCGGCTCGTACCACGCGAGGTCGACCCTGTCGGCCACGCAGGTCACCGGCACGGTGGTCCCGAGCCGGTCCCGGGTCGACTCCACCGAGACCTCGGCCGAGCGCTGGTCGAGGGTGACGTGCGGGACGATGTCGGCGAACGCGCCGCCGTACGGCAGGCACTGCGGGAACGCCGCGACGAACCGTTCGGTGAGCCGGCGGAACGGCTCGGCCGGTTCCGGCGCGAGGTAGATGACGCCGTTCGGGAACGTCTCGAGGCGGCGCAGCTCGAACGTGATCGGCTCGGTCCCGGCCAGGATCGCCCCCACCACGCCGAGGGCCGCCGGGTCCGGTGCCGGCAGGAACGGCGCCAGGACGGTGATGTGCGCGTGCGTGAAGGCGGGGTCGGCCGACAGGTAGGCGCGGTCGTAGTGCTCGTAGCGGTCCCGGACGAACGACTCCACGGCCGGCACGGGGACCTGCAGGACCGTGAATCCCCGGCTGGTTCCCTCTCCCTCGTGGGACTCGCCGCCGCTCGGGATCTCGCGGTCGGCGCGGGGCTCAGTCGTCGGCCCAGGCGCGCAGCACGTGCGCCGCGGCCTCCTCGGCCGTCCAGCCGTAGGCATCGGCCTTGCGCCGCAGCCGCTTGCGGTCGCGCTTGGACAGCGGGACCAGCAGTTCGGCGCCGTCGTCGCCCGCATGTGCCTTCTTCTTGTGTTTCTTGACCGCCTTGGCGACGGCGGTCTCGTCGACGGCGAGCGACGACAGGTGCGTGGCCGTGGCGCGGACGGTGCCGTCGGGCTGACGGACCAGCGCCGGCCGCGGCGCGGGCATGGAGCCGCTCATCGCGACGCCCCCTTCGAGAACGGGCCGGCACCGGACCCGGCGGCGCTCATGACGAGCCCGAGGTAGCCGGCGAAGATGCGGGCCACCTCGCGGGCGCCTGGCGACGGCCAGCGCTGGACCGGCAGCCCGGCGCCCTGTGCGCGCGAGACGGCCGAGCGCTCCGGCAGGACGGGGTCGATGACGAGCTCGCGGTAGGCGGCGATGAGCTCGTCGAGACGGAACCGGTGCTCGGCGGAGCCGGCGCGGAAGCGGTTGACGACGATGCCGGCCGGGCGCAGCCGCAGGTTGTGCGACCGGCGGACGGCGTCGACGGCGTCGAGGGCCTGCTGGGCACCGGCGAGGGCGAACGCCGTCGGCTCCGTGACCACGAGCGCGGCGTCGCTGGCGGCCAGCGCGTTGCGGGTCAGCTCGGCGAGGCTCGGCGGGCAGTCGAGCAGGACGAGGTCGGTGTCGCGCAGGCCGGCGAGCGCGGTGCGCACGTGGTGGCGGCCCGGTACGCCGTCGGGCGGATGGTTGCGCCGCTCGAGCGCAGGTTCGCCGGCGAGGACGCTGACCGGCTCGCCCCAGCCGCTGACGGCGAGGGCGTCGCTGATGGACACCGCGTGGTCGCCGGCCAGGACGTCGTTGGCTGTGAACATCACCTCGCCCGGCGAGAGCACCGTGGTGGCGTTGGCCTGAGGGTCGAGGTCGACGACGACGCAGCGCAGGTGCTGGGCCGCGGCCGCCCCGGCCAGCCCGAGGGTGACTGACGTCTTCCCGACGCCGCCCTTGAGGCTCAGCACGCTCACGACCTGCACCCGGTGATCCTCCCACGATCGAGCACCCGCCGTCAGCGGCCTCAGGGCCGCTGACCTGAGCGGAGCCGGAAAACGAGACGCGGTCGCGATAAGCTCGGAGGTATCAACCCGACCCCGGCAAGTTGCGCGCGACCGATGGCACCACGAGGCCCTAGGTCATTTCGACTTCTGAGTGATGCGAGGAGAGCCGTCCGGTGAGCGACCTCATCGATACGACAGAGATGTACCTCAAGACGATCTTCGAGCTCGAAGAGGAAGGCATCGTCCCTCTCCGGGCGCGCATCGCCGAGCGGCTGCACCAGTCCGGGCCCACCGTCAGCCAGACCGTCGCCCGCATGGAGCGCGACGGCCTGCTCCACGTCGACGAAGACCGCCACCTCGAGCTCTCCGAGAAGGGCCGCCTGCTGGCCATGCGCGTCATGCGCAAGCATCGCCTGGTCGAGCGGCTGCTGGTCGACGTCATCGGGCTCGACTGGGAGCTGGTGCACAACGAGGCCTGCCGCTGGGAGCACGTCGTCTCCGAGGCGGTCGAGCGGCGTCTGGTCGACCTCCTGCACGAGCCGTCGGCCGACCCCTACGGCAACCCCATCCCGGGCCTGGCCGAGCTGGGCAGCGCCACGGTGGTCGAAGACTTCCGCGCCGGTGTCCGGCAACTGCGCCAGGCCGGCACCACTGACGGCGCCGAGGTCACCGTCCGCCACATCGGCGAGCCGCTGCAGGTCGACGAGAAGCTGCTGGCCAGCCTGCGCGAGGCCGAGATCGTGCCGGGCCGCACGGTACGCGCCACCACCACCGACAACGGCATCCAGGTGCGCAGCACCGAGACCGTCGAGCTGTCGGCGGCCGACGCCGCGCACATCTTCGTGAGCGTCCCGTGAGCGCCGGCGAGGTCACGGTCGACGAGCTCGTGGCGCAGTGGAAGGACGGCGCCACCATCGTCGACGTCCGTGAGCCGGGTGAGTACGTCGAGGCGCACATCCCGGGCGTGCAGTTGATCCCCATGGGCTCGGTCATCGAGCAGATCGACGACATCCCCCGCGACCGCACTGTCTACGTGGTCTGCGCGGTCGGCGGGCGCAGCGGGCAGGTGGCCGACTACCTCGACGCCCAGGGCTATGACGTCCGCAACGTCGCCGGTGGCACCAACGCCTGGATCCGCGCCGGGCACCCGGTCGAGACCGGCCTGCCGCAGTAGCAGGCGCGCTCGGAGACATCGAGGAGCGGGCGGCCGTGCGGCCGCCCGCTTCGTCGTTCCCCGGTGACGAGAGGGTGAGGTCAGAGCCGGCGGACGTGCCGCACGAGCATGGCCGGCGTGCCGCGCTTCCCGCGGCCCTGGGGCGCCACGACGCCGGTGATCTCGACGTCGTCGCCGAGCTCGGCGGCGTTGTCGAACGGTCCGAGCAGCTCGAACCGTTCACCGGAGGCGTCGAGCTCGATGAACCCCTCGCGCTGGGCGGGGACGAGCGTGCCGCGGCGAGTGACGGCGGTGAGCGGGTCGGCGAAGTCCGACATGGTCTCGAACTGACTCCTCGTCATGAGCACCGAGTATGGGGTGCGGTTCCGGACCTCGTCCGGTAATTGCCCGGATTGGTCCCACTGCCGCGGGTGACCTAGCTCTCACGCGTCGTGGAAGAGCGCGCTGACCGACTCACCGTTGTGGATCCGCCGGATCGCCTCGGCGAGCAGCGGCGCCACCGAGAGCACCGTCAGCTTCGGGTGCGTCGTGCCGTTCGCCAGCGGCACGGTGTTGGTGCACACGATCTCCTCGACGTCGGGCTGGTCGCCGAGCCGGCGCAGCGCGTCGCCGGCGAACAGCCCGTGCGTGCAGGCGATCCGGATGGACCGCGCGTCGCGCTCGCGCAGCCGGTCCATCAGCTCGATCAGCGTGCTGCCCTTGGCGATCTCGTCGTCGAGCACGATGATGTCGCAGCCGGCGACCTCGCCGATGATCGCGCTGATGGTGACGTTGTCGTCGGCGAACCGCTGCTTCGCCCCGGCCGCCACCGGGACGCCCAGCATGCGCGCGAACGCCGACGCCGGTTTGGCGTTGCCGAGGTCGGGCGAGACGACGACGGTGTTGGAGAGGTCGTGCGCCTGGAAGTGCGCCGCCAGCTCGCGCAGCGCGTGCAGCTGGTCGACCGGGACGCTGAAGAACCCGTGCACCTGCGGCGAGTGCAGCGTCATCGCGAGCACGCGGTTGGCGCCGGCCGTGGTCAGCAGGTCGGCCATGAGCCGGCCGCCGATCGAGATGCGCGGCGCGTCCTTCTTGTCCGAGCGGGCGTAGGCGTAGTGCGGCATGACGACGGTGATGCGCGCGGCCGAGGCGCCCCGGGCGGCGTCGAGCATGAGGAACAGCTCGACCAGGTGCTCCTGCACCGGCGGCACGATGGGCTGGATCAGGAACACGTCGTGCTCGCGGCAGTTGGCCTGCAGCTGCACCTCGAGACAGTCGTTGGCGAAGCGCTGGATGCGGACGGGGTTGAGGGCGGCTCCGAGCTGGGTGCAGATCTCCGCGGCCAGGTCGGGGTGGGCACTTCCGCTGAAGACGGCGATGTCGCGCATGGTCTCAGGCCCTCTCTCGCGTCGTGTCGGCGTGGTTCGGGGGCGTCGTCGGCCGGCTGCGGCTGCCGCCGTTCGGAAGCATTCTCACAGGTGCGGAGGGCGGCCGTCCTGGCCGGCGACGATCGCCGAGACGATCGCGCCCAGCTGGTCCACCTGTTCGGGCGTGAGCGGGTCGAAGAGGATGCTGCGGACCTCCTCGACGTGGCCGGGCGCGGCCGCGGCCAGTACGGCGAACCCGTCGTCGGTGAGCGAGGCGAGGGTCGTGCGGCCGTCGGTCTCGTGCTTGCGGCGGCGTACCCAACCGGCCTGCTCGAGCTTGGCGACGGCGTGCGACAGCCGGCTCGGGGACGAGATGACCACCTTGGCCAGTTGCGACATGGTCAGCTCGCGGTTCGGCGCCTCGGAGAGCATCGCGAGGATGATGTAGTACGCGTGCGGCATGCCGGCGTCGCGCTGCAGTTGCCGGTCGAGCGACGCCCACAGCAGCTGGTTCGCGAGCAGGTAGCTCCGCCACACCCTCTGTTCATCGTCACTCAGCCACCGTGTTGCCTTCACGCCACCAGCATACGATGATAGTTGAGAGTTCAAATTTCTGCGTCGGGCGCGGACGAGGGGACGTGCCCGGCGCAGGCGGACGAGGAGTGGGTCATGGAGGTCAAGGAACTCGGGCACGTCGTGCTCTACGTGCGCGACATCCAGCGCTCGGTGACGTTCTACCGCGACGTGCTGGGCTGGCGGCAGGTGCTGCCGAAGCCCGGCGGCGACGGGTCCGGCCCGCTGCCGGCGCCGTTCGCGATGTTCAACGCGCCGTCCGGCCGCACGCACCACGAGCTGCTGCTCATCGAGGTCGGCCCCGACGCCGCGACGCTACCGGCCGGTCGCCGGGTCGGCATGTACCACTTCGGCCTCAAGATCGGCACATCCGACGAGGAGTTGCGCGAGGCGCTGCGGACGCTGCAGGAAGCCGGTGCGACGGTGCTCGGCGCCACCGACCACGTGGTGACGCACAGCCTGTACATCGCCGACCCGGACGGCAACGAGATCGAGCTCTACGTCGACGTGCCCGGCATGGACTGGGACGACGCGGACCTGCTGGCGTCGCCGCCGCGGGCGCTGCGGCTCTAGCGCACCCGTCCGGACCGGTTCGGTTGGGATCGCGCCGTCGGGGTATCGGCGTCCCGAGCCGGAGGGCACGGGTCCGGCCGCCGAAGGGCGGTGGGCAGGCCCGGCCCGGAAGGATGTGAGCCGGATGGACATCGAACAGTCCTGGAACAACGCGCTCGACGCCGTGATCACCTGGCTGCCGAGGTTCGTGGCGTTCCTGGCGATCCTGCTGATCGGCTGGCTGGTCGCGAAGGCGCTGCGCAAGCTGGTCGATGTGGTTCTCGAGCGGGTCGGCTTCGATCGCGCGGTGGAGCGCGGCGGCGTCCGGCGGGCCCTGGCGCAGTCGAGGTACGACGCCAGTGGCCTGATCGCGACGCTGGTGTACTACGCGGTGCTGCTGCTGGCCCTGCAGATGGCCTTCGGAATCTTCGGGCCCAACCCGGTGAGCGACCTGCTCTCCGACATCGTGGCCTGGCTGCCCCAGGCGGTCGTCGCCGTGGTGATCGTGGTGGTCGCGACGGCGGTGGCGAGCGCGCTCGGCGATCTCGTCGGCAGCGCGCTGAGCGGGCTGAGCTACGGCCGTCTGGTCGCTCGGATCGTGCAGGTCTTCGTCATCGCGCTCGGTGTGATCGCGGCGCTGAACCAGATCGGCGTGGCCACGGCCGTCACCACCCCGGTGCTGATCGCCGTGCTCGCCACCGTCGCCGGCGTGATCATCGTCGGGGTCGGCGGCGGGATGCTGCGGCCGATGGAGCAGCGCTGGGAACGCTGGCTGAGTCGTGCGGAACGCGAGATCCCGGAGGCGCGGACCCGCGGCGAGGCCTACCAGCGCGGCCGCGAGGACGCGCTGCGTGCCCACGAGACGCCGGCAGGGATGCCGCCGTCGGAGCCGCGCGACATGCCGCCGGCGACCGCCGTCCCTCCGGCGGCCACCTCGCCGACCGGCACCAGCAGGCCGGCGACGGGATCGGACGCCCCGTACTCGGGCCCGCCGCGGGAGGAGTATCCGTAGATCGGGCGCGGCGCTCAGGAGAGCGCGGCGTCACCGTCCTCGATGCTGGCCGTGGCCCCCGGGGTCATGGCCAGCAGGCAGACGCCGGCCAGCCGGAGCGACACCCAGTCGTGGCCGCCGGGCCGCCACCCGCGCTCGCGGGCGACGTCCTCGACGCCGCCCGCGTACCCGGCCAGCTCCACCGGCCCCAGGCCGCCGTTGCCGAGGATGAGGATGTCCCGGACCGCTGCGGCGTGCTGGTCGACCTCGGCCAGCAGTCCCGGCGCCCACGCCGGCATCGTCTCCATGCCGATGGAGGCCGCGAGCGACGCGAGCTCCTGACGGGCGCGGGTCGTCTGCCGGTGGGAGGTCAACCACTTCATGGGCGTCCAGGCTACGAACCGCCGGCCCGCACCCGGAAGGGGGGTGACGGGTTCAGGCCCCGAGGGACAGCGTGGCGCGGCGGACCGCCGGCTCGCCCGACGTCGTCGCGCGGTTGCCGGCCGGCTCGGTGACCGGGCCGATGGCGAAGCCGAGCGCGCGCAGGAACGCCTGACCCGCCGGCCAGGCGTCGTGCGCCGTCGCCGTGACCTCCTCGAGGCCGGCCGCGCGTGCCTCGCCGACCAGGACGGACGCGACGGCGGTGCCGAGGCCGCGGCCGCGGTGCGACGGGGCGACGAGGAACTGGCCGACGGCGACGGCGTTGCGGTGCGGGTGCCCCAGCACGGCGTCGACCAGCCCGACGATCTTGTCGCCGTCGCGGACGGTGAACAGCCGCTTGTCCTCGAACGAGCGGCCTTCAGGCAGCGAGTAGAACAGGCCCTGTACGTCGCCGTGGCCCGACGGCCCGCCGGTGACCGCCTCGAACCAGTCGTCGCACGCGGCGAAGAGCTCGAGGATGCCGGGCTCGTCGTCGGGCTCGATCTGTTCGCGCACGACGATGGGGCCGTAGTCGGTGGCGACGGTCCAGATCACCCGTCCCAGCTTAGAGGCAGCCGACCGCATGGTCCCAGGTGGCCGCGAGTCCCGCGAGGGAAAGGAGGGCAGTGGCGGGCGTCGGAACCGGGAGCCGGCGTCGGACGTCTGATCATCGTGAGGATGGATCGGCTGTTCACGACCGTCGCTGCCGCGGCGGTCCTGCTGCTCGCGGGCTGCGGCAGCGACGTCCCGGCGACGGGCGGCGACGATCCGACGTCGGAGGTGACACCGACCGGCGGGCCGAGTGCGTCGCCGGGGCTGCCCACCGACGACCCGGGCCTGCCCACTGACGGCCCCACCGAACCCGGCCAGGGCGACCCGACCGGTCCGTCCGGCGACCCCACCACCCCCGGCGGCGAGCCGCAGCCGAACCCGTCCGGCACCGAGGCGCCCGTGCCGCAGCCCACCACGCTGCCCGGCTCCACCGAGCTGACCGGCTTCCCCGAGGCCGGGGTCGAGTCCGGCTGCTGGCTGCTCGACGGCTACCTCCTGCTCGGCGGCGACCAGGAGCTCATCGCGTCGGGCCGCGAGGTGCAGGTCACCGGGACCGTCGACGAGACCCTCATGACCACCTGCCAGCAGGGCACGCCGTTCCGCGTCGACAGTGTCGTGGGCATCGAGCCCTCCAGCTGACCCCGACGGGACCCGGGGACAGCGAACGGCCGGGGCGGTCCGTGTGGACCGCCCCGGCCGTTCTCATGTGCTCATCCGCGACGCGGATCAGGCGGCGCGCTGCACCTCGATGCGCGTGGGCGAGGTGCCCGCGTAGACGCCCGCCACGGTGACGGTCAGGACGCCGGCGTCGTAGCTCGCGCTGACGGCGCTCGGGTCGACGGTGACCGGCAGGGCGACGGTGCGGCGGAAGTTGCCGTACCGGACCTCACGGACCCGGCGGCCGGCGGTCTTCTCGTCGCGGGTGTCCTGGCGCTCGCCGCGAACGACCAGCCGCCGCCCCTCGACCTCGACGGTGACGTCCTTCTCCGGGTCGATGCCCGGCAGGTCGAAGCGGGCCACCAGGTCGTCGCCCTCGCGAGCGACGTCGGCGGCGGGCGCGAAGCCCTTGGCGGAGCCGGCGGTGACGGGGGCGTCCCAGAACGTGCGGAACAGCCGGTCGACGTCGGCGAACGGTACGAGTGTGGTGCTCATGGCGACTCTCCTTCGTGATCGAGTACCTGGGATCACCAGGTCTGACACGCATAACTTGAGTCGACCTCGCTCAATTCCCGTCGTTCGCCGTGGGCGATCCGCCGCAGGTCGAGTCCTCGATGGCGGGTTCTGGTCCCCGCCCGGTTGGGAGGGAACCCACCCTACGGGCGGGCGCCGACAGCGCCGATGCGGCGGCGTCGCTGCGCGGCAGGTGACCGGGACGAGCGGAGCGTGGCCCGCCTGCGCATTCGAGGTTCGCCGGGCCTCGATGCGGCGCCGGGAGGGAGTTTTCCCCGCTCTGGCGGGTGAAAGTCCCTCGCGACGAGCGCAGCGGCTCGGGCGCGCAGCGGCGGGTGACCGTCGGCTCCCCTGCTTGCCGCGGTGAGGTCGTCGGCGGCGGCGCCCGTGCTCGTCTCGGGGGTGACCGCCGGCGCCCGTGCTTCGACTCGGTGGGGTGGTCGGCGGCTCGGGTGCGCGCGGCGGGTGGCCGATGGCTCGGGTCTACGCCGCCGCGCGGTGGCCGAGGTGGACGCTCCTCGCGCTGAGCGAGTACACGTCGTCGCGGCGACCGAGCCAGGCGTCGTCGCCGGGGTCGAGCAGCCGGTCCCAGGCCGCCTTGTCGGGCGGTCGCAGCTCGCCGTCTGCGTGTGCGCGGTCGACGCGGTGACGCAGGCTCTGCAGCACCGAGCCGAGGTCCTGATCGCTCAGCGGGAGCGGGCGCTCGAACGTGAACGTCCGGGTGGCGACGTCGACGAGGCCGGCGCGGCGCAGGGCCGTCGGCCAGCCGTACGGCATCGGCACGCTGCCCGGCACGCCGGCGCGCATGCGGGTGAACCAGCGGTCCTCGGCGGCCTCCAGCCGCACCTCCAGGCCCGGCTCGCCGACCCCGACGTCCCAGGGCAGGTGGCGGGCGGAGAGCCCGCCCTCGGCCAGCGCCAGCCGGCCGCCCGGCGCCAGCAGAGCGGCCAGCGCGTCGATCGCGGCCTGCTGGTCGGCGAGGTGATGGATCGACGACGACGCCCAGACGATGTCCGCGCCGTGCGCGACCGCCGGCAGTACGTTGAGGTCGGTGTCGAGATCGGCGCGGAGCAGCCGGATGTGGCCGTCGTCGACGCCGGTCTCGGTGATGCGCCGCCGGGCGGCGTCGAGCACGTTGCCGTCCACGTCGACGCCGACGACGAACGCCGCGGGCGGTAGCGCCGCACCCAGTGCGACGGCCATGCCGGCGCCGCCGCAGCCGATGTCGACGGCCAGCCGGTCGCTGGGTCTGGCCAGCTCGCGGGCGACGGACGCGTACCAGGCGGCGTCGTCGGCGACGGCGGCGCACAGCCGGTCGGCCTCTTCGGCCCAGTTGATGACGATGGTCTGGTGGTTCATGGCGCGGCCCCCTCGACGCCCTTGCCTGAGAATCACTCTCAGTCAAGCACGCGCAGAGCGACGGGGGAAGCCATTATGCGTGCCACGCAAGAATCGTGGCGGCCCGGCGGGTCAGCCGCAGCCGCAGGCGCCGCCGCAGCATCCGCCGCCGCCACCGGCCGGAGCGGCACCGGCGCGGCCGGACAGCCCCACGGTGGTGAGCAGCTTGACGGTGTCGGCGTGGCCGGCCGGGCAGGGCGCCGGGGCGCTCGCCGCGGCCATGGGCCGGACGACGTCGAAGGTCGAGCCGCAGGCGCGGCAGCGGAACTCGTAGGTCGGCACGGTTCGAGGATACCGGCCGAGCCCCGGCCTCGGGGAATGCCGCGGCCCGCCGTGGCGTTGTTGAGAATGACATTCAGAAGGAGGTCGTCGTGAAGAAGAACATCCACCCCGAGTACCGGCCGGTGGTCTACCGCGACGCCGAGGCGGGCCTCGCGTTCCTGACCCGCTCGACCGCGCGTACCGAGCAGACCGTCGCGTGGGAGGACGGGAACACCTACCCCGTCGTCGACGTGCAGATCTCGTCGGCCAGCCACCCGTTCTACACGGGCAAGGCGCGAGTCCTGGACTCCGCGGGCCAGGTCGAGAAGTTCCGGCGGCGCTACAGCGCCGGGTCGGCGGCCCGAGCGAGCAGGTAGGAGCGCTCCACGTCGTTGGCGGTCGAGGCGGCGGCTTCCGCAAAGGAGGCCGCCGCCTCGGCGTTCCGGCCCAGCCGCCGCAGCAGGTCGGCGCGGACCGCCGGCACGCCGTAGTACCCGTGCAGCCGCGGGTCGGCGGCCAGCGCCGTCACCTCGTCCAGAGCCGCGGCCGGCCCGGCGACGTGCGACCACGCGGCCGCCCGCGCCAACGCCGTCACGGGTGACGGCGCCACGGCCAGCAGCAGGTCGTAGAGCGCCACGACCTGCGTCCAGTCCGTCGCCTCGTAGGACGGCGCCTCCGAGTGCACCGCGGCGATCGCGGCGTGCAGCGCGTACGGACCGGCCCGTCCCGGCGACGATCGCCGCATGGCCCGCCCGGCCAGCGCACACCCGTCCTCGATCAGCGCCGGGTCCCAGAGCGAACGGTCTTGTGCGGACAGCGGCATCAGACCACCCTCGGTGTCCAGCCGGGCCGCGCTCCGGGCCGCCGCCAGCCGCACCGTCGCGAGCAGGCCCAGCACCTCCGCCTCGTCCGGCATCAGCTCCGCCAGCACCTCGGCCAGTTCCGTCGCCGTCCGCACCAGCTCCGGGCGCCGCAGCGAATCGCCGCGCGAGGCCGTGTGGCCCTCGGTGAGCAGCAGCGACACGACGGCGAGCGCCGCGGGCAAGCGGTCGGGCAGCTCGTGCGCCGCCGGCACGCGGTACGGGATGCCCGCGGCCTGGATCTTCTTCTTCGCCCGGGTCAGCCGGGCCGCCATGGTCGGCTGAGTCACCAGGAAGAGCCGGGCGACGTCCGGCGTCGGCACGCCGCAGACCAGCCGCAGCGTCAGTGCGACCCGGGCCGGCAGGGCGAGCGCCGGGTGGCAGCAGGTGAAGATCAGCCGCAGCCGTTCGTCCTCGATCGGCTCCACGTCCGCCGGTGCGTCGTCGCCGGGCACGATGAGCAGCGGCAGCTTGCGGGCCAGCGTCCGCTCCCGCCGCAGCGCGTCCAGGGCACGGTTGCGGGCGACCGTGGTCAGCCAGGCGGTCGTGTCGGCCGGCACGCCCTGATCCGGCCAGAGCTCGAGGGCCGCGGCGAATGCCTCCTGGACGGCGTCCTCCGCGGCATCGAGGTCTCGGGTGACGCGCACCACCGTCGCCAGGACCCGTCCCCAGCCCCGGCGGTGCGCGTCGGCGACCGCGTCCGTCAGCTCGTCGCGTCCCACAGCGGCCGGATCTCCGTGCCGGTGCCGGTGGGGCAGTGCCGGGCGATCTCGACGGCGTCGTCGAGATCGGCCGCCTCGACGATGTAGAAGCCGGCCAGGTTCTCCTTGAGCTCGACGTACGGGCCGTCCGTGACGAGCATGTCCCGGTCCGGGCCGGCCGGCCGCAGCGTGGTGGCCGTCGTCGACGGCCGCAGCGCCGCGCCGTAGTGCTCGATGCCGCGGCTGTTCAGATAGGCGATGAACGCCGCGTGCTCGTCCAGGGCCGCCGTGCGCTCGGCCTCGGGCACCGCGTCCCAGTCGGTGTCCTGTTCGAACAGCATGAGCATGTACCTCATGACGCCTCGTCCTTCCCTCTCGGTGGCTGTCTATCACCCTTGACGAACGAGGCGTCCCCGAATCGACATAGGCTCGGCGGCAACGACTGGAGGTGCGATGAGCGAGCAGGTCGATGTGGTCGTTCTGGGGCTCGGCGTGGGCGGCGAGCACGTCGCTGGAACACTGGCCGAGAACGGGCTGAACGTGGTCGGCATCGAGGGCCGGCTGGTGGGCGGCGAGTGCCCCTACTACGCCTGCGTCCCCACCAAGATGATGGTGCGGGCGGCCGACCTGCTGGCCGAGACGCGGCGGGTCGACGGCATGGCCGGGCACGCCGAGGTCACGCCCGACTGGGCGCCGGTCGCCGCGCGCATCCGCGACGAGGCCACCGACGACTGGAACGACCAGGTCGCCGTCGACCGCCTCGTCGGCAAGGGCGCACGCTTCGTCCGGGGCTGGGGGCGTCTCGCCGGTCCGGGCCGGGTCGAGGTCGACGGGACGGTGTACGAGGCGAGCCGCGGGGTGGTCATCGGCACCGGGTCGGCGCCGCTCGTCCCGCCCATCGACGGCATCGAGGGCACGCCGTACTGGACCAACCGCGACGCCGTCCAGATCAAGGAGCTGCCCGAGTCGATGGTCGTGCTCGGCGGCGGCCCCGTCGGGCTCGAGCTGACGCAGGCGTTCGCCCGGTTCGGCGTGCGGGTCACCGTCGTCGAGATGGCCGAGCGGCTGCTGCCCAGCGAGGAGCCCGAGTCCGGCGAGCTGGCGGCCCGCGTGCTCGAGGCCGAGGGCATCGACGTACGGGTGGGCTCGGGTGCTGAGTCGGTGCGCCACGACGGCGAGCGGTTCACCGTCACGCTCGCCGACGGCACCGAGGTCGGCGCCGAGCGGCTGCTGGTGGCGGTCGGCCGCTACTGCGACCTCGGGGCCATCGGGGCCGACACCGTGGGGCTGGACCCGTCGGCGAAGTTCGTCGAGGTCGACGACCGCCTGAGGGCCGGCGACGGGCTGTGGGCGGTCGGCGACGTCGCCGGGCACGGCGCGTTCACGCACCTGGCCATGTACCAGGGCGACATCGTCATCCGCGACATCCTCGGCCAGGACGGCCCGCCGGCCGACTACCGCGCGCTGCCCCGGGTGACGTTCACCGATCCCGAGATCGGCGCCGTCGGCCTCACCGAGGCGCAGGCGCGCGACTCCGGACTCACCGTGCGCACCGGCAGCACGCAGGTGCCGTCCACCTCGCGCGGCTGGATCCACAAGGCCGGCAACGACGGCTTCATCAAGCTCGTCGCCGACACCGACCAGGGCGTGCTGGTGGGTGCCACGTCGGCCGGGCCCACCGGCGGCGAGGTGCTCGGCGCGCTGGCCGTCGCGGTGCACGGCCGCGTCCCGGTCGAGCAGCTGAAGCACATGATCTACGCCTACCCGACCATCCACCGCGGCATCGGCGACGCGCTGCGCGAGCTCTGAGCGCCCCTCCGGTCAGTCCGGCGGCGACCACCGCCCGCACCGCGCGGCCCCTGGTGGCGAACCAGACCTCGCCGGTGATCACCAGCTGGGTCGCGGCCAGGCGCTGCGCCGTGACGTCGGCGCGGATCCCCGGTCTCCATCAGCCCGCCGCAGGCGATGATCATGGCGACGCCGAAGGCGAGCGCCACTAGGGTGCCCGCGAAGCCCCCTCGGCGAGAGCGGAGACTACGCAGTGGGAGCGCGTACATTCCTCACGCTCCCGGTTCGGTGCCCGGGTGGTTGCTGCTGCATGGTGAGGACGCTACGGAGGTTCGCGGCCGGGCCCCATGGGGCTGACCAGTGCCCGGAGGTGAGGCTAGCCCCACCGACGAGGATCTACTGCAACCACGCCATCGGGTCGGTGAAGTCGCCGTTCACCAGCACCTCGAAGTGCAGGTGGCAGCCCGTCGAGGACCCGGTGGTGCCGACCCGCCCGATGAGATCGCCGGCGGCCACCGACTGCCCGGGGCTGGAGCTGAAGGCCGACAGGTGGTTGTACGTCGTGGTGACGTCCATGCCGTCGATGGTGCCGTGGGAGACCTCGATGCGGTTGCCGTAGGCGCCCTCGTAGCCGGTCGACTCGACGGTGCCGGGGTAGGCCGCGTAGACCGGCGAGCCGCAGGCGGCGCCGAAGTCGGTGCCGCTGTGCAGCTTGTACACGCCGGTCACGGGGTGCACCCGCATGCCGTACGGCGACGTGATGCGGCCGCTCGACGGGTACTGGAAGACGCCGCTGCCCGACGGCGGCGGGCTGTCGGTGGAGCCGCCACCGCCGCCGCTGCCCTCGCCGCGGTCGGGCTGGTTCTGCGCCTCTTCGCGCTCCTCGGCCGCCTGCTCGGCGGCCGCATGGATGTCGCGCATCGTGCGCAGCTGCTCGCTGGCCTCGTCCATGGCGGTCGCGGCTTCGTCGAGGGCGGCCTGGGCCTGGGCGTTCAGCTGGGCGGCGGAGTCGGCCGCCACCTGCGCGGCGGCGGCGTGGCCATCGGCGCGCGCGGTGGCGTCGGTGGCGTTGGCCTGCGACTCGGCCGCCTCGGCGAGCACGCCGTCCTGGACCCGCATGAGGTCCTGGACACCGGCCGCCCGGGCCTGGAACTCCTCGGGGTCGCCGATGCCGAGCTGCATGATGCTGCTGAGCTCGGTGTTGGTCATGTAGGCGTGCGCGGCTAGCCGGCCCAGCGTCTCGCGGGCGGACGTGGCCGCCGCGGCGGCGTCGGTGCTCTCGCCGCGGGCGCGGTCGGCGCGGGCCGTGGCCTGCTCCGCGGCCGCCTGGGCGTCGACGGCGGCCTGGCTGGCCTGCTCGGCCCGCTGCTCGGCCGCCCGCCGCGTCTGCTGGGCCTGTTCGAAGGCAGCCTGCGCCGCCTCCAAGTCGGCCTGCGCCTCCGCGACGGAGGGCGTGGACTCGGCACGGAGGTCGGGTGCGGCCGTCGACGCCGTGATGCCCCAAGCGAGGCAACAAGCGGTGACGGCTACAGCCACGACCGGCCCCAGTGATTGTCTCGTCACTCGGGGCCCTTCCTGTCTGCGGTCATCGGCGGCTACTGTAAGCGGGCTTTGCCCGGTTTTACAACCAATAGCTGTAATCCGAGGGAGCTCTCATGCTCGACGCAGGGGCCGAGCTCGAGGTGGCCTTGCGGCCTCTGACCTGGCCAGATGCCGAACTCATGGCCGGTGGCGGCAACTACTTGAGAACCTCTGGATCCTGGATCTATACCGCCTCTCGCCAGCCCGTTCCCGGTGCGACGGACGTCACGTTCGGACGGCGCTATGCGGGCGCCCTGCGCGTCGCCCGCGACGACGGCGAGTTCGTCCTGCTGGACCGGGCCTGGCTGGAGGGCCCCGAGGCGCGGCCGGAACTGCGCTGGTGCATCCCGCTGGGCACGCTCTCGCTGAACCCCGCCGAACCCCTGGCGGTGCCGATCGACGAGATCGCGGCGCGGTCCGCCGTCGTCGTCGGGCTGTCGGCGCCGGAGCTCGACCCGGAGGCCCTGCTGACGGCGTCGGCGATCGCCCGGCTGCTCGGCGTCAGCCGCAGCACCGTCAACGCCTACCACGCCCGGCACCAGATGCCCCCGCCCGTCGCGACGCTGAACAACCGGCTGCCGCTCTGGACCCGGCCGGTCATCGACCACTGGGCCGCGCGCCAGACCCGCCGGCGCCGCTCCGCCCTCTGACCCCTCCGGCTCACGCGAGCAGCGCGTCGACGGCTGCCGGCGCGTAGACGTGCCCGGTGACCAGCGCGGCCATGCCGACGGCAGCAGGGTGGCGGGCCGTGCTCGCGACGATCTCGAGGTCGCCGGTCAGCCGCTCCAGCGCGTCGGCCCGCACGGCCGCCGTCACCTCGTCGACCACCACCGGCAGCCGTCCCAGCGATCCGCCGAGCACGATGGTCTGCGGGTTCACCAGTGCCACGAGCCCGGCCAGCGTCCGGCCCAGCAGCCGGGCGCCGTCGCGGAGGTCGCCGGACGCCGCCAGCCGCGCGGCCAGGTCGTCCGACGACGACGGTGTGACGCCGCGGCGCCGCAGCAGCGCATAGCCCGACGCGAACGCCGCCAGGCACCCCGTGCGCCCGCACCGGCAGAGCGGAGCGGCGTCATCACCTGTCACCCGGATGTGGCCGATGTCGCCGGCCGCGCCGTCGAACCCGCACAGCAGTGCCCCGTCGAGCACGACCCCGGCGCCGATGCCGTGCGCGTACTTCACCGCGACCAGCGGCGTCGTGCCGGGGCGGTCGGCGGCCTCGCCGAGGGCGTGCGCCCGGGCGTCGTTCTCGAGCAGTACGGGCACCGGCCACCGGGCGGCGATGGCGGCGGCGATGGGGAAGCCGTCCCAGCCGGGCATGACCGTCGCCGGGCGGAGCAGCCCCGTGACGGGCGAGACGGGTCCGGGCAGCGCGACGCCCACGCCGACCAGCGTCTCGGCCGCACCCGCCGCCAGCAGCGCGTCGCCCGCGTCGCACGCCGTCGTCAGCACCGAGTCCGGTGGCCCGGCGACGTCGACCGCCAGCTCGCGCTCGCGCAGGCTCCGCCCGGCGAGGTCGGTGACGGCGACCCGGGCGGTGTGGTGGTCGAGGTCGAGGACGAGGACCACGCGGCCCTGGTCGGCGAAGCGGATCAGGGCCGCCGGGCGGCCACCGGTCGGTCCGGCCGGGCCCGCCTCGTGCACGAGTCCGGCCCGGAACAGTGGGTCGAGCCGCTCGAACAGCGTCATGCGCGACAGCCCGGTCTCGGCCAGCAGCTGCTGGCGGGTCCAGTCGTCGCGCGACCGGATGACCTGCAGCAGCCGGCCGGGTGAGCTGCCGGGCGTCGCCGCCGGCCGGCCGGTGGTGCGCAGCGCCGTCACGGGCCATCCCCTTACGTCCAGCGAGTTGACAAAACCAGGACGATACCGAAACCTGGTCGGGTCGGACATCCCTGATGTGGCGTGAAGGAGGCGCGGTGCTGGTCCCGGTCAGCGACGTGGGGCTCGGCGACCGCGCGGCCGAGGTGCTGCGCCGCAACGACCTCGGCTCCATGACGGCGGCCGCGCCGCGGCTCTACCCGCACATGTGGAGCTGGGACTCCGCGCTCATCGCCGTCGGGCTGGCCCAGCTGTCGGTGCCGCGCGCCGTCACCGAGCTGCGCACGCTGCTGCGCGCCCAGTGGTCCACGGGGATGATCCCGCACATCGTGTTCTCCGAGGGCGACGGCTACTTCCCCGGCCCGGAGCGGTGGGGCACCCAGGCCGCGGCGGCCGCGCCCGGCTCCGTCCGGACGTCGGGCATCTGCCAGCCGCCGGTGCACGCCGTCGCGGTGCGCCGCATCGTCGACGCCGGCCGTCGTGCCGGCGGAGCGGCGCGCGAGGAGGCCGAGGCGTTCGTCCGCGACACGTTCGGGGCCTGGCTGGCCTGGCACCGCTGGCTCGCGACGGCGCGCGACCCCGACCGCCGCGGCCTGGTCGAGATCTACCACGGCTGGGAGAGCGGCATGGACAACTCGCCGCGCTGGGACCGGCCGTACGCCGCCGTCGTCCCCGGTGCGGAGCTGCCCTCGTTCGTCCGCACCGACGTCGACCACGTCGGCGATGCGGGCGAGCGGCCCACCGATGCCGAATACGGCCGCTACCTGTGGCTGGTCGAGCAGCTGCGCCGGGTCGACTACGACGACGACGCCGCCCGCGACGTGGTCGGCTTCCGGGTCGCCGATGTGTTCACCTCGGCCATCCTCGCGGTGGCCAGCGACGAGCTGGCCGTTCTCGGTGAGGAGCTCGGGGCCGGCACCGCCGGCGACGTGGCCGAGCTGCGCGAGCTGGCCGCCCGGTTCCGCGCCGGCGTGCTGTCGACGGTGTCGCCGTCGACGGGGCTCGCCCGCGACCTCGACCGCCGCTCCGGGGAGTGGATCGAGACCGAGACGGTGGCCGGCTTCGCGCCGCTGCTGTGCGGCCCCGACGAACGCCAGCGCGAGCTGTTCTGGGGCGAGCGCTGGTGCGGCCACCCCGCGCTGGCCCACCCGCTCCCGCCGACGGTGTCGCCGTCGGACCCCGGCCTGCAGCCGCGCGCGTACTGGCGCGGCCCGGTCTGGCCGATCGTGTCGTGGCTGTTCGGCTGGGCCTTCGAACGCCAAGGCGATCACGACGGCGCCGGCCGGCTGCGCGAGGCCTCGCTCCGGCAGCTCGCCGCGGGCGACTTCGGCGAGTACTACGAGCCGTTCACCGGCGAGCCGCTGGGCAGCCTGCACCAGTCCTGGACCGCCGCGGTGACCCTCGACTGGCTGGCGCAGCCGGGCCGGCGCTGACCGCACCTCGAGGATGGTGTCCAGCGTGCCTTGGCGGGGCCCGCGCGAGGGCGGTTCGGCAGGTGCGCCGAGAACGCGTCGCCGGCGAGGGGGCGCGCACGTCGCCGGTGGGCGCTCATGGAGCTGCTCGCGCCAGGACCCGGTTGCAGGCCGGAGTGCTCACCGCGGAACTGACGGTCCCCGCTCGGGATGACAGCCCCGAATTCCCATGATCGAATAACCGGCAGGGTTATACGGGATCGCCTTCTAGATCACCACGATCCTCTCGTCCGAGTACTCCATCGGGTGTTCGGACCATATTGCTCCAAGATCCGACATACGTCGCGATGCGTACTTAGTCTGCGAAGAACCGCAGGTGAACGGGGTGTTCGCCGCCAAGCAGGCCAGACGCGAGGGAGCCTGATGAACGAGCTGTCGATGAATGTGCGAACCGATCATGCCCGCAATCGATTCGTCGCAGTCCGACCGGCCACCGTCACGCTCCCGGCGTCGTCGCGGCGCACCCCGGACGCCTCGCTGCGGTTCCCGTCGGCGGCCGACTCCGCCGTCGCGCCGGTCGTGCCGGACCGCCGTCAGCTGCCCGCGGGCGACCGCGCGGCCCTGCTCATCGGCACCGCGGTGTACGACCACGCGGGCTACCCGCTGCTGCCCACGGCGGCGGCCGGGCTGCGGCAGCTGCGCCAGGTCCTGGAGCGTGCCGACGTGGGCATGGTCGACACGTGCCAGGTGGTCCCCGACGGCAGCCGCGGCGAGATCATGCGGGCCGTCGAGACGTTCCTCGACGAGCGTGCGCTGGCCGACACCGTCATCGTGTACCTCACCGGGTACGCGCAGGTGTCCGCCGCCGACGGCCGGCTCTACCTGGCCGCCGCCGACACCGACCCGGCCGATCTCGAGCGCACCGCCGTCCCGGCCGACTTCCTGCGCGACCAGCTGCAGGAGTCGCGCGCCGCCAGCAAGGTCGTGCTCCTCGACGCCTGCCTGCCGGGCGCCGAGACCGACCGGTTCGCCGTCCAACGCCGCCAGGTCATGCTCGAGCCGGCCGGCGTCTACGTGATCTCGGCCTCGCAGGTGCCGCAGCCGGCGGCCGCCATGGCGGAGCCGGTCACGCAGCTGGGTACGTCGCGGTTCACCGGCGAGATCGTCGAAGGGCTGCGCACCGGACGGGTCAAGCGCGGCCTCGGCCCGTGGGTCACCGCCGACGACCTCGCGACGTACCTGACGGCCCGGCTCACCGATCAGGGCGTCCCGGCCGAGCAGCTGCCGGCCACGTCGACGCTCGCGGTCGCCGGCAACCACGTCATCGCGCGGTCCGCGGTGCGGGCGCTCAGCCTGCTCGACGGCGACGGCGACGGCGTGCGCGGCGGCGGTCCCGAGGGCGGCAAGGGCGGCGGCGCCACCGCGACCATCGCGCCACCCGCCGCCGCGGGCGCCGGCGGCGCCGGCGCGTCCGACGGCGAGCACGGCGACCAGGTCGCCGACCCGGGCTGGCGCGAGGTCATCGCGTACTACCGCGCCTGCCTCGCCGAGGCTCCGTCGCCCGAGGCGATGCCCAGCCGCACCGGCGAGGCCGCCGACTGGTTCCCCATGTCCGACGGCGCCGAGCTGCTGCTCAGCGGCGCCGAAACGACCGCCCTCGCGCCCGCCGGCGTCGACACGTTCGACTGGAAGGAGCGCGACGTCTGGTACGGGTACCCGCTCGTCACGCTCGCGGGCGCCGGCCGCCGCAACTCCGGCGATCCGCTCGCCACGTCGACCGTCGCGCCGCTGCTGGTCCGCCGCGCCGAGGTCACCGTCGACGCCCGCGGGGCAGCGGCACTGCGCCCCACCGGCCCGGTGCTGCCGCACGCCGGGGTGCTGCAGGCCTGCCTCGACGACCAAGAGGCGGCCGGCGTGCTGGCGGCCTGGCGGCAGAGCTGGAAGGCCGGCGACCGCGACCAGATGCTGGTGGCGATCCGCCAGCTGGTCAAGCGGCTCGGGCTGGCCGAGCTGGACGAGCTGGACCCGGCCGCGCTGGGCGGCATCGAGCCGAAGGCCGCGAATCGCACGGGCGTGCACAACACCGCCGGCGTGCTGTACGTCGAGTCCGACCGCGCCGCCCAGCAGGCCGTCGGCGCCGAGCTGGGCGAGTTGGCCGAGCGGCTGGACGACGTGCCGGGCACGGCGCTGGAGTTTCTGGGCAAGCCGGTCGGGATGCGCACCACCACCCGCTCCGCCGTCGCGCCCGTGCTCCCGGCCGAGCTGAACGAGAGCCAGGAGGCCGTGGTCGCCGCGGCCATGTCGCGGCCGCTCACCGTCGTCACCGCGCCGCCCGGCACCGGGGCCGACGACGTCATCGTCGACGTCGTCGCCACCGCGGTCGCCGCCGGGCAGAAGGTGCTGGTGGCCTCGGCCGACGACGCCGCGCTGCAGCGGCTGGCCGGCCGGTGCGGCGACCTCACCACCGGCCTGCTCATCAAGACCGGCGACGCGCAGGCGCGGGCCGAGGAGAAGCAGGTGGTCCGCGAGCTGCTGCGCTCCACCAAGGACGAGCGGCGCGGCCGCGCCCGGGGCACCGTCGCCACCGAGCTGGCCGCCACGCAGGCCCAGGTCAAGGCCTGGCGCTACCGGCTGAACGAGCGCAACGACCTCGAGATCCTCATGCGCAAAACCACGACGGCGCGGGCGACGGCGGCCGAGCGGCTCGGCGTGCCGGCCGACGTGCTGGCCGCGGCGTGGCGCACCGACGACGCCGGGCTGAGCGACTGGATCGACCGCGCGCGCACCCTCACCGAGACCCACCTCATGAGCGGGCTGCGCCGGCGCAACCTGGTGCTCGCGTTCGTGCACGCGGTCAGCGAGGCCGGTGCCGACGGCGACACCATCCGCGAGGCGCTGCTCGACCCGGCCGCCTACGACACCCTGCTGCTGTTCGCGCGGGCCGAGGAGCGGCTGCGCGAGGACAAGCGCGAGGTGCTCGCCGTCACCGACGACGCGCTCGACCGCGAGGGCCGCGAGCTGGCGGCCCGGGTGGCGGAGCTGTCGGCCGAGCTGGTCTCCGTGGTCGTCGGCGAGCAGGCCGCGACCGCCCGCGAGCGGCTCGAGGCACGGCGCATCGCGCTGGAGCCGGGCGGCCGGAACCGGCAGGCCAGCCACCGCGATCTGCTCAGTCACCTGGGCGGCTGGGCCGTCACGCTCGAGGACGCCGGGCAGCTGGCGCTCGAGGCCGGCATGTTCGACCTCGTGGTCCTCCACGACGCGCACCGCGCGCCGGTGCCGGCCGCGCTGCCGCTGCTGTTCCGCGCGCGCCGGGCGCTGGTCATCGGCGACCCGCGCCAGCAGCTGCGCGCGCCCGGCCTCAGCGACCACCGGCTGCGCCGCGCCCGCCGGGCCGCCGGTCTCTCCGCCGGGTTCCTCGCCGAGCGGCGGCTGTCGTTCCGCGGCGACTCCGTCTACGACGCCGCGTTGCCCAATGTCGAGGAGCCGCTGCTGCTCGACGAGCACGACGGCTCGCACCCCGGCATCGCGCGGATCGTCGACGAGCACTGCTACGGGGGGCGGCTCACCGTCGTCACCGACGTCGGCGCGCTGCCCCGGGCGCTCGACCCCGAGACCGGCGACGCCACCCTGCTGCTCTGGGAGGACGTCACCGGCACGCCCGAGCGCGGCGCCAACGGCGGCTCGTGGCGCAACCAGGCCGAGATCGACCGCGTCGTGTGGGCGGTCAAGGAACTGCGCGAGCAGCTCCCCGACGACGCCACCGTCACCGTGGTCACGCCGTTCCGGGCACAGGCCGACGAGCTGCGGTCGCTGTTCCGGTTCGAGCCGGTGCCGGTGGCCTGCGTGGGCGACGGCGAGCCAATCGACTGCGACGCCGTCGTGCTGTCGCTGGTGGCCGGCGAGGACATGCCGGCCCAGACGGTCCGCTGGGCGCAGGGCCAGGCCGCGCTGTGGAGCGGCGCCGTCGCCCGCACCCGGGCGCACGTCGTCACCGTCGGGCAGCACGGGTTCTGGTCGCGGCAGGCCGGGCTGCCGGCGCTGCTCGCCCGGATGTCGTCGGTCCGGTCCTTCCACGTGCGGCCGAACCCGCCGGCGCCCATCGAGTCCGCGGTCTTCACCGACCCGCTCGTCGAGGCGCTCTGCGAGCGGCTCGCGGCCGCCGGCCACACCGAGGTCGAGCCGAACGCCGTCGTCGACGGCTACCGCGTCGACGTGCTGGTGCGCACGCCGTCGGGGAGCATCGCCGTGCTGCTCGACCGCGGCTGGCCGGGTGAGGACGCCGCCCGCCACCTGCGGCTGCTGCTGCGCCGGCGCCGGCTGCTGACCGGCCTGGTGCCGGAGTCGGGGCTGCCGCCGGTGACGAAGGTGCTGCGGGTGCCGACGTGGCAGGTGCGGTCCGGCGCGCCGATCGACGGGCTCATCGACTGACCGTTTCCTGGAGGTTCGTCTACACGTCATCCGCGGCGGGAAAGCTCGGCGGCACGTGCCCCGTGACGTCGAAGGGATCCCCCATGCGCATGCTCCGCACCGCACTGACCGCCGCTCTGGCAGTCTTGGGACTGATGGCAGCGACCGCACAGCCCGCCTCGTCGTCGGCCGGCCCGTCGCCGCGCGACCGGCCGCTGACGGTCATGAGCTTCAACATCCACCACGGCGTCGGAACGGACGGCCTGCTGAACCTGCAGCGGGTCGCCGACGTCATCAAGACCGAGGGCGTCGACGTCGTCGGCCTGCAGGAGGTCGACCGGCACTGGGGCGAGCGCAGTGATTTCGTCGACCAGGCCGCCTGGCTGGCCGACGAACTGGACATGCACGTCGTCTACGGCGCCAACCTCGACCTCGACCCGCTCCAGCCCGGCCAGCCGCGGCGGCAGTACGGCACCGCCATCCTGAGCGAGCGGCCCATCCGCGAGTGGGACAACACGTTCCTGCCCCGGTACGAGGGACACGAGCAGCGCGGCCTGCTGCGCGCCCGCATCAACGTGCGCGGCGTGTGGGTGACGGTCTACAACACCCACCTGCAGCACAACGACGCCAACGAGCGGCTGGAGCAGGTCGCGGCCATCGAGGAGCTCATGGGCGAGCCGTCGGAATCGGTGGTCCTGCTCGGCGACCTCAACGCCAGGCCGGACACGCCGGAGATCCGGACACTCGTCGACGAGCTGGTCGACACCTGGGAGGAGGCCGGCGTCGGCGACGGCTACACCTACCCGGTCGAGGACCCGAACGCCCGCATCGACTACGTCCTCACGTCCGAAGACGTGATCACCCGGACGGCCGCGGTGGTGACGACCGACGCCTCGGACCACCTGCCGGTGAAGGCGGACGTCCTGCTGCCCGGTTCGCACGTCGGCCTGGGGAACTGATCGGTAGGGCACGTTTCTGAACCACGAATCTGCCGGTCCGGGCAACCGGGCCGGCGGATTCGGGCACACGCGTGAAGGTGCCGATCCGCGTATCGTGGCGGTATGAATCGACGGTCAGAACGACATCGAGCGAAGGAGGAACCGGTGACGACTGTCACGGTGCCCAACGAGCTCCTGACCGTCGAGGAGTGGGATGCGATCGAGGAGACCGACGCCAACCGGTTGGACGCGCAGCCACCCGACGGCCTGGTCGCCCTTCAGCACATCGGCGTGACCATCGAGGCGCAGTTCCCACCGACGGAGCGTTGCCCGGACGTCGTCATGTTCCCGCGGGCGCAGGCGCACCTGAATGTGCCGCGGATCGACCCGGCGGCGGTCGACGACGGCCGGTTCGTCGCGTACGAGCTGGTCGGTGGCACGTACAAAGAGGTCGCCCGCGGCTCCGGCGTCATCACACTCGAACGGCCGTTCCCGGTGTCCGTCGACGTCGATGCGTTGCTGACCTTCGACTGACGCGATGCGCGCGTGGCGGGTCACGGCGCCCGGGCCGATGGCGACCCGGCCGCTGACGCTCGTCGACGAGACGGTCCCCGAGCCCGGCCCCGGTGAACTGCTGGTCCGGGTCCTGGCCTGCGGCGTCTGCCGCACCGACCTGCACGTCGCCGAGGGCGACCTGCCGGTGCACCGCCCGCACGTCGTGCCCGGCCACGAGGTCGTCGGCGAGGTGGTGAGCGGCGCCGACGGCGGGTTCGCCGTCGGCGACCGTGTCGGGATCGCCTGGCTGCGCGGCACCGACGGCACCTGCGCCTCCTGCCGCCGGGGTGCGGAGAACCTCTGCCCGGCGTCGGTCTACACCGGCTGGGACGCCGACGGCGGGTACGCCGAGTACGCCACCGTTCCGGCCGCCTACGCGCTGGCGCTGCCCGCCGGGTACGACGACGTCGAGCTCGCGCCGCTGCTGTGCGCCGGCATCATCGGCTACCGCGCGCTGCTGCGTGCCGAGCTGCCGCCCGGCGGGCGCCTCGGCGTCTACGGGTTCGGCGCCAGCGCCCACCTGGCCGCGCAGGTCGCGCTGGCCCGGGGCGCCACCGTCCACGTCATGACGCGCAGCCCGGCCGCCCAGGCCCTGGCGCTCGAGCTGGGTGCCGCCTCGGCCGGCGACGCCGCCGACCCGCCGCCGGAGCCTCTCGACGCCGCGATCCTGTTCGCACCGGTCGGCGACCTGGTCCTGCCGGCGCTCGCGGCCCTCGACCGGGGCGGCACGCTCGCCGTCGCCGGCATCCACCTCACCGACATCCCGCCGCTGAACTACGAGCGGCACCTGTTCCAGGAGCGGCAGCTGCGCAGCGTCACCGCCAACACCCGCGACGACGCCCGGGCGTTCCTCCGTCTCGCCGGCGAGCACCGGCTGCACGTGACCACGACGCCGTACCCGCTGGGGTGCGCCGACCAAGCCCTGGCGGACCTCGCGGGCGACGCGGTCACGGGTGCGGCGGTACTGCTCCCCGGTCTCGGCTGAGCGCCCGCCGTCGCAGCGCCGCCCGGAACCGCGGGGTCTCCGGCAGCCGCGCCAGCAGCGGCCCGGTCACGACGGTGATCAGCACGTACGTCGTCACCAGTGGCGCCAGCGTGGGCTCGATGCCGGCACTCACCGCCAGCCCCGCGATGACCACGGAGAACTCGCCGCGCGGCGCCAGCGCCAGCCCGGCCCGCCACCGTCCGGGCTCGCCGATCCCGGCCCGCCGGGCGGCGAGATAGCCGGTCAGCAGCTTCGTCCCGATGGTGACGACGGCGAGTGCGAGCGCGGGCAGCAGCACCGGCCCGATGTCGGCGGGGTCGGTCCGCAGCCCGAAGAACACGAAGAAGATCGCCGCGAACACGTCGCGCAGCGGGGTCAGCAGCTCCGACGCATGCTCGGCGACCGGGCCGGAGATCGCGATGCCGACGAGGAACGCACCCACGGCCGCCGACACGTTCACCTGCTCGGCCACGCCGGCGACCAGCATCGTCAGCCCCAGCACGCCGAGCAGCAGAGCCTCGCGCTGCCGCGGTGAGAACAGCGTCGAGATGACCCGGCCGTAGCGCAGCGCGCCATAGAGGATGACCAGCGCCGCGGTGACGGCGATGGCCATGGTCCGGGCGCCCTCGGCCAGGCCGGCGCCGACCACCAGGGCCGAGAGCAGCGGCAGGTAGAACGCCATCGCGAGGTCCTCGATGACCAGGATCGACAGCACCACCGGCGTCTCGCGGTTGTTCAGCCGGCCCAGGTCGCGCAGCACCTTGGCGATGACGCCCGACGACGACACCCAGGTGACGCCGGCCATCGTGACGGCGGCCACGGGGCCCCAGCCGAGCAGCAGCGCGAACGCCGCGCCCGGCAGTGCGTTGAGCAGCGCATCGAACACGCCGGCCCACGCCGACCGGCGGATGCTCGTCAGCAGCTCACCGGCGGAGTACTCCAGGCCCAGCATGACCAGCAGCAGGATGACGCCGACCTCGGAGCCGACCTCGAAGAACTCCTCACTCGCCGACAGCGGCAGCAGCCCGCCGTGCCCGAACGCCAGCCCGGCCAGCAGATACAGCGGGATCGGCGAGAGCCCGGCGCGACCGGCGATGCGGCCCAGCAGCCCCATGCCCAGCAGGAGCGCGCCGATCTCGATCAGCAGCGTGGTGGTCTCGGCCATCGGTGCCGCGGGCGGTCAGTTCGCGCCGTCGGCGATGATCCGCGTCAGCTCGTCGAGGCCGGAGCGGGTGCCGACCGCGACCACGGTGTCGCCGGCGCGCAGCCGCGTCTCGGGGCCCGGCGACGCAACCACGCTGCCGTCGCGCAGCAGCGCCACGATGGAGGCGCCGGTGCGGGTGCGGGCCCGGGTGTCGCCGAGCGCCCGGTCGACGTACGGGGAGTCCGCGGCGATGACGATCTGCTCGGTGAACACGCCGGCGGCGTCGCGCAGCGCCGAGAGCTGGCCGAGCATGACCGACGCGCCGAGCAGCTCGGCCAGCGCCTCGGCCTCGCCTTCGGTGAGGGTGACCGGGTCGCGGCAGGAGTCGGGGTCGTCGACCTCGAAGACGGCGAGCGTGCGCTCGCCGGAGCGGTGGGTCAGGACACTGACGCGGCGGCCGGTCTCGGTGAGCACGTCGTGCCGTACCCCGATGCCGGGCAGGTCGACCTGCTCGATGCGTACTGCCACGCCTTCGACATTACCTCCGGCGCCCGGCCATGACCGGGGTGACCACGGATGGCGCGGGCGCGCGGCGGCGCGAACCGACAACGGGTTGAACGCCGCGGGCCCCCGTCACTGACACCGCGGCGAATGACCCGCCGGCACAGGAGACACATGACTGACGCTGCACGCGATGCCGTCCCGGATCAGCGTGCGCGGCTTCCCGCTGGTCACAGTGAGGCCGGACGGCATGCCGGGCTACATTCCGCAGTGGAGCCACCACACCAGCGACGACCTGGTCGCTGCGCTGCCCGTGGGGCTCCAGGTGCGAAGCTGCGTCGAACCGCGATTCGGTGACGTGGCCGATCCCGGCAGCCCACCCGAGCCGATCCCGGCCGGGACCGTCGCCGATCCGTGGCTTCTGCACGGCCGGGCGCCGAAGGCCACGCATGCGGCCCATCGCGATCTGCCGATCGCGATCTTCTGGCGCTTCCAGCTCGGCTGACGCCGCTCACGGTCGTGCGCGTCAGCGGCCGTCCAGCGCCTTCAGCATGCGCTTGAGCGCGACCTGCCGATACGAGCCGTCGAGAAGCTCGCCCACCTCGGCCCAGTCGACGTCGGCGGCCGTGAAGTCGAAGGAGAGCCAGCCGCTCGGGCCGTAGTAGGCGGGCACGTAGAAGCGCGGGTCCTGCAGCAGCGCGGCCCGCTCGGCGGGTTCGGGCTTGAAGATCACCGCGAACGGGTGGTCGTCGTTGCCCTCGAAGACGGCGAAGATCCTCTTCCCCGCGCGGAAAGTCGGCCGGCCCCACGCCTCGACCTCGGCCGCCTCGGGGAAGCGCAGGCAGGCGGCGCGCAGCTCGGCCAGGTAGGGGTCGTCGTCGCTGTACATCCGCGGGTGGGCCACGCCGCCAGCGTAGCGGCGTCCGATTCCTTCAAGACCGGTCCGCGGACCGCGCCGTAGCGTCGTCGTCATGACACAGCCACGTTTCGCGGCCATCGGGTTCCCCGTCGCCGACATGGCGCGCTCGCTGGAGTTCTACCGCGCCCTCGGCCTCGACGTGCCGGACGGCGCCGAGGACACGCCGCACGTCGAGATCGCGCTCGCGCCGGGCGTCAAGCTGCTCCTCGACACCCATGCGACCATCGCCTCGTTCGACTCCGGCTTCACCCCGCCCGACGGCGGCAGCGCCAGCCTCGCGTTCGACTGCGGCGACCCCGCCGGCGTCGACGCCATGCACGAGAAGCTCACCGCAGCCGGGTACGAGTCCCATCTCGCCCCGTGGGACGCGTTCTGGGGGCAGCGCTACGCCGTCGTGCACGACCCGGACGGCAACGGCGTCGACCTGTACGCGGCGCTGCCGGCGGACTGACGGCCGGCGCCGCCGCTCACGCCACCAGCGACGTCAGGGTGAC
Organism: Jiangella ureilytica; assembly: GCF_004348545.1. GTDB lineage: Bacteria > Actinomycetota > Actinomycetes > Jiangellales > Jiangellaceae > Jiangella > Jiangella ureilytica. Next base: position 12,504 of record NZ_SMKL01000021.1, on the reverse strand, counting down.
GCCGGTCAGCGACCGCACCTCGCGCGAGAGGTGCGCCTGGTCGGCGTACCCGGCCGCGTAGGCCGCCTCGGCCGCCGCCGTGCCGGAGCGGCCCAGCTCGAGCGCCCGGTGCAGCCGCAGGATGCGGGCCAGCGTCTTCGGGCCGTACCCGAACGCGTCGAGGCTGCGGCGGTGCAGCTGCCGCGCGCTCAGCCCCACCTCGCGTGCGACCTCGCCGACCGCGGCGCCCTGGCCCAGCCGCTCGGCCACCCGTTCGACGACGGGGTCGGCCTGCGGCGCCGCGCCCAGCCGGTCGTGGGCGAACGCCTCGATCAGGCCGCCCGGGCCGGGCGCCTCGGCCAGCCGCTCGGTCAGCCGGCGCACCTGCGCGGCCGGCCAGAGCTGGTCGAGCGGGACCCGCTGGTCGCGCAGCTCGTGTGCGGGCAGGCCCAGCACTCGCGGCCCCACCCCGGACCCGAACCGCAGCCCGACGAACGGCGTGCCCGGCTGCCACAACGCGATGTGCGCGACGGTGTCGGGCCCGGCGACCGTCAGCCGGCCGCCCGTCCACAGCAGGTCGAGGCAGCCGTCGGGCAGCACCCGATGCGTCTCGGCGACCTGCACCGTCGACGACCAGAGCACCGCGTGCGGGATGCGCGAAGGGCGTTCGCGGTACATGTTTCCACTCTGCCACCCGGCTCCGACAGCCCGGTCCGAGATGATCACGTGCTGCACGAGATCCCGTGTCGCCCTACGCCTGCAGTCGTGGTGGAGCCCGGGTGATCGTGGTGGTCGGCCCACCCTCGCGCGCCGGTCAGCGGAACCGGGCGCGGTATTCGCGCGGCGTCATCGCCTTGAGCTCGCGGAAGCGCCGGTTGAAGTTCGAGAGGTTGCCGAACCCGCACGAGGCGGCGATGTCCGAGACCGCGCGGTCGCCGTCGGCGAGCAACCGGCAGGCGGCGCCGATGCGCAGCTCGGTGAGGTACGCGGTGAACGTGCGGCCGGTGGCGCGGCGGAAGAACCGGCTGAACGCGGTGGGGGACAGGTGGGCGACGGCGGCGACGTCGTCGACGGCGACCGGCTCGGCGTAGTGGGCGTGCAGGTAGCCGAAGACGTCGTCCATGCGCCGGCTGTTCGGGCGGCCGGGCGGGCGGTAGCCGGCGCTGACCAGTGGCCGTCCCGGCGCGCCGTCGGCCAGCCGGACCAGGGCGTCGAGCAGACCGAGCGTGCCGTCGGCGCCGGTCCGTGCCGCCAGCTCGGTCAGCCGGCGGACGGTCGGCTCCGGCGCGGGCAGCTCCAGCCCGCGCCCGGCGGCGGTGATCAGCCGCCCGGCCGCCGCGAACTCCGTCGCGTCGAACAGCCCGGGCCCGAGGAAGTCCGCCCGGAAGTGCACGACCACCGCCTCGTGCCGTCCTGGCGCCGCCGACACGAAGGCGTGCGGCACACCGGCGCCGAGGAGGGTGAGCTGACCGGGCTCGTACGGCTCGATGCTGTCGCCCGCGTAGCGCGTCCCGGTGCCCGCGGTGATCAGCGTCAGCTCGACCTCCGGGTGGAAGTGCCAGCTGAACGCGAAGGCGGTGCTGCGGAACAGGTGCCGCTTCCACGAGAGCCCGCCCGTGGTGCCGATGTGCTCGAGGGCCGGGCGCATCCCTCGACGATACGGCGCCGCGGGCGCACCGCGGGTACCCCTGCATTCATCGCCGCGCGGCTGTTCGGCACGACCAGAACGGGTCGTGGAGCTCGATCGGCACCTCGTCGCGGTGGCGCTGGTCGTGCGTCGTGATCCGGTACACCCGTGGCGGCGGCGCGCAGCTCGTCGCAGCCGCCCGGCCGGTCGCAGTACCCGACGATCACCCGCCGACCGTATCGGCCGACGGAGAGGTCAGGAGAGTACCGGAAGTCGGTGCCGGCGGCGTGGTGGCCGGCGGGCCGGCGCCAGCAGCATGGACGTGGGCGCCCTGCCGAGACCCCTCGTCCCAGGAGGACCGATGACCACCACCTCGCCGACCGCCCTCGACACCCCCTACGACCTCGCTCCCGGCCGGATCGCCGCCTTCGAGCGCGACGGCTTCGTCCATCTCGGCGGCGTGCTCGACCCGTCCGTCGTCGCCGGCTACGAGCCCGAGATCACCGCGAAGGTGATCGAGCTCAACACCATGCACCTGCCGATGGCCGAGCGGTCCACCTACGACAAGGCATTCCTGCAGGTCGGCAACCTCTGGCAGCACAGCGACCTGGTACGGGAGCTGGTTCACTCGCGCCGGCTGGCCCGGATCGCCGCCGAGCTGCTGGGAGTCGACGGCGTGCGGCTGTACCACGACCAGGCGCTCTACAAGGAGCCCGGCGGCGGTGTCACGCCCTGGCACGCCGACCAGTACTACTGGCCGCTGGCGACCGACCGGTGCTGCACCATCTGGCTGCCGTTGCAGGAGACCCCGCTCGAGATGGGGCCGCTCGAGTTCGCCGCCGGCAGTCACCGGTTCGAGTTCGGCCGCGACCTCCCGATCAGCGACGAGTCCGAGGCGGCGCTGCAGGTGGCGCTGGCCGAGCAGGACCTGCCGGTCGTGACCGAGCCGTTCGCCCTGGGCGACGCCAGCGTCCACCTGGGCTGGACCTTCCACCACGCCGGCCCGAACACGGCGGCCGGTCCGCGGCGGGTGATGACCGTCATCTACATCGACGCGGACATGGTGGCCGCCGAGCCCGTCAACGAGCACCAGGCGGGCAACCTCGCCGCGTCGCTGCCGGACGTCAGGCCCGGCGAGCCGGCGGCCGGCCCGCTGAACCCGGTGCTCTACCGGCGCTGAGCGCGACGACGGCCGGCACATCGGCCGGCACATCGGCCGTCAGGACATCAGCGCGTTGAGGTCGCCGTAGGCGAGCCCTCCCTCGACCGCGGTGTAGGTGCCCTGCTCGAACAGCTCGTTCGCGGCGCGCTGGGCGACGGCATAGGCCGCGGCCGCGACGGACGAGCCGAGACTGACGCGGGCGACACCGGCGGCCGCGAGCTCGGCGACCGGAGGAGCGCCCGGCCCGGCCAGAACGTTCAGCGGGCCGTCGATCTCTGCTGCGAGCCGCGTCACCGTCGGCGCGTCGACGACGCCGGGGACGAAGACGCCGGAGGCGCCGGCCTGGAGGTAGGCCTGCGCCCGGGCGACGGTGTCGGCGAACCGGGAGTCGGGGTCGCCCACGGCGCGCAGGTAGGTGTCGATGCGCGCGTTGACGTAGAACGGCACGCCGGCCGCGTCAGCGGCGGAACGCGCGGCGGCCAGCCGCTCGGCCTGCTCCTTCGGGTCGCGCAGCGCGGCCGGGTCGCCGGGGTGGACGTCCTCGATGTTCGCCCCGGCGGCGCCCGCGGCCAGGACGCCGCCGGCCGTGACCCCGACCTCGGCCGGCGTGGCGCCGAACCCGCTCTCGATGTCGGCCGTCACCGGCACGCGCACCGCCGCCACGACCCGCGCGGTCAGGGCGAGCATGCTGTCGCGGTCGATGTGGTCGCCGTCGGCGGCGCCGAGGGCCCAGGCCACGCCGGCGCTGGTGGTGGCGACGGCGGGCGCGCCGGCGGCCTCGACGATGCGGGCGCTGAGCGGGTCCCAGGCGTTGGGCAGCAGCAGCGGCGTACCCGGGCGGTGCAGCGCGGTGAAGGCGGCGGCGGTGTCGTACGCAGTGGTCATGTCCCGCATCCAACCAGCCGGGTCCGACAACGTCTGGCGGTTTCTCGCCGTCGATGCCGCCGTACTGCCGCCGCCGTCCGGAGAGGGCGTTAGCGTGGGGTCGTGACCGAGCAGCCATTCGTCATCGTCGGCGCCGGGCTCGCCGGCGCCAAAGGCGCCGAGGCACTGCGCGACCAGGGATACACCGGTCCGCTGGTGCTCATCGGCGACGAGCCGGACCGCCCCTACGAACGTCCGCCGCTGTCCAAGGACTACCTCCTCGGCAAGGCCGAACGCGACGCCGCGTTCGTCCACGACGAGGGCTGGTACGCCGAACACGACGTCGACCTGCGGCTGGGCACCCGGGTGATCGAGATCGACCCTCGCACGCGCACCGTCGTCCAGGACGACGGCGGCACCGTCCGCTACGCGAAGCTGCTGCTCGCCACGGGGTCCAGCCCGCGCCGGCTCACCCTCCCGGGCGCCGACGCCGAGCGCGTGCACTACCTGCGCAAGCTCCCCGACTCCGACGCCATCAAGGCGACCATCGGGTCGAGCCGGAAGCTGCTCGTCGTGGGCGGCGGCTGGATCGGTCTCGAGGTCACCGCGGCCGCACGCGAGGCCGGCGTCGAGGTCACCATCGTCGAGTCGCAGGAACTGCCGCTCATCGGCCCGCTGGGTCCGGAGCTGGCCACGGTCTTCGCCCGCCTGCACACCGAGCACGGCGTCACCCTGCTCACGCGCAGCGGCGTCGAGCGGTTCACCGTGGGCGCCGACGGCGTCAGCGGCGCGGTCCTCGCCGACGGCACCCGGCTCGCGGCCGACGCCGTCGTGGTCGGCATCGGCGCGGCGCCGAACCTGCAGCTGGCCGCCGGCGCCGGCCTGCGCGTGCACTCGGGCGTCGTCACCGACGCGCGGCTGCAGAGCAGCGACCCCGCCATCGTCGTCGCGGGCGACATCGCCGAGGCCGACCACCCGCTGCTGGGTCCGGGCATCCGGGTCGAGCACTGGGCCAACGCGCTGAACCAACCGGCGGTCGCGGCGTCGACCATGCTGGGCGGCGACGCCGTCTACGACGAGCTGCCCTACTTCTTCACCGACCAGTACGACCTCGGCATGGAGTTCCACGGCCTGGTGACGAAGGACCACTATGACGAGGTCGTGTACCGCGGCGACGTCGCGGCGCGCGAGTTCGTCTCGTTCTGGCTGCGCGACGGCCGGGTCGTCGCCGGTATGAACGTCAACGTCTGGGACGTCGGCGAGCCGATCAAGGCGCTGATCCGCTCCGGCGAGCCGGTCGACGTCGCCCGGCTCACCGACACCGACGTGCCGCTCGAGGACGTCCTGCCCACCTAGGAGCTGCCGTGCGCGACCAGACCGCCCGCCGGCTGTCCCGCCTGCACATCGCCCTGTACCGGGCGACCCGAGGGCTGCTCGGCCGGCGGCTGGTGCGCAACGACATGCTGCTGCTGACCACCACGGGCGCGCGGACCGGGCGGCGGCACACCGTCCCGCTGCTCTACCTGCGCGACGACGAGCACCTGGTCGTCATCGCGTCGTGGGGCGGCCGGCCCCGGCACCCGCAGTGGTACACCAACCTGGTCGCGCACCCCGACGTCATCGTGCAGGTGCGCGGCCGCCGCTGGCCGGCCAGGGCGCGCACCGCCGACCCGGACGAGCGCGCGGTGTGGTGGCCGCGCGTGCTCGCCGCGTACAAGGGCTATCGGCTCTACGAGTCCAACACCGACCGCGTCATCCCGGTGGTGCTGCTGCACCCGCCGTCGCCGCCCTGAGTCGGTCGGACCCCCGTGGCAAGGTGGGGGTATGGATCGTTCGTATGTGGTCACGGGCGGCGGCCGCGGGGTCGGCCGGGCCGTGGTCGAGCGGCTGCTCGGCGCCGGCGCCACGGTGGTGGCGCTCGACCTCGACCCGACGGCGCTGCACTGGCTGCGCGACCATCCGGCCGGCCTGCGCGCGCTGGCGGTGGCGGGCAGCGCCGCCGACCCCGGCGTCGCCTGGCATGCCGCCGACCTCGCCGAGTCCGCGGCGCCGCTGGCCGGCTGGGTCAACAACGCGGCGGTGTTCCGCGACGCGTCCGTCCACACCACCGACGCCGCCGAGACGTCGCGGCTCATCGCCCTGAACCTCGACCCCGTGCTCGTCGGCTGCACCACCGCGGTCCGGCGGTTCCTCGCGCACGGTCAGGGCGGGGCCATCGTCAACGTGTCGTCGCACCAGGCGCAGCGGGCGGTGCCGGGGTCGCTGCCGTACGCCACGGCGAAGGCGGCGGTTGAGGGGCTGACCAGGGCGCTCGCGGTCGAGTACGGCGCGCGGGGCGTCCGGGTCAACGCGGTCGCGCTGGGGTCCATCGCTACCGAGCGCTACGACGCCTACCTCGCCGGGCTGTCGCCGGCAGCGGCCGCCGAGGTCGAGGCGCAGCTGCGCCAGCTGCATCCCGTCGGGCGCGTCGGCCGGGTCGACGAGGTGGCCGCCGTGGTCGCCCACCTGCTCTCCGACGACGCCTCGTTCGTCAACGGCGCGACGGTGCCGGTCGACGGCGGGCGTGCGGCACTCGGGCTCGATCCGGAGGCACCCGCGTGACACACGAGGAGCCGGGCATGACCGGCGACGAGCTGGGGCCGACGGCCTCCCCGAGGAGTCGGTGCGGGGACGGCGGGAGCGCGCGACCGTACATCGGCGCGCCCGGCCCGACGACCCCGTGTCCGGCTACATGTCGGCGGGGTCCACGACCCGGCGCACTTCCACGAGGTCCAGGGCCGCCTCGGGCAGCAGCGCCGCGATCTCCGTCGCCCGCTCCACGCTCGCGCACTCGACCAGGTAGAAGCCGGCCAGCACCTCTTTGGCCTCGCTGAACGGCCCGTCGGTCACCGCGGGCACGCCGTCGCGCACCCGCACGGTCCGGGCCGCCTCGACGGTGAGTCCTTGCGAGGTGACGTACTCACCCGAGGCGATGAGCTGCTCGGTCAGCTCGCGGTGGGCGCGCATGTGCTCGGCGCCGGCCTTGTCGCCGTCGTAGATCCGCTGCCACGTCTCGTCGGTCCCGTAGATGAGCATCATGTACTTCACGAGCGGCAGCCTAAGCCCGCGGGTTCCTACTATGGACGGCGTGGGACGCCCGAACAGCACGGTGGTCGTGATCGTCGGCGAGCAGGCGGGCCGGGTGGTGGCCGCGCTCGACGGGCTGGCGAACGTGCGGGCGGTCCCGCACGCGGCCGGCGACGACGGTGGCCGGCGGGTCCGCGAGGCGGCCGCCCAGTCGCACGCCGCCTACGTCGTACACGATCTCGATCCGCTCGCCGGTGTCGGCGCCGCGTGGGCCGGGTTCTTCGACGGCACCGCGCCGACCGGCACGCTCGAGGTCGCCGTCGAGGCCGCGCTGAGCGCACTGCGCACCGAGGCCTCCGCGCTGCCGGACTACTACGTCGTCCTCGACCCGGACGGGCTCGGCGACACCGCCAAGCACTGGTGGTTCGGCGTGCTCGCGGGCGCCTCGCCGAACCGGGTCGTGCCGGCCGCGCCGTCGGCGGCCGCCGTCCGCGACCTGCTGGCCGGCCTCCACTCCGGGCGCTGGTGGCCCGACCCACCGGACCAGTGGCTGCGCGGCCTCGGCGGGGTGGTCCCGGACCGCGCCCCGCTGTCCGCCGGCTGACCCGTCCCACCACCACTCCAGGTTGATCTTGGAGTGACCGCGGTATCGATCGGACATATCGGCCGCCGACTCCACGTTTTCTCCACCATCGACTTGCGAGTGGGAGGCGTCCGCGTATTGACAAATTGAACTGTCAATTCGATGATGGGTCGCATGGCCGCGATCACCTACCTCGAGGAGCCGGCCGAGGTGCGCGCCGCGCTCTCTCCGCCGCGGCGCGAGTTGCTGACGGCGCTGCGCGAGCCGGCCTCGGCCACTCAGCTGGCGGCGGCGCTCGGGCTGCCGCGGCAGCGGGTCAACTACCACCTGCGCGTGCTCGAGGCGGCCGGGCTGGTCGAGCTGGTCGAGGAACGCCAGCGGCGCGGCTGCGTCGAGCGGATCCTGCGCGCCAAGCCGGGCGCGCTCGTCGTCGACCCCGCGGTCATGTCCGGCGACGGCGACCACCGGGACCGCTTCAGCCAGATCCAGGACCAGTACGCCGCCGAGCACCTCGTCGGCGTCGCGGCCGGCGCCGTGCGCGACGTCGCCCGCATGCAGGCCAAGGCCGACGAGTCCGGCAAGCGGCTGCTCACGTTCACCATCGAGGCCGAGGTGCGCTTCGGCGCGCCCGGCGACGTCCACGCCTTCACCGACGAGCTGACCGAGGCGGTGCGCCGCACTGTCGCCCGTTTCGACACCGGCGACGGCAGGCCGTACCGGCTGGTCGCCGGCGGCTACCCGGCGCCGGCCGCCACAGAGCCCACGGACGACACCACCGAGGAGACCATCCCATGACCGAGCAGGACCGGCCCGTCATCCGGGTCACCGTCGCCGCGCCCGTCGACGAGGTGTGGCGCGCGCTGCGCGAGAAGGACAAGATCCGGCACTGGCACGGCTGGGACGACCCCGGTCTCGACGCCGAGATCGACCTCATCTACTTCCAGAGCTTCGTCGAGGACGAAGGGGCCCGCACGCTCGGCGTCCAGGAGGGCGACCACATCGTCCTCGAGCCCGACGGCGACGGCACCCGGGTCACGCTGACCAGGGCGCCGCGCGGCGTCAGCCCCGAATGGGACGCCTACTACGACGACATCACCGAGGGCTGGACCACGTTCCTCCAGCAGCTCCGCTTCTTCCTCGAGCGCCAGCCCGGCGCGCCGCGTCGCACCGTCTTCCTGGCCGGCACCACGGCCGGAGCGCCGCCGCTCCTTCCGGAACTGGGGCTCGACGGCGTCGCCGTCCAGCCGGCGGGCAGCGCGTTCGAGGCGAGGCTCGCCGGGCAGGACGTCAAGGGCGAGGTCTGGTTCCGCTCGGCGCACCAGTTCGGCGTCACCGTCGATGCGTGGGGCGACGGGCTGCTGGTGGTCGCGTACACGGAGCCGACCGCCGAGAAGCCGGCCGGGACCGCGATGGCGCTGCTCAGCACGTACGGACTGGACGAGGCGGCGTACGCGGAACTGGCCGGGCGGTGGGGTGCGTGGTGGGGCGGGCGCTATCCGGCGCCGGCCGGGCCCATCCCCGGCACCGAGGCGCCCGAGGCCTGACGCGCGCGGTAGGCGCGGACCTTGGCGATGCTGCCGCATGACCGGCCGCCCGGCCCGCCGGCGGTCATCAGGCACCAGCGCTTGCTGCCGTTGCGGGTGTGGTCGTAGAACGCCCAGCGGCAGTCGGGGCAGGTCTTCAGCCGGGCCCAGCGGCCGTCGGCGATCGCCGTCACGACGGTCACCAGCAGGTCTCCGGCCGGGCCACCGTCGTGCCGGTACCGGACGGCGCCGTCCTCGACCCGCGGGTGCGTGGCGGTCCGCTCGATCCACCGGTTGACGACGGCGTCGGCCGCGGCCCGGCCGTCCAGGACGGCACGCAGGTCGTCGCGGAGGTCGCGGACGGCGGCGCGGTAGGCCGGTGTGGTGACGGCGTGCGCGGCGGCCCACGCGTCGAACCGGTCGTCGGGCCGGCGGGTGTCGTTGGGGATCAGCCAGCTGTTCAGCAGCTCGCGCACGTCCTCGAGTGCACCCGGCGCTTCCTGGTCGCTAACCACGTAACTAGTTTAGTGGTTAACCTGGACCTCATGATGACCGGGGACGGAGTGGAACGCGAGCTGATGTGGTCGGCGCTGAGCTGGCCGGCCACCGAGCACCTGATGCTGCGGGCCGGCGCCGACGGGGTGCGGGCCGACGGGGTGATCGTCGCGCTGGACGGGCGGCCGACCCGGGTGGCGTACCGCATCGAGGCCGGCCCGGACTGGTCCGTGCGACGGCTGACGCTGACGACGAACGGTGAGCCCGACCTGGTGCTGGAGCGGCGCGACGGCCAGCGCTGGTACGACGCCGCCGGCGCCGAGCGGGCCGACCTCGCCGGCTGCGTCGACGTCGACATCGCGCTGACGCCGTTCACCAACACCCTGCCGATCCGCCGCCTGGGCCTGTCGGTCGGAGAGGCGTCGGCGGACCTGCGGATCGTCTACGTGCAGGTGGACCGCGGCCTGACCACCGAGGCGGTGAGTCAGCGCTACGTCCGGCTGGCCGACAGCCTCTACCGCTACTCGTCCGGCGACTTCACCGCCGACCTGACGGTGGACGCCGACGGCCTGGTGGTCGACTACCCGGAGCTCTGGCGGCGGATCGCCTGACCATCGCCGGCTCGGCTCAGGAGCGCGGCCGCCGCGGCGGCGATGCGGTCGACGTCGCCGCGCTCGGCCGGCGGCAGCGGCACCCCGGACTCCTCGCGGGCGGCGGCCGCCGCGGCCAGCAGCTCGGCCGCGCCCGCGCCATCACCGGTCAGCGCGTGCACGCCGGCCAGCCCCTCGAGCGCGAGCGCGATGGCCCGCAGGTCGCCGGCCGACCGGGCCGCGGCCAGGCCGTCGAGGTGCAGCGCCCGGGCCGCCTCGGCGTCGCCGCGCAGCTCGGCGACGAAGCCCAGCTCGGCCAGGATGAGGGCGGCACCGAGGTCGCCGTCGGCGTCGAGGCACCAGTCCAGCCAGGTCCGCAGGTGCCGTTCGGCGTCGTCGAGCCGGCCCTGCCGCCGGGCCGAGAGCGCGAGCCCGACCTCGGCGAACTGCTCACCCCGGCGGTGCGCGTGCCGGGCGGCCAGCTGCCGGGCGCGCTCGTGCAGGTCGTCGGCGGCCGCGTGGTCACCGCGCAGCAGCGCGACGCGGCCCTGCCCGGCCAGCTGGTAGGAGAGCTCCGTGGCCAGTCCCAGCTCCGTGGCGATGCGGACGCCGTGGTCGTGCAGGGCGGCGGCGCGGTCGTAGTCGCCCTCGATCTCCGCGCGGGCGGCCAGCGTATCGGTGACCCGCAGCAGTCCCCAGCGATCGCCCAGCTCGTCGAAGAGCGCGGCCGCTTCGTCGGCGGACCGCAGCCCGGCGTCGGCGGACCCGAGCGGGCGGGCGAGGTCGGCACTCAGGCTCAACGCCGCCGCCTGGCCCCACCGGTCGCCGAGCCGCCGGAACGCCGTCAGCGCCGCCGCCACCCGCCGGACGTGCGCCGGCACGTCACCGACGCCCACCAGTCCGAGGCTCAGGAACCAGCGCGCCCAGGCCAGCCCGGCGTCGTCGCCGGTGCCGGCGAACCGGGCCAGCGCCGCCTCGGCGTACTCGGCCAGGCCGGGATCCGCGCCGAGCTGGACGGCGAACCCGGCCTCCCACGCGCCGACCCGGGCGCGCAGCCCGCCGTCGACGCCGTCGCCGCCGGCCGGCTCGACCGCGAGCGCGGCCGCCGCCGACCGCCGTCCCTCACCCAGCCGGCCGCGCAGGAACCAGTACCAGCCGAGCGCGTCGACCAGCCGCAACGCGGTGTCCGCGGCGCCGGTGCGCACGGCGTCGTCGAGGACGGCGCGCAGGTTCGCCGACTCCGCGTCGAGCACGTCCAGCCAGTGCCGCTGTTCGGGCCCGCGCAGCCCGCGGTCGGCCCGGGCGGCGAGGGCCAGCAGGTGGTCGCGGTGCCGCCGCCCGACGGTGCCGAGCTCGCCGGCCGCGCGCAGCCGCTCGCCCGCGTACGCCGCGACGGACTCGAGCAGCCGGTAGCGCGGGCCGGTGGCGGTGGGGACGACGGTGACCAGCGACCGGTCGGCGAGCCGGCCGACGAGGCCGGCGACACTGGTCGCGGCGAGGTCGTCGCCGGCCGCGACGGCCTCGGCTCCGGCGAGGTCGCACCCGTCGGCCGACACCGCGAGCCGCCGCAGCACCGTCCGCTCCGGCTCGGTGAGCAGCTCCCAGCTCCAGTCGATCATCGCCCGCAGCGTCCGCTGCCGCTCGGGCACGCCGCGCTGCCCCGCGGCGAGCAGCTCGAACCGGTGGTCGAGCCGGGCCAGCAGCTCGCGCTCGCCCAGCGCCCGGACCCGGGTGGCGGCCAGCTCGAGCGCCAGCGGCAGCCCGTCGAGGCGGCGGCAGATCTCGGCGACGGTGTCGCGGTCGAGCTCGCGGCCGGGCGCGGCGGCGCCGGCCCGGGCCAGGAACAGGTCGACGGCGTCGGTGGCCGGATCGAGCGGCGCGACCGGCGCGACGACCTCGCCGGGCAGGCCGAGCGGGACCTGGCTGGTGGCGAGGACGCGCACGCCCGGAGCGGCGCGCAGGACCGCGGCGGCGACGTCGGCGACGTCGGCCAGGTGCTCGCAGTTGTCCAGGACCAGCAGCAGCTCGCGGGTCCGCAGTGCGCCGGCCAGCCGGGCGACGGGGTCGGGGCCCGCCTCGGTGCGCAGCTCGAGGATCCCCGCGATGACCTCGGCGACGGCCGCCGGGCCACTCGCGCGCAGGCCGGCCAGCTCGACCAGCCAGCCGCCGTCGCGGTGGCCGGCGGCCGAGCGGGCCGCCTCGAGGGCCAGCCGGGTCTTGCCGACCCCGCCGGGGCCGGTCAGCGTGACCAGCCGGTGTGCGGCGAGCCGGGCGGCGACGTCGGCGACCGCCTCGGCCCGGCCGACCAGCGGCGTCAGCGGCACCGGCAGGTGGCCGGGCCGCTCCGCGACGGCGGCGGTTGCCGAGCGGATGCCGTCGCCGATCAGGGCCGGGTCGTGCGCGAGCACCGCGGCGTGCAGCTCGGCCAGGGCGGGGGACGGGTCGACGCCGAGCTCGTCGGCCAGCAGCGCACGCAGTTCGGCCAGGCTCGCCAGCGCGTCGCCCTGCCGGCCGGCGGCGTACAGCGCCCGCACGTGCGCCGCCCGCAGCCGCTCACGTAGCGGCGCCGCACCCACCCACCCCACCAGTTCGCCGGCCAGCGCACCGTAGTCGCC
>NZ_SMKL01000020.1 GCF_004348545.1 Jiangella ureilytica | reverse complement strand
CCGCCGCCCCCTCCGCCGCCGGACCGGGAGCCGGCGCCGGAGCAGCGTCCCCCGCCGGCGCGCGGTCCCGTGCGGGAGGTGCGGGTGGCGCCGCCCCGGCCCGACGCGCGGCACCGCCGGAACCGGCCGCGGGCGCTGCCCTGGCTGCTCGCGCCCATGCTGCTCGCGCTGGCCGCCTGGTGGGGGATGAGCCAGCTCGACGGCCCGCCGGCCCGGCCCGCCGCGGAGCCGGCGCCGTCGCCGTCGGGCCCCTACGATCCGACGGAGCAGTCGGCGGTTCCGGGCGCGCCGGTCGGGACGGCCGAGGGCCGCTACACGCTGCTGCTGCCGCTCCTGGGGATGCAGGCGCCGGTCATCGAGATCGCCAGCGACGCCGACCGCGTCCTGCTGCCGCCGAAGGACCCGCTGCTGGGCGGCTGGTGGCGTGACGGCGCCGCACCCGGCGCCGAGGCGGGCTCGGCGGTCGTGGTCGGGCACGCCGTGGAGGGCGGCGAGGCGGCCTTCAACGACGTCGCCCGCCTGCGGCCCGGCGACAACGTGCACGTCAGCGGCCCTGAGGTCGAGCAGTGGTACCAGGTCGACACGGTCGAGACGATGGCGCCGGCCGACCTGGCCGCCCGCGCGGAGGAGCTGTTCGCTCAGGACGGTCCCGGCCGGCTCGTGCTCGTGACCTGCGCCGACTGGAACGGGACGGCGTTCCGCTCCAACGTCGTGGTCACCGCCCGGCCGAGCTGAGCGGGCCGTGGGCGACCATGGAGTCGTGCACGAGAGCATCGAGTCCGGACCCGACGGCGAGTGGGTCGTCCGCCGCATCACCGGCAGCGCGTCGACGAAGCCGTACCGGTGCCCGGGCTGCGACCAGCTGATCCGGCCGGCAACGCCGCACATCGTCGCGTGGCCGACCGTCAGCCTCTCGTTCACCGGCGATGGCATCGACGAGCGGCGGCACTGGCACACCGGCTGCTGGAGGTCGCGCCACCGCCGCCGCTGAACCGGGCCGCTCTGCCCGGAGCGCCTGGACGCGCCGGTGCCTCTGGGGTGCTCATGGCAACGGCGGCCGGCGGCGTTCAGGTGGCCGTCAGCGCCGCCGTCGGGGACATCCGGGCCGCGCGGGCGGCGGGGTAGGCCCCGGCCAGGGCACCGACGACGATCGTCGCGCCGGCCGCGCCGGCCAGCACCCACGACGGCAGCGCCGGCGGCCAGCCGCGCGACGCCGCGAACGCCGCCGTCACCGCCCCGCCCAGCAGCGCACCGCCGACTCCGCCCAGGGCCGCCAGCAGCACCGACTCGCCGAGGAACTGCCGCCGGATGTGCGCCCGCGTCGCGCCGAGCGCCCGCCGCAGCCCGATCTCGGACCGCCGCTCCAGCACCGCGATGACCATCGTGTTGGCCACGCCGATGCCGCCGACCAGCAGTGCCACCCCGCCGAGGGCGAGCAGCAGCGTCGTCAGCGTCTCGTCGGTCGCCGCCTGCGCCGCCAGTGCGTCGGACGGCCGGCTGACCGTGACCTCCTCGGGGTTCTCCGGATTCACGGTCGCCGGCAGGACGGACCGGACGGCGTCGACCTGCGACTCCGCGGACCGCTCGTAGAGCACCGTCGGCGAGCCGTCGAAGTCGAGCAGCGAGGCCGCGACCGGCCAGCCGACCAGCGCGGCAGAGTCCAGCTCGGGCGCCAGCGGCACCGGGTCGAGCACGCCGACGACGGTGAACCACTCCCCGCCGAGCGACACCGCCACCGAGCCGTCGGTCCGCGTCACCCCGAGCCGCTCGGCCGCCGTCGACCCCAGCACGACCGCCGGGAACGAGCCGAGCGCGTCGTCGAGCCAGCGCCCGCCGGCGACCGTGCCGGCGACGGTCTCGAGCAGGTCGGGCCGCGCCGCGAGGACGGCCAGGCCGTTGGTCTGGCCGGAGTCGATCCGGTCGGTCCGGTACACCGCCGCGTCCGGCACGGTGCCGGTCGCGCTCACCGTCGTCACCGGGCCGATCCGCGCCACCATGTCGACGCTGTCGGCCGGCAGCGCGGCGGTCTCGCCACGCAGCGTCGTCCCCGGCGCCACGGTCAGCAGGTTCGTCCCGAGGGCGTCGAGCTGCTGGTTCACCTGCTCGCGGCTGGACGCGGAGATCCCGACGACGGCGACCATCGCCGCGATCCCGACCGCGATCCCCAGCGCCGACAGCACCGCCCGCAGCGGCCGCGCCCGCAGTCCCGACCCGGCGACCCGCAGCACGTCGCGAGGCCGCAGCCGGGACGGCTCCACGCCGACGCCGCTCACGTCGCGCCCGCTCATGCGGCGTCCCGTTCGATCCGCCCGTCGCGCAGGTGCACCTGGCGGGGCAGGCTGCGCGCGACGTCGAGGTCGTGGGTGATGACGACGACGGTGGTGCCGGCCCGGTGCAGCTCGTGCAGCAGGTCGACGACCCCCCGCCCGGCCACGGTGTCGAGGTTGCCGGTCGGCTCGTCGGCGAGCAGCAGCGACGGTGACCCGGCCAGCGCCCGGGCCACCGCGACGCGCTGCCGCTCGCCGCCGGAGAGCTGGTTCGGCCTGTGCGTCTCGCGGTGCGTGAGCCCGACGGCGGCCAGGCCGTCGTGGGCCCGGTCGCGCCGCTCGCGCAGCGACAGCCCGGTGTAGAGCAGCCCGTCGGCGACGTTGTCGAGCGCGCTCACCCCCGGCGTCAGGAAGAACTGCTGGAACACGAAGCCGATGCGCCGGGCCCGCAGCGCGGAGAGCTGGGCGTCCGACAGCGCGCCGACGTCGTGCCCGTCGATCCGCACGGTGCCGGCGTCGGCCCGGTCCAGCGTCCCGAGCACGTGCAGCAGCGTCGACTTCCCCGACCCCGACGGCCCGACGATCGCGACCAGCTCGCCGGCCCCGATCCGCAGGTCGACGCCGTCGAGCGCGCGCACCGGGGGAGCCCCGGGGTACTCGCGCACGACGCCGGCCAGCTCCACCACCGCCTCGCTCATCGGCCCGCCGTTCCGACGACGACGCCCTCGGCGACGCCGTCGCCGCTGACCTCGACCCGCCCGTCGGCGAACAACCCGGTCTCGACGGCGACGACCGACGTCGTCCCGTCGCCGGCGACGAGCTCCAGCCCGTAGCCGCCCTCGGCCAGCGCCAGCAGCGCGTTGACCGGCACCGTCAAGACGCCGTCGCGCGAGTCGACCGCCAGCTCGACGTCGACGGTGGTGCCGGCCGGCTCGGCGGCGGCCAGGCCGCCGGGGTCGGCGAGCACGATCTCGGCGATGGTGACGTCCTCGGTCTCGCCCGACGCGGCCGCGGCGTCCGCCCCGTCCGTCGCCGGCGACACCGACGCCGACTCCACCGTCCCGGCCAGCTCGGTCCCGTCCGGCAGCACGACGGTGACGGCGGTCCCGGCGGCGACGAGGTCGGCGTCGGCCTGGTCCACCTCGAGGTCGACCACCTGCGCGGTCCCGGTCAGCTCGACGACCGCCGCGCCGGCCTGCAGCGTGTCGCCGACCGCGGCCGGCTGCGCGTCGACCCGCCCGCCCGCCGGCAGGAACACCACGTCGGACCGGCCGGCCACGCCGTCGGGCGACGCGACGCCGAGATCCTCCTGCCACTCCTCGACCGCATCGGCCGTGGCGGAGGTGTACTCGTCGTCCGCGGTGAACCCGGTGTAGCCGAGTGCCGCCAGGTTCTCCTCCAGCTGTGCGACGTCGGCGCCCACCGCCCCGGCGTCGAGGTCGCGGTACATCGGCACGGCGCCGAGCAGCAGCGCCACCGGCTGCTCGTCGACGTGGAACAGCACGCTGCCCCGGGTGACGTCGGTGCCCGCGGCGGCGACGCGGGTGAGCACCCCGGCGGCCGGAGCGGACACCGTCGTCGGCTCCCCGTGCCCGAGCGTCGCGCTCCAGGTCTGCGTCGCCGTCAAGGTCCCGAGCTCGACGGTGGCCGTGGCGACCGGGCCGGTGCTCTCCGGGCTCGCGGCCTGGCCGGTGTCGTCGCGGCCGATCAGCCAGCCGCTCGCGCCGGCCGCGGCCAGCGCGACGACGCCGACGCTGGTCCAGACGGGCCGGGCGCTCACGTGTCCGCCCCCGGCCGCCCGGTGGGTGACGGCAGGTCCACGATGTCGCGGCAGGCCTCGCGCGCCGCGTCCAGCTCGTCGCGGTCGATGTCGCCCAGCCCGCCGCCGCCACCGCCGCCGAAGCCGCCCGCCCCCGGGTCGGGGACGTCGATGCCCTGCTCGCGCAGGCACTCGGTCAGCTCGAGCATCTGCTCCTGCTGTTCCGGGGTGAGGTCGCGCTCGCGGTCGAACGTCGGGGCGAGGTCGCGGCAGGCGTCCATCGCGGCCTGCAGCGTCTCCTCGTCGACGTCGGACATGGCGTCCCCGAACCCCCCGAAGCCGCCGCGCTGCCCGGGTTGCGGGTCGGGCGCGTCGACGCCGTTCTCGCGCAGGCACTCGGCGAACTCGAGCGCCTGCTCGTCCTGATCCTGCTCGCCCTCCTCGGTGGGCGCGGCGGCGGCCGCCGTCCCGCCGGCACTGGCCACCTCGGCCCCGCCGGCGTCGCCGCCGCAGCCGCCGAGCAGCAGCGCGGCGGCCACGCCCAGCAGGGCGGTGGTACGCGAAATCGTCATGGCCCAGGAGTACGCGCCCGCACATAAGACCGGCGTGAGGTGACGGCGCGCTCTTACGCTGGCCTTATGCCGCCGGCGGCAGGGTGGACGGCGACGAGGGGAGGCCGCGACGTGCGGGTGTTGGTGGTCGAGGACGAGACGCTGCTGGCCGACGCCGTCGCGACCGGGTTGCGGCGCGAGGCGATCGCCGTCGACGTCGTCTATGACGGCGACGCCGCCCTGGACCGCCTCGGCGTCCACGACTACGACGTCGTCGTGCTCGACCGCGACCTGCCCGGCACGCACGGCGACGACGTCTGCCGCACGGTGGTCGCGGCCCGGCCGTCGATCCGGGTGCTCATGCTGACGGCGGCCGCCGACGTCACCGACCGGGTCGCCGGGCTGGGCCTGGGCGCCGACGACTACCTCGGCAAGCCGTTCGCCTTCGCCGAGCTGGTGGCCCGGGTCCGGGCGCTGGGCCGGCGCAGCCGCGAGGCGGCGCCGCCGGTGCTGGCCCGCGACGGGCTGGTGCTCGACCCGGCCCGGCTCGAGGTCACCCGCGACGGCCGCCCGATCCGGCTCGGCCGCAAGGAGTTCGGCGTCCTCGAGGAGCTGCTGCGGGCCGACGGCGCCGTCGTCAGCTCGGAGCGGCTGCTCGAGAAGGTGTGGGACGAGCACACCGACCCGTTCACCAACGTGGTGCGGGTGACGGTGATGACGCTGCGGCGCAAGCTCGGCGAGCCGCCGGTCGTGCACACCGTCGTGTCGGCGGGGTACCGCGTCGGCGGTGCGGCGTGAGGGGCGTGCGGGGCGCCGGGCTGAACCCGGCGCGCTGGCCGGTCCGGGTCCGGCTCACCGCGTTGTACGCCGGGGCGTTCGCGGTGGCCGGCGCCGTGCTGGTCACGGTGACGTACCTGCTGGTGTCGGAGTCGCTGGTGCGTCCGAACCCGCCCGGCGCCGACGGTGGCGCCGACGGCGACGCCGACCGGTTCGGCCGGCCGCTGGACATCGAGGCGATCCGCGCCGCCGTCGACGCCTACCGCAACGACGTGCTGGACCGGCTGCTGCTGTGGTCGCTGATCGCGCTGGCCGCGGGGCTGGTGCTGGCAGTGTGCCTGGGCTGGCTGCTGGCCGGGCGGGCGCTGCGGCCGCTGCAGCGGGTCACCGATACCGCCCGCCGGGTCGCCGACCGGAACCTGCACGAGCGCATCGCGCTGCAGGGCCCCGACGACGAGCTGAAGGAGCTGGCCGACACCTTCGACGCCATGCTGGAACGGCTGGACCGCTCGTTCGACGCCCAGCGCCGGTTCGTCGCCAACGCCTCGCACGAGCTGCGCACGCCGCTCGCCGTCAACCGGACGCTGCTCGAGGTGGCGCTGGGCGACCCGTCGGTCTCCGACGACCTGAAGCGGCTGGCCCCCACCGTCCTCGCCACCAACGAGCGCAGCGAACGGCTGGTCGAGGGGCTGCTCACGCTGGCCCGCTCGGAGCAGGCGGTCACGGCGCCGGAGCCGGTCGACCTGCGCGAGATCGCCGATCACGTGCTGCAGCAGGAGCGCGGCGAGGCGTCCGCCCGCTCGGTGACGGTGACGGCGGACCTCGAGCCCGCGCCGACGACGGGGAACGCCGTGCTGCTGGAGCGGCTGGCGGCCAACCTGGTCCGCAACGCCGTCGTGCACGGCGGCGACGGCGCGCAGGTGCGGGTCTGGACGGGGCTCGGCGCGGCGGGCGGGGTCGCGCTGCAGGTCGAGAACACCGGCCCGGTCCTCGCCCCCTACGAGGTCGGCGGCCTGTTCGAGCCGTTCCGCCGCGGCAACGGCCGCACCGCCGGCGGCGACGGCGTCGGGCTCGGCCTGTCGATCGTCCGATCGGTCGCCCACGCCCACGGCGGCACCGCCACGGCCCACGCCCGCGACGACGGCGGTCTCCTCGTCCGCGTCGACCTCCCCGCCGCAGCCCCACGTTGATCTTGGAGTAACCGCGGAATTGCCGTCCGGTATGCCGGAATGATTCCGCAGTTCCTCCAAGATCGACTTCGGCTGGGGCTAGGGTCGGTCCATGAGCCTGCCGGTGGTGCTGATCCATGCCTTCCCGCTGACGCCGGCGGTGTTCGACGGGCTGGCGGAGCGGTTGCCGGGGACGACGCTGATCCGGCCGTCGCTGCGTGGGTTCGGCGGACCGGAGCCCGCCGGCGAGCCGTCGGTCGACACGTACGCCGACGACGTCGCGGCGGAGCTGGAGCGGCGCGGGGTCGAGCGGGCGGTCGTCGGCGGGCTGTCGCTGGGCGGCTACGTGACGATGGCCCTGCTGCGCCGGCATCCGGAGCGGGTGGCGGGCGTGGTGCTCATGGACACCAAGGCGAGCGAGGACACCGACGAGGCGAAGGCGAACCGGCTGCGCATGGCGGCCGCCGTCGAGCAGCACGGCACCCGGGCGCTGCGCCCGATGCTCGACACGCTGGTCGGCGAGACCTCGCACCGCGACCGGCCGGGTCTCGTCATCCAGGTGGCGGCCTGGCTGGACGCCGCCTCGCCCGACGGGGTGGCCTGGGCGCAGCGCGCGATGGCCGCGCGGCCGCCGTCGTTCGACACCCTGCGCGACGCCGCCGGGCGCGGCCTCACCACGAAGACAGTCATCGTCGGCGCCGAGGACACGCTCACGGGCAAGGACGAGGCCGACGCCATGGCGTCGGCGCTCGGCGGCGTCGACGTCCACGTGATCGACGGCGCCGGGCACCTGTCCCCGCTCGAGGACCCGGAGGCGGTGGCCGCGGTCCTCAGCCCTTGAGCGCGCCCGCCGTCAGGCCCTTCGTCACCTGGTTCTGCAGCAGCGCGAACACCAGCAGCACCGGCACCACGGTGATCATCATGCCGGCGAACAGCGTGACCCAGTTGGTGCCGTAGTCGGCGGCCTGGCCGAGCTGGAACAGCCCCAGCGGCAGCGTCATCCGCTCTGGCGAGTGGATGAGCACCAGCGCGTAGAAGAACTCGTTCCAGTTCTGCAGGAAGCTGATGATCGACACCGACGCCACGCCCGGTCCCATGAGCGGCAGGATGATCCGCAGGAACGTCCGGGTCGGGCCGGCACCGTCGACGGCGGCGGCCTCCTCGAGCTCGCCGGGCAGCGTCCGCATGAACCCGACCAGAACGAACACGTTGAACGGCAGGTTGTACGTCGCGTAGACGAGCGCCAGGCCGAGGCGGCTGTCGAGCAGCCCGAGGTCCTGCATGGTGACGTAGAGCGGGATGAACGTCACCATCCACGGCACCATGAGGCCGAGTAGGAACACGCTGAGCACCAGGCCGCTGCCGCGGAACGGGATGCGCGCCAGCGGATAGGCCGCGAACGCCGCGAGGACCACGCCGAGCGCCGTCGCCGTCACGCTGACGATGACGCTGTTGCCGAAGAACGAGCCGACGTTGGCGCTGTTCCACGCGTCGGTGTAGTTCTCCCACCGCCAGCCCTCGGCGACGCTCCACGGGCGGGTGCCGATGAACTCGGTGTTGGTCTTCATCGAGACGTTGAACACCCAGGCGAACGCGCCCGCCGTCGAGAACGCGACGGCGCCGAGCAGCAGGTAGATGATCAGGTGGTACCGGCGGAACGGCGCCCGGTCGCTGCCCTGACGGCGGGCGCCCCGGCCGCGACGGCGCGGCTCCGCGACGGCCGCTCCGGGAGCGGGTGCCGGCCGGACCTCAGTACTGGAGCTCATCGCGCTTCATCACCTTGTTGACGATCTGCGCCACGATCAGCATGATCACGACGAGGACGACGCCCATGGCGGCGGCATAGCCGAACTCCGAGCGCTCGAACGCCACCCGGTACATCAGGGTCCCGACGATGTCGGTCGACCCGAACGGCCCGCCGCCGGTCATGATGAACACGAACGCGAACGCCTGCATGCTCTGCACGATCCAGAGCACCACCAGGATCCGGAACAGGTCGCGCAGCATCGGCAGCATGACGCTGCGGAACAGCCGCCACTCGCCGGCGCCGTCGATGCGCCCGGCCTCCAGCACGTCGGGTGGCAGCCGCTCGAACCCGGCCGACAGCAGCACCACCCAGATGCCGATGCCGTGCCAGACGGTGACGAACGCGACCGCCGGCAGCGCGGTCGACGCGTCGCCGAGCCAGGTGCGGGCCAGCGCGCCGAGCCCGAGCCCCTCGAGCGCCGGGTTGATCAGCCCGAGCGTCGGGTGGTACACGAACTTCCACATCAGGGCGACGACGGCGGCGCTCAGCACGACCGGCGCGAAGACCACGAAGCGGAAGAACCGCTCGCCGTGGACGCGCTGGTTCAGCGCCCACGCGATGGCGATGGCGACGGGGAACAGCATGCACCCGCCGACCAGCGTGAACAGGAACGCGTTCTTCAGCGCGTTGAGGTAGCCGGGGTCGTCGACGACCCGGGTGTAGTTCTCGACGCCGACATAGCTGTAGCTGCCGGTGCGGGTCCACTCGGTGAAGGAGATGTCGACCGTGCGCACCAGCGGGTAGAGGAAGAACACCCCCAGCAGCAGCAGCGCGGGCAGCAGGAACGGGATGATGATGCGGCGCTGCGCGGATCTGTGCATCGTGACTCCTCTCGTCCTGCCGCCCGCGGGCGGCGTCCTCGTCGCGCGGCGTACGCCCCTAGTTGCCGTGGACCCGGCGCAGCCCCTCGTCCACCCGCTCCAGTGTCTGCTGGGCGTCCTGCTCGCCGAAGAGCAGGCGGGCGATCTCGGGGTAGACGACCTCGTTGGCCGGGCTGGTGGTGATGCCGTAGTCGCGCGGCTCCAGCGAGTCGGCCTCGGCGACGACCTGGTCGATGCCGGGGATGCCGGGCGGGCTGGGCACGCCGACGACGGCGGACACCTCGCCGATCTCCTGCGCGCGCCGGGTCTGAGTCTCGACGCTGGTGAGCCGGCGGGCCCACTCCAGCGCCAGCGGGATGTTCTCGCTCTCGGCGGCGACGGAGATCTCCTGCAGCGCGGCCATGACGGCGCCCTGGTCGCCCGCGCCGCCCTCGACCGTCGGGAACGGGACGACGCCCAGCTCGAAGTCGGCGGGGATGACGTCGGCCATCTCGCTGACCAGCCAGGTGCCCATGAGGATCATGCCGGCATCGCCCTGGAAGAACTGCGCCTGGGCGGCGGTGAAGTCGGTGCCCTCGAAGCCGGTGAGGAAGGCGTCGTCGTCGCGCAGCTGCTGCAGCATCTCGAGGCCCTCGAGGAAGCCGGGGTCGTCGGTGATGTGCCCCTCGCCGCCGGTCAGGACGGCGCGTGCGGTGTCGTAGCCGACGGTGCGCAGCCACAGGTGGTCGCTCCACATGCCCATGTACGGCTCGAACAGGCCGGTGACGGCGATCGGGTCGACCCCGGCGGCCTTCAGCGCGGTGTTCGCGGCCAGCAGGTCGTCCCACGTGCGCGGCGGCTCGATGCCCAGCTCGGTGAACAGCCCGGCGTTGTAGAACAGCACGTGCAGCGAGAGCTCGGACGGGACGCCGTAGATGCCGCCGTCGGACGGGTTCTCCATGAACTCGCGGACGGTGGGGCTGAAGCGGTCGAGCCACGGCGCGCCGGTCTCGGGGTCGTTCTGCTCGAGGTACGGGCGCAGGTCGAGCAGGGCGCCGTCGTCGGCCCACACCGTCAGCGCGGGGTTGGTGCCGTCGAACATGCCGTAGTCCACGTCGAGCGGATCGCCGGAGCGCCAGCGCTGCTCGATGCCGGGTCGCGCGTCGGTGTTGGCGAACGTCAGCGTGACCTCGGTGCCGTCGTAGTCGGCCTCGAGGCCGTCGGCCAGTTCCTGCAGGATCGCCAGGCCCGGAGTGCCTTCGGCCGACAGGACGCCGACCTCCAGCGGGGAGCCCTCGATCTCCTCGTGCCAGCTCGCCGCGTCGGGTCCGGCGTCCGTGGTGTCGCCGTCGTCGCCGCCACCGCACGCGGCGAGCGCGAGGCACCCGGCGGCGAGCGGAACGACGAATCGCATCGTCTTCATGTGCCTGCCTTCCGTGGGTAACTTCAATATTTCGAAGATAGTTACGCCAATTCGGAGAATATACTCCGGTCAGGCGAGATGGGGAAGCATGCCGTCGAACTCCGCGAGGAACCGGTCGACCATGCGGATCTCCTCGGCGTCGAGGCGGTGTCCGGGCTCGCGGCAGTACGCGTCGGCGAACAACCCGCGGCGCACCGAGATCAGCTTCTCGGCCGCGATGATCAGCTCGGTGTCGAGCATCCAGTAGGAGATGTAGGGCAGCAGCCGGCGGTGCAGCTCGTCGCCGCCGGCGTGGTCGCCGGACGCGAACCGGCGCCAGATCTCGACGTAGATCTCGGTGAACGAGCAGCCCGGCTGGGTGCCGACGGCGCCACGGCGGATCGCGTCGGGCAGTTGCACGCCGGCGTAGCCCTCGACCGCCGGCAGTGCGGGCCGGCCGGCGGCCAGCTCGGCGATGAGCCGCCCGGGCGGGCTCGACTCGACCTTCACCAGCCGCAGATTCGGATGGGCGGCGGCCAGCTCGCGCAGGGTCGCCGCGTCGAGGCTGGTCCCGGTCTCCGACGGCGCGTACTGCAGCACCACCGGGGCCGGCGCGACGGCGGCCAGGACTGCGCCGACGTGCTCCTGGATGGCCCGCCGCGACGGCGACAGGTAATGCGGCGGCAGCAGGTTGATGAGGTCGGCCCCGGCGTCGACGACGGCCCGGGCCCGATGCGCGGCCAGCCGGGTGGCGTGGTCCTGCACGGCGACGACGGCCGCGACGTCGGTGCGGTCGCGGGTGCGCGACAGCAGGACCTCCGTCAGCTCGGCCCGCTCGGCCTCGGAGAGCTTGTGGTACTCCGAGGCGAAGCCGGGGAACATGACGCTGGTGACGCCGGTGCCCAGCACGTAGTCGACGACCCGGCCGAAGCCGTCCACGTCGACCGCGCCGTCGGCGTGGAAGGGCACCTCGAGCACCGGTGAGACGCCGCGCACCAGCTGCGCCGCGTCGCCGGCCACGGGGCCGCCCTCCGGTGTCGGCCGAGTGTCCAGTGCTGCCATGCCGCCCCTCCACTACTGTTCTAACTTCGACATTTCGAAATCATCTTCTAAATATAGAGACTAATCGACGCAGTGTGCGACTGTCGAGGGCGCGGCCCGATCGGGCTCGACGGGCGGGTCGCAGCGGTCCGTGGTGAGGCGCCTCGCCGCCATCCAGGCCGAGTCCGACCTCGCCTGAGCGGTTCCGCCGGTCGCTCACTGTTGACCACGGAGAAGGTCGGCTTCCGGAGTGCTCGGAACCCGACCTTCTCCAATGATCATGGGCTCTCTGCGCTGTCCTGAGGACAGCAGAGGTTGCTGATCATCGCGGGTGCGGGTCACCGGACCGGTCGCCCATCCCACAGCGGAGCCGTGAGCGGCCAGCGGGACAGAGCACGACGCCCTCAGTCGAGCAGCCGTTCCAGGGTGCCGCCGAGCACGGCCGCACGATCGTCATCCGGGATCGGCCAGTCGGTGATCCGGGCCAGCTCGGCCGACGGCACGGTGTACGGCGCGTCGGTGGAGAAGACCACCCGGCCGGCGCCGATCTCGGGGTCGCGGGCGAACTCCGACAGCACCGTGTCCCACGGCGCGTAGCTCGTGTCGGCGTACAGGTTCGGCGCGTGCCGCAGCGCCGGCGCGGCGTCGATCCAGAAGTCGGTCGCGCCGCTGCGGCCCATGACGAACGCCAGCGACGGCCAGCGCCGGGCCAGTGACGCCAGCGGCAGCGGCACCGCGTGCGGGGGCGACCCGGTCCGCACGTAGACCGGCCAGCCGGATTCCTGCGCGAACGCCAGCAGCGGGTCGACCAGGCCGTCGAGCAGATCGAAGCCCTGCAGCGCGGGGTCGACGGCGAGCGCTCGGGCGCCGCGGTCGCGCGCCCGGGCCAGCTCGGCGACGGCGTCGCCGCGAGCCCACGGGTTCGCGACGGCGTACGGGACCAGCCGGCCGCCCGAGGCCGCAGCTGCCGCCGTCACCTGGTCGTTGCCGCCACGGTTGTCCCAGGCGGTCGCGTACTCACCGGGCGCGATCATGGCGCGGTCGATGCCGAGCCGGTCCATCGTCTCGACCAGTTCGCCGACGCCGAGCCCGCCGGAACGGCCGGGCCCGATGCGCACGTGGGCGTCGATGATCACGGGGTCTCCTTCACGGACAGGCCCAGCGCGCCGAGCGCGTCGGCGTGGATGATCTGCTCGATCACCTCGGCCGGGATCCGCGGCAACGCCGTGCCCTCGGTGATCGCGTTGACCCGCCGCAGCCCGGCCATCGCCTCGCCGGTGGTGGCGATCGGGAAGTCCGAACCGAGCAGCAGCTTGTGCGCCGCGCCCCACTCGACGGCGGCCAGCAGCGACTCGTAGCAGACCCAGGGGCGCAGGTAGATGGAGGAGACGTCGGCGTAGACGTGCGGGTGCTTGCGGACGGTCACTACCGTCTCCTTGCCCCACGGATGCCCCATGTGCGCCATGACGATGCGCAGCTCCGGGAAGGCGAGCGCGATCTCGTCGGTGACCAGCGGATGGGTGTAGCGCAGCGGCGCGTGCCGGATCGGCGAGGCGCCCTGGTGGAACAGGATCGGCAGCCCCTCGCGCTGGCAGTAGCCGTAGAAGGCGGTGGCGCGCGGCGAGAGCGGGTCGAAGTCCTGGTAGTTCGGGCCGAGCTTGACGCCGACGAGGCCCAGTTCGCGGCAGCGCTCGGCCTCATCGACGGCGTCGGCCTTGGTGGGATCGACGGACATGAAGCCGATGCGCCGGGCCGGATCGGCGGCCACGAACGTCGCTGTCGAGGTGTTGGTGTCCTCGCGCCGGTACGGCAGCCCGGTGGCGGCCTCGGGGTCGTCGACGGCGATGTTGAAGACGATCGAGACGTCGGCGTCGGCCATGGCCGCGTCGTAGTCGGCCCACGAGTTGGTCGTCGTGACCGGCCGGTCGGTGCGCCAGCCGGTGAAGACCCGCCGCGCCTCGTCGGGGACGGCGTCGCGGTGCGTGGGCGTGTGCGCGTGCACGTCGACGATCATCGGAACTCCCGCAGCAGGTCGTCTCGGAGGGTGACGCCGAGGCCGGGCTGGGCCCCGAGCCGCACGACGGCGCCGTCGCCGGCCAGCGGCTCGGCCAGGACGTCCTCGGCGTAGTAGTGCGCGCCGATGATGTCCGACGGGAACGCCGACAGCCGCGGCAGAGCCGCCGCGACGTGCAGCTGGGCCGCCGCGCCGATGCCCAGTTCGCCGTTCGACCCGATCAGCACGTCCAGCCCGAAGGCGGTGGCCAGCCCGGCCATCGCGACGGCGCGTCCCGGCCCGCCGCTCTTGCCGACGTACAGGCTGACGACGTCGGCGGCGCCGGCCTCGACCACGCGGACGAGGTCGTCGGTGCCGAAGACGGACTCGTCGGCGACGACCGGCGGCCCGAAGCCGCGCAGCTCGCGCATGCCGGCGAGGTCGCCGGGACGGACCGGCTGCTCGGCGAAGGCGGGACCGTAGGGCGCCAGCGCGCGGATCGCCCGAGCCGCCTCGGCGCGCGACCAGCCGCCGTTGGCGTCCATGCCGAGGAACGCCTTGTCGCCTACCAGCGACCGGGCCCGGGCGAACCGCTCGACGTCGCCGTCGACCCCCAGCCCGACCTTGACCTTGAACGCCCGGAACCCGGCGGCGACGGCGGCCGCGTGCGCCCGCTCGAGCTGCTCGCCGTCGCCGGACAGCGACAGCTTGATCGGCACCTCGGTGCGGTACGGCCCGCCCAGTGCGACCGCCAGCGGGACGCCGAGCGTGCGCGCCCACGCGTCCCACAGGGCGATCGAGACGCCGGCCTTGGTGAACGGGTTGCGCGCCAGGACGGTGTCCATGACGTCCTCGAGCCCGCCGACAGGCGCCAGCGGCCGGCCCACCAGCGCGGGAGCGAGGATCGTCTCGATGAAGTGGCGTGCGCTGGCGCCGTCCTCGCCGCTCCAGACCGGGGTTGCGCTGACCTCGCCGAACCCTTCGACACCGTCGCTGGTGACGATCTTGACCAGCAGGAAGTCGGAGCGGTCGTGCGCGCCGCGGGCGCCGCGGACCAGGAGGTCCGGGTGGGCGGCCAGGCTGACGGCTGCGGTCTGGACGGCCGCGATCGTCGGCGTCATGCGGCATCCAGCAGCCGCGCGGGGTTCTCCACCAGCATCGCGTGTCGCTGCTGCGCCGTGATGCCCCAGCCGTCGATCTCGCGGACCCTCGCGGCGGCGTAGTCCTGGCTGGCCTGGTCCGACAGCCCGGCGTCGGTGCCGAACAGCACCTTGTGCGCCGGCGCCTCGGCCAGGATGGTGCGGGCGGCGTACGGAGGCGTGCCACAGATGCACAGGTAGAGGTTCGGCGTCTCCTGCGTCATCGCCAGCGCCTCGCGCCAGAGGTCGTGCAGCCCGCCGTGGCCCAGCACGACCGGCAGCCGCGGGTGCCGCCGGGCCAGCGCCGCGATCTGCGACGGCGTCGAGTACGGCGGGGTGCCGTCGTGGCTGAGCAGGATGCCGCCGGCGCCGGCGACGATCTCGCAGATCGGGTCCAGGGCGGGCTCGTGCATGCTGAACCCCTGCAGCCACGGGTGCAGCTTCATGCCCTTGAGTCCCAGCTCGCCGAACATCCGCTCGGTCTCGGCGACGGCGTCCGGGTCGCGCGGCGTGACCGTGCCGAAGCCGGCCAGCCGGTCCGGGTGGGCGCGGACGAACGCCGCGAGCTCGTCGTTGGCCTTCGGCGTCGGGTTGAACAGGCCGTCGTGGCTCAGCACGACGGCGCGGTCGATCTCGCAGGCGTCCATGAACCCGACGAACTCCTCGACCCCGAACGTCGCGCCGCCGAGCCAGCTGACGGTGTTCCAGGCCGGCGTGTGGGTGTGGAAGTCGATCACGCGGACCTCACAGGGTCTCGGTCAGGCCGGCGAGGCAGGCGGCCAGGCCGGCGACGACGGTGTCCAGCCAGGCGCCCCCGTGCTCGGCGCCCGCACGCTCGGGATGGTCGGTGTAGCCGTCGATGGCGGTCCAGAGCGCGGCGTCGTGGACGGTGACGCCCTTCGGCTGCGGCGCCCCGGTGGCCTCGGGCAGCGGCTGGGTGCGCGGCGGGACGGGGCCGACGGCGTGCGGCCGGACGGCCGCGACCAGCGACGTCTCGAACTCGCCGGCGTGACCCGGGACGCCGCCCGCGGGATCGTCGGCGGCGAAGCGCCAGTAGTCGACGTGTGCGACGGCGAGCCGGTGCCGGGTCGAGGCGGCTGCCGCCGCGGCGTGGCAGACGCCCACGTTGCCGCCGTGCCCGTTGACCAGGACGACCCGGCGGCCGCCGTCCGCCGCGACCGAGCGCAGCAGGTCGACCAGCACGGCGAGCAGGGTCTCGGGGGTCAGCGACAGCGTGCCGCCGAACGCCAGGTGGTGGTCCGACGCGCCGAACGGCAGCACCGGCGCGAGCACGAGGGTCCGGTTCACGCGGCCCGCCGCCAGCTCCGCGGCCCGCTCGGCCGCCGTCGCCGCCAGCAGCGCGTCGGTGCCGGTGGCCAGGTGCCGGCCGTGCTGCTCGGTGGCGCCGACCGGCAGCACCACGAGCGCCTCCGGCAGCGCCTCGTTCAGCGTCTCGCGGGACACGTCGGCCCAGCGCAGCAGCGTCATGCGGTGACTCCGTCCATGGCGAGCGTGGCGACCCGTTCGGCGACGGCGAGCGCCGCCAGCCCGGCGGCGAGGTCGGGGTCGGGGGCGGGGGCGGCCGCGTCGCCGCGGACCAGCGCGGCGAAGCGGGCCACCTGCAGGTCGAAGCAGCGCGGCCCGCGCTCGCCGGGGAACTCGACGTCCTCCGCGCGCGCGGAGGTGCGCAGCCGCAGGGCGAACGTGCCGCCGTCGAGCGTCGCCAGCCCGCGCGGCCCCAGGAAGGTCAGCTCACACCGGGGGAGCGTGTCGGTGAGCCAGCCGAACTCCGCCAGCACGCGGTGCCCGCCTGGGTGGTGCAGGCGCGCGCCGGTGAGGTTCGGCGCCGGCAGGCCGGCGTCGGTGCGCAGCGCCCAGGCGTCGTCGACGCTCAGCGCGCCCGGCCCGAGCAGGTGCGCGAGCCAGTCGAAGACGTGCGCGCCCTCGTGCACGACGGGTGTGCCGTGCGCGAGCGTGCGCCGGATGCGGTCCAGGTGCTCGGGGTTCGCGGGGTCGCGCCGCTCGTCGTAGACGTGCGCCCGCACCAGCAGCGGGCCGCCGAGGACGCCGTCGCCGATCCAGCTCTTCAACCGGGCGAGCGCGGGGTCGTGCCGGTAGGTGAGACCGATCTGCAGCCGCTCGCGCTCGGCGTCGGTGAGCCGGTCGTAGACCGCGGCGGCCGCGACGGACGTGGCGACCGGCTTCTCGGCGAGCACGAACCGGCCGGCCCTCAACGCCTGGATGGTCAGCTCCGGGGTGGCCCACGGCGGCGTCGCGAGGACGACGCCGTCGGGCCCGGCCGCCAGCGCGTCGTCGAGGCTCGCGCCGACGGCGACACCGTCGCTCAGCAGCGGCGCCACAGCGTCGCGGTGCTCGGCGACCGGGTCGGCGACGGCGACCACGCGCACCTCGGGGGAGCGCAGCAGCGCCGGCAGGTGCGCGCCACGGCCGATGTCGCCGAGGCCGACCAGCGCGACCGTGACCATCGGCCCCTCCCGGCTCAGGTTTCATAATATCGAAATTAGAAACGTAAATACGAAGATAGGTCACGATGCCGCCGGGCCGCAAGGGGATGCGGGGCGCGCGCGGCGTCAGCGCAGGTCGTCGAAGCCGAGCTTGCGCGAGACCGTCTTGCCGATCTCGACGACGCCCGCCAGGGCCTCCTTGCGGCGCTGGCCGGTGAGGTCACGCGAGAAGCCGGTGACGCCGACCGCGCCGGCGACCAGCCCGCCGGCGTCGAAGAACGGTGCGGCGACGCAGGCGATCTCGGCCTGCTCCTCTTCGTCCTCGACGGCGTAGCCGCGCTTGCGGACGTCGGCCAGCTCGGCCAGGAACGCCTCGGGGGTGGGATCGGCGGCGCGCGGACCGCGCCCCGGGGTCAGCTGGCCGAGCAGCGGCTCGAGCTCGCGTTCGGGGAGGTGGGCGGAGATGGCCTTCCCCAGCGCGGTGAGGTTGAACGGCGCGACCTTGCCGGGGTAGGTGTCGAACTGGATGAACCCGGGCGTGGCGGCCTTCGCGACGTAGACGACCGAAGCGCCCGTCAGCACGCCGATGTGCACCGGCATGCCCACGAGGTCGGCCAGTTCGCGCAGCTCGCGCTGGGCCACCGACGAGAGGTCGACCTTGCGGACCAGCTGCGTGGCCAGTCCGTAGAGTCGCAGCGTGGGCCGCCAGAAGTGGCTGCGGCCCACCACGCGCCGCTGGGCGTAGCCGCGCTGCTCCAGCGTGTAGACGATGGAGGCGCACGTGGCGAGCGGGATGTTCGTGCGCTTGGCCAGCGCGGTGAGGGTCATGCCCTCGTCGGACTCGACCAGCGTCTCGAGCACCGTCAGTGCCCGCGCGACGGCCGGCGACGGTGCGCGGTCCTGGCCAGCGCCGCCCTCGTTGACGTCATTGCCCGGCATTCGTGCTCCCTGCATCCGAGGCCCTGAGCCTACGTGATCAGCCCTGTGCCACTCTATCTTCTGTTTGCCGTAGTCAAGTTCGACAGTCTGAAGGAGACGCCTCCGTGACCAGCGACGACCGCCACGCGTCCGCGCCCGCCACACCGCCACCGGCCGGCCCGCAGCGCCCGTCCATCGCGGCGATGCGCCGGTACGGCGACCTCGTCGCCACGTCCGGCAAGACCGCCAACGGACCCGACGGCGCGCTGATCGCGTCCGGGCGGGTCGGCGACGAGGTCGATCTGGAGACCGGCCGGCAGTGCGCGTGGCAGTGCGCCGCCAACGTGCTCGAGACGCTGCGCACCGAACTCGGCAGCCTGGAGCGGGTGGCGGAGGTCGTGAAACTGACCGTCTTCGTCGCCAGTGCGCCCGGCTTCATCGAGCAGCACCTGGTCGCCGACGCCGCCACGGCGTACGTCCAGCACGTCCTCGGCCCGGAGGTGGGACTGCACGCGCGGTCGGCCCTCGGCGTCGCCGAGCTGCCCACCGGCAGTCCGGTCGAGGTGGAGGCGCTCGTCCGAGTCCGCTGACCGTCCCGGCCTCTTGTCGGGTGCACGCTTCACCGCTATCGTCTCGGTTATTCAGAAGATAAATTCGGTATTCTGAAAGATCGACTTCTGAGGAGACGCCGTGGCACCACACATGACCCGAAGGACGGCTCTGACCCTCGGCGGTGCCCTCGCCGGCGGGCTGATCGCGAATCCGGAGGCCTCGGCCGCTCCCGGACCGGCCCGGTTCACCGTCACCCCCGGCGGCGCGGGTGCCGGGCCGCACGGCTCCGGCGAGCCGACCGCCGAGCAAGCCAGGACCTGGTGGACACCGCAGCGCCAGGTCTGGACCCCGGTCGGGTGGAAGGGCCACCTGTTCCGGTTCGACGTGTTCTACAACGGCACGACGGTGTGCCAGCCGGCCGTCGCGCTACCGCCGAGCGGCGCGCCGACGCTGAAGCCGTATCTCGCGCAGTACCGCGGCAAGGACTTCCAGGTGACGCCGGTGATGCCGCAGGGCGGCGGCATCCCGCCGCTGGCCGACGAGCCGTACTACCAGTACAAGGCCGACTACGGCGTCGGCATCCAGGGCTGGCGCGAGGACACCGCGACGCCGGTGCTGTGGACCGAGTGGCGCCGCCAGGAAGGCCTGGTGCTGCGGCAGTACTCGCTCGCGCACGTGCCCGGCGGGCAGCCGATCGACGAGCCCGGCGGGCCCATCTACGCCTGGCAGCGCTACGCCGTCGAGTGGGTCGACGAGAACGACCGGCCCGGCACCTTCACGTTCGCACTGCGGCTGAGCCGCGTGTACCTGCAGCACTTCGTCGGCCCACCGGAGCAGCAGGAGGCGTTCGTCACCATGCAGGTGACGCCGTCGGCCGCCCCGCTGACCGGATCGCTGCGCATCGACCGCATCTGGAACCCCGACGGCCGGCCGCTCACCGTCCCGGTGTTCGACGAGACCGGCGCCGTCCGGATGATCGTCGGCACCCCCGCCGGCGCCACCGTCGCGCTGGTCGAGGCCGATGGCCACCCCGGCGTCTACGACCTGCGACTGTCCGTGCCCGCGACCGAGGGGACGCACGTCGACGTGCTGGTGCCGATGCTGGCGCAGCCGCGGGCCGGCGCCGAGACCGAGTGGGCGCTGGGCTGGGACGGCGCGCTGGCCGAGTGCGAGGAGTTCTGGACGCCGCAGCCGTCGTCGGCGTCGGTGATCTCGACGGGGGAGAAGCAGGTCGACGAGTTCTTCCGGCGCAGCGTCCAACTGGCCGAGATCATCGCCGAGAAGAGCCCCGACACCGGGCAGTTCACGTTCCTCACCGGGTCGTTCGGCTACGACCTGCTGTGGAGCACGCCGACGTCGATGCTCAGCCACATGTTCCTCGACCTGCTCGGCCGGCACGAGGTGGTCGACCGGCACACCGACCTGTTCCGCGCCGTGCAGGGCGTGCGGCAGCCACCCGGTGCGGCGTACCGGAACCTCAGCAACGCGGGCTTCTTCGCGACGCCGCTGTCGCTGCAGTCGTTCGACTGGCTCGGCGACCACGGCGCGATCCTCGAGGGCGCCGCCCGGCACGCCCTGTACAGCCACGACGAGGCGTTCCTCGAGCGCTGGCTGGACCCGATCGTCGCGGCCTGCGACTTCATCAAGCGCGCCTGCGAGTACACGGAGCACGACGGCGTCAAGGGCCTGATGCCGGCCGCGGCGTCCAACGACACCGGCGTCGAGCAGCAGTCGATCTGGATCCAGGTGTGGAACTACAAGGGCCTGGCCAGCTCGGTCCGGCTGCTGCGCCGGCTCGGCCACCCGCGGGCCGGCGAATTCGCCGCCGTCGCCGACCGGCTCCGCACCGCGTTCGCCGACGCACTGCGGGCCGCCGCCGAGGACGCGCCCACCTGGACCCACCCCGACGGCACCGAGCACCCCGTCCTGCCGACCAAGTTCACCGGACCGGACAGCCCGTGGCCGTTCCTCGAGGCGTTCGACACCGGCGCCCTGACAGCGGTCTGGGCCGGCCTGCTGCCCGCCGACGACCCGCTGATGCGCTCGTACGTCGACTTCTTCCGCGTCGGCCCGAACACCCGCCTCTTCGACCCGCACCATCACACCGCGCTGGACCGTGTCGTGCTCGACCACGAGCAGAGCAGCGGCGAGCCCTGCTACAGCTGGAACCTCTTCCACACCTGGCAGCTCGGCGACCGCGACCTGTTCCTGGAGGGCCTGTACGGGCTGATCAGCGGCGCCGTCTCGCCCGACACGTTCATCTCCGGCGAGCACCGCAACGCCATGTACGGGACGCTGTTCGTCCAGCCGCTCATCACGTGGGCCGCGCGGCACGCCGTCATCGACGACAGCCTCGTCGACGACGAGCTCCACCTGCTGCGCCTCTGCCCGCTGGCCTGGATCCGCGACGACCACGAGACCCGGTTCGAGCGGATGCCGACGCTGCACGGCCCGGTGTCGTTGCGGTTCCGGCTGTCCGAGGACGGGCAGTCGCTCACCGTCGCCTACGAGGGCTCGTGGACCGAGCGCGGGCCGCGCCGGACCCTGCTGCATCCGCCGGCCCTTCCGGGCCTGAAGTGGGTCCTGGTCAACCGGCAGCGCTACGCCGCCGACGACGTCATCGTCCTCAAGCCCGGCCGCTAAGGAGTTCGCCTCATGAGACGCTGCCTTCCGCTCGCGCTCGTCACCGTCCTGGTCGCCGGCCTCGGCGCCGCCGTGCCGTCGTCCGCCGCGCCGCGTCCCCGCCCGCAGCCGCATCGCGTCGCCGACCTCGACGCGGCGTGGTCGACACCCGCTCGGCCGATGGGCGCGCGGGCGCTCGCCGTCCCGGTGCCGGGCGACGTCACCGGTGACGGGCTGGCCGACGCCGTCGTCCGCGATCCCGGCCCGGACGCCGGCGCGCTGCGCGTGTACGCCCACGACGGCAGCGCCGCGGGCAGCAACCCGTGGCCGTCGTTCACCGTGGCGGCGGGCGACTGGGACTACGCCGACGTGCTGCAGGTCGCCGACGTCACCGGCGACGGCCGGCCCGACGTCATCGCCCGCGACCCCGAGGCCGGCAACGGCACGCTCTGGATCTACCCGAACGCGGGCGGCGACGAGCCCTGGCCGACCCGGGTGCCGGCCGGGACGAACTGGAACACCTACGACCAGCTCCTGCTCTCCGACGTGACCGGCGACGGCCGGCCGGACCTGCTGGCGCGGGAGCCCGGGGCGGCCGCGGGCACACTCTGGATCCATCCGCACAGCGGCGCCACGACGGGCAACCCGTGGACCCGGCCGCGGTACTGGGCCGGCACCGGCTGGAACCTCGCCACCGTCATGACCCCGGCCGACGTCACCGGCGACGGCCACGGCGACATCGTCGTGCGCGACGGCGCCGGCGCGCTCTGGGTCTACCCGCACAACGGCACCACCACCGCCAACCCGTACACGTCGCGCTACGGCGCCGGCACCGGCTGGAACCTGGCGACGATCCTCACCACCGCCGACGCGACCGGCGACGGCCGGCCCGACGTCGTGATCCGCGACGGGTCCGGCGCGCTCTGGGTGTACCCGCACAGCGGAGCGGCCGCCGGGACCAACCCGTACACCGTCGCCCGATACGCCGCCGGCACCGGCTGGGACGCGTCCGACGCGCTGCTGGCCGCCGACGTCACCGGCGACGGGCGGACCGACCTGCTGGGACGTGCGCACGCCGGTGACCTGTGGGTGTACCCGACGGACGCGGCCGGCGGGGCCGGCGGGCCGTGGTCGTCGCGCTTCGCGGCGGGTTCGCGCTGGGCGTTCGAGAACGCGCTGCTGCTCGGTGACGTGACGGGCGACGGCCGGCCGGACCTGGTGGCGCGCGACCGGGCCGCGACGAACGGCACGCTCTGGGTGTACCCGAACACCGGCGCGACGACCGCGGACCCGTGGACGGCGCCGCGGTTCTTCGGCGGCACCGGCTGGAACACCGTCACCGAGCTGGCGCTGGGCGACCTCACCGGCGACGGGCGGCCGGACCTGCTGGCCCGCGACCGCCGCGGCGAGCTCTGGATCTACCCGCACAACGGCTCGTCCGGTGGCACGAACCCGTGGACCGCGGGGCGGCGCTGGGCCGGCAGCGGCTGGACCACGGCGGTGACGCTGATGCTGGCCGACGTCGACGGCGACGGCCGCCCCGATCTCGTCGACCACGAGCAGGACGGCACGCTCTGGGCCTACCCGACCAGCGGAGCCGCCCCGATCCTGATCGGCGGCGACTGGTCGGACGTGGATGTGCTGGCGGCCGGCGACGTCACCGGCGACGGCCGGGCCGATCTCGTCAGCCGCGACGCCGCCGGGGACCTCTGGCTGCACCCGCACGACGGCTCGACCACCGGCGACCCCTGGACCGCCCGCGAGCCCGCGGGCTCCGGCTGGGAGTTCGCCTCGGCCTTCCTGCTCTGAGCGCACTCCCGGTGTTGGATGGTTGAGGGAATGGTGTCGCCATAGCGGCACAGATCCCTCAACCATCCAGCCGCCCGCCACACACGACGAACGGCCGGTCGCGCCCTGCCTCGAGGAGGGCGCGACCGGCCGTCGTGGTGCGGTCCTGCCTACTTGTCCGAGCCGGGGTCGTCGACCAGTTCGGCGTCGACGACGTCGTCGGACTTGCTGGAGCCGCCGACGGCAGGCGTCGGGTCGACCGGGGCCAGACCGCCCAGCAGGCTGCGCAGCTGGCTGAGGTGAGCGGTGATGCTGTCGCGCTGCCGGTTGAGCTCGGCGACCTCGCGCTTGGCGGCGGTCAGCGTGGACGTCGCCTCGGACTTGGCCTCGCCGACGGTGTTCTCGGCGTGCGCCTTGGCCTCGGCGACCAGCTGCTCGGCGTTGCGCTTGGCGCCGGCGACCAGGGCCTTGGCCTGCTCGTCGGCCTCGCGGCGGACCTTCTCGGCGCGCTCGTGGGCCGCGGCCGCACGGGCCTCGGCGTCGGCGGCGCGGTTCTCGGCGTCGTGGACCAGCTTCTGCGTCTCGGCGACGGAGGCCTCGTAGCGCTCGTTGATCTCGCGCTCGAGCTCTTCGCGCTTGCTGACGAGGAGGAGCTCGTGCTCGGTGTTCTCCTTCTCGGCCTTCAGCTGCGCCTCGTCGAGGATGGCCTGCGCCTTGGCACGCATGGCCTCGGCCTCGCGCTTGGCGGTGGTGCGCTGGTCGTCGACCTCGCGCTTGGCCGTGGCGCGCATCTCGGTGACCTCGCGCTCGGCGACCGCGCGCAGGCGGCTCAGCTCGCGCTCGGCCTGGGCCCGGCGCTCGCTGGTCTCGTGGTCGATGGCCGAGCGGACCTTGGCGGCCTCGCGCTTGGCGGTCTCGACGAGGTTCGAGGCCTCGCGGTTGGCGGCCGAGCGGACCTCTTCGGCCTCGATGCGGGCCTCGTCGATGAGCTCGTCGGCGCTGCGCTTGGCGTTGGCCTGGAGCTCGCTGACCTCGTTCTCGGCCGCGGTGCGCAGCTCGGTCGCCATGACCTGCGCCTCGGCGCGCGTCTCGCTGGCCTCGGCGTCGGCCTGCGCGATGAGCTCGCTCGCCTGCTCTTCGGCGAGGCGGAGAAGCTGCTCGATGCGGGCACCGAGGCCGGAGTAGGTCGGACGTTCGACCTCGCGGAGCTCGGTGCTGGCCTCGGCCAGCTCCTGACGGAGCCGGACGACCTGCTTGTCGAGCTCGTTGGCGCGGCCGCGCGTCTGCGCGAGCGTCGCCTCCAGTTGCCGTACGTGCTGTTCGACCTGGACCCGGTCGTAGCCACGCATCGCGATGGTGAACCCGCCCGTCGGCGAGCCGTCGAAGATCGACAGGCCGTCCGCGCCCGTCTCCCTGACCGCTACTTCCCTTACCTCGCTCATGTTCTCCCTCATCGGGGGTGCCACCCCGGTGGGGCAGGCACGCGTCACTTATTGGCAGTCGACGATCCGTCGAGGTGCTTGCCCGGGTCTTCCCCGTCACGGACGCCGAGCCCCTCGAATAGCAACGCAGACTACTCCGAATCTGCGTCGTTGCCGATGGCGGTGGACGTCCGCACACCGCGGCTGTAGGCACGAAGGGGTTCGGTCGGGCGAGTCGGGTTCAGCATCCCTCCGGAGGTCGACCACTGGCCTCCAAGGTGCACACGTTAGTTGTCCACATGCGAACTCACCACCGGTTGGGACAGATCCGCCGAATTCTCGTCCGGATGCCCCTCCCGCGCCGTGTCGCGGGGCGCTCCGCGACGTACTGTTCCGGACATGGGTCTGTTCACGACGATCGACCACGTCGGCGTGGCCGTCGCCGACCTCGACGCCGCCGTGGCCTGGTACGCCGAGCACTTCGGCATGCGGCTCGAGCACGAGGAGACCAACGACGAGCAGGGCGTCCGCGAGGCCATGCTGCGGGTGTCCGACGGCGACGACGGGCCGCGTCTGCAGCTGCTCGCGCCGCTGCGTCCCGACTCCGCCATCGCCACGTTCCTCGACGCCCGCGGGCCGGGCATCCAGCAGCTCGCGTACCGGGTCGACGACGTCGAAGAGGCTGCGGCCACGCTGCGCGCGCAGGGCCTCCGGGTGCTGTATGACACCGCGCGTCGCGGAACCGCGGGGTCGCTGGTGAACTTCGTCCACCCGAAGGACGCCGGCGGCGTCCTGGTCGAGCTCGTGCAGCCGGCGGATCAAGCCGCCGTCCACTGACGACGTGTGACGGTGTCGCGTTACGGTTGCCGTAACGCTGTCAGAGAGGACGAACGCACATGGCCGTCATCGCCGGTGGGGCACGCACCCCGATCGGGAAGCTGCTGGGGTCGCTGGCCGGCTTCTCCGCCACCGACCTCGGCGGGTTCGCCATCAAGGCCGCGCTCGAGCGCTCCGGCGTCGCGCCGGGCCAGGTCGACTACGTCATCATGGGCCAGGTGCTGCAGGCCGGCGCCGGTCAGATCCCGGCCCGGCAGGCCGCCGTCAACGCCGGCATCCCCATGACGGTTCCCGCGCTCACCATCAACAAGGTCTGCCTGTCCGGCCTCGACGCGATCGCGCTGGCCGCGCAGCTCGTCCGCGCCGGCGAGTTCGAGATCGTGGTGGCGGGCGGCATGGAGTCCATGACCAACGCACCGCACCTGCTGCCGAAGTCGCGGCTGGGCTTCAAGTTCGGCGACGTCACGCTGCTCGACCACATGTCCTACGACGGCCTCTACGACATCTTCACCGACCAGGCCATGGGCGCGCTGACGGAGTCGGCGAACGAGACGCTCACCCGCGAGGAGCAGGACGAGTTCGCCGCCGCCTCGCACCAGCGCGCGGCCGCCGCCTGGAAGAACGGCCTGTTCGCCGACGAGGTCGTCGCCGTCGAGGTCCCGCAGCGCCGTGGAAGTACCGCCGACGCGTCCATGGTGGTTCGCGACGAGGGCATCCGCGCCGACACCACGGCCGAGTCCCTCGCCCGGCTCAGGCCGAGCTTCCGGCCCGACGGCACCATCACCGCGGGCTCGGCGTCGCAGCTGTCCGACGGCGCCGCCGCGGTCGTCGTCATGAGCGAGGCGAAGGCGGCCGAGCTCGGCGTCACACCTAGAGCCCACGTCGGCGCGCACGGCGTCGTCGCGGGCCCCGACTCCACGCTGCAGAGCCAGCCGGCCCGGGCCATCCAGGCCGCCTGCGCCAAGGACGGCATCGACCCAAGCGACCTCGACCTCGTCGAGATCAACGAGGCCTTCGCCGCCGTCGGCATCGCCAGCACCCGCGAGCTCGGCCTCGATCCTGAGAAGGTCAACGTCAACGGCGGCGCCATCGCACTGGGCCACCCCATCGGCATGTCCGGCGCGCGGCTCGTGCTGCACCTCGCGCTCGAGCTCGCCCGCCGCGGCGGCGGTGTCGGCGCGGCCGCGCTGTGCGGGGGCGGCGGCCAGGGCGACGCGCTGGTCCTGCGGGTGCCGTGACGACGGTGTCCGCCGAAGCTCTGGTGGGGCGGGCGGTGGGCGGCGACCCTCGCGCCGTCGCCCGGCTGGTCTCGCTGGTCGAGAACGGCTCGCCCGACCTGCGCGACATCACCGCCCAGCTGGTCGCGCACGCCGGCTCGGCGGCGGTCGTCGGCGTCACCGGCGCGCCCGGCGTCGGCAAGTCCACCGTCACGTCGGCGCTCGTCGGCGCCTACCGCGCCCAGGACCTCAAGGTCGGCGTGCTGGCCATCGACCCGTCGTCGCCGTTCACCGGCGGCGCGCTGCTGGGCGACCGCGTGCGCATGCAGGACCACGCCACCGACCGCGGCGTGTTCATCCGGTCCATGGCCACCCGCGGCCACCTCGGCGGCCTGGCCTGGGCCACGCCGCAGGCGGTCCGGGTGCTCGACGCCGCCGGCTGCGACGTGGTGCTCATCGAGACCGTCGGCGTCGGGCAGTCCGAGATCGACGTCGCCGGGCTGGCCGACACCACGCTGGTGCTGCTGGCGCCGGGCATGGGCGACGGCGTGCAGGCCGCGAAGGCGGGCATCCTCGAGGTCGGCGACGTCTTCGTCGTGAACAAGGCCGACCGCGACGGCGCCGACCAGGTGGTCCGCGACCTGCGCAGCACCGTCC
The DNA here is from genome assembly GCF_004348545.1 of Jiangella ureilytica. Lineage (GTDB taxonomy): Bacteria > Actinomycetota > Actinomycetes > Jiangellales > Jiangellaceae > Jiangella > Jiangella ureilytica. The sequence continues at coordinate 62,286 of NZ_SMKL01000020.1, read as the reverse complement.
GGCTGGCCGAGCGGGCGCCCGGCGACTGGCGCCAGCCCATCGTCAGCACCGTCGCCGCTCGCGGCGAGGGCATCGACGAGCTGGTCGAGGCCATCGCGGCCCACCGCGCCTGGGCCGCCGAGAGCGGCGAGGCGCAGCGCCGCCGCACCCGCCGGGCCCGCGACGAGATCGAGGCCATCGCCGTCACCGATCTGCGCCGCCGGTTCGCCGCGCTGCACGGCGACGAGCGCCTCGACGACCTCGCGCAGAGCGTGCTCGCCGGCGAGCTCGACCCGTACGCCGCCGCGGAGAAGATCGTCGCGGCCGTGTCATGATCCGGCGTGGCGTTGGGGTCGGCAGGGCGATGTGAGGTACAAAGTCAGGAAGCAGCGCGCGTGGCGGGCCTCGTCCGCGTGCCCCGGTACGAAAGGATGATGCAGTGAGGAAAGCGCTCATCATCCTGGGTATCGCCTTTCTGGTGTACTTCGTCCTGACGGAGCCCGAAGGGCTGGCCGACCTGCTCGGCGAGCTCGGCGGCGGCATCGCCGACTTCTTCGATGCCGTCATGACGTTCTTCACCGAGTTGTTCTAGCCCCCGCCCATGTGGACGCCCAAGAGGACGGTCGACGGGCTCACCGACGGGTTCGTCCGCTGGCTCGACCGCGTCGCCGAGGACGGCCTGGTCCGGCTGTTCTGGCGCAACTTCACGTCGTGGTTCGGGCACCGGCTGGTGAAGCGCAAGCTCGTCGCGGGCGAAGAGATCGTCGCCGAGTGCAAGCACAGCGCCATCCTCTACGCGCTGCCCGCCCTGGCCGGCCTGGGCGGCATCCTCATGCTCATCGTGGCGCCGTTCATGGAGGCGCGGACGGCGTGGCTGCCGCTGGCCGCCGCCGCGGGCCTGCTCGGCTGGGCGCTGATCAAGTCGCTGTACATCGCGCGTGACCGTTTCGTCGTCACCGACTCCCGGGTGTTCCGCGTCTGGGGGCTGTTCTCCCTCAACGAGGCCGAGATGGAGATCGTCCGGCTGCTCGACATCACCGTCGTGCGGCCCTGGTGGCTGCGGCCGTTCTTCTCCGGCCACCTCGTGCTCGAGAACGCCGCGCAGGAGCAGGGCGTGCGCGACATCCACTACATCCCGCGGCCCAACGACGTCGCCCGGGTCATCCACGCGCTGCGCCGCGAAGCCACCGGCGCGTCCGCTCCCGCCGCCGAGGAGCCCAAGAAGAAGAACCCGCGCCGGCCGGACCATCCACGCAATCCGGGCCCGGTCTCCGCCAGGCGGCGGCAGGGCGTCTACTAAGGTCGACCTTCATGGCGGAGCCACTGGACCTGGACTTCGACCCGATCGACCGCGCGGCGTCGATCTGGCGGGAGCGGTTCGGCCCGTCCGACGCCATGGCGGCGGCCACGTCGATCATGCGGGTGCAGCAGTTGCTCATCGGCGAGTTCGACCGCATCTGCCGTCCGTACGGCCTCACCTTCGCCCGCTACGAAGCGCTGGTGCTGCTCAGTTTCAGCCGCACCGGCGCGCTGCCCATGGCGAAGATCGGCGAGCGGCTCATGGTCCACCCCACCAGCGTCACCAACACCATCCAGCGACTCGAGAGCGCCGGCTTCGTCACCCGCGAGCCCAACCCGCGCGACGGCCGGGGCACGCTGGCGCGCATCACGCAGTCCGGGCGCGACGCGGTCGGCCGCGTCACCACGGAGCTCATGGAGGCGGAGTTCGGCCTGCGGGCACTCGGCGGCGACGACCGCAAGCAGGTGTTCGACCTGTTGCGCGGGCTGCGGGTGGCCGCCGGCGACTTCAGCGACTGAGCGCGCCGAACCCGTCGAGGTAGTCGTCGGTGGTGAGGCCGAACAGGTGCCGCTGGGTGACGAAGCCGATCATGACGCCGTACATCGTGCGGCCCACGTGGTGCGGGTCGGCGCCGGCCGGCAGCAGCCCCGCGTCGAGCCAGCGCTCGGCCAGCTGCTCCCAGCGGCCGACCAGGCGATCGGCGATGCCGGTCACGATGCCGCGGATCTCGGTGTCGCGCACGGCCTCGGACCACACGTGCAGCGCGATCCTCGTCCGGTCGATCTCGTCGGCCGCCGTGACCTCGGTCAGGTGCTCCAGGGTGCGGCGCAGGGCCTCGGCCGGCGGCGGGACGGGGTCGTCGGCCAGCATCTCGAGGAAGACGTCGTCGGCGATGCCGGCGATGCCCTCGGCCGTGGCGCGCACGAGGTCGGCCTTGCTGGGGAAGTAGCGGTAGACCGCTCCCGCCGACATCCCCGACTCGGCGAAGACGTCCTGCATGGACGTGGCATGGAAGCCCTGCCGGGCGAAGCAGCGCCAGGCGGCCTCGAGGATCTGCTGCCGGCGGGCGGCGAGGTGCGCTTCCGAGACACGGGGCATGGATCACATTATAAAACGAACGATCGTTCTTGACACGTCGGCGAGCCGCGTGGACCATGGAACGTATTGGAGAACGGTCGTTCGTTTTAGTTGGAGGAACCATGCGCAGGGTCATCGGCATCGCGCTCGGTCTGTCCGTCGTCATCGGCGTGCTGGTGACGGCGTTCGTCTGGCCGAGCTCGCAGATCGCGCCCCGGGACGTGCCGATCGCGGTCGCCGGTCCGCCCGAGGCCGTCGACGCGGTGGCGCAGCAGCTCGACCAGGCCGCGCCGGGCGGCTTCTCTGTGTCCGGTGTGTCGTCGGCCGACGAGGCGCGGTCGGCCATCGAGGACCGGGACGTCTACGGCGCCGTCGTGCTGTCGCCATCGGGCGCTCCGGAGGTGCTGACGGCATCCGCTGCCGGTCCGGTGGTGGCGCAGCTGCTCCAGGGCGCCGCGACGTCCATGGCCTCGGCTTCGGGGGAGGCGCCCGCGGGGCCGGCCGTGACGGACGTCGTCCCGCTCCCCGACGACGACCCGCGCGGCACCGGGTTCAGCGCCGGTGCGCTGCCGATGGTCATGGGCGGCCTCGCCGCCGGCGCGGTCATGGCGCTCGCGGTGGCCGGGGTGTGGCGCCGGATCCTGGGTGCGGGGATCGCCGCCGTGGGTGGTGCGGCCGTGGCCGTGCTGGTCATGCAGACCTGGCTCGGCGTGCTGGAGGGGAACTGGCCGGCCAACGCCGGCGCCTTCGCCGTGACGATCGCCGCCGTGTCGTTCGTGGTGGTCGGCCTGCACGCCCTCGTCGGCGAGGCGGGCGTCGGCCTGGGAGCGCTGCTCTTCCTCCTGCTCGGCAACCCGCTGTCCGGTGTCACCTCGGCGCCGGAGCTGCTGCCGTCGGGCTGGGGCACGTTCGGCCAGTACCTGCCGCCGGGGGCGGGCGGCTCCCTGCTGCGGTCGACGTCGTTCTTCGACGGTGCCGCCGCCGCGCAGCCGCTGCTCGTGCTGGGCGGGTGGATCGCCGCCGGCCTCCTGCTCGCGGCGCTCGCGTCGCGCCGCGCCGCAGCTGCCGCCGTCACCCACGACGGTGCCGAGCGGAACGCCGTCGGCGCCCCCGCGACCGCCGGCCACACCTGAGTCCTCGATCCGTGTCGATCCGCGCCCGGCCCGTTCGACCTCTGCGTCGAGAGGGCCGGTCCGGCGCTCCAGATGCGGAAAGGTAGTCACCATGAGCAAGTACATGCTGATCATGCGGCCGACCGACGCGGCGCTCGCCGCCGGTGCCGACGTCGACTTCGACGAGATCATCGCGACCATCGGCGCGTTCAACCAGGAGCTCATCCGCGCGGGCGTGCTGCTGGCCGCCGAGGGGCTCGACCCGGACGAGAGCGTCGTCGTCGACTTCACCGGCGAGGAGCCGGTCGTCTCGGACGGGCCGTACGGCGAGACCAAAGAGCTGTTCAGCGGCTACTACGTCCTCGAGGTGTCCTCGAAGGAGGAGGCCGTCGAGTGGGCGAAGCGGATCCCGTACTCGCAGGCCACGAAGGTCGAGATCCGGCGCGTCACACGCATCGACGAGCTGCCGCAGGACAACGAGTGGATCCGGAAGGAACGCGCCTGGCGTGAGGCGACCGGGCAGCTGTGAGCAGGACCGTCGGCAGCGAGGCGCGGCGCGCCGTCGAGGCGGTGTGGCGGACCGAGTCCGCCCGCATCGTCGGTGCGCTCGCCCGCTACACGCGTGACTTCCCGCTGGCCGAGGACGTCGCCCAGGAGGCGCTGGCCGAGGCGCTGGTCAGCTGGTCCACCAGCGGCGTCCCGGACAACCCGGCGAACTGGCTGACCGCGGTCGGGCGGCGGCGCGCCATCGACGCGTTCCGCCGCCGCGCCGCGGCCGACGAACGCTACGCCGTGCTCGCCCGCGACCTCGACGGCGCGGCGCCGGGTGCGGACGCGCTCTTCGACCCCGACGCCATCGACGACGACCGGCTCGCGCTGATCTTCATGACCTGCCACCCCGTCCTGTCGAAGGAGTCGCGGGTCGCGCTCTCGCTGCGGGTGGTCGGCGGTCTGACGACCGACGAGATCGCCAAGGCGCTGCTCGTGCCGGTGCCGACGGTCCAGGCCCGCATCACGCGGGCGAAGAAGACCATCGCCGCGGCCCGGCTGCCGTTCGCCGTGCCCGAGCCGCACGAGCGGCCCAAGCGGCTTCGGTCGGTGCTCAACGTCATCTACCTGATCTTCACCGAGGGCTCGTCGGCCTCGGGCGGCGAGTCGTGGATGCGGGCCGACCTCGCCCAGGAGGCGCTGCGGCTGGCCCGTATCCTCGTCCAGCTGGCGCCGGAGCCCGAGGTCTACGGGCTGCTCGCCCTCATGGAGCTGACGGCGGCCCGTTTCCCGGCGCGGCTCGACGCCACCGGGCGGCCGGTCCTGCTCGACGAGCAGGACCGCCGCCGCTGGGACCAGTCGGCGATCCGGCGCGGCCGGGCGGCGCTGGCCACGGCGGCCGCGGCCGGACGGGGGCTCGGCGCGTACGGGCTGCAGGCCTCGATCGCCGAGTGCCACGCCGTCGCCGTCTCGGTCGCCGACACCGACTGGGACCGCATCGTCGTCCTCTACGAGGCCCTCGGGCAGCTCGCGCCGTCGCCCGTCGTCGACCTCAACCGGGCCGCCGCCGTCGCGATGGCGTCCGGCCCCGCGGCCGGCCTGCGGATCGTCGACGAGATCGCGGCGGCGGGCACGCTCGACCGGTCGCACCTGCTGTCCGCCGTCCGGGCGGGGCTGCTGGACCGGCTCGGCCGGCGCGACGAGGCCCGCGCGGCCTATCTGACGGCAGCGCGGATGTGCGACAACGCGGCCGAGCGCGCCGTGTTGGAGGCCAAGGCGGCGGGGGAGTGACGTCGCGGCCGGGTCGTGTCGATCCGGCCGCGAGCCGCTCGACCTCTGGGTGACGGCGGCCAATGGGGCCGCCGCACTTCAGAAGGGCAAGAACGATGACCACACTCGCTGCGCCCCACGCCGGCGTCCGCTCCGTCGCCACCACCCGCACGCTAATCGGCGCGCTCGCCGTGTCCGGCCCGTTGTGGGCGGTCGTGTCGCTCGCCCAGGCCGCGACCCGCGACGCGTTCGACCTCTCCCGTCATCCGCTGAGCATGCTCGCCGTCGGCTCGCTCGGCTGGATCCAGATCGCGAACTTCGTCGTGGCTGGCCTGCTGATGATCGCCGGCGCGGCCGGCGTGAAGCGGGCGACCACCAGTACGTGGGCGCCACGGCTGGTGCTCACCTACGGGGTCGGCTACGTCCTCGCCGGCGTCTTCGTCATGCAGCCGGGCGCCGGCTTCCCCGCCGGGACGCCCGACGACGTCACCGAGGAGCTCGCCTGGCACACCGTCGTGCACCTGTTCGCCGGGACGGTCGCCTTCGCCGCACTGACCGCCGCGCTGTTCGTGCTCGGCCGCTACTTCGCCCGGCGCGAGGAGCGCGGCCCGGCCCGGGCGGCCCGGATCGCCGCCGTCGTCGTGATCGTCGCGAACGTGCTGTCGTCGGCGCAGGTGTTCGCGCCGTCGGCGGTGCTGGCGGCCGGTGTCATCGCGGGCATGCTGGTGCTGTCGCTGCTCGCCGTGAGGCTCCGGCGCGAGGCGTGACCGCCGCCGTAGCTCAGCGGCGGACCCAGCTGTCGGGGCGCTTCTGCAGCTCGTCGACGTGCTCGGGGAGGCGGTCGGCGATGACGTCGGCGACCGTCGTCTGTTCGAGCACCTCACGGAGGCTGGCCCGGACCGCGACCCAGACCCGGGTCAGCGGCTGGGCCGGCCCCGGGTACATGGTGTCCTCGGGGGGCATGCCGCGGACGGCGGCCAGCGGGCCCTCGGTGGCCCGGACGATGTCGGCGAGGGTGATCTCCTCGGCCGGCTTGGTGAGCCGGTAGCCGCCGGTGGCCCCGCGCTGGGCGTCGAGGATCCCGGCCCGGCGCAGGTCGCCGAGGATGGTCTCGAGGAACTTGCCGGGGATGTCTTGTGCGTCGGCCAGTTGCTGCCGGGTGGCCGACGCCGGCTGCAGCGAGGCGAGCTGAACCACCGCCCGGACGGCGTAGTCGGCGCGCGCTGTGATGTGCACGAGCCCGATCATCCCACTGCGAGTAGGATGGAGCCAGTTACTAGGACGTCCAACTAATATGGAGACCCCATCATGGATGCCCGGGCCATCGAAGAAGGCCGCCGACGCTGGCAGGCCCGCCTCGACGCCGCGGTCGCGACCGGCAAGGTGCGCGACGCCGACTTCACCACCCTGTCCGGTACCGAGGTCGACCCCGTCTACGGGCCGCCTCCCGGTGCTGATGATCCTCGGTTCGAGCGCATCGGCTGGCCGGGCGAGTACCCGTTCACCCGCGGGCTCTACTCCACGGGCTACCGGGGCCGGGCGTGGACCATCCGCCAGTTCGCCGGCTTCGGCAACGCGACGCAGACCAACGAGCGCTACCAGATGATCCTGCGCTCCGGCGGCGGCGGGCTGTCGGTCGCGTTCGACATGCCGACGCTCATGGGCCGCGACTCCGACGACCCGCGCAGCCTCGGCGAGGTGGGCCACTGCGGCGTCGCCATCGACTCCGCGGCCGACATGGACGTGCTGTTCGACGGCATCCCGCTCGGCGACGTCACCACGTCGATGACCATCAGCGGACCGGCCGTCCCGATCTTCTGCATGTACGTCGTCGCCGCGGAACGGCAGGGCGTCGCCGTCGGCGATCTCAACGGGACGCTGCAAACCGACATCTTCAAGGAGTACATCGCGCAGAAGGAGTGGCTGTTCGAGCCCGAGCCGCACCTGCGGTTGATCGGCGACCTCATGGAGTACTGCGCGGCGTCTGTGCCGGACTACAAGCCGCTGTCGGTGTCGGGGTACCACATCCGCGAGGCCGGCTCGACGGCCGCGCAGGAGCTGGCGTTCACGCTGGCCGACGGCTTCGGCTACGTCGAGCTCGGGCTGTCGCGCGGCCTCGACGTCGAGGTGTTCGCACCCGGCCTGTCGTTCTTCTTCGACGCGCACGTCGACTTCTTCGAAGAGATCGCCAAGTTCCGCGCCGCGCGCCGCATCTGGGCCCGCTGGATGCGCGACGTCTACGGCGCCACGACCGAGAAGGCGCAGTGGCTGCGGTTCCACACCCAGACCGCCGGCGTGTCGCTCACCGGCCAGCAGCCGTACAACAACGTCGTCCGCACGACGGTCGAAGCGCTCGCCGCGGTGCTCGGCGGCACCAACTCGCTGCACACCAATGCTCTCGACGAGGTGCTGGCGCTGCCCACGGAGTCCGCGGCGGAGATCGCGCTGCGCACCCAGCAGGTGCTGATGGAAGAGACCGGCGTCGCCAACGTCGCCGACCCGCTCGGCGGATCCTGGTACGTCGAGGCGCTGACCGACCGGCTCGAGGCCGAGGCCGAGGCGATCTTCGCGCAGATCCGCTCGATGGGCGCCGACGACAAGCGCTGGCAGCAGACGTACGGACCGATGACCGCCGGCATCCTGCACGGCATCGACAACGGCTGGTTCACCGGCGAGATCGCCGAGTCGGCGTTCCAGCACCAGCAGCGGGTCGAGAAGGGCGACAAACGCGTCGTCGGCGTCAACGTCCACACCGGCAGCGTCACCGGCGAGCTCGACATCCTGCGGGTGTCGCACGAGGTCGAGGACGAGCAGCGGCAGGTGCTGGCCGATCGGCGCGCGGCCCGCGACGACGACGCCGTCCGTTCCGCCCTGGCGGCCATGGTCTCGGTCGCGCGGACCTCGGAGAACCTCCTCCCCTCCATGCTCGACGCCGTCCGCGCCGAGGCCACCCTGGGCGAGATCTGCGACGCGCTGCGGGCCGAGTGGGGCGTCTACTCCGAGCCGGCCCGGTTCTGAGCTCGCTGTTCGCCGTCCCTCCCATTCCTTGAGCTGTGGACTCGCCGGTCTCATGATCATGTCCGGTGGCGGCGTGTCAGCGACCGCGAGGGGAATGATCATGGGGAGGTGGTGCGCCCACCATGATGACCCGTGCCGCAACACGCTTGCAGGCGTAGTGCGACACGAGATCTCGTACTGAACGTGATCATCTCCGAGCCGGCGGACCACACAGAAGGGCGAGGCCCGGCCAGCAGTCGGTGCTGGACGGTCCGCCGGGGATCTGTCACCATGCGGGCACCAGCGCTCCGCCGTCCGGGGAGGCCGCATGCTCGTTCCGCTGCTGCTGGCGGCCATGATCGCCGTCCTGCTCGCGCACGGTCTCGTACTGCGCCGCCGGGCCCGCCGCGACGAGCCGGCCCGCCCGGCCGTGGCCGCCCCGACCGTCGCGCCGCCCCGCGCCCACGCCGTCGACGCCCGCCACTGGAGCAGCGCCTACTGGGACTGAGCCACCCCTGTGGCACGGGCGCGGATGATCGGGGGAGGATAGGGCCATGAGCTCGCAGAGTTTCAGCCGCCCCGGCGCCGTCGACCTGTCGGCCCTCAACGGGGGCGGCCAGCCGCAGCAGGCCGCGCCGGGTGCCGCCGGTGGCGGCTTCGTCATCGACGTCACCGAGGCGACGTTCCAGTCCGAGGTGCTCACCCGGTCCATGTCGGTGCCCGTGGTCATCGACTTCTGGGCCACCTGGTGCGAGCCCTGCAAGACCCTCTCGCCCATCCTCGAACGCCTGGCCGCCCAGTACGAGGGTCGGTTCGTGCTCGCCAAGATCGACGTCGACGCGAACCAGGCCATCGCGCAGGCCGCGCAGGTCCAGAGCATCCCCACCGTCGTCGCGGTCGTCCGCGGGCAGCTGGTGCCGCTGTTCCAGGGGGCCATCCCCGAGGCGCAGGCGCAGCAGGTCATCGAGCAGCTGCTGCAGATGGCCGTCGCCAACGGCGTCGCCGGCCGGGCCGACCCCATCCCGGGGGCCGGCGCCCCCGAAGACGCCGACGGCGAGCCGGCGGAAGAGCCCGTCGACCCGCGGTTCGAGGCGGCCTATGACGCCATCAACGCCGGCGACTTCGACAAGGCGGCCGAGGCCTACCGGGCGGTCCTCGCCGAGGCTCCGGCCGACGCCGAGGCGAAGGCGGGGCTGGCCCAGGTCGAGCTGCTGCGCCGCACGGCCGGCACCGACCCCGGCGCAGCGCTGGCCGCGGCCGACGCCGACCCCACCGACGTCGACGCGCAGCTGCTGGCCGCCGACATCGAGGTCGTGTCGGGACGGGTCGACCAGGCGTTCGACCGGCTCATCGGCACCATCCGCCGGGTCTTCGGCGACGAGCGCGAGCGGCTACGGGCGCGCGTGGTCGAGCTGTTCGACATCGTCGGCGGTGCCGACCCCCGGGTCGTGAAGGCGCGCTCGGCGCTGGCCAGCGCCCTGTTCTGACGCTGTTCCCACTGGCGTACGGGTCAGCGGTTCGGCGGGACGGCTCGCGCCGAGGCAGCTCTGCTAAGGCGACGACAGCGGGCCGGCGAACACGTCGCCGAGCCCGCTGCCGCCGCCGAACGTCAGCCCCGTCAGCAGCAGGCCGCTGCCGCCGTCGCCGCTGAGGTAGAGGTTCGACTCGTCCCACTCGTCGGCACCGTCGCGCTCGGGCGTACCGAACTGCGCACGCGAGCGCACCTGGCCGCGGCTGCCGAGCGTGCTCACGACGACGTCGACGCCGCCCGCGCTGACCCCCACGCGGCCGTCGGTGTGACCGGCGACGGTGATGGCGCCGTCGGCGCCGACGTGGACGGCGGCGGCCCGGTCGTCGCCGTCGGTGCCGTCCTGGGTGATCCAGCGGGCCCGGCCTGCCGACGTCACCGCGACGGCCAGCTGGTCGTTGCCGCCCGCGCCGGCCGCGCCCAGCCCGCCACCGGTGTGCCCGACGGCGACCACGCCCTGCGCCGGCAGCGGCGCCAGCGCGGTGAACTGGTCGGACTCCGTGGTCCCGAACTGGCTCAGCCAGTCCCGCTTCCCGTCGGCGGAGAACCGGGCCACCCACGCGTCCAGCCCGCCGTTCGCCGTCGCCCCCGGCATCGCCTGCGAGGTCACGCCGGCGACGTACACCCGCCGGTCCGCGCCGACGGCGACGGCGAGCGCCTTGTCCTCGCCGGCGCCGCCGAGCTGCCGGGTCCAGAGCAGCTCGCCGTCGGTCCCGATGCGCGCGAGCAGCGCGTCCTTGTCGCCGGCGTTCGCGGCACCGCCGACGCTGCCGCTGGTGTACCCGGCGACGTAGAGGCCGCCGTCGGGCGCCGGGACGCTCGCGTAGGCGCGGTCGGCCGCGGCCGGGTCGCCGAACTGCGTGACCCAGTCGAGGGCGCCGCCGGCCGAGACCCGGGCGGCGAACGCGTCGTCGCGGGAAGTGCCCGGGTGCCGTCCGTCCAGGTCGCCACGGGTGTACCCGGCGGTGAGAACGCCGCCGTCGCCCGCCGCGTGGATGCCGTACACGCGGTCGGCGGCAGGGGTGGCGAGCCGCAGCGTCCAGCCGTCGTCGGAGCTCAGCATCGGGTCGACGCCGCCCTCGTTGACGGCGGTGACCGTCTGCCCGTCCGGCGTCACCGCGATGCCGCCGGCGCGGTCGTCACCGCCGGTGCCGGTGATCTCGCCCGGCAGCGGCAGCGGGTCGGTGGTGCGCAGGTAGCCGGCGAGGTCGGCCAGCCCTTCGCGGAAGCCGGCCCGCCAGACGTCCCAGTCGTGCCCGCCGTCCATGATCCGCAGCTCGGCCGTGACGCCGTCGACCCGCCGAGCGGCGTTGTAGAGCCGGGCGGACTCGAAGTCGATGTCGTGCTGGGCGTCCTCGGGCGCGGGGTTGGCCCACTCGTCGTCGCCGACCGCGACGAACAGGTGCGTCGGCAGGGCCGGGTCGGCGGCCTCGAGCAGCGCCGGATAGTTGAGCGACGTGTAGACGGCGTCATCGAACAGCGCCTCGCCCAGGCCGAACGCGCCGAACTCGCGCGTCGACGAGTCCGCCGGCGACAGCGGCACGTAGACCGCGGGCGACAGCACCAGGCCCGCGGCGAACAGGTCCTGATGCGCCAGCGCGTAGCGCAGGGCGCCGTAGCCGCCCATCGAGTAGCCGCCGACGGCGCGCGCGTCGCGGCTGTCGACGGTGCGGTAGGTGGCGTCGACGTGTGCGACCAGGTCCTGTGTCAGCGCGGTCTCGACCGCGGCGCCGCCGGCGTGCCGCGAGTCGACGTACCAGTTGCCGCGCTCGCTCCACGGCGCGTCCGGCATGACCACGACCAGCGGCGGGACGGTGCCGGCGGAGATCAGCTCGTCGAGGTCCGCAGTCACCTGCTGCCAGGCCGCCATGGTGTCGCCACGGCCGTGCAGCAGGTAGAGCGTCGCGTACTCGTCGTCGCCCGCGTCGTAACCGGCGGGCAGGTAGGCGGCGTAGTCGACGGCGACGCCGGCGGCCCCGGCCGGGGCGGTCGCGGTGACGACGGTGCCGCGGGCCGGCTCGGCGGTGGCGGCGCGACCCGCGCCCTCGCCGTCGGGCGCGGAGCCGGTCGTTGCGACGTGCACCGCCGCGAGCAGCACCGATGTCGCCGCCAACGCGGTCGCGCGGTTCCGTGCCGTCATCCGTCGCTCCTTTGCGCCGTCGTTCTGGAAACGTTTCCGAGTCGGTTCGCGAGCTGCCGCCGTCGGCGAACAGGGAAGTCGGCGCAACTCCAGCACGCGCCGAACCGCCCCGTCAAGACCCCAGTAGGTCACGGGTTCGTACCGGCGACTTGACGGGACGGCGTCGGGCGCGGTTCGATGGCTGACACATCCCGGAAACGTTTCCTGACATGCCGCGTCACACCTCGGAAACGGTTCCGCTCCGCCACGAGGAGGTGCGCACGCGATGACGCAGCGTCGCCGGCCGACGATCCACGAGGTCGCCAAGGTCGCCGGGGTCTCGATCTCCTCGGTGTCGCGCGCCCTCAACGGCAACACCTCGAACGCCGACATGGTCGCTCGCGTGAACGCGGCCGTGCAGCAGGTCGGCTACGTGCCGAGCGTCGTCGCGCAGTCGCTGAAGACCCGGCACACCGGGCAGGTGGCGTTCGCGATGGAGGACATCGGCAACGCCGCCTACCTCGAGATGGTGCGGCGCATCCAGCCGACCCTGCGCGACGTGGGCTACCGGCTGCTGCTGCACAGCACCGGCGCCGACGTCGAGGACGAACTGAGCGTGCTGGCCAGCCTCAGCCAGAACTACGTCGACGGGCTGATCCTGTGCCCGTTGCGGGTCACCGACCGGCACGTCGAGGCGCTGCGGCGGGCCGCCGTTCCCGTCGTCGTCATCGGCCTGCTGCCCGACGACGTCCCGGTCGACAACGTCCGGGCCGACTCGCGGGTCGGCGCCCGGCTGGCGGTCGAGCACCTGGCCGAGTCCGGCGCCCGCCGCATCGCGTTCATCGACGGCCCGCTCGACACCGTCCCGGGCCGGGCCCGCTACGACGGCTTCCGGGCCGGCCTGGCCACGACGGGCCTGCGCACGGACGACTCGCTCGTCCGGTTCACCGACTTCCAGTTCGAGGCCGGCCGGCGCACGGCGCTCGCGCTGCTCGGCGAGCATCCGGACGTCGATGCCGTGCTGGGCGCCAACGATCTCATCGCCATGGGCGTCCTGCACGCGCTGCGCGAGCTCGGCCGCGACGTCCCCGGCGACGTCCGCGTGGTGGGCATGGACGACACCCCGCTCGCCGCCACCAGCTTCCCGGCGCTGTCCAGCGTGTCGCTCGGTTCGGCCGACCGCGGCCGCATCGCCGCCGAGCTGCTGCTGCGCCGGCTCGACGGCGACGACGCGCCGCCGGAGCGGGTCACCGTCCCGCCGTCGCTGACCGTCAGGGAGAGCAGCCGATGAGCGCCACCGCCGTCACCGAGCCGCCGCGCACGACGCCGCCGCAGAGGCCGGCCAGGCGCCGCGGCTTCCTCGGCCTCGACCGCGACGGCCTCATGCTCGCCGTGCCGGCGCTGGTCCCGGTGGTGCTGTTCAGCGTCTACCCGCTGCTGCGCGGCATCTATCTCGGCTTCACCGACGCACAGGCCGGCGCCAATGCGCAGACCAGCTTCACCGGCTTCGAGAACTACCGGAACCTGCTCGGCGACTCCTACTTCTGGGAGTCCTTCCGCATCGGCCTCATCTGGGCGTTCGCGGTGACGATCCTGCAGTTCTTCGCCAGCCTCGGGCTCGCGCTGCTGCTCAACCAGCGGCTGCGGCTGCGCTGGCTGGCCCGCACCCTGGCGCTGGTGCCATGGGCGATGCCGCCGGTGGTCATCGGCATCATGTGGCGGCTGGTCTACCACCCGAACGCCGGCATCCTCAACGACGTCCTGATGGACCTGCGCATCATCGACGAGAACGTCGACTGGCTGTCGTCGTTCTCGCTGGCGCTGCCGGCGGTGATCCTCGTGGGTGTCTGGGCCGGGATGCCGCAGACGACGGTGGTGCTGCTGGCCGGGCTGCAGAGCGTGCCGCGGGAGCTGCACGAGGCCGCGGCCATGGACGGCGCCGGCGTGTGGCAGCGCTTCCGCAACGTCACATGGCCGGCCATCAAGCCCGTCGTCGTCGCGATGACCACGCTCGACTTCATCTGGAACTTCAACTCGTTCAGCCTGGTCTACGTCCTGACCCAGGGCGGGCCGGGCGGCGAGACGCGGCTGCCGCTGCTGTTCGCCTACGAGGAGGCGTTCCGCTACGGCAACTACGGCTATGCGGCGGCGCTGGGCAACGCGATGGTCGTGGTCATCGCGGTGTTCGTCGTCTTCTATCTGCGCCAGCGGGTGAGGGAGGCGAACGCCCGATGACCCGCTCCACGCCCGTCGCGACGACGCTGAAGTACGTCGCCCTGGCCGGCTACCTGGTCTTCCTGGCCTTCCCGCTGTTCTGGCTGGTCTCGACGGCGCTGAAGACGCCGCAGGAGCTCGCGCTGATCGAGCCGACCTGGATTCCGAACGACATCACGTTCGACAACTTCCGGGCCGCGTTCGACGAGCAGCCGATCGTCCGCTCGATCCTCAACACGCTGCTGGTCGCCGGGGTGTCGTGCCTGGTGACGGTGGTGCTGTCGATTCCGGCCGCCTACGTGATGGCGCGCTACCGGTCGGTGCTGAGCCGGATGACGCTGGTGTGGGTGCTGCTCAGCCAGATCTTCCCGTTCATCCTGGTGATCATCCCGCTGTTCCTGCTGCTGCGCGACCTCGGCCTGTACGACACCTACCTCGGGCTGATCGCCGTCTACGTGGTCTGGAGCATGCCGTTCGCGCTCTGGATGCTGCGCAGTTACATCGAGACGATCCCGATCGAGCTCGAAGAGGCCGCGTCCATGGACGGCGCATCGAAGGTCCGCACGCTGCGCAGCGTCATCGCGCCGCTGCTGGCACCGGGCGTCGTCGCGGCCGGGCTGTTCGCGTTCGTCTCGGCCTGGAACGAGTTCCTGTTCGCGCTCGTGCTGATCCGCGACCCCGAGCTGCAGACGCTCTCACTGACGCTGGTGAAGTTCATCGGCGCCGAGGGCGTGGCCCGGCTCGGCCCGCTGGCGGCGGCGTCGCTCGTCGCCACGATTCCCAGCCTGATCTTCTTCGCCTTCATGCAGCGCCGGCTCACCGGCGGGCTGCTCGGCGGAGCCGTCAAGTCCTGATCCAGGACCTCGAAGAGGAGGACACCCATGCGTTCGATGAGAAGTCTCGCCATCGCGGCGGCCGCGGGCCTGGTGCTCGCGGCCTGCGGCGGAGGTGACGACGAGACCGGCTCCGGCGACGACGGCGGCAGCGGCGGCGAGCCCGTCGAGCTGACCTTCCAGACGCTGGCCTGGCAGACCGCGAGCGTCGAGGCCAACGAGGCCATCGTCGCGGCCTGGAACGAGGCCAACCCGGACATCCAGGTCGAGCTGCTCCAGGGCGACTGGAACAACGTGCACGACCAGCTGATGACGTCGTTCGAGGGCGGCACCGCCCCGGACGTGTTCCACTACGAGTCCACGGTGCTGCAGGACTTCGGCGACCGCGGCAACGTCCTGGACCTGTCGGAGTACCTGTCCGACGAGATCCGCGACGACATCCGCGAGGGCGCCTGGGACACCGCGACCTTCGGCGACGCCGTCTACGGGGTGCCGTTCCTGCAGGAGTCGCAGGTCGTCTTCGCCAACCGGACACTGCTCGAGGCAGCCGGCGTCACGCTGCCGACCATCGAGGACCCGTGGACGTGGGACGAGTTCGGCGACGTCGCCGCACAGCTCACCACCGACGGCCAGTTCGGCGCCGTCATCCCGCTGAACGCGCCGGCCAACCGCATCCTCAACCTGGCCCGCAACTTCGGCGGCGACTACTTCAGCGACCCGACCGGCGAGGTGCAGGCGGTCTTCGACGAGGCCGACCAGGAGGTGCCACGCCGCATCCACGAGATGATCTACACCGACGGCTCCGCCTCGCCCGACGGCATCGGCATGTCGTCGGCCGACGCGCTGCCCGGCTTCTTCGCCGGCCAGTACGCCATGCTGCCGGGCGCGATCTGGCTGCGCCAGCAGATCATCGAGCAGGCGCCCGACGGCTTCGACTGGGTGACGCTGCCGGCGCTCGAAGGCGACAGCAGCGCGCAGGGCGCCGTCAGCCAGACCCTCTCGGTCTCGGCCGAGACCGAGCACCCGGAGGAGGCCGTGCGGTTCATCGAGTACTTCCTCAACGCCGAGAACCAGGTCCGACTGGCGGCCGGCGACTGGCTGCTGCCGACCAGCCAGGAGGCGGCGCAGAGCCCGGAGCTGAACGACCCGGCCACCGGCTGGGACGTCGCGACGGCCACCGCCGACGACCTGGAGATGGCGCCGTTCCAGCAGGTCAAGGGGTTCGAGGAATGGAAGTCACGGATCGCGAACCCGGCGTTCCAGGAGTACTTCAGCGACCAGATCTCGCTGGAGGAGCTGGGCACCAAGCTGGTCGACGAGGGCAATGCCGTCCTCGAGCGCTACCAGCGTTGATGAGGGACCGGGCGCGGGGGTGCCTGCTCGGGCTCGCCATCGGCGACGCCATGGGCGCCCCCGCGGAGAACATGACCGCCGAGGCGATCGCGGCGAAGTTCGGACACCGGATACAGGGCTTCTTGACCGACCAGCCTACGGGCACGGACGACACCGAGTACGCCGCGTTCAGCGCGCTGCTGCTGCTGGAGCACGGGACCGGGCTCACGAGCGACCACGTGGCCGACGCGTGGGTCACGCACCTGGCCGGGCGCTCGGGCGGGTTCCCGGGCGCCGGGTTCAGTGAACTGGGGACCATCGAGAACCTGCGCGCCGGGCTGCGGCCGCCGGCGAGCGGACGGCACCTGCACTCGTGGAGCGACGGGCTGGCGATGCGGTCCGCGGTGCACGGCGTGTACGCGGCGGGGGACCCGGCTCTGGCCGCTCGGCTGGCGGCCGTCGACGGCGCGGTCAGCCACTCCGGCGAGGGCGTGCACGCCGGGGTCGCGGTGGCCGCGGCTGTCGCCGTCGCCATGACGGGTCGCGCCCCCGCCGCCGACATCGCGGCCGCCGCACTGGACGCCGTCCCTTCGGACTCGTGGACGGCGCGGTCGTTGCGGTCGGCTCTGGTCCACGCGGGCGACGTGCCCGCGCTGCTCGAGGCCGTCGTCGTCCGGTCGTATCCGTGGACCGATCTGGCGCCGGAGGCGGTCGCGTTGGCG
This sequence comes from Jiangella ureilytica, assembly GCF_004348545.1. Lineage (GTDB taxonomy): Bacteria > Actinomycetota > Actinomycetes > Jiangellales > Jiangellaceae > Jiangella > Jiangella ureilytica. The sequence continues at coordinate 45,315 of NZ_SMKL01000020.1, read as the reverse complement.
TTCGCCGCGTTCCTGGCGGCGGAGGGCTCGTTCGCCGCCGCGGTGACCGGCGCCGTGTCGATGGGGCGCGACGCCGACACCACCGCCGCCATCGCCGGCGCGCTGGCCGGGGCACACGGCGGCCTCGGCGCGGTGCCTGCGGACTGGCAGGCGCAGATCGGGCCGGTCACCGGCCGCTGCCTGGGCGAGGTCGTGGCGGGCCTGCATCCGCTCGACCTCGCCGACCGGCTGGCCGACCACCTGGAGGAAGGCTCATGAGAGAACGGCAGGTCCGCCGCGGTCGGGTCGGCCGCGGTCCGGTCGGCCGCGGTCCGGTCGGCCGCGGTCCGGTCGGCCGCGGTCCGGTCGGCCGTGGTCCGGTCAGTCCCCGCCCGGACCGGGTGGGACCCACCCTAGGGGTGGGCACCGACAGTGCCGGACCTGCTGAACGGGCCACGGCGGCGGCGCGGCCGGGGGCACGCACGTGAACGATCGTCGCGACCGCACCGCGGGGGCGCTGCTCGGACTCGCCATCGGCGACGCGGCCGGCTGGCCCGCCGTCCGGCACCGGTCCCAGCTGCTGCCGCCGTGGACCCGCCGCCTGCGCCGCGAACTGGACGAGTTCGCCGAGACGCAGCAGGTGACGACGCTGCCGGTGCCGTTCGCGCTCAACCAGCCGACGGCGCCGCTGCGGCTCGGGTCGAGCGACGACGCGGAGTGGGCGGCGTGGACGCTGCGCTGGCTGTTGGACGCCGCGCGCCCCGGCCCGCTGAGCCGCGCGGACGTGCACACACACTGGCGCCGCGCCGTCGCCGCCGGAACACTGCCACGGGGCCGGATCAGCGTCGCCGCCGCGGCCGACGCGCTTCGCCGCGAGGTCGACCCGCCGCTGACCGGGCACGACAACCCGCACCACTTCGACGACGCCGCCGCGGTCCGTGCGGTCGCGATCGGCCTCGTCGCCGACGGCCCGGCCACGGCCGCCACGCTGGCCGGCTGGGACGCCGAGGTCACGAACGACGGTGACGGGCTGGCAGCCGCGCGGGCGGTCGCGGAGACGATGGCCCGGCTGGTCCGCGGCGAGCCGCTCACCGACGCCTGGGCGGCGGCCGCCGCCGACGCACTGCCGGCGGACGGGCTCCTGGCGACGACGGTGTCCCGGGCGCTCACCGTCTCTGCCACAGCGGAGACCGCGGCCGACGCCGTCGCCCAGCTCGACGAGATCGTCGACCACGTCTACAGCTACGGCGTCGCCGCGGCCCAGACGGTCGCTGTCGCCGTCGCGCTGGCGCAGGCCGCCGAGCGGGGCGGGGAGCGGCCAATCGCCGCCGTCACCGCCGCCGTGTGCCTGCCCACCCTGGCCGACAGCGCACCGGCGCTGACGGGCGCGCTCACCGGGGCGGCGCACGGGCTGGGCGCGCTCCCCACGACCTGGGTCGAGCGGTGCCGGCGACTCGCCGGCTGCTGCTCACCCGATCTGGCCGGCGTCGACCTCGTCGACCTGGCAGGCTCCATCGAGGGAAGGACGATCTCGTGACCAGTGACGCACTCATCGATACAGCGGTCGGATGCCTGACGGGAGCCGCCGTCGGCGACGCGCTCGGTGGTGCGACGGAGGGCTGGTCGCCGCGGCAGATCCGGGACCGCTGGGGCGGCTGGGTCGAAGGCATCGTCCCGCCGTACCACGAGGACTGGCGCACCGCGCGGCCCATCGCGCCGTACCACAAGGGCGACGGCCACATCACCGACGACACCTTGATGACGCACCTCGTGGTCGAGGTCTACGAGCAGGCGCAGGCGCACTTGACGGCCTACGACGTGGCCGAGCGGCTGGTGCCGCTGATGATCGGCCGCAAGGTCTGGATCCCCGAGCTGGAGGCCGAGGCGCTGCCCCTGCAGCGGGTGTTCCTGGCCGAGAAGTTCATGGCGCTGCGGCTGCACTGGGGTCACGCCGACCCGCGCGAGGCCGGCGTCGGCAACGCCGTCAACTGCGGCGCGGCCATGTACATCGCGCCGGTCGGCATCGTCAACGCCGCCGACCCCGACGCCGCGTACGCCGAGGCCGTCGACGTCGCCGGCGCGCACCAGTCGTCCTACGGCCGCGAGGCCGCCGGGGTCATGGCCGCCTGCGTGGCCGCGGCGGCCGCGCCCGGCGCGACGGTCGATGACGTCCTGGCGGCGGCCCTGCGGCTGGCGAAGGACGGGACGAGGGCCGGCATCGAGGCGGTCCTCGACACCGCGGCGTCCATCGGGCACTGGACCGAGGCGGTCGAGTCCGGGAGGCTGCGGGCGGCCATCGCGCCCTATGACACCGTCGGCGAGGACTACCGCGACCAGGGCCTGGGCGCCCGGCGGCCGAGCCGCGTGCACACCATCGAGGAGCTGCCGGTCGCGCTGGGCCTGCTGGCCATCGCCCGCGGCGACTGGCGCGACTCCGTCATCGGCGGCGTCAACTACGGCCGCGACTCCGACTCCATCGCCTCGATGGCCGGGGCCATCGCGGGCGCGCTGGGCGGTCCGGCCGCCGTTCCCGCCGACCTGGTGACGGCGGTGGCCGCGGCCAGCCGCGTCGACCTCGTCGGGCCGGGGGAGCGGCTGGCAGCGGTGACGGCGCGGGTGCGGGCGGCCGATCGCGCGCGCCAGCAGGCGGCGGACCGGGCGTTCGACGGACTCGCGCCATGATCATCAACCTTGTGAGCTGCTATGACGACACAAAAGGTTGATGATCATGGGGATGGGATGGGCATGAGACTGAGCTGGGTGCAGCCGGAGGACCTGGTCGGGCATGCGTTCGCCCAGGCGGCCGAGGACGGTGTCGACGTCGCCGACCTGCGGGCGCGCTGGATCGCGGCGGGCGGCGACGACGCGCCGGTGCGGTCCGGGGCGTCGGACGTGCCGGCGCCGCCGGAGCTGCGGGCGCTGGCCGCCGAGCTGCTGGACGAGGTCGACGCGCGTCCGTCGCCGTACGACGCCGCGGAACCGACGGACCTCGCCTCGATCCAAGCGGGCTGGACGCGGGCGCCGGAGCCGTCGACTCCGGCGGCGTTCGACCGCGTGCACGGCGCCTGGCTGGGCCGCGCCGCCGGCTGCCTGCTCGGCAAGCCGGTCGAGAAGGTGTCGCGGGCCGGGATCCGCGAGATCCTCGAGGCGACCGGGCGCTGGCCGCTGACCGACTGGTTCACGGCGAAGGGACTGCCCGACGACGTCGGCGCCCGGTGGCCGTGGAACCGGCGCAGCGCGCTGACCAGCCTGGCCGAGAACATCGACGGCATGCCCGAGGACGACGACCTCAACTTCCCGATGCTCAACCTCGCGCTGCTCGAGTCCCGCGGTGCGGCGTTCACCACAGAGGACGTCGCCGAGGCCTGGCTGGCGTCGCTGCCGGCCGGCCGGGTGTTCACCGCCGAGCGGGTCGCCTACCGCAACCTGCTGCTGGGCCGGCTGCCGCCGGCGACGGCGACGGTGCGCAACCCGTTCCGCGACTGGATCGGCGCGCAGATCCGCGGCGACGTGTTCGGCTGGGCCCGGCCCGGCGACCCCGCCGGCGCCGCGGAGCTGGCCTGGCGCGACGCGGTCCTCAGCCACACCCGCAACGGTGTGTACGGCGAGCTGTTCACTGCCGCCGCCTGCGCGTCCGCCCTGGTCGCGGCGACGGTGGACGACGTGCTGGACGCCGGGCTGTCGGTGGTGCCGCCGTCGTCGCGGTACGCCGAGGCGGTGCGGTTCGCACGTGCGCTGCCGGCCGAGCACAGTGGCGACTGGGAGGCCGTCGTCGATGCGATCGAGGCGCGCTACGGGCACCTGCACTGGGTGCACGTGCTGAACAACGCCGCGCTGGTGGTGGCGGCGCTGGTGTACGGCGACGGCGACTACGAGCGGTCGATCACGGCCGTCGTCAGCGGCGGCTGGGACACCGACTCCAACGGAGCCACCGTCGGCTCCATCGCCGGCGCACTGACCGGCGCCGCCGAGCTGCCACGGCGGTGGATCGCGCCGCTGCGCAACCGGATCAGTACCACGCTGGCCGGGTTCGACGGCGTCGGCTTCGACGCGCTCGCGGCCCGGACCGTCGCCGTCGCGGAGGGATGTCGATGATCGCCGTCCTGGGCAGCGCGAACATGGACCTCGTCGTCACCGTCGACCGCGCGCCCGGCCGGGGCGAGACCGTCACGGGCCGCACCTTCGAGACCGTCCCCGGCGGCAAGGGCGCCAACCAGGCGCTCGCGGCGGCCCGGGCCGGGGGCGACGTCACCTTCCTCGGCGCCGTCGGCGACGACGACTTCGGCCGCCGCATCACCGCGCTGCTGACCGAGTCCGGCGTCGACGTGTCCGGCCTGGTCGTGAGCGACGAGTCGACGGGGACCGCGCACATCACCGTCGACGGTGACGGCGACAACTCCATCGTCGTCGTGCCCGGCGCCAATGGGACCGTGACGGAGCTGACCGACGCGCACCGCGCCGCGATCGACGGCGCCGAGCTGCTGCTGATGCAGCTGGAGCTGCCGCTGGACCTGGTGACGGCGGCGGCGGTCCACGCGCGATCCCGGGGCGTACGGGTGGTGCTGACCCCGGCGCCCGCCGTCGCGCTTCCGGAGGAGCTGCTCGACGCCGTCGGCCTGCTGGTGCCGAACGAGCACGAGGCGGCGCTACTGGCCGGCGTCGCGGACCCGGTCGAGGCGGCCCGTTCGCTCGCGGCGCGGGGCGGCGACGTCGTCGTGACGCTGGGCGCGAAGGGCGCGGTGCGGGTCTGCGGCGAGTCGTCGACAGAGGTCGCGGCGTTCGCCGTCGCCGCCGTCGACACCACCGCGGCCGGTGACACGTTCGCCGGCGTGCTCGCCGTCGGCCTGGCCGAGGGCCTGGACTGGGACGCCGCGCTGCGACGGGCGTCGGCGGCGGCCGCGCTGTCGGTCCAGCGGCCGGGCGCGTCGTCGTCGATGCCGGACCGCGCCGAGATCGACGCGTTCCTCGCGGAGGTCTGATGCTGAACCCGTACGTCCCCCGTCCGATCGACCGGCCCGCGACGGTACCGCTGGACCCGGCCGCCGACCTCTCCGTGCTGGACGAGGCGAAGATCTTCGCCGCGCCCGACGATCCCGCCGACTGGCCGGCCTGGCGCGACGCGCTCACTCGCTGGCGGGCCGAGGCGCGGGAACGGGTCGGCTACGACGGCGCCCGCTACGGCGTCGAGCGGACCGACGGGTTCGTCCTCACACTGACCTGGCTCTGGGACGAGCTGCTCTACGACCACGCGACCGGCCGGTTCGACGTCGACGGCTACCTGGCGGCCGCGGAGCGGGACTTCGGCGGTGTCGACGGCGTCGTGCTCTGGCACGCCTACCCGAACGAGGGCATCGACGAGCGCGACCAGTTCGCCTTCTTCGACGTGCCTGAGCTGCCGTCGGTCGTCGCCGCCTTCCAGGCCGCCGGGGTGCGGGTGTTCGTGTCGTACTACCCGTGGGAGACGCGGCCGAGACACGCTTCTCAGTCGAGGCCGCACATGTCCAGCGACGGACTTCTCGTTGATCTGGTCGAGCGGCTCGGCGCCGACGGCGTCTTCCTCGACAGCTCCAAGGAGGGCTCGACGCGGATCCGGGCGGCGCTGGACGCGCTGCGTCCGGGGCTGTCGATGGAGGGCGAGTCGCGGCTGCCGCTGGCCCGCGTGCACGACCACACCATGTCGTGGGCGCAGTGGTTCGCCGACACCCCGGTGCCGGGGGTGCTGCGGGCCACCTGGTTCGAGCGCCGGCACGTGCTGCACCACACCCGTCGCTGGCATCACAGCCACCTCGAGGAGCTGCAATCGGCCTGGCTGAACGGCTCCGGGATCCTCGTGTGGGAGGCGGTGTTCGGCGTCTGGGTCGGCTGGAGCGCGCGCGACCGGACGCTGCTGCGGTCGATGCGCCGGGTGCAGCGCGAGTACCGCGCCTGGCTGCAGAGCGAGGACTGGACACCGCTGGCCGACCATCCCGGCGGCGGCGCTGCGGTGTACGCGTCGCGATGGGTGCACGACGGCGTCGCCTTGTGGACCGTCGTGAACCGCAGCGACGCCCCGTACGACGGGCCCTGGCTGGTGACGGACGCCGCGGCGGGTGCGTTCACCGAGCTGACGAGCGGTGTCGCGCTGGACGTCAGCAAGGACGACGACGGGCGGACGGTGATCGGCGGCCAGCTGCCCGCGGGCGGCGTGGCGGCGGTGCTGGCCGCGGCGGTGGCCGCAGGGGACGCCGTCGTCGATGCGGACCGCGAGTTCCCGCGGCGGCCGGCCACGCGGGTCGGTCCCGCCCGTGCCGAGGCCGCCGCCGTCGTCCCCGGGATGGAGCGGGTCGACGGCGGCCGGTACGACCTGGTCGTGCGGTACCGCATCCGCGAGACCGGGCTGTACGACGAGGCGCCGTACGTCGACGAGTGGAAGCCGCTGCCACCGCGCCTGCACGCCGACGGCACCGCGCACCGCCGGGCGGAGCTGACGCCGTTCGGGATCGGCCGGACCGAGGTGACCAACGACGAGTTCGCCGCGTTCCTCGCCGCCACCGGCTACCGGCCGCTGCGGCCGGAGCGGTTCCTCGCGCACTGGGCGAACGGAGCCCCGCCGGCCGGCCGCGGCGGCGAGCCGGTGACGTACGTCGACCTCGCCGACGCCCGCGCGTACGCCGCCTGGGCCGGGCTGCGGCTGCCGACGGAGGACGAGTGGCAGGTCGCGGGGGAGGCCGGGCTGCTCGAGCGCGGCGCACCCACGGTCTGGAACCTCACCGAGAGCGAGCACACCGACGGCCGCACCCGGTTCGTCATCCTCAAGGGCGGTTCGCACTGGGTGCCGACGGGGTCGGACTGGTACTTCGACGGCGGCGAGCGGGCGCCGTCGTTCGCGGCGAAGTACCTGCTGATGGGCGCGGGGCTGGACCGGTCGCCGTCGGTCGGCTTCCGCTGTGCGGTGGGTCTTCCCGGGGTGACGACGTGAGCGGGCCGCTCGCCGGGGTGCGGGTCGTCGACGCGGCGACGCTGTTCGCCGGGCCGCTCGCGGCCATGCACCTGGGAGACATGGGCGCCGATGTGGTCAAGGTCGAGCATCCGCGCCGGCCGGACCCGTCCCGCGGTCACGGACCGGCGAAGGACGGGCAGAACCTGTGGTGGAAGACGCTCGGCCGGAACAAGCGGACGATGACGCTGGACCTGTCGCACGAGCGCGGCCAGGAGGTGTTCCGGCGGCTGGCGCGGGAGTCCGACGTCGTCATCGAGAACTTCCGGCCGGACACGCTGGAGCGGTGGAACCTCGGGTACTCGGCGTTGTCGGAGGCGAACCCGGGGCTGATCCTCGCGCGGGTCACCGGGTTCGGGCAGGTCGGCCCGTACCGGCGGCGGCCCGGGTTCGGCACGCTGGCCGAGGCGATGAGCGGGTTCGCCGCCATGACCGGCGAGCCGGACGGCCCGCCGACGCTGCCGCCGTTCGGCCTGGCCGACGGCATCACGGCGCTAGCCACGGCGTTCGCGGTGACGTCGGCGCTGCACGCGCGGGCGGCGAGCGGGCGCGGGCAGGTGATCGACCTGTCGATCATCGAGCCGATGCTGTCGGTGCTCGGGCCGCAGCTCACCCTCTGGGACCAGCTCGGGACCGTTCAGCCGCGCACCGGCAACCGGTCGGCCAACAACGCGCCGCGCAACACCTACCGGTGTGCCGACGGCCGGTGGGTCGCGGTGTCGACCAGCTCGCAGAGCATCGCCGAGCGGGTCATGCGCCTGGTCGGCCGGCCCGAGGTCATCGACGAGCCCTGGTTCGCGACCGGGTCCGGCCGGGCCGAGCACGTCGAGGAGCTGGACGCGGCGGTGGCCGGTTGGGTGTCATTGCGGACGCGGGACGAGGTGGTGGCCGAGTTCGAACGGGTGGAGGCGGCGGTCGCGCCGGTCTACGACGCCTCGGACATCGTCGCCGACCCGCAGCTGGCCGCGCTCGGGACCGTGCTGCGGCTACCCGACGAGGACCTGGGCGAGGTCGCGATGCAGAACGTGCTGTTCCGGCTCTCGGAGACGCCGGGGTCGGTGCGGTGGACCGGGCGTGCGCACGGGGCCGACACGGATGGTTTACTGGGCGAACTCGGCTATTCGTTGGATGAAATCGCGTCGCTGCGGTCCGAGGGAGTCGTATGAGCCTGGTCCTGACCCTCCTGTACGTGCCCGCCGACCGGCCCGACCGGGTTCTGAAGGCGCTCGGCTCGCCGGCCGACGTCGTCATCGTGGACTTCGAGGACGCGGTGGCGCCGTCGGCGAAGGCGGCGGCGCGGGAGGGCGCGTCGTCGGTGCTCGGCTCGGTCGTCGAGGACGGGCGTGCCGTGCAGGTCCGCGTCAACGCGCCGGCGACGCCGTGGGGCGGCGACGACCTCGCGCTCGTCGCCGGACTGCCGGCGGGCGTGTCGGTGCGGGTGCCGAAGGTCTCGTCGCCGGAGGACGTGGCGGCGGTGCGGTCGGTGGTGGGGGACCGGCCGGTGCACGTGCTGCTCGAGACGGCGGCCGGAGTCGAGGCGGCGTACGACATCGCGTCCGCGCCCGGCGTCGCGTCCGTCGGGCTGGGCGAGGCCGACCTCGCGTCCGACCTGGGACTGTCCGGCGACGGCGCCGACGACGGGCTGGCCTGGTGCCGGCAGCGGCTCGTGGTCGCCGCCCGCGCGGCCGGGCTGCCCGCCCCGGCCATGGCGGTGTGGACCGACCTCGCCGACACCGACGGCCTGGCCGCGTCGTGCGCGCGCGGCCGCGGGCTCGGCTTCGTGGGCCGGGCCGCGATCCACCCCCGTCAGCTCCCCGTCATCGAGGCCGCCTTCCGCCCCTCGGCGACCGAGATCGCCGCCGCCACCGAGGTGGTGGAGGCCCTGGACGCGGCGACGGCGGCCGGCTCCGGCACCGCCGTCCTGGCCGGGGGCCGCTTCGTCGACGTCGCCATGGCCGAGCAGGCCCGCCGCGTCCTCGCCCTCGCCGCCCGCACCTCCGCCCCCTCAAGTTGATCTTGGAGTAATGCCGCCAATCGTGGGCGAAATGCCCGATAGATGGAGGCGTTACTCCAAGATCAACTCGGTGGGTAGGGTGGCGGTGTGCTGGACGAGGGGGTCGTCGCGCGGTTGCGGGCGGCGGGGTGCGTGTTCGCCGAGGACGAGGCCCGGCTGATCCGCGAGACCGCGCGGACGCCGGCCGAGCTCACGAGCATGGTCGAACGCCGGGTCGCCGGGCTGCCGCTCGAGCACGTCCTCGGATGGGCGGAGTTCGCCGGGCTGCGCGTGCGGGTCGATCCCGGCGTCTTCGTGCCGCGGCACCGCAGCGAGTTCCTCGTCGTCACCGCCCGGCGGCAGGTGCGACCAGGTGGGGTGGTCGTCGACCTGTGTTGTGGAACGGGGGCGCTCGGGCTGGCGGTCGTGGCCGGGGTGGACGGGGTCGAGTTGCATGCCGCCGACCTCGACCCGGCCGCCGTCGCGTGCGCGCGCCGCAACGTCGAGCCCGCCGGCCGCGTCCACCGGGGTGACCTGTTCGCCGCGCTGCCGACAGAACTGCGTGGCCGCGTCGACGTCCTGCTGGCGTCGCCGCCCTATGTTCCGACCGAGGCGATCGCGCTGATGCCGCCCGAGGCCCGCGACCACGAGCCGCGCACCGCCCTCGACGGCGGCGGCGACGGGCTCGACCTGGTGCGCCGCATCGCCGCCGGCGCCCCGCACTGGCTGCGCGACGACCGCGGCATCCTCCTGCTGGAGCTGAGCGCGGCCCAGGCCGCCGCCGCCGTCGACGCCGTCAGGGAAGCGGGACTGGTCGCCGCCGACCTGCACGACGATGAGTGGGAGGCCACCGTCGTGACGGGCCGGCGCGGGCGCAGTGAAACGGGGAGTCGTCACCTCCGCAGCGGATGACGACTCCCCGTCAGGATCAGGTCGCTACTGCCAGAGGGCGTTGGCGACCTGCGGGAACAGACCCTCCGGGTGCGAGCGGTACAGCGGCTCGGTGGCGAACAGGGTGACCTCGGCGCCGCCGGCCACCCCGCTGACGACGACCGGCTGACCGGCCGCGGCATCCTGCCCGATCCAGTGGCCGGCGAGGAAGAAGTCCCCATCGCTGAGCCGCTGGTCGACCCGGACCCCCGTGCCGAGCCCGGTGAAGTGCCGCGGCGAGCTGACGAACGACGACGGCGACGCGTCACCCGTGACCGGGGAGGCCGGGTCGTTGACCACCGCGACGATGCCGTTGGCGTCGCTGCGAGCCGGGACGGCTGACACCGGCAGCAGCGCGGCACGCTCGTTGAACGTCACGCCACCGGCGCCGCGCCCGACGACGGTGCCGCCGGCTGCCCGCCAGGCCGCGAACGCCGCCTGCCGGGTGGCGTCCAGCTGCAGCGGGTTGAACCCGGTGGTGGAGACGTAGAGCGCGTCGAAGTCGCTGAACGCGTAGGTCCCGGCGTTGAACCCGGCCGCGGTGACATTCGTCGTCGCGAAGCCCATGCGGGCCAGGGCGTGCAACTCGTCTGCCGGCGCGCTCGTAGCGACCCGGCCGATGCCGACGGGGACGGCGCCGCGCACCGCGGCGGCCGACAGCGCGGTGAACTCGAGGCCGTACGTCGCCGCCGCGTTCTCGGCCAGCGCTCGCGCCGATCCCGGGACGGTGAAGATGCCGGACGTCGTCCGCCGCACCGTCACGCCGGCCGCGACGAACGCGTTGACCGCCTGGATGCCGGCCAGCGTGTCCGCCTCGAAGCCGAAGTGCGCGACGGGGTCGGGCGCCACCCACCCCGTCGGCGCGACGGCGTCGATCTCCGACAGTGCGCGGGTCTCGAGCGAGCCGCCCGCGGGCACCATCGCGACGTCGGCGCCCCACAGGTACGCCTGGCTCCACGCGGAGATGTCGTACATGGTCGGGAAGTTCGTGGTGACGTCGCGGCCGACGTCGAGGATGGTGTTCGCGAGGCCGCGCTTGGCCTGGAGCATGTCGACCACGTACGAGCCGGCCGGGTACCGCTGCCCGCCCGCGGCGAACGGCCGCCGCGCCTGGTGCACCTCGACGTCGTTGTCGAGGAGGAACTGCGCCAGTCGCGCGGCGGCCGCGTCTCCGCGCCGCTCGGCCGAGATGACGTAGGCCCGCGGGTAGTCCTGCAGGAACGTCTCCTTGTTCGCGCCGAGCGCGAGCGACAGGGCGAGCCCGTCGTCGATGGGCCGCGACGACTCGCCTGCCTCGCCGCGCCGGAATATCTCCAGCTGGTCGGCAAGCAGGGTCATCCGGTTCTCGTGCGCCCAGGCGAAGTTCCCCTCGATGGTGGCCCGGGCGACGGCGGTGTTGATGCGGGTCCGCTCGTGCCGCTCCGCCACCGGCAGGGTGGCGCCGCGCGGGTTCAGCGGGATCTCGACGGTGTGCCCGACGGCGCCGTGGTACATCGCGTACATCGGGGTGAAGATCGGCGGCCAGTCGTCCCAGCCGGTGTCGTAGTCGCGCCACGGGATGTCGACCTCGGTGACCCGGGGCTCGCCGAGCGCCAGCACGGCGTCCTCCATGGCCAGGCCGTTGCGGATGGCCTGGCGGATGTAGAGGTCGTACTCGTAGTTCTCGCCATGCGGCCCGGTGGTCGGCTCGATCAGCGTCGGGTTGACGTAGCCGTGCTCGTCGAGCATGGTCAGCGGCTCGTACCGGATCAGCTGGGCGCGCACGGCACGCGACTCCGGCTGCGAACCGGTGATGTAGTCGCGGTTGAGGTCGAAGCCGTTGCCGTTGGCGCGGGTGCCGGCGATGCGGCCGTCCGGATTGTTCGACACGACCATCGCGACGACGTGCTGGTCGAGCAGCTCCACGACCTCGGGATCGTCGGAGAACGCCAGGTCATCCAGCACCTGGAAGGCGGCGTCGGTGCCTTCCCATTCGTTGCCGTGGATGTTGTTGTTGACGAACAGCGGCGACTTCCAGTCGTCGTACTCGCCCGCCTCGAGCGCGGCGATCGCGGCGTCGGGGTCCTCGGTGCGCAGGTCGGACAGCCGCTGCCACTCCGCCCACTCCGCGTCGGACATCGGCGAGGTGACGACGACGAGGTGCAGGTCGCGCCCGCCTGCCGACTGGCCGATGATCTCGACGCTGACCCGGTCGCTCTCCTGCAGCGCGCGCAGCCTCGGCGCGAACTCGTGGTAGGGCACCAGGTTCATCGGGATCGACGCGTCGTTCGGGTTCACCGGGACGTCGACGATGAGGTCGTTGCGCGGCTTGCCCGGCAGCTGACTCGTCGCGGTGACGGAGAACGGCGAGCGCAGCGACTCACCGGCGGGGGAGTCGACCGACGGCGCGAGGTCCGACGCGACCGAGCGGTCCTCGGGCTCGCGCACCGTGGTCGGCGGCGGCGTCAGCGTGTCCTCGGGAGCGGCCGGCGCGGAGAGCGCGACGGACAGCGTGAGCAGCCCGGCGAGGCCGGCTGCGGGCAGCGTGCGAGTCCACATGAGGCAGCCCCCAGGGAACGTGGGCGGGCGAAGGTGCTGGTCATCCTGTCGTCTCGGCCGCGCGGTGACAAGAGGTTGCGGCGAGCAAGATCCGTCCGATATATGGCGTCTGGAAGCGACGATTTCTTCCGATTCACCCTGACTGGACCGGCCGACTTCCCGTCAAGTCTTCCAATCGAGCCGAAAACGCACATAGGTTACGGGGCAACCCCGTCCGACCGGCGGGGCCTTGTCTTGCCGTACGACTGAACGAGGAGCGTCGATGACACGACCATCGAGAGCGCCGGGGAGGCACACCGTGACCCGGCGTGCAGGCCTCGCCGCCACCGCCGGAGTGGCGCTGGTGGCAGGAACGCTCGGGACCGTCGCGGCCGGCTCGGCCGCCCAGGCCGACGAGGACGGCTACCTGGGTAACCTCTCGGAGCTGGCCGGCCTGCCGGAGCCCACGGACGAGCTGATCCACGAGCCCACCGGCGCCTGGTTCGTCGAGCTGACCGCGAAGCCCGTGGCCGACGGCGGGAGCCGTGCGGCGGCCGAGCAGCAGCAGGACCGGTTCCTCGCGCAGGCCGAGGCCCAGGGCGCCGACCTGGACGTCCGCTACACCTACGACCGGCTGTGGAACGGCCTGTCGGTGTCGGCGTCCGAGGCCGACATCACCCGGCTGGCCGGCTCCGCCGAGGTCGCCGCGGTGTACCCCGTCGTCACCATCGACGCGCCCGACCCCGCCACGACGGAACCCGCCATGGACTCCGCGCTCGGCATGACCGGCGCCGACGTCGCGCAGAGCGAGCTCGGCTTCACCGGCGACGGCCTCCGGGTCGCCGTCATCGACACCGGCATCGACATCGACCATCCCGACCTCGGCGGTGGCGGCGCGCCCGGTGGGACGTCGTTCCCGAGCGGCCGCGTCGTGGCCGGCTACGACTTCGTCGGCGACGACTACAACGCCGACGACACCTCGGCCGCATATCAACCGGTCGCACGGCCCGACGACAACCCGGACGACTGCAATGGACACGGCAGTCACGTCGCCGGCATCGTGGGCGCGAGCGGTGACACCGCCACCGATGGCGTCCTCGGCGTGGCCCCGGACGTCGAGTTCGGCGCCTACCGCGTGTTCGGCTGCGGCGGCTCGACCACGTCGGACATCATCCTCGCCGCGCTCGAGCGGGCGCATGCCGACGACATGGACGTCGTGAACATGAGCCTCGGCGCCGGGTTCGTCACCTGGCCCGAGTACCCGACGGCGACGGCGAGCGACGCGCTCGTGGACGCCGGCGTGGTCGTCGTCGCCTCGATCGGCAACAACGGCGCGGCCGGCTCCTGGTCCGCGGGCGCGCCCGGCGTCGGCGAGAAGGTCATCGGCGTCGCGTCGTTCGACAACACCGAGTACGACGCACGGATGTTCACCGTCACCCCCGACGGCCGCGAGTTCGGCTACGCCGAGGCGGCCGGGTCGCCGTCGGCGCCGACCGAGGGCAGCCTGCCCATGTCGCGCACCGGCACACCGGCCTCGACGGCCGACGCCTGCACGGCCACCGGCGCGCTGCCCGACCTCAGCGGCACCGTCGCGCTGATCGAGCGCGGCACCTGCCCGTTCTACGAGAAGGCGCGCAACGCCCAGCAGGCCGGGGCCGCCGCCGTCATCCTCTACAACAACGTGCCCGGCGCGCTCTCGCCGACGGTGGCTCCGCCGTCGCCGGCCGACCCGCCGATCACCATCCCCGTCGTCGCGGTCCCGCAGGACGACGGCGTCGAGCTGGACGGCCGCATCGCCGCCGGCGCCACGACGCTGACCTGGACCGACGAGACCACCACGATCGAGAACACGACCGCCGGGCTGGTCTCGTCGTTCAGCTCCTACGGCATGGCGTCGGACCTGTCGCTGAAGCCGGACCTCGGCGCGCCGGGCGGGCTGATCCGCTCGACCTACCCGCTCGAGGACGACGGGTACGCCGTCATCTCCGGCACCTCGATGGCGTCGCCGCACGTGGCCGGCGCGGTCGCCCTGCTGCTGCAGGCGCACCCGTCCCTCACCCCGGCCGAGGTCCGCGACGTGCTGCAGAACAGCGCCGACCCGGCCGACTGGTCGCTGGTCCCCGGCGCCGGGTACCTCGAGCCGGCGCACCGCCAGGGCGCGGGCATGCTCGACATCGACGACGCGATCCTGTCGCCGGTCGCGGTGGCGCCCGGCAAGCTGTCGCTGGGCGAGAGCGAGGCGGGCCCGTCGACGCGGACGCTGACCCTCACGAACGACGGCGACAGTGCGGTCACGTACGAGCTGTCGCACGCCGACGGCATCAGCACCGCGGGCGCGCCGAACAACCCGGGCTTCTTCGAGGGCGGCGCGACGGTCGCGTTCTCCGCTCCGTCGGTGACGGTGCCGGCCGGCGGTTCTGCGTCCGTGGAGGTGACGGTGACCGCTCCGGCCGAGCCCGCGCTGGGGCAGTACGGCGGCTGGGTGGTCCTGACCCCGGCCGACGGTCAGCCGCTGCGGGTGCCGTTCGCCGGCTTCGTCGGCGACTACCAGCAGCTGCCGATCCTGACCGACGCCGGCGCCGGGCTGCCGGGGCTGGCCGACGTCACGGCCTGCCAGCGCTACGTCGGCGTCAACTGCACCATGGGCGGCCAGTTCGCACTGCTGCCCGACGGCGCGACGTTCTCGATGACCGAGGGCGACTACCCGGTCGTCGTCGCGCATCTGGAGCACGCGGCGCAGAACCTGTCGCTACAGCTGTTCCACGCCAAGGCCGACGGCACCCCGGGCCGCCCGTACGCGGGCCGGCTGAACACGGTGTTCTCCGAGGACTACGTCGGGCGCAGCGGCGCGGCGACGGCGTTCAACGCCTACACCTGGGACGGCACCCGGCCGCGCGGCAGCGGCACCGACGGGCGGGTGGAGGTGCCCGACGGCCGCTACGTCCTGCGGCTGACGGCCACCAAGCCGCTCGGCGACCCGTCCAACCCGGCCCACGTCGAGACCTGGGACTCCCCGGTCATCGTCGTGGACCGGGACTGACGCACGTCCCGAAGGGCGCCGTCACCCGACCCCGGGTGACGGCGCCCGGCCCCGAAATGATCACGTTCAGCGCGAAATCGCGTGCTGGACTACGCCTGCAACCGTGGTGACGCTCGGGTAATCCTCATGACGTTCGCGGCAACGCTGTCCCTGTGGGCCAACGGCCCGCCATGAGGATGACCCGAGCATCATGAGGCTTGCGATCGTAGTGCGACACGGAATTGCGTGCTGAACGTGATCATCTCGTGGCGGGGCGGAGCCAGAGGGTGCCGAGCGGCGGGACGCGGAGCTCGACCGAGGCCGGGCGGCCGTGCCAGGGCTGCTCGACGGCGAGGACCTCGCCGAGGTTGCCGACCCCTGAGCCGCCGTACAGCTCCGCGTCGGTGTTGAGGACCTCGGTCCACGGACCCGCGTGCGGCAGGCCGACCCGGTAGCCCTCGTGCGGCACGGCGGAGAAGTTCGCCACGCACACCAGCAGCTCGCCGTCGGGGCCGTGGCGCAGGAACGAGAACACATTGCCGGGCGCGTCGTTGGCGTCGATCCACTCGAAGCCGGCCGGGTCCGTATCGAGCGCCCAGAGCTCCGGCCCGGCCCGGTACAGCCCGTTGAGGTCGGTGACCAGCCGCTGCAGCCCCGCGTGGCCGTGGCGGTCGAGCAGCCACCACTCGAGCTCCTGCGACTCGGCCCACTCCGACTCCTGGCCGAACTCGCAGCCCATGAAGAGCAGTTGCTTGCCGGGGTGCGCCCACATGAAGGCGTAGAACGCGCGCAGGTTGGCCAGCTGCTGCCACCGGTCGCCGGGCATCTTGCCGAGCAGCGACCCCTTGCCGTGGACGACCTCGTCGTGGGAGAGGGGGAGGATGAAGTTCTCGCTGAACGCGTACATCATCGAGAACGTCATCTGGTGGTGGTGGTACTGCCGGTGGATCGGGTCGCGCGACACGTAGGCCAGCGAGTCATGCATCCAGCCCATGTTCCACTTCAGCCCGAACCCGAGCCCCCCGAGGTGGGTCGGACGGGTGACGCCCGGCCAGGCGGTGGACTCTTCGGCGATGGTGACGATGCCCGGCACCGAGCGGTACGCCGTCGCGTTGGTCTCTTGCAGGAACGCGATGGCGTCGAGGTTCTCGCGGCCGCCGTGCGAGTTGGGCAGCCAGGCGCCCTCGGGCCGGGAGTAGTCGAGGTAGAGCATCGAGGCGACGGCGTCGACCCGCAGCCCGTCGATGTGGTACTCCGTCAGCCAGTACAGCGCATTGGCCACCAGGAAGTTGCGCACCTCGGGCCGGCCGAAGTCGAAGACGTAGGTGCCCCAGTCGGGGTGCTCGCCGCGGCGGGGGTCGGCATGCTCGTAGAGCGGCGTGCCGTCGAAGCGGGCCAGCGCCCAGTCGTCGCGGGGGAAGTGCGCCGGCACCCAGTCGAGCAGCACGCCGATGCCGGCCTGGTGCAGGGTGTCGACGAGGAACTTGAAATCGTCGGGGTGGCCGAACCGCGACGTCGGTGCGTAGTAGGACGTCACCTGGTAGCCCCACGACCCGCCGAACGGGTGCTCCGCGACGGGGAGCAGCTCGACGTGGGTGAAGCCGAGCTCGGTGACGTACGCGGCCAGCTCGACGGCCAGCTCGCGGTAGGACCGCCCGCGACGCCACGACCCGAGATGGACCTCGTAGACCGACATCGGTTGCGCGTGCAGCGAGCTCGGCCGCCGCGCCAGCCAGACCTCGTCGTTCCACTCGTAGTGGGAGCGGTGGACGATGGACGCCTGCGCGGGCGGCACCTCGGTGCGCAGCGCCATGGGGTCGGCCTTGTCGCGCCAGCGGCCGTCGGCGCCGTGGACCTTGTACTTGTACAGCGCGCCGTCGCCCACACCGGGGACGAACAGCCCCCACACGCCGCCGCCCAGCCGCGACATGGCGTGGCCGCCGCCGTGCCAGCCGTTGAACTCGCCCACCACCTGCACCTGCCGGGCGTTCGGCGCCCAGACCGTGAAGGCGGTCCCTTCGACGCCGTCGATGGACGTGACCCGCGCGCCCAGCACCTCCCAGAGCCGCTCGTGCCTGCCCTCGCCGATCAGATGGAGGTCGACCTCACCGAGAAGTCGCTGCGCGTCGATCATTCCTCGAGCCTATCGGCCCGCCGCACCCTCGTCCGGCCCGATGAGCCGGGCCCGCCCCCGCGGGACGGGTACGGTTGGGTCTCGTGCGTGCTGTGCGAGTGGCGGCGGTCCTGGCCGCGATCCTGCTGACGGCGACGGCGTGTGACGGCGGGCGTGACGACCCCGGCGACGAACCCACCAACGACTCGAGCGAGACCGGCGCCACCGCGCCGGCGGGCATCCCCGACGTGGTCGCGGGCCGGCTGACCCGCATCCTGGGCAACGGCGGCACCGAGGCGCTGCGCGACACCGCCTACGTCCCCGGCACCCGGCTGTCCGAGCCCGTGCTGGTCGCCACCGGTCCGGACGGGGAGCTGATCGGGCTGCAGCGCCGGCAGGAGGGCCTGTTCACCGTGTCGCCCGACGGCACTGTGCAGCCGGTCTCGGGCGACGCGAGCGTCGCCTTCCCCGACGCGCCGCTGGCGGCGCTCGTCGGCACCGAGGCGCTGCTGGTGCTGACCGGCACCGACGGGGGAACGATCGGCCGTGTCGGCCTGGCCGACGGCGCCTTCAGCGCGCTGACGACGCTTCCCGGCGGGCCGGCCGACGGCTTCGCCGGCGCCATCCTGGACCTGCCCGGCGGCACCTACGTGCAGTGGGGCGCGAGTTGGTGGACGCTGACCGGCCCTGCCGACGCGCCCACCGGCGCCGAGCCGGCCACCCCGCCGGTCGACGGCAGCGTCGTCGCGGCCCGCACGGCCGCCGGCGTCGCCGTCCTCACCGCCGGCGAGCTGGTGCTGCTCGACGAGTCGCTGCAAGAGACCGGCCGCTACCCGTGGACGCAGCCCGACGAGGCCATCGGCTCCGTCACGGCGGCCACCGGTGACGGCGGCGACGGCCTCATCGTCACCACCAGCGAACGCGAGGGCGGCTCCGTCGTCCACGTCACCGCCGACGGCGCCACCGTGCTCGCCACCGGGTTCAAGCCCGACGACACCACCCCGTCCACCGACTGCGACAACGCCGACACCGAGGCGCTGCACGCGCACCTGGCCCAGCCGCTGTCGGTCGCGGTCTGGGAGGGCCGGGTCGTCGTCGCCGACCAGCGCTGCAACAGCGTGCTGCAGCTGGGACTGCCCGCCGTCAGTTGACGGCGCCCGCCGAGCTCTCGCGCTGCCACTCGCGCGCGTTGGCCCGGGCCGTCTCGATCGCCTCGTCGAGCGGGGTGCCGAGGCTGTTCCTGGCGTCGGTGACGAAGCCGTTGAGGTCGGTCTCCCAGGACGTGGCCATGGGGCCGGTCCACGTCTCGGAGCCCACCAGGTTGAGCACGGCCTGGATGGCCTCCTCGATGTCGCCGGCCGCCGTGGTGACGATGCTCATCGACTCGTTGCATTCCTGCACGAAGGGAATGGGCATGGCGGGCTCCTACTCGGGGGGCGTGAAGCGGTCGTCGTCGGGGGCGAACTCGCCGGTGGCGTCGTTGAAACCCTGGTTCGCGTCGTCGGCGATCTGCTGCCACTCGCGCGGCCGCTCGGCCCACCAGCGGTCGAACTCGAGCTGCTCCGCCTCGGTGGCCGGCGCGATGACGCCGTCGTGCACGAACGACGGCGGCGGGTCACCCAGCGTGTAGGCGCCGGAGTTCACGAAGCCCTGGGCGACGTACTGCCGCATGTCGGAGAGGTCCTGCATCATCGTGTACTGGGTGTCGTCGGCGACGTTGTCGGCGTTGTCGGTCGGGAACAGGTTCTCCTTCTGCGAGCCACCGGCCGCCGTGGCCAGCGAGCGCAGGAACTCCGCGGCCTCGCCGCCCAGCGGGATCGCCTCGAGGACGTCCTTGGTGACCTCGAAGTAGATCTGGTTCTGCTTGTTCCTGGCGTCCAGCGCCTCGGCCTCGGTGAAGCGTTGATCGGCGAAGACGATGGAGACCATGCCGTTGAGATAGCCGAACTGAGTGAGGATGTCCGGCGCGTCCGGGTCGGGTGGCGTGGTCGAGACGAGCTGTGCCGCGGCGGTGAGCTGGCCCTGGATGGCGCCGCGGAACGCCCCGGCCGCCTCGGGGTCGGTCATGAACGCCTTCATGAAGCCGTTCATGATGGCGGTGTTCGACTGCAGCGAGTAGGTGCCGTCGGGGTTGCGGACGACGCCGTGCATGTCGACGTCGTGCTGTGCCGTCGACGCGGCCATGTCGGGGGCGTACGTGGTGCCGACGACGGCCATGGCCTCGGCCAGCGACGACGGCAGCTCGGGGTACTGCTCCTTGTCGTAGTCGCTGCGCTCGCGGCGGCTGAGGTCGTAGCCGGCCTGGAAGACGTTGGCCGCCGCCTGCGCGGACTGCTCGCCCTGCTCGGGGCCGCGGTCCTGGGTGCCGGCGATGAGCACGCCGGCGGCCGGCGCGCTGTCGTCGTGGCCGAGGTCGCCCGGCGTCTGCCAGTCGTAGTCGATGAGTCGCTGCGCGTTCTGCAGGCCGTCCTCGCCGGTGAGCAGCAGCCGGCTGGCCTCGGGGTTCTGCCCGGTGCGGTTGAGGATGGAGTTGACGGGGTCGAACTGCTGGATGAGGTCGATGCCGCGGTTGGCGTCGTCGCGGTTGGTGTCGATGTAGCTGACGTCGATGCCGAGCGCCGTCCACCAGTCGTCGTCGTTCTGCACCCAGCCGCTGGGGACGTAGCCGGTGCCGACCACACCGCCCGCGCTGTACGACGGCCGGGGCGGGTCGTTGCGCTCGCGCCACTCGAGCGCGTTGTCGGCGACGGTGCGCAGGAACGTCGAGCCGTACTGGTCGCCGCCCGGCCCGTACTGCATCATGATGCCGTTCTGCAGCGTGTTGTCGACCGAGCTCAGCGGGTCGAGTGCGCCCTGGGCGAGCGTGACCTGCCCGCCCTCGCTGAACCGGCTGACCGCCGCGACGCCGGTGCTGAACAGCCGCAGGCGGTTCTGGTTCTGGTCCGACGGCGGTACGCCTTGCTCGACGATCTGCCGATTCATGGTGGTGATGACCTCGGCGCCGCCGGCGTTGAAGAACGCCTGCAGGTAGGCGGGGTCGTCGGCGTGCGCCTCCATGGCCTCGGCGGCCTCGCGCTGGGCGGCGTCGCGCTGGGCGGGGTCCTCGCTGTTCATCTGCGAGCGCAGGTCGGCGGCGTCGCGCGCGCCCTCGGTGGCCATGTCTTGCGCGGTGACCTCGAACGGCACCTGGAACATGGTGGGCGCCGGGGTACCCGTCTGGCTCACCCGCGGCTGGTTGGCCGCGGTGGCCGCGAGGTCGGCGCGGTCGAACATGGGCCGCCACTGGTCGTCGAGCCAGTCGGCCAGTGCGGTGAGCTTCGCGCCGCTGAAGGTGGCGTCCCAGCCGTCGAGGCCGTTGACGATGGTGGGCGTCTTCTCGCGCACGGTGGTGGCCGCTGCTTGCAGCTTGCGGGCCAGGTCACGAAGGCGGTCCGGGTGCACGGACACGTACTCCGTCATCCACACTCCTTACCGGTCAGGTGCCCACGGAGAGCCTATCGTGCGGGTCAGACGGACTGCGCCAGTCGCTCGACGGCGGCGAGCGGGATGGGCAGCCAGCTGGGCCGCCGCCGCGCCTCGAAGACCACTTCGTAGACGGCGGTGTCGGTCTCGTAGGCCGCCAGCAGCTCGAGGTCGCCGCGCGGGTCGAGCTGCGCCGCCGACGCGTAGCCGTTGCAGAACGCCTCGCTGTTGCGCTGCGCCCACTCCTGCGCGCGGTAGAGGACCTGCTCGTGCGCGGGGTCCTCGGGCGGGTGGTCGCTGACCACCAGGTGCCGGGCGGCGTAGTCGAACGAGCGCAGCATCTGGGCGATGTCGCGCAGCGGCGAGTGCATGGCCCGCCGCTCCTCGACCGGTGCCATCAGCTCGCCCTCGAAGTCGACCAGCTTCCAGCCCAGGACCGTGCGCAACACCTGCCCCAGGTGGTAGCTGCCGTGGATGCGCTGGACGGGGACCGGCTCGGTGCGAGTGCGCAGGACGTCGTAGTGGGCGCGCAGCCCCGCCGCGAACGGCTCCAGCTCGGGCACCGTGGCGACCGCGCGGTCGAGCCGGCCGGTCATGGCGTCGGCCAGGCTGTGCAGGTGCGACGGCGCCATGGTGGCGGTGGGCAGCACCTCGGCCAGCGTCTCGTGCACGCGCGCCGTCGCCATGCCCAGGCGGTACGCCTCGGCGGCGAAGTCGCCGCCCACCTCGTCGGCGTGCAGGTCGCCCTCGGCGAAGAGGTCGCGGACGCTCGCCGTGGCCAGCGCCCAGCCGTCGGACGCCGTGGTGAGGTAGCCGCGCAGCATCGCCAGGCTGCCCGTGAGCTCCACACCGTCGTCGCCGGCCCAGTCGCCGTCGATCCAGCCGAGCAGCGGCGCGACCAGCGTGCAGCCGGCGTCGCTGAGCGCCTCGTGCAGCTCGACGTCGGGATTGAGGCCGGGGTCGACGCGGCGGAACACCTTGAGCAGCGCGGCGTCGCCGTAGGCGAGGCTGGTGTTGTGGTGCTCGCCGGGCAGCACCAGCGACTGGTCGCCGTAGGGCACCTTGACGTCGGGGCGCACGTGGAAGCGCAGGCCGTCGAGCGCCGGCGCGTCGTCGGCGAAGTGGGCCAGCAGCGCGGCCGTCGCCTCCTTGTCGTGCAGCGCGTCGTAGACGTGGCCCTCGTCGGTGCGGCCCAGATGGACGTGGTCGAGCCGGTCGGAGCGCTCGGCGCGGATCGACAGCGGCACCTGGTAGACGTCGACGCCGTCGTGGTGGGTCACCTCGGCCAGCAGGTGCCACACCCGCGGCTCGGCGTCGTGCAGCAGCGTGGCCGCCACCGGGCGCACGGTGAGCGGGCCCGTGCGGGCCCCGGTGAACCAGTGCTGGTGACGCAGCCACTCGGGCAGCAGCGCCACCGCCTCGGACAACCGCTTGTCGCCGATCACGGCATCGACTCCTCCGGCAGCTTGGCCAGCCGGAACCAGTAGAACCCGTGCGACCCCAGTGTGAGCAGGTACGGGAGTTCGCCGATGGCGGGGAAGCGCACGTTGCCGAGCAGCTCGACCGGCTGCATGCCCTCGTAGCGGCGCAGGTCCAGCTCGACCGGCTGCGGGAAGCGGGACAGGTTGTTGACGCACAGGACGATGTCGTCGCCGAACGTGCGCACGTAGCTGAGCACCGTCGGGTTCGACCCGCCGAGGTCGACGAAGTCGCCCAGTCCGAACGCCGGGTTCTGCTTGCGCACCTCGACCATGCGCTGGGTCCAGTGCAGCAGCGACGACTTGTTCGCCAGCTGCGACTCGACGTTGGTGACCTGGTAGCCGTAGACGGCGTCCATGACCACCGGGAGGTCGAGCCGGCCGGGGTCGGCGGTGGAGAAGCCTGCGTTGCGGTCGGGCGTCCACTGCATGGGCGTGCGGACAGCGTCGCGGTCGCCCAGCCAGATGTTGTCGCCCATGCCGATCTCGTCGCCGTAGTAGAGGACGGGGGAGCCCGGCAGCGACAGCAGCAGCGCGTTGAACAGCTTGATCTGGTTCATGTCGTTCTCGAGCAGCGGCGCGAGACGCCGGCGGATGCCCAGGTTGGCCTTCATCCGCGGGTCCTTGGCGTACTCGGACCACATGTAGTCGCGCTCTTCGTCGGTGACCATCTCGAGCGTGAGCTCGTCGTGGTTGCGCAGGAACACGCCCCACTGGCAGCCCGACGGGATCTGCGGCGTCTGCGCCATGATCTCGCTGATCGGGTAGCGCGACTCGCGCCGCACCGCCATGAAGATGCGCGGCATGACGGGGAAGTTGAACGCCATGTGGCACTCGTCGCCGCCGACGTCGGGGTCGCCGAAGTACTCGACGACCTCGCTGGGCCACTGGTTCGCCTCGCACAGCAGGACGGTGTCGGGGAACTCGTCGTCCATGACCTTGCGCACCTTCTTGAGGAAGGCGTGGGTCTCGGGCAGGCTCTCGCCGTTCGTCCCCTCCTTCTCGTAGAGGTACGTGACGGCGTCGAGCCGGAAGCCGTCGACCCCGAGGCGCAGCCAGAACCGGACGACGTCGAGCATCGCCTCGTGCACGGCCGGGTTCTCGAAGTTGAGGTCGGGCTGGTGGCTGAAGAAGCGGTGCCAGAAGTACTGCTTGCGCACCGGGTCGAACGTCCAGTTGGACGCCTCGGTGTCGCTGAAGATGATGCGGACGTCCGGGTAGCCGGTGTCGTCGTCGGCCCAGACGTAGAAGTCGCCGAACGGGCCGTCGGGGTCCTCGCGCGAGGACTGGAACCACGGGTGCTGGTCGCTGGTGTGGTTCATGACGAGGTCGGTCATGACCCGCATGCCGCGGCTGTGCGCGGCGGCGACGAACTGCGAGAAGTCCTCGAGCGTGCCGAACTCGGGCGCGACGTCCATGTAGGCGGCGACGTCGTAGCCGCCGTCGCGCAGCGGCGACGGGAAGAACGGCGGCAGCCACAGGCAGTCGACGCCCAGCCACTGCAGGTAGTCGAGCTTCTGCGTCAGGCCCTTGAGGTCGCCGAGGCCGTCGCCCTGGGAGTCGTAGAACGACCGCACCAGGACCTCGTAGAAGACGGCGCGCTTGAACCATTCGGGGTCGGTGCCCCGCGCGGGCAGCACCCAGCCGTGCCGCTCGGCCTGGGCGACCGGCGGCCGCGACTCGCTCATGGCCGGCACCATTCGATGGTAAGGGCGGCGGGGAGGGCGACCCCAGTGCCCGCTTGCGCCTGAAGGCGGGCCGGCGCGGTCGGTTCGCAGCGCACGATGACCTCTCGTGACGTCGTGATCGGGACATGGGGAAGGACGCGGCAACCCCGGTGCGGAGTTCCGGCCGGCGTTGTGCGGGTGGAGCAGGAGAAGATCAACGTGGTGTGTCGCGAGGGTGACGCGGACGTGTCGTGGCGGGGTGTGCCCGGCGAATGTTATTCGGCCGCGCGCGCTGTGGTCCAACCACTTCGCCGGACCTGCCGGACGGGCTCGTCCGGAGTCGGCGGCGCTGCCGTCTTCGGGTGACCTGACCTGCGATGACGCGATTCGGCGACACTGGTGGTTCGCTGTGGGCGAAGGCGCCCGGCGGGCACCCCGATGGGCTGGTTCGTCCCATTGTTCATACCTGCTCCGGCGCGATGCAAACGGCCCCCTCAGAGGCTGTCGAGGATCTCCCGCATCCGGTCGATCTCGATCCCTTGCGTGACGCTCACGTCCGTCGCCATGTCGATCGCGAGCTGGTCCGTACCTCCAGCCAGGGCGGCGGCCGCCATGTCGACGGCGCCGGCATGGTGCTGGCTCATGTAGGTGAGGAACAACTCGTCGAACTCGGCGCCGCTGGCGTTGGCGAGCTGGTCGAGCTGGAGCGGCGAGATCATCCCGGGCAGCGCGTGATCGTGCGTGGCGTCGGGGGCCGGGACCGGGAGGCCGCGCTGCTCCAGCCAGTTCTCCAGGGCGGTGATCTCCGGGCCCTGGCCGGCCATGATCCGGTCGGCCACCAGGATGACCCGCTCGTCCTGTGCGCGATCGGCCGCCAGCTCGGCCATCTCGAGCGCTTGCCGGTGGTGCGGGATCATCTGCTCGACGAAGCGCACGTCGGTCTCGGTGTAGCCGCCCTCGGTGATCTCGATCCCCTCGCCGGGCTCGATGGTGGCGGCGGTCTCGCCCGGCCGGCCCGGCGCGACGACCCGCGTGTCGGAGGTCGCCGTCGTCGTCGTGGCCGGGACGCCGCGGTCGGTGCCGTCGTCGCCGCTGCACCCGGCCAGCGCGAGCAGGGCGGCGGCCACGGCCGTCGTCGTCAGGCCGATGGTCACGCGCGGCATCGTTCCTCCTGGTGGCCGGGGACGGTCCGGCCCAGAGTAAGGCCTGGTCTCAGCTGGTCGGATCTTGTCATCAATCGGACACGTCGATGTTTCGCAGGAATGTGACAGAAGTATGGCCAACCTTGTCGGTTGTCGTTATTGTCGCCCTTGACCTTGATCGGCCCCTGTCCTCTCTACCCCGGTGAGGTATGCGCATGATCGGACATCGTTGGAGAAGGAGGGCCGCCGGCTTGGCCGTTGCCGCCCTCGTGAGCGGCGGTCTCGCCCTCACATCGATCGGGACCTCGGCCGCCGACGACGGCGAACTGCTGCGGGAGTCCACGGCGAGCGAGGAGTGCGCCAACGCCGACGCCATCGCCGGCACCGGCGACAACTTCGAGGAGAACTGCCTCACCGAGTCCGAGCTCGCCGAGATCGAGGAGTCCGTCGGTGCGGCGAGCATCCTCCCGGCGGGCGCGACGGCCGGCTCGCCGAACCTCACCCTGGCCTCGAACCTGCCGAAGGCGGGGCCGTTCGCCAACACGAGCGCGCTCAACTCCGACCTGGCGTTCCAGGGCAAGCACGTGTTCGCGGGCAACTACAACGGCTTCTCCGTCTACAACATCGAGAACCCGCGCAAGCCGGTGCTCGTCTCCCAGGTGCTGTGCCCGGGCTCGCAGAACGACATCACGGTCTACGGCGACCTGCTCTTCCTCTCGACCGACTCGCGCCGGACCGACGACTCCTGCCAGTCCCAGTCGCTCACCGCCCAGCAGGCAGCCGACCGCGGCTCCTACTGGGAGGGAATGAAGATCTTCGACATCAGCGACCTGCAGAACCCGCGGTACATCAAGTCCGTCGAGACCAAGTGCGGTTCGCACACCCACACGCTGGTGCCGGGCGATGACAGCGTCTACATCTACGTCTCGTCCTACGACACCAGCACGCTGCTGTCGGACTGCCAGCCGCCGCACGACCTGATCTCGATCATCGACGTGCCGCTCGACGATCCCACGTCGGCGCACGTCGCGGCCGAGCCGGTGCTCTTCCCCGACCCCGCGAACCAGGGCAGCGGCACCCGGGGCTGCCACGACATCACCGCCTACCCGCACCTCGGCCTGGCCGCCGGCGCCTGCATGGGTGACGGCATCGTCATGGACATCGCCGACCCGCTGAACCCGGTGATCCTCGACCAGGTGCGCGACCCGAACTTCGCGTTCTGGCACTCCGCCACGTTCAACAACGCCGGCACGTCGATCATCTTCACCGACGAGCTCGGCGGCGGCAGCGGCCCGACCTGTAACCCGACGGTCGGCCCCGTCCGCGGCGCCAACGCGATCTACACGTGGGACGGCGACTCGCTCGAGTTCGCGTCGTACTACAAGATCCCGCGCGAGCAGGCCAACACGGAGAACTGCGTGGCGCACAACGGCTCGCTCATCCCGGTGCCGGGCAAGGACATCTTCGTCCAGGCCTGGTACCAGGGCGGCATCTCGGTGTTCGACTTCACCGACCCGTACAACCCGACGGAGTTCGCCTGGTTCGACCGCGGCACGTTCGACGCCGAGGGCACCATCGCGGGCGCCTGGTCGACGTACTACTACAACGGGTACATCTACTCCAACGAGATCCAGCGCGGCTTCGACGTGTTCGACCTGCGCGACAAGCGGGTCGCGCCGGCCAAGGGCCAGCGCTACGACGAGTTCAACGTGCAGACGCAGCCGGTCTACTGACCGGGGCTGACATCGTCGTACATCGAACGGAAGCGAGCGGACGGCGACCTGGTCGCCGTCCGCTCGTCCGCCGGTAAGGCTCGTGTAACAGTCAGCGGATACCGTTGGCCGGGTGCGCGCGATCCGACGACTCATGGTCCGAACCGTTCTTCCCGAGCCGCTCGCAGCGCTCGGCGACCTCGTCACGAACCTCCGCTGGTCGTGGCACCAACCCACGCAGGACCTGTTCTCCGCCGTCGACCCGCGGCTGTGGGAGGAGGTCGGCCGCGACCCCGTCCGGCTGCTCGGCGAGGTCACGCCCGAGCGGCTTGCCGGACTGGCCACCGATCCGGCGTTCCTGGGCAGGGTGCAGGCGACCCGCGACGACCTGCAGCACTACCTGACCGAGGCGCGCTGGTACCAGGACCACGACGGCCGGGGGCCGCAGGGCGTGGCCTACTTCTCGCCGGAGTTCGGCATCACGCACGTCCTGCCGCAATACTCCGGCGGCCTCGGGATCCTGGCCGGCGACCACCTCAAGGCCGCCAGCGACCTCGGCGTCCCGATCATCGGCGTCGGGCTGCTCTACCGGCACGGGTACTTCGTGCAGTCGCTGTCGCGCGAGGGCTGGCAGCAGGAGCGCTACCCCGTCGTCGATCCGGACAACCTGCCGTTGGTCCGGCTGCGCGAGCCCGACGGCACGCCGGCGCACATCACCGTCGGCATGCCGGGCGGCCGGGTGCTCACCGCGGCCGTCTGGGTGGCGCAGGTCGGCCGGGTGCCGCTGCTGCTGCTCGACTCCTACATCGACGACAACGGCCCGGCCGAGCGCGACGTCACCGACCGTCTCTACGGCGGCAGCCGCGAGCACCGGCTGCTGCAGGAGCTGCTGCTGGGCGTCGGCGGCGTGCGGGCGGTGCGGGCGTACTGCCGCATCACGGGCGCACCGGCGCCGGAGGTCTTCCACACCAACGAGGGCCATGCCGGCTTCCTCGGGCTCGAGCGCATCCGCGAGCTGGTCGAGGAGCGCGGCCTCACCTACGAGGCGGCGCTCGAGTTCACCCGGGCCGGCACCGTGTTCACCACGCACACGCCGGTGCCCGCGGGCATCGACCGGTTCCCCATGGACCTCGTGAAGCAGCACTTCGGCGGCGACAACGCCAGCCCCGGCCTCGCCGTCGAGCAGATCCTGGCGCTCGGCGCCGAGGACTACGAGGGCGGTGACCCGTCGGTGTTCAACATGGCCGTCATGGGGTTGCGGCTCGCGGCCCGCGCCAACGGCGTCAGCACCCTGCACGGCGAGGTCAGCCGCGGCATGTTCGCCGGGCTGTGGCCGTCGTTCGACGAGCGCGAGGTGCCCATCGGCTCCATCACCAACGGTGTGCACGCGCCCACGTGGGTGGCGCCCGAGATCCTGCGCCTGGAGGAGAAGGCCGTCGCCGGCGGCGGCTGGAAGGACGCCACCGCCGCGGTCTCCGACGCCGACCTGTGGACCACGAAGCGGGCGCTGCGCCAGCGGCTGGTCGAGGCGGCGCGGACGCGGCTGCGCGAGGCGTGGCGCGGGCGCGGGGCGTCGGAGGCCGAGCTCGGCTGGATCGACGACGTCCTCGACCCCGGCGTCCTGACCATCGGGTTCGCCCGCCGGGTGCCGTCGTACAAGCGGCTCACGCTCATGCTGCGCGACCCCGCCCGGCTCAAGGCGCTGCTGCTGCACCCCGAGCGGCCGGTCCAGTTCGCCATCGCAGGCAAGGCGCACCCGGCCGACGACGGCGGCAAGCGGATGATCCAAGAGATGGTGCGATTCGCCGACGACCCCGAGATCCGGCACCGCATCGTGTTCCTGCCCGACTACGGCATCGCCATGGCGCAGGACCTCTACCCCGGCTGCGACGTGTGGCTGAACAACCCGCTGCGCCCGTACGAAGCCTGCGGGACGTCCGGCATGAAGGCGGCGCTCAACGCCGGGCTCAACCTGTCCGTCCGCGACGGCTGGTGGGACGAGTGGTCCGACGGCGTCAACGGCTGGGACATCCCGTCGGCCGAGGGCGTCGACGACCCCGAGTACCGCGACTCGATCGAGGCCACCGCGCTGTACGAGCTGCTCGAGAACGAGATCGGGCCGCGCTTCTACGACAACGACGCCGACGACATCCCCCGCCGCTGGGTCGAGCAGCTGCGCCACACGCTGACGACTCTGGGCCCGAAGGTGCAGGCCACGCGCATGGTCCGCGATTATGTCGAGGCGCTCTACACGCCGGCCGCGGAGTCCAGCCGCTCGCTCAACTCCGACTTCGGCGGCGCGGTGTCGCTGGCCGACTGGAAGGAGCGGGTCCGCGCGGCCTGGCCCCAGGTGAGCGTCGACCACGTCGAGACCACCGCCGTCGACACCTTCGAGCGCGGCCAGACGCTGCAGGTGCACGCCTTCGTGTCGCTGGGCTCGCTGACCCCGTCCGACGTCTCCGTCCAGGTCCTCCACGGCCCGGTCGACGACGGCGACAACCTGCGCGAGCCCGTGGTCACCCCCATGACCATGAGCGAGCGGTCCGACACCGGCGCCTACCGCTTCGACGGCGAGGTCCTGCTCGGCCGGACGGGGGCGTTCGGCTACACCGTCCGCGTCGTCCCGCAGCACCCGCTGCTCGAAGACGGCGCGGAGCTCGGCCTGGCCGCCCTCCCCGCCTGAATGGTTGAGGGATCGGTGTCGCCAGGGCGGCACCGATCCCTCAACCATCCGCGAGAGTTGTCCACAGGTTGCGCTGAGCTGATTTCCGTACGGCCATGCCACGAGGCAGGCTCGGCTCCGTGGCTCGTGTCGACGTGCTCCGGATCGCGGCGGTCCAGGACGGGTTGATCACCCGTGCCCAGGCGCTGGCGGCGGGCATGTCGCCGAGCGCACTGCGCCACGCCGTCCGCCCGGGCGGCCCGTGGCAGCGGGTGGTCCCGGGTGTGTACGCGACCTTCACCGGCCCGCTGCAGGACATCCACCGGCTGCGCACCGCGGAGCTCGTCGTGGGCGCCGATGGTCTGGTCACCGGGCCGTGGGCGTGCCGGTGGTGGGGTCTGCGTTACGGGCCCGAACCCGGCGAGCGGGTAGACGTGCTGCTCGACTTCCGGCGTGATCGCGGGAGCGTGGGATTCGTCCGGGTCATCCGCACGTCGCGGCTGCCTGAGCCGCGGCGGTGCCTCGACGAGGCGCGGTTCGAGGAACTGCGCCGGTCGGGACCGCCGCTGGAACTGGTCCTGGACGGCACCGTGGCGAGCCCGGGCGTGGTCACGCTGGTACCGCCGGCGCGCGCCGTCGTCGACACCGTCGTCCACGCACCGCGGCCGCTCGACCTGCGCGACGCGCGAGCGGTCATGTGCGAGGTGGTCCAGCGTCGGCGCGGCGACGGTGGCGGAACTGCGGGCCGAGGTGGCCGCCGCTCCGCGGCGCGGTGGTGCGACGGCTCGCCGCATCATCAAGGACATCGACGCCGGCTGCCGGTCGGCGCCGGAGTGCGAGCTGCGCGACCTGGTGCTCACGAGCCGGATACTGCCCGAACCGCGCTGAAACCGGCCGCTGCCGGGGCGACGCGGGATCGTGCCCGACGCCTGCTGGGCGCAGGCGCGCCTCGTGGTCGAGGTCGACTCGCGCAGCTTTCACGGCTTCGGCGACGCGCCGCGACGCACCGAGGAGCGGCGCGCCCGCTACGCCTCGCTGGGCTGGCGGGTACTGCCGGTCTCACCGGCGCGGCTGCGCGGCGAGCCGCACGCCGTCTTGCGGGAGATCGAGGCCGCCTACCTGGCCGGGCCGGCGTGATGGTTGAGGGATCGGTGTCGCCCTGGCGGCACCGATCCCTCAACCATCGGTGCGGCCGCGGGGATCTAAGTCGATCACGCGCAACAGCAGTGAGCTGCGGTTCACGAGCGTCACCCGGCCGCCCGCCCGCAGTCGCCGCCCGGCCCTGCCGGCGTCGGCGGTGTCGACCACCACCTCGTACGACGCCCCCCAGAACCGGCCCGGCAGCCGGACGCCGAGGTCCGACGCACCCGCGTGCACGTACAGCAGGAAGGAGTCGTCGAGGATGGGCTCGCCGCGCACCCCGCGCGACCTGATGCCCTCGCCGTTGAGGTACATGCCCAGCGTGCGCAGTGAGCCGTCGTGCCACTCGGCCTCGGTCATCTCCGCGCCCGACGGGGCGAACCAGGCGATGTCCTTGCGGCCGCCCGCGACGACCGGGACGCCCTCGAAGAACCGGCGCTGCCGGACGACGGGGTGGGCTCGGCGCAGCTCGAGCAGCGTCCGCACCAGCGAGCCCAGCTCAGGGAACTGTGCCGGCAGCGACCAGTCCATCCAGCTGATCTCGTTGTCCTGGCAGTAGGCGTTGTTGTTGCCGCGCTGCGTGCGGCCCATCTCGTCGCCCGACAGCAGCATGGGCACGCCGGTGGACAACAGCATGGTCGTCAGCATGTTCTTGACCTGACGCAGCCGCAGCTCGCGCAGCGCGGGGTCGTCGGGCACCGGGTCGCCCTCGACGCCGTGGTTCCAGGACCGGTTGTCGTCGGTGCCGTCGCGGTTGTCCTCGCCGTTGGCCTCGTTGTGCTTGCGGTCATAGGAGACGAGGTCGCGCATGGTGAAGCCGTCGTGGGCGGTGACGTAGTTGATGGACGCGTACGGGCGGCGGCGGTCGTCGGCGTAGAGGTCCGACGAGCCGGACAGCCGGAACGCGAGGTCGCGCACACCCGCCGCGGCGCCGCGCCAGTGGTCGCGCACGGAGTTGCGGTAGCGGTCGTTCCACTCCGTCCACAGGTGCGGGAACTCGCCCACCTGGTAGCCGCCGGGGCCGACGTCCCAGGGCTCGGCGATGAGCTTCACCTCGCGCAGCACCGGATCCTGGCCGATGACCGTCATGAACGAGCCGAGCATGTCGACGTCGTGCATGGAACGGGCCAGCGCCGACGCGAGGTCGAAGCGGAACCCGTCGACGTGCATCTCGCCGACCCAGTACCGCAGGGAGTCCATGACCAGCCCGAGCACCTGCGGGTGCGCGACCTTGAAGGTGTTGCCGGTGCCGGTGTAGTCGAGGTAGCGGGAGCGGTCGGCGGGGTCGACGTGGTAGTACGCCTCGTTGGCGATGCCGCGGTAACAGAGGGTCGGGCCGCCGTCGCCCTGCTCCGCGGTGTGGTTGTAGACGACGTCGAGGATGACCTCGAGCCCGGCCTCGTGCAGCGCGCGGACCATGGCCTTGAACTCGTCGACCTGCTGGCCGCGCGTGCCGGCGGCCGAGTACGCGTTGTGCGGGGCGAAGAAGGCCAGCGTGTTGTAGCCCCAGTAGTTGAGCGAGCCGCGGTGCAGGAAGTCGGGCTCGCTGACGTACTGGTGCACCGGCAGCAACTCGACGGTGGTGATGCCGAGACTGGTGAGGTACTCGAGGGACGCCGGGTGGGCGAGGCCGGCGTAGGTGCCGCGCAGTTCCTCGGGCACGCCGGGGTGGCGCATGGTGAAGCCGCGCACGTGGGCCTCGTAGAGGACGGTCTCGGACCACGGCACGCGCGGGGGAGCGTCGCCGCGCCAGTCGAACGGATGGGCGTCGACGACGACCGACTTGGGGACGTACGGGGCGGAGTCGCGGTCGTCGCGGACCCGGTGGTCGCCGCCGGCGTCCATGGACGGGCGGACGTGGCCGTAGAGCGCGGGATGCGCCGTCAGGGCGCCGTCGACGGCGCGGGCGTACGGGTCGGTGAGCAGCTTGGCGGGGTTGAACCGGCGGCCGGTGCCGGGATCCCACGGCCCGTGCACCCGGAAGCCGTACCGCTGCCCCACCCGTAGCCCGGGGACGGCGCCGTGCCAGACGTCGAAGGTGCGGTTGGGCAGCACCAGCCGGGTCTCGGTGTCGTCGTCGTCGAACAGGCAGACCTCGACCTGCTCGGCCTCGGGTGCCCAGAGGGCGAAGTTCGTGGCCTCCTCGTCGTAGGTGGCTCCCAGCGGGGTCCAGTGACCGGGCCATGGCTCCATCGCGACATCCACGCGGGGCATTGTTGCCCATGTCGCCGACAAGAACCTCTTCGTCCAGGTAGGCGCGGGGCCACGGTACGGTGCCGGGATGAGCGAACGTGAGCGTGATCCCGTACGGCTGGAGGTCGCGAACGGCGTCGGAACCATCCGGCTGGACCGGCCGAAGCTGAACGCCCTGGACGCCGCCATGCAGGACGGCCTGCTGACCCTCGCGGCCGAGGTGACGGCGCGGCGCGACATCCGCGCCGTGGTCATCTACGGCGGAGAGAAGGTCTTCGCGGCCGGCGCCGACATCAAGGAGATGGCCGGCTGGTCCTACACCGACATGGTCGACCGGTCGGTGGCGCTGCAGGCCGCGTTCACCGCCGTCGCGCGCATCCCGAAGCCGACGGTCGCGGCGATCACCGGCTACGCGCTGGGCGGCGGCTGCGAGCTGACGCTCGCCTGCGACCTGCGCTTCGCCGCCGCCGACGCGAAGCTCGGCCAGCCGGAGATCCTGCTCGGGCTCATTCCCGGCGCCGGCGGCACCCAGCGGCTGTCGCGGCTGGTCGGTCCCTCGCGCGCCAAGGACCTCATCTACACCGGCCGCATGGTGGGAGCCGACGAGGCGTTGGCCATCGGCCTGGTCGACCGGGTGGTCGCGGAGGGCGAGGACGTCTACGCGGCGGCGGTGGAGTGGGCGGCGCAGTTCGCGTCGGGGCCCGCCTACGCGCTGCGGGCGGCCAAGGAGTCGATCGACCGCGGACTGTCCGCCGACCTCGACACCGGGCTCGAGATCGAGCGGCAGCAGTTCGCCGGGCTGTTCGCCACCGAGGACCGCGGCATCGGGATGCGCTCGTTCATCGAGAGCGGCCCCGGCAAGGCCGCCTTCGAGGGCCGCTGATGACGGGCGCACGCGAGCCGGAGCGCCCGCCCGCGTCGGCCGAGGACATCGAGCGGGCCTGGAACGACACCAAGCTGGCCCAGGTGCTCTACCACGACTGGGAGGCGCAGACCTACGACGACAAGTGGTCCATCTCGTTCGACGAGCGCTGCATCTCCTATGCGCGCGACCGCTTCGCCGCCGTCGCCGGCCGGCCCGACGCGCCGTACGGGAAGGCGCTCGAGATCGGCGCCGGCACGGGGTTCTTCTCGCTGAACCTGCGCCAGGCCGGGGTGCTCGACGACGTCACCGTCACCGACATCTCGCCGGGCATGGTCGACGCGGCCCGGCGCAACGCCCGCGGGCTCGGCTTCGAGATCGCCGGCGAGGTGGCCGACGCCGAGCGCCTGCCGTTCCCCGACGAGACGTTCGACCTCGTCGTCGGGCACGCCGTCATCCACCACCTCCCCGACGTCGAGCAGGCGTTCCGCGAGATGCTCCGCGTCCTCAAGCCCGGCGGCCGGGTCGTCATCTGCGGCGAGCCGACGACGTACGGCGACAAGATCGCCCGGGCGCTGTCGCGGGCCACCTGGTGGGCGGCCACGCGCGCGACGCACCTGCCGCCGCTGCGCAAGGCGTGGGCCCGGCCGCAGGAGGAGCTGGACGAGTCGTCGCGCGCGGCCGCGCTCGAGTCCGTCGTCGACCTGCACACCTTCGACCCCGGCGCGCTGACGGCGCTGGTCACTCGGTCCGGCTTCACCCACGCCCACGCCGTCACCGAGGAGCTGACGGCGGCCTGGTTCGGCTGGCCGGTGCGCACGTTCGAGCACGCCGTCAACCCCGACCGGCTCGGCTGGGGCTGGGCGACGTTCGCCTACAAGAGCTGGCTGCGGCTCTCGGCCGCCGACCGCGTGCTGGCGCGCGTCGTCCCGCGCGAGCTGTTCTACAACGTGTCGGTGACGGCGGTCCGGCCGTCGTAGTGCCCCGGCGACGACGGCGGCGGCTCACGCTGCCGCCGTCGTCGCCCCCAGTTCCGCCGGAAGCCGGGCCAGCGGAGCGGACAGCGCCAGCCGCATCGCGTCGTAGCCGTCCGACCGCTCGAACCGGGCGCGGCCGTGGCGTTCCAGCGTGCGGCGGTACCACTGGCTGCCGGGCAGTCCGACGGTGTACACCTCGCGGTAGCCGACCAGCCGGGCCATGCTGACCAGCTGGTCCAGCAGCGTCGCGCCCAGACCGGCCCGCTGCCAGGCGTCCTCGACGATCACCGCGAGCTCGCCCGCGTCGCCGTCGTCGCGCCCGAGGTTCGCCAGCGCCACGACCGCCCGGTTGGGCGCCTGCGCCACCAGCGCGATGTCGGTGCCGAGAAGCTGGGAGAGGAACCGCCCGGTCATCGACGGGACGGAGTGGTAGCGGTGCCGGACGGTCTCGGTGGAGCACCGCACGTGCATCGCGCTGACGTCACCGGCGTCGCGCGGCGTGGCGGCCCGGATGGTGACCGAGCGCCCGTCGCGGAGCCGTGTGGTGACGCCCGAGCCGGAGAACAGGTGTGCCGATTCGGCCAGTCGCGTCTGCTTCATGGATTCCAGGCTCCGCCGCCGGTGTTTCGGGTCGGTCTCGTCGTCGTAACGGGCTGATCAGGCCCGGCGCCCCATGGAATACCGTGTGGCGGTGTCGTTCCGCCGCCCGCGCCGCGATCCCCGGCAGGTGCGCTACCTGACGCCGTCGTCGCTGCGCTGGGTGGTGCGCAACCGGGCCTGGACCTGGTGGTACCTCGTCCGGTACGCGCGGCTGGCGCGGCTGCGGCTCCGCCACCCCGAGGTGGTCACCGAGGGCATGGTGTTCCTCGGCCGCCGGGCGCGGGTCTCCGGGCGACCCGGCTTCGGGCGGATCGTGCTCGGCCGGTGGGTGCACATCGGCGACGGCACCACGCTCGACGCCCACGAGGGGACGTTGCGCATCGGCGACAAGGCGGTGCTCGGCTCGTCCACGACGGTGACCTGTTATCTGGACGTCGAGATCGGCGCCCGGACGCTCGTGGCCGACTGGGTCTACGTCACCGACTTCGACCACCGCTTCGACGACCTGACGATGCCGATCAAGGACCAGGGGATCGTCAAGGCGCCGGTGCGCATCGGCCCGGACTGCTGGCTCGGGGTCAAGGTGACGGTGCTCCGCGGCGCCGTCGTGGGGCACGGCTGCGTGCTCGCCGCGCACGCCGTCGTCCGCGGGACCATCCCCGATCTGGCCGTCGCCGGGGGAGTTCCGGCGAGAATTCTCAAGCACCGGGGAAATCCGGCGGTTTCAGCGGAAAATGTCGCGGCCGATTGTCCGGATCAGCTGAGTTAGCGCTGGTCTGCGCGTCGTGATCTGTCCGTATTCTCCGCTACGAAACCTTCGCTCGCATTTCCTGTCGCGCGGAGAGTAATTCGTCAATTCTCAAGGTCAACTGATCTGTCGGGCCAGTACGATCACACCGTCAAAGGCCAGGTCCTCGACGTACGTCGCGTTCATCGTCCGCCATCCTCGGCGGCGGCGCGAAGGCAATCGTTCCCCGAACAGACCAAGGAGAGCAGGAATGGCTTCCTGGGAAAGACATCGCCGGCGCCGGGTAGCGGCAACGCTCCTGGCGGCCGGAGTGGCCCCGGTAGTCGCCGTCGGTGCATGGCTGGTGCCGGCATCGGCAGCCGAAGGTGACGAATCGCGCGCGGCCGCACGATTCCTGAGCGGAGAGGTCCTCGGGACCGATCTCGACAGCCTGGCCGAACTGGCCGGCGTCGAGGTCGAGAACCTCGGGCAGGCCGAGCCGGTCACCGACGCGAACCCGCTCGACCTCACGGTCCTGGACACCCTGAACGTGTCGCTGCCGGGCGGGTTGCAGCTGCCGCTGAGCGACATCATCCAGCTCGGCGCCGTCAACCAGTGGGCGTCGGCCGAGGACGGCGGCGTCTCGCACGCCGCGACGGGCGCGGTCGCCGACAACGGCGGCGTCGGGACCGGCACCGAGGCCGGCTTCCCCGGCAACGCGACGTTCGACCTCACCGACCTGCTCGGTGACGCGCTGACCGACCTGATCGCCGACCTCGAACTCGAGCTCGGCGCCATCTCGTCCGAGGCGCACCTGGCGCCGGCGGGCGAGGAGTTCGAGGTCACCCGCGACTATGAGATCGCCGGCGGTCAGCTGACGCTGACACTTCCCCTGCTCGCCGATCTCGTGCCCGCCCTCGAGGACGCCGTCGGCACCGTCGACGACACCGTCAACGGGCTGGCCGGACCCGAGGGCCTCATCGCCAGTACGGTCGCGTCGCTGGACGGGCTGCTGAACCTGCTGTCCGTCATCGGGGTGCAGAACCCCGAGATCACGGTGACGCTGGAGACCGACCTGCAGGGTGCGCTGCAGGAGATCCTGGCGACGCCGCTCGGCGAGGGCACCGGTGTCGAGCTGAACCTGGCCGAGGGCACGCTGGTCATCGACCTCGACACCCTGGCCGGCGGCCTCAACGACCAGGCGCCCAACACCGAGCTGCTGAGCAACGCTGTCGTCGACCAGCTCGCCGAGACCATCGGCACCCTGCTGGACACGCTGGTCAGCGACGTGGTCGACGCGGTCGAGAGCGCGCTGAACGCGGCCCAGCTGGATCTGAAGATCTACGCCGAGGTCGACGGCGCGCTGCCGATCCTCGACGGCGTGCTGGACCTGCAGCTGAGCGACACGCTCCAGAACATCGTCACCGGCGAGGCCGAGGTCGTGAACAACAGCTCCGGCGTCGTCGTCGGGCTGATCTCCGGGCTGATCGCGCCGCTCCTCGACACGCTGCTGACCACGGTCGGCGGGCTGATCGACGAGGCGGTGTTCGCCGAAGGCGGGGTACTCACGACGCTCGGCGAGACGGTGGCCGGCCTGGTCGAATCGCTCACCGACGCGCTCACCCCGGTGGGCGAGCTGCTCGCGTCGATCCTGTCCATCACGCTCAACGTCCAGGACGACCAGCCGGTCGCCCCGGTGAGCGCGCTGGCCCGCGTCAGCGACGGCCCGTACAGCGTGGCGGCGATCGAGGTGACGGCGCTGCCCTCGGCTCCGGTCGCGGTCGTGACGCTGGCCGAGTCCACGGTCGGCCCCAACACCCTCGCGGACGACGGTGGCGAGACCGAGGTGGACGGCACCGAGACTGAGGTGGACGGCACCGAGGTGGACGGCACCGAGACCGAGGTCGATGGCACCGAGACCGAGGTGGACGGCACCGAGACCGAGGTGGACGGCACCGAGACCGAGGTGGACGGCACCGAGACCGAGGTCGACGGCACCGAGGTCGATGGCACCGAGACCGAGGTGGACGGCACCGAGACCGAGGTCGACGGCACCGAGGTCGATGGCACCGAAACCGAGGTGGACGGCACCGAGACCGAGGTCGACGGCACCGAGGTCGATGGCACCGAAACCGAGGTCGACGGCACCGAGACCGAGGTCGACGGCACCGAGACCGAGGTCGACGGCACCGAGGTGGACGGTACGGAGGTCGACGGCACGGAGACTGAGGTGGATGGCACCGAGGTCGATGGCACCGAAACCGAGGTCGACGGCACCGAGACCGAGGTCGACGGCACCGAGACCGAGGTCGACGGCACCGAGACCGAGGTCGACGGCACTGAAGTGGACGGCACTGAAGTGGACGGCACTGAAGTGGACGGCACTGAAGTGGACGGCACTGAAGTGGACGGCACTGAAGTGGACGGCACTGAAGTGGACGGCACTGAGGTCGACGGCACCGAGGTCGACGGCACCGAGGTCGACGGCGTCGACACGGCCGGCGACGACGACGGTCGCGAGGACCGCGGCGCGGACGACGAGCACCTGCCCGACACCGGTACCGCATCGAGCCAGCTGCTGATCGTCGGGCTGGGCCTGATGCTCTCCGGCGGGCTCGCGGCCTTCGCGGTCAGCCGCCGGCGCGGCATCGGCCAGGGCTGAGCCGAACGCCCCGACACCCACTGAGAAGCGGCGGCCGGCGGTCGTGGATCCGGGACTCCGGGTCACACCGCCGGCCGTCGGCATTCCCGGCCATTCCGGCGCACCGCCGACTGACATATGCACAACGCATGGCGCCATCAGCCGAATGGCCCAGTCGCACTCCGCTCAATGGTGCTCTGACCAGGACATAGGGCGGAAAAATCGAGCGCCGGGAACGGACCCGCGTGTCGGCCTTTGGTAACGATTCGGTCACGGCGGGCACTCTCTCGGTTTAGACCAGTGGTCCCGATTTGCGCGCGTCACCGACGGGTGTTTCGCCCGATTTGGCCAGGATTCAGCAGGACGTTAGCTCCCACTGTGTCCGGATCATCCGGGTACGAGGCGAAAGAAAGGATCGTCCTGCCTGATCCCAAATTCCGGGATCGAGCCTTTCGAGGCATCGGGGGCGACACGGGGTGAATGGGCGGTCGGTGTCCCGGGAGGCAAATTCACCAAGTGCGAGACACGTCTCCGGAGCAGTTGTAGGTTCATGATCACGCTTCGCCGGCCAAGGCACATCTGATGGCCGCTGCGAAGGAGCCCGCCATGAAATGCAAATGCCAGAGGAGAAGGCATGCCTGCAACACCTGTTATGCGCCGGCGTCGCGCAGCGGCAACGCTGCTCGCAGCTGGTATTGCCCCGGTTTTCGCTGTCGGTGCGTGGCTCGCGCCCGCCGCAGCGGCCGAGGGTGACGAGTCGCGCGCTGGTGCGCGATTCCTGGACGGCACCGTCCTGGGCGCTGACCTGGACGACATCGCCGAGCTCGCCGGCGTCGAGGTGGAGAACCTGGGCGACCCCGAGCCTGTCACTGAGGCCAACCCGCTCACTGTTGAACTGCTGAACTCGATCGAGCTCGACTTCCCCGAGGGCATCCAGCTCGACGCCCTGAACGACATCATCCAGCTGGGTGCGGTCAACCAGTGGGCGACGGCCAAGGACGGCGCCGTCTCCGACGCCGCGACCGGTGCGGTCGCGGACAACGGCGGCATCGGCACGGGTGTCGACGCCGGCTTCCCGGCGAACGCGACCTTCGACCTGACCGACCTGCTCGGCGAGGGCCTCACGGACCTCATCGCCGACGTCGAGCTCGAGCTCGGCGCCATCTCGTCGGAGGCGCACCTCGCGCCCTCCGGTGACGACGACTTCGAGGTCTCGCGCGACTACGAGATCGCCGAAGGCAAGATCGTCATCACCATCCCGCTGCTGAACAACCCGGCGATCCCGCCGCTGGAGCTCGGCGAGGGCATCAGCATCTCGAACGGCCAGATCGTGATCGACCTCGACGTGCTGCTCGAGGGTCTGAACGACCTGCCGCCCAACAGCGAGCTGATCGGTCCGGCCCTGGTCGACGTCCTCAACGGCGTGCTGGTCGACGCGCTCGGCGAGATCCCGGTGCTCGGTCCGACGCTGGTCGGACTGCTCGACGGTCTGCTGGAGGATGCAGGGGTCGACGGTCTGGGTACCGCCCTCAGCGACATCCTGTCCATCAAGGTCAACGTCCAGCCGGACCAGCCCGAAGCAGGCGCCGCCATGCCGACGACGGCCCGCGCGGCGAGCAACGTCGAGAAGGCCTCCACCTCGGAGGCGTACAGCGTCGCGGCTCTGCAGGTCACCGTGCTGGGTGCCGTCGAGGGCGGCGTCTCGGTGAC
This sequence comes from Jiangella ureilytica, assembly GCF_004348545.1. GTDB lineage: Bacteria > Actinomycetota > Actinomycetes > Jiangellales > Jiangellaceae > Jiangella > Jiangella ureilytica. The sequence continues at coordinate 4,815 of NZ_SMKL01000020.1, read as the reverse complement.
GCTGGCCGAGTCGCACGTCGGCCCGAACCACCTGGCCGACGAGGCCGAGACCGAGGTCGACGGCACCGAGACCGAGGTCGAGGTGGACGGCACCGAGACCGAGGTCGAGGTGGACGGCACCGAGACCGAGGTCGAGGTCGACGGCACCGAGACCGAGGTCGAGGTCGACGGCACCGAGACCGAGGTCGAGGTCGACGGCACCGAGACCGAGGTGGACGGCACTGAGGTTGAGGTCGACGGCACTGAGACCGAGGTCGACGGCACCGAGGTCGACGGCAACGAGGACGGCAACGAGGACGGCAACGACGACGGCGGCGAGCTGCCCGACACCGGTGCCGGCTCGAGCCAGCTGCTGATCCTCGGCCTGGGCCTGGTCCTGGCCGGTGGCATCGCGGCCTACGCCGTGAGCCGTCGCCGTGGCCTCACGGTCGAGTGACACAGCACCACTGAGCACCAACAGCACCACGGAGTAGCACCACGGCTCCGGTGATCGATCACGGTGGGTCCGCTCCCAAGCCAGGGCGCGGACCCACCAGATCGGCGTTTCCGGGACCGGTCGAACCAGGCGGTCGACACACGAGGGCAGACACGATGCAGGACCAGGAGACGACGGCAGCGGCGCGCCAGCAGCACCACCAGCAGCCGCGGCCGACATGGATCAAGGTGGTCGCCGGCGCGCTGGGCGCGGTGCTGGTGGCGCACCTGCTGGCCACGGCGGTGTTCGTCGGGCCGGCGAACGCCGCGAAGACGACACTGGGCACGTCGCTCACCACCTATATGCAGCCGTACTTCCAGCAGGAGTGGAGCCTCTTCGCCCCGACGCCCATCAGCGTCGAGTACTCCATGCTGGTGCGCGGCTGGTACGACGCCGACACCTCGACCGAATGGGTGAACGTCACCGACCTCGAGATCGAGGGCAACATCCTGCACAGCCTGGCGCCGTCGCGCGCCGGCATCGTCACCCGCAGGCTGGCCGGCAACATGCGCAAGCAGTACCGCCTCGTCACCGCGTCGGAGCGCGAGACGCTGGCCGGGAACTACCACGAGAACGCGTGGCACCGCATGGAGGAGCGCATGCTGGCCGAGGCGGACCGCAGCTCCGACGCCCGCATCTCCTACGTGCTCCGGCTGGACCGCGCCATGACGGCGTACGCGACCCAGTTCGTGTGGGCCTGGTGGGGCCGCGACTCCGGCATCCAGTACGTCGAGGTGCAGCTGCAAGAGACCCGCGCGCCGCGCTTCGACGACCGCGGCGACGACCCCAGCGTGCAGGTCCGCGAGTTCGGCCGCCGCCCGCTCTACCAGTACGACGGCCAGGACAGCGACGCGTTCGCCGAGGCCATCGGGAGGTTCCGGTGATCGGGTCCGCCGTCGACCGCGCGCTGGACGGCGTGGCCGCCACCGTCGGCAAGGGCGAGGAGTGGCTCCTCGGCGCCAAGCGCGCCACGTACGGTGTCGCCGTCGTCCGCATCATCTTCGGCGGCGCGGCCGTCTGGTTCCTGCTGGCCAACTTCGCCAACCGGCACTATCTGTGGGGCGACGCCGCGCAGTGGATGTCGCCGATCGAGCGCAACGGCGGCTTCGGGTTCCCCTTCACCCTGTTCGAGGGCGGCAGCGACCCGACCACGCTGACCATCAAGATGCTCATCGTCCTCGCCCTGGCGATCCTGTTCACGCTCGGCTGGCGCACCCGAGTCGTCGCGCCGCTGCTGCTGATCTGCTGGGTCAGCCTCATCGAGTCGAACCCGCTCTACGGCGACCAGAGCGACAACATCTTCCGCATCCTGCTCATCTACCTGTGCTTCGCCGACCTGTCCGGACGGTGGTCGCTCGACTCCCGCCGCCGGACACGGCAGGAGCAGGGCCTCAGCCGCCGCCTGTGGCCGCGCCGGTTCACGCCCGAGCCGCTGCGCCGTGGCGCCGGCCGGCTGGGCATTCTGGTGCACAACCTCGCCGTCGTCGCCGTCGCCGCGCAGATCTGCATCATCTACGTCGCCTCGGCGCTCTACAAGGTGCAGGGCGAGGCCTGGCAGGAGGGCACCGCCGTCTACTACCCCATGCAGGTGGGGCAGTACCGGCCGTGGCCGTGGCTCAACGACCTGCTGTCGGACAACCCGTTCGGCGTGCTGGTGGTCTCGTACTTCTCCGTCTTCATCCAGCTGTTCTTCCCGCTGATGCTGCTGCGCCGCGGCACCCGCGTGGTCGCGCTCCTTGGCGTCCTCGGCATGCACGCGGGCATCGCGGTCATCATGGGGCTGCCGTTCTTCTCGCTGTTCATCATGGCCGGCGACCAGGTCTTCATCCGCGACTCCACCTACCAGGGCATCGCGGCCGGGGTCCGGGGCGCGTGGGAGGAGCGACGGCGACGACGGCGGCCGGGTGCCGCGGAGCCCGGCGGGGGAGTCCCGCCCGAGGGCGGCCGGCCGGCGGCCGGCCGCCCGGCTGCCGGCCGCCCCGTCGGCGAGGAGGCTCCGGCCGAGCCCGTGCCCACCAGGTAGCCTGGCCCGCGTGCCGAACGAGAGGCCGGACGCGCGACCGGACGAGAGCCGGAGCGCGCAGGTGCCGCCGATCGCGAAGGGTGTCGCGTTCTTCCTGGTCGGCGTCGTCGCGCTGCACTTCGTGATGACGTTCCTCTGGAACGCGCCCGCCAACCCGATCAAGGACTCCGTCGGCGGGCAGGTGTCCGGGTACATGCGCCCGTTCTTCCAGCAGAACTGGAGCCTGTTCGCGCCCAACCCCGTCAACGCCGAGGACGAGATCCTGGTGCGGGCGCAGGTCGAGGACCCGCAGACCGGCGCCCTGCGCACGACGGACTGGGAGGAGCCGACCCGGCTGGAGTGGACGCTGATCCACCACGACCCCGCGCCGTCGCGGGCGAGCCGGCTCACGTCGAACCTGCACCGTCGCGTCAACACCGCATGGAACGCGTTGAGCGACGAGCAGCAGGAGATCGTCGCCCGCGACTACACCGACATGGAGGACTGGCGCCCGCTGGCCGACGACCTCATCGCGGCCCAGGGCGGCGAGACGTCGTCGCGGGTGGCCAACATCGTCCGGGCCGACCGTGTCGCCACCGGCTACGCCACCCAGTTCGCCCGGGCGCTGTGGGGCGAGGACGTCGTCGCCGTCCAGATCCAGCTGGTCCGCACGCCGGTGCCGCGCTGGGACGTCCGCTTCGACCCGGTGCCCGAGAACCCGCAGCAGACGACCCGCGACTTCGGCTGGCGCCCGGTGCTCGTCGACCCGAACCAGGACGAGGCCGCCTTCGCCGACGTCGTCGACGGCCTGGTCGAGAACCGGGACGGCGAGTCTCGGGAGGGCCGGGCGACATCGGCGGACGGGCGCGGGCCGGAGGTTCCCCCGGCCGTCGATCCGGGACCGCGAGGTACCGGAGAAGGCGCGTCCGGCGTCGCCCGGCCCGACGAACGGATGTCACAGTGATCGGCGATGCGATCCGGGTCGTCACCGGCGCCGTCGGGCGGACCGTCGACTCCGGCGAGCGCTGGCTGTTCGACGGCAAGAAGGCCACCTACGGGCTGGCCGCGATGCGCATCCTCATCGGCATCGCGATCCTCGGCTCGCTCACCGTCAACTTCACCAACCGGCACTATGTGTGGGGCCCGGGCGCGCGCTGGCTGACCCCCTGGCTCACCGTCGACGAGTACGGCTTCCCGTTCACCGCCGTCTTCGCCCATGACGACAACACCACCGTCTTCACGCTGAAGTACCTGCTGCTGGCCGCGCTCGCCGTCGCGTTCACGCTGGGCTGGCGCACCCGGGTCGTCACGCCGGTGCTGATGATCTTCATCGCGAGCCTGATGCGGCTCAACCCGCTGGGCGACGACGCCGGCGACAACATCGTGCGCATCATGCTGCTGTTCCTGTGCTTCGCCGACACGTCGATGCGCTGGTCGCTCGACGCCCGCCGGCGCGCCCGGCCCGGTTACCGCCCGCTGATCGCGCTGCCCCCGTGGACCGGCACGCTCTTCCACAACGTCGCGCTGATCGCCGTCGCCACGCAGGTCTTCATGATCTACATGACCTCCGGGCTGTCGAAGGTCCAGGGCAGCATGTGGCAGGAGGGCGTCGGCCTCTACTACCCGCTGCGCATCGGCCAGTACGCGCCCTGGCCCGGCCTGAACGAGCTCGTCTACACCAACGGCTTCTTCGTCACGGTCGGCAGCTACGTGACGGTGTTCGTGCAGGTGCTGTTCCCGCTGCTGTTGATGCGGCGCGGGACGCGCGTGCTGGCGCTGCTGGCGATCTTCGCGATGCACATCGGCATCGCCGTCACCATGGCGCTGCCGTGGTTCTCGCTCTCGATGATCGCCGCCGACATGATCTTCGTCCGCGACGACACCTATCGCGCGCTGATCCGCTGGGTGAACCGGGCCCGTCGGCGCCAACACCCGCCCGACCCCGAACCGTCACCCGCCGACCCCGAGTTGGCGGAGCCGCGCCCGGTCCCGTCATCACCGTCCAGTTCGTCGTGAGCCGCGGCGTTGGCGGCTGAGCCCCAGCCGTCTCGATCGTCGAGAGCGCGGCGGTCTCAAGACCATTAGGCCCCTCCCCAAGGACGGCCCTGGGCCTCGTACCGCTGGCGCCGGATTCCGCTGCCCGCTGACGGTTGGTCTGGGGCGTTCGCCCGGCCCCGCTGGCTCGAGATGATCACGTTCACCAGGGGATTGCGTGCCGTACCAGGCCTGCAGGCGTGTTGAGGCTCGGGTGATCCTCGTGATGGCCCGCTCCCCGAGGGGGATTAGACCTCGCCGCGTACCCGGCGCCAGGCCTGCTGCACCGGCGCGGGCCGGTCGG